>CAKSJP010000015.1 GCA_934463425.1 uncultured Ruminococcus sp.
GTGCGACACTCCTTTGTTCTCAAGCAGAATCCTGCCTCGAACGCAGTCGCCCGGCAAGTATTTTTCACGCAGTATGCAGCAAAATTTGCCGAAAAGACACTTGTATACGCTTGTGAAGACAGGTTCTTATTTTCCGTTTTCCTTTTTCCACGCCAGATACTCTTCATAAGTGCCCTGCCGGTCGATGCAGCCGTCCGGGGTGATCTCGATAATGCGGTTTGCCACCGTCTCCAGAATCTCGTGGTCGTGAGAGGACAGGATGACAACGCCCTTGAAGTTCACCAGACCGTTATTCACCGCAGTGATGCTCTCCAGATCCAGGTGGTTGGTAGGTCTGTCCAGCAGCAGCACGTTGGAGTGGAACAGCATCATCCGGGCGAACATGCAGCGCACCTTTTCGCCGCCGGACAGCACCTTTACCGGCTTGTAGATATCGTCGCCGGAGAACAGCATTCTCCCCAGAAAGCCCCGGAGGAAGGTCTCGGTCTCATCCGCAGTGGAATACTGCCGAATCCAGTCCAGAATGGAGTCATCGTTATCGTTGAAATAGGCGGAATTGTCCACCGGGAAGTATGAGGTCGAAGTGGAAACGCCCCACTTGAACGTGCCCTCGTCCGGCGTTTCCTCCTCCATGAGGATCTTGAACAGCATGGTGATCGCCTGCTCGCTCTCACCGATAAACGCCACCTTGTCGGTGCGTCCCAGGGTGAAGCTGACATTGTTCAGCAGCTTTACGCCGTCCACTGTCTTGGAGATACCGCTGACCTGGAGCACTTCCTTGCCCAGTTCCCGATCCATGTCGAATCCGATAAACGGATAGCGGCGGCTGGATGCCGGCAGCTCTTCCACGGTCAGATTATCCAGCAGCTTCCGGCGCGAGGTCGCCTGCTTGGACTTGGACTTATTGGCAGAGAACCGGGCGATAAAGGTTTTCAGCTCGGCGATCTTGTCCTCTACCTTTTTGTTCTGCTGCTTGATGAGCCGCTGCATCATCTGGCTGGACTCATACCAGAACTCATAGTTGCCCACATACATCTTGATCTTGGTATAGTCGATATCGACAATATGAGTGCAGACGTCGTTGAGGAAGTGACGGTCATGGGAGACCACGATAACCGTACCGAAATACTCAGACAGAAAGTCCTCCAGCCAGGCGATGGCATCGATGTCCAGATGGTTGGTCGGCTCGTCCATGAGGATGATATCCGGATTGCCGAACAGCGCCTGCGCCAGCAGGACTTTCACCTTTTCATTACCAGAGAGGTCTGCCATCTGCTGATAGAGCAGCTCTTCCGGCAGTCCCAGACCCTGGATCAGCTTGGAGGCATTGGCATCCGCCTCCCAGCCGTCCAGTTCGGCGAACTCCGCTTCCAGTTCAGAGGCGAGAATGCCGTCCTCTTCGCTGAAATCCTCCTTGGCATAGAGGGCATCCTTCTGCTGCATGATATCATAGAGCCGCTGGTTGCCCATAATAATGGTATCCAGGACAGTATAGGCATCATAGGCAAAGTGATCCTGCTTGAGGACGCTCATGCGGAGATTTTTCGGGATCGCGACCTCACCGGTGGTGGGTTTCAGCTGACCGCAGAGAATTTTCAGGAATGTGGATTTTCCGGCACCGTTTGCGCCGATGACGCCATAGCAGTTGCCGGGATTGAATTGAAGGTCTACATTTTTAAACAGCGTGTCGCCGCCGAATTGCAGACTGACATTGGAAACAGTAATCATATTGTACCTTTCTAATTGTAATGGACGAGCGGCGTGCTCGCCGCTGAGCCTTACCCCCCAATATAACGGAGAGAAAAGGGCAGCGTTACGGCAGACAAGCTGCCTGTTCCCCCCTCCGGGGAATTTTTGTTGTTTATACCGAAAATAACACTGCCTTTCGTGTAATACATTGCCGCACATATAAGTGTTGGCGAGCGGCGTGCTCGCCGCTGAGCCTTACCCCCCAATATAACGGAGAGAAAAGGGCAGCGTTACGGCAGGCAAGCTGCCTGTTCCCCCCTCCGGGGAATTTTTGTTGTTTGTACCGAAAATAACACTGCCTTTCGTGTAATACATTGCCGCACATATAAGTGTTGGCGAGCTCTTTTCTTTTTTTGCTTCTTTTTTTCTTTTCAGTAAAGAAAAAAAGAAGGGTAATTTTTTGCAAATTCCTCTGTCAGCTACGCTGACATCTCCCTTTTTAAGGGAGACAGAGGAGTCTCGGGCGAACGATGTTCGCCCCTACGGTAAGCCTTTTTCAAGAGGGACAAATCGACTCCTCTGCCCTGTCGGGCATCTCCTCTATGAGAGGAGACAATTTGGAAAGCCTCCTCTACAGAGGAGGTGGCACGCAGTGCCGGAGGAGTCGCTAGACTCGCCAGAGGATTCTCGCATCCCACACGATAAAAAAACGCCCTGCCTGCGGAGAATCCCCCACGAACAGGGCGAATATTTCTTGCAAAATAACGCTTACATCGCCGTCCGGTTTTCCAGTGCCTTGAACAGCGTCACCTCGTCGGCATATTCCAGCGAGCCGCCTACCGGCAGGCCAAACGCCAGACGCGTGACCTTGACTCCCAGCGGCTCTAACAGCTGCGCCAGGTACATGGCTGTGGCATCGCCCTCTACCGTGGGATTCGTCGCCATAATGACTTCCCGTACCTTGCCGCCCTGTAACCGCGCCAGCAGTTCCCGGATGCGCAGCTTGTCCGGTGTCACCCCGTCAATGGGCGAGATGAGACCATGCAGCACATGGTATACCCCGGCATATTCGCCGGTGCGCTCCAGCGCCGTCACATCCTTGGGGCTTTCCACCACGCAGACTACGCCATGATCGCGCTCTTCGTCTGCACAGATGGGGCAAAGCTCCAGATCCGTCAGGTTCTGACAGCAGGGACAGTAGTGAATGTCCCGCTTTGCGGCAAGCAGGGCATTGGCAAACCGCTCCACGTCCTCTTCCGGACGGGAGATGATGGAATATGCCAGGCGCTGCGCCGTTTTCAGCCCGATGCCCGGCAGCTTCGCGAACTCCTCCGCCAGAAGCTCCAGCGGAAGGGCATTGTATCCTGCCATGGACGCGGCTTAAAACAGACCCGGGAGAGAAACACCGCCGGTGATCTTGCTCATTTCAGATTCTGTGGTTGTTTCTACCTGGTTCACAGCCTCGTTGACTGCGCTGATGATGAGATCCTGGAGCATCTCGATGTCCTCCGGATCAACGACCTCCGGCTTGATCTCCAGAGCCTTAACGGTCTTTTTGCCGGTGACAGTCACGCTGACTGCGCCGCCGCCTGCAGTTGCAGTAAAGTCACGGCTCTCGATGTCCTCCTGGAGCTCGGAGATCTCGTCCTGCATCTTCTGTGCCTGGCGGATCATTGCGTTCATATTCTGGGCACCGCCCTGGTTCTGTTTCGGTAATCTTGCTCTCATGAGATAATCTTTCCTTTCAGTATAGCAATATATCACAGCGCGGTACAAGTGCGCTGTCTTGTCCTTCGCACCGCTTCGGATGCGGTTTTCACAGTATTACTCGTTCTCCACAGCCGTATCCAGGTGATGCTCCATGGCTTTCTGCACCAGGTTCTGCGCCTTGGATGCCTGCTGTTCCGGCTCGCTGCATTTTGCGCGGATGTTGTACTCCACGCCCAAGAACTGCTTGACGGTTTCCCGGAGAGACACAGCGTTTTCCTTGCTTTTCAGCAGCGTCAGGAAAAAGCGGTTTTTCGCCACGATCAGCATGGTGTTTCCTGCCACAAAGGCGCTGGACTCCGCCAGGCTGCCGGACACTGCCGGGTTGACTTCCTGATATGCCGCCAGAATATCCGCCCAGTTGCCCACCGGGCGAAAATCCGACGCCTTCAGCGGCTGGGATGCCGCCGGAGACTCGCTTTCCGCAGGCTGTGCGGCAGGCGTTTCCGGCATGGCAGGCTGAACCTGCGGCGCTGCCGGAGCAGCAGCCTGTACCGGGACAGTCTGCACCGGGGCGGCGATATGAGGCACGGCAAGCTGCAGCAGCGCCATTTCCAGTTCCACACGCTTTCCCGGATTGCGCTGCATGCGCTCCCGGCAGTCCTGGAGCAGTGCGATCCGCCCCAGGATGGTATCCAGATCCGGCTGCTGCGCCAGCTGTTCCAGCCGCTGCCGCTCGTCCGGGAGACAGGTCAGCAGCTCCGGCTGTCCCGAACCGGCTTTCAGCAGCATCATATTCCGCAGCTGTTCCAGCAGCTCGTCACAGAGCCGCACCATGTCCTTGGACTGGTCATAGAGCGCCCCGGTGCATGCCAGCGCCTTTGCGGCATCCTGCGCCTGAATGGCTTCCAGAATGGCAAACACGCTGTCCCGTCCGGCAACGCCTGCCGCCGCCGTGACCGAAGCCGCCGTAATGGCATCGCCGCCGGATGCGCACTGATCCAGCAGAGACAGCGCATCCCGCATTCCGCCGTCGGACAGGTGCGCGATCAGCTGCGCCGCCTCCGGTTCGAGGGTGATCTGCTCTTCTCCGGCGATATATTCCAGACGCGCCGCGATATCGGCGGTGCGGATGCGGTGAAAATCATAGCGCTGACAGCGCGAGATGATGGTCGCCGGCACCTTGTGGACTTCTGTGGTCGCCAGAATAAATTTCACATATTCCGGCGGCTCTTCCATGACCTTCAGCAGCGCGCCCCAGGCACTGGGGGACAGCATATGCACCTCGTCGATGATATACACCTTATACCGGCAGCGCTCCGGCAGATACACCGTGCCCTCCCGGAGATCCCGGATGTCCTCGACGCTGTTGTTGGATGCGGCGTCGATCTCAACGATGTCCGACAGCGCGCCGCGTTCTGCCTCCCGGCAGATATCGCATTCCAGACAGGGATTCCCCTCCGGTGTGCGGTGCTCACAGTTCACCGTCTTTGCCAGGATCCGGGCACAGGTCGTCTTGCCGGTCCCGCGGGAGCCGGTAAAGAGATAGGCATGCGCCGTCTTTCCCTCCCGGATCTGGTTCCGGAGCGCCGTCGTAATATGCGGCTGTGAGATCACATCGTCAAATGACCGCGGCCGCCACTTTCGGTATAACGCCTGATACAACCTCTGCACCTCCCAGCAGAAACGCATTTTTGCATCAAAAAATTCCGGAACATAGGTGTGCAGGTTTGCTGCGGCACACAAAACAATCCGCTTAATGCTGCTCGGTTCCCCGCCTGACATGGTTCACGGTGCTTTGTTGCACAGGACCCGCACACCTATATTCCGGAATCCGTTCCTGATGTCAACGCATCAGATATTTGTATTATAGCATACTCTTACAGAAAATGCAAGTGTTTTTCAAAAAAAATCGGAGAAATCCCTCTTCCCGGCGTTACCGTTCCTCTAAGGGCACATACGCCTGGGGCTCTGCCACGGAGAGATATGCCGGGCGGATGATCTTCCGGCAGTTGATGAGCTCTTCCAGACGGTGCGCCGACCAGCCGGCGATCCGGGCGATGGCGAAGATGGGCGTAAACAGATCCATAGGCAGCCCCAGCATCCGATACACAAAACCGCTGTAAAAGTCCACGTTGGCGCAGACGCCCTTATAGATCTTCCGGTTCCGGGTGATGACCTCTTTCGCCAGGCGCTCAACGGTGGCATAGAGCTGATATTCATCATGACAGCCCTTTTCGTCTGACAGCTGTTCCACAAAGGATTTCAGGATCACGGCTCTGGGATCAGAAACGGAGTAGACCGCATGCCCCATGCCGTAGATCAGACCGCTGTGGTCGAAGCCCTCGCCCCGGAGCAGACCATTCAGATATTCCCGCAGGGCATCCTCGTCTGTCCAGTCCGGGCAGTGCTGCTTGAGATCCTCGAACATTTCCATGACCTTGATGTTTGCGCCGCCGTGCTTCGGGCCTTTCAGAGAGCCGAGAGCCGCAGCGATTGTAGAATAGGTGTCCGTCCCGGAGGAAGAGACCACATGCACCGTAAAGGCGGAGTTGTTGCCGCCGCCGTGCTCTGCGTGCAGTACCAGGCAGAGATCCAGGAGCTTTGCTTCCAGCCGGGTATACTTGCCGTCCGGCCGCATCATGTACAGAATATTCTCTGCGATCGAAAGCTTCGGATCGGGCTTTTGAATAAACATGCTTCTGTCATTGCGGAAATACATGGATGCCTGATAGCCGAACACCGCCAGCGACGGAAACTGGGATATCAGCTGGATGCTCTGGCGCATCACATTGGACAGACTGGTGTCATCCGGCTTGGGGTCATAGGCGTGGAGCGCCAGGACGCACTTCGCCATGGTATTCATAATGTTGTCGCTGGGCATCTTCATGATCACGCCGCTGTTGAAGTGATTGGGCAGCTCCTGATAGTCTGTCAGCAGACTCTTGAACTGTGCCAGCTCCGCCTCCTTCGGCAGATGTCCCATGAGCAGCAGATAGACGATCTCCTCAAAACCGAAGCGGTCGTGGGTGATAAAGCCCTGCACCAGTTCCTCGATGGGGATGCCGCGGTACAGCAGCTGTCCCGGCGCAGGCACTTCCTTACCGTCCACCGTCTGGGTAGCGCATACCTTACTGATCGTTGTCAGACCGGCGCGCACGCCCTTGCCGTCCAGGTCCCGGAGACCGCGCTTGACCTCGTGCTTGACATAGAGCTCCTGCTCGATCTCATAGTGGGGCGCAGCGTCTGCCGTCAGCTGATCTACCAGCTGCATATCATGCTTATACTGTGCGATCATCTGCTGGATCTTTGCGGAATGCAGTAGTGTTTCTTTTTTCATCTCATCTTCCTCTCTCCGGCGGAACAGGCTCTCAGAGCTCATTCCATGTTATTTTGATACGTTAATACCCCGTGTGTGCAGAATGCAACACTCTGTGAACATTTTGCATAATACCATACTGAAAAAGTTGATTTCTTTTTATTATACCGGATTTTCACAGTTTTGTCAAGCCGCTGTCCGCGTTTTTTGCAGGAATCCAGCTTTATGGCAATACCGTACAAATCCCGTCCGGCGCCTCTTATTTGTGAACAATTTGTATCGTTTCCGAAAGAAGCGCCATGCTTCTGACACAATCCTTTTCGTGCTCTTTGCTCCGCCGCCTGCGTTTCTTCACGCAATTTCCCGGTTTTTCTGCAATTGACAAAAAGCGTTTTCCATGCCGTGTCCCTTTTGTAAATTTTTAAAATAAAGGCGGCAGGCATCTTGCAATCACCGCTTTCGTATGATAAAATAGATAAAAAGAAACTGCCCTCATGGGAAAAGTATGTGGATTTTCAACTTATTTCCAGAGCGTCGGTTTCCGGGCAAAAAAACAGCAGCAGCTTTCCGCGCTGTCTGTACCATTTTAAAAGAGGAATTAGCAATATGAACGATTGTGGCATCAGTAAGCTGGATCTGAAGCGTCGAAACAGGATGCAGATCCTAAAAGTAGTCCGGGAAAACGGACCGATCTCCCGGGTAGATATTTCATCCCTGCTGGGCATCACCCGTGCAGCAGTCACCATCATCACCAATGAGATGATCGACCAGAACATCCTGGAAGAAGTGGGCGAAGAACCGGTCAACCCGGCGGCAGAGGTCCGCAAGGGCAGACGCAAGATCCTGCTGGATATCAATGAGACCTATAAATTTGCCGTAGGGATTTATATCGATGAAAAAGAAGTCTCCATCGGACTGACGACCCTGAGCGCCGCGGCACTGGACAAGCGCACCTTCTCCCACCAGGGAGACCTGACACCGGAAAAGCTGGCACAGCTTCTGGACACTACTCTGAAAAAAATGCTCCAGAACAGCTGCCTGGCTCATGGAAATCTGCTGGGCATCGGCGTGGGCATCATGCCCTCTGCCTATGCGATGATGGACGTACAGCCAGGCAGTGAAAACGCGCCTGTTTTCCCGGAGCTGCAGCGGCTTCTGGAGTCCTATACCGCGCTCCCGGTTTACATCAACAGCGCCGTCAGAGAATTTGCCATGGCAGGCGTGCATTATAACGAGACCCACGCCAAAACAGAAAACCAGGTGTTCCTGTACTGGGACAGCGGCAGCTATCATGCCATTCCGGTGCGGGAATGCAGCATCCTGCTGCCGCCGTCTGAAAACGATGCCTTTATTGAGCATCTCTGCGTCGATCCTGCCGGCAGAGAGCTGGAGGGCTTTCCCCGGGGCAGTGTCCGGGCAGAGCTTTCCGCAGCGGCAGCAGCAGCAAAGCTCCGGCCGCTGTTTTCGGAAGAGAATACCCCCGCATTGTACCGCGCGCTGGACGGCGACCTGGAGCGCCTGACGCCGGCAGTGCTGCTGACTGCTTCAGAAACAGACACCGCCATCGCCGATATCGCAGAAAGCATTCTCCAGCAGTTCTGCCTGATGCTTCAGGCACTGCACTGCCTGTATTTTGCAAAGCATGTGACTCTGTACGGCTTCGGCTTCACCCAGGAGCATCTGGAACGTATCCGGAAAGCAGCCGCCGCACTGGCAGGTGAGGATTTTGCACAGTCGATCGTCCTCAGCCCTATCTCCGACCGCTGCCGCTTCCTGTGCGGCTGTACCTATCTCATCCAGACCGGCTTCTATCAGCGGGGCGGTCTGGCGTGATCTGCCGCAAGACCGATGCAGGTTTTTCTATACCGTTTTTAAAAAATTAACTTGTGTTTTTTTACGGAGAACACTTGCACACCAGTGAGAGATGTGCTATAATAATACTTGCAGTGTGTGCAGGGCTTTCTGCACACCCTATCGTACCGAATTTCAGCAAAAAGGAGCAGAGTCCGCAGAATGCGGACCGGGTGAGAAATCATGAGAGTAGCAGAGATGAATCGAGAAGCATTGGAAGCATTCGCCGCAGACTGCAAAAAGCAGTATGAGGCATTTCAGGCACAGGGTCTGAAGCTGGATATGTCCCGGGGAAAGCCCTCGCCGAAGCAGCTGGATCTGACCAACGGCATCACGACCTGCCTGTCCGAAAATGACTATAAGGCAGAAAACGGCCTGGACTGCCGGAACTACGGCTGCTTGGACGGCCTGCCGGAGGCAAAGGCGTTTTTCGCTCCCATGCTGGGCGTAAAGCCGGAGGATGTTATCGTCTGCGGCAACTCCAGCCTGAACATCATGTACTGGGCGATGTCCCTGGCGATGACCAACGGCATCATGGGCAGCAAGCCCTGGGGCAAGTATGACAAGGTGAAGGTGCTCTGTCCGGTGCCGGGCTATGACCGCCACTTTGCCGTCAGCGAATTTCTGGGCATGGAGCTGGTGAACGTCCCCATGAAGGAGGACGGTCCGGACATGGACATGGTTGAAAAGCTGGTGGCTGAGGATGACACCGTCAAGGCGATCTGGTGTGTGCCCATGTACTCCAATCCGGGCGGCGTGGTATACAGCGACGAGGTCGTAAAGCGCTTTGCTGCCCTGAAGCCCAAGGCAAAGGACTTCCGTATTTTCTGGGACAACGCTTATTGCGTACACCACCTGGTAGACAATCCGCCGGTACAGGCAAACCTGCTGGAGGAGGCAAAGAAGGCCGGCAACGAGGATATCTGCTACATGTTCGCCTCTACCTCCAAGATCACCCACCCGGGCTCCGGCATCGCCATGATCGCAGCCAGCCAGAACAACCTGGCATATCTGAAGAAGGCACTGGGCTTCTCCACCATCGGCTATGACAAGATGAACCAGCTGCGTCACCTGCGGTTCTTCGGCGGCAAGTTCGAGAACCTGGTAGAACATATGAAGAAGCACAAGGCACTCATCGCGCCGAAGTTCCAGATCGTCGAGAACACCCTGGAACAGGAGCTGGCAGATCTGGGCATTGCCAACTGGTCGAACCCCCAGGGCGGCTATTTCATCTCCTTCAACCAGAAGGGCTGCGCAAAGCGCATCGTCTCTCTGTGCAAGGAGGCAGGCGTTGTCCTGACCGGCGCTGGTGCATCCTTCCCTCACGGTGTGGACCCCGAGGACGAGAACATCCGTATCTCTCCCACATTCCCCACAGAGGAAGAACTCCAGATGGCGATGAACGTATTTGTCTGCGCTGCAAAGCTGGCTGCCGCAGAACAGGCACTGGCAAAATAACACCCTGCCGTACACGTTTTCCGGAACGGCGGCACATCGATAAACGCAATTTTCGGACGGACGGCACCAGCAGTCCGTCCTTTTTGTTGTCCGGCAATTATCACAAAAAACCATTTTTTAATTTGTGCACTATCCCGGTCAGATCGGAAACCATGGCGAAAAAATATACGATTTTCCGGAAAAATATACGATTTTGCGGAAAACAGATTGACATTCCAGTGATAAATATGGTACAATGAACTTACATGTAGATGGGTACGGGCACAGGCTGACACTCCGGTGTACCGGAAAGTCGCATGGAATACAAAACATTCTATTTTTATATGCAGGAGGTACTCCATGAAATTTTCTGACGGACTCTGGCTCAACCAGAGAGGCTTTGACGTTTCCTATGCAGTTCAGGCATATGATGTCACTACCACCAAAAACAGCATCAAGATCTTTGCCACTTCCAGTGCGATCTGGAACCGTGCAATGACACTGGGCGGTGTCGCATTCGAGATCACATACACCGCCGTCGCACCGGACGTGATCCGTGTGCACATCTGCCACCACAAGGGCGGCCTGCAGAACAAGCCCCAGTTTGAGCTGAATCTCCCGGAGGGCTATGTGCCGGACGAGATCCGCGACGAAGAGGGCTTCGTTTCCATGACTGCCGGAAAGACCACCGTTACCATTAAGAAGGGCACAGACGGCTGGGATGTTTCCTTCACCCGTGACGGAAAGCGCCTCACCGGCGGCGGCTGGCGTTCTACCTCCTATATCCAGGAGAACAAGTTCCACCGCGATGCACGTCTGGCGGTCCAGACCGACGACGACTTCTTCAACTATCCCCAGGATGCCCACAACACCTTTATGCGGGAACAGCTGACCCTGGATGTCGGCGAGTGCGTCTACGGCTTCGGCGAAAAGTTCACTACCTTCGTCAAGAACGGTCAGAACGTAGAAAACTGGAACTCCGACGGCGGCACATGCTCCGAGCAGAGCTATAAGTGCATCCCGTTCTATATCACCTCCAACAAGTACGGCGTTCTGGTCAACAGCGCGGACAAGGTTTCCTTCGAGGTGGCTTCGGATACCATCAACAAGGTCTCCTTCACCGTTCCGGGCGAAGAGCTGGACTACTTCCTTATCGGCGGCGAAAGCCTGGAGGAGGTTCTGGTGAACTACACCGACCTCACCGGAAAGCCGGCACTGCCGCCGGCAAAGACCTTTGGTCTGTGGCTGTCCACCTCCTTCACCACAACCTATGATGAAGAGACCGTTACCTCCTTCATCGACGGCATGGCAGAGCGCGACATTCCGCTCCAGATGTTCCACTTCGACTGCTTCTGGATGAAGGAGTACCAGTGGACTGACTTCGAGTGGGATCTGGATCAGTTCCCGGATCCGCCGGCAATGCTGAAGCGTCTGGCAAGCCGCGGCCTGGGTCTGTGCTGCTGGATCAACCCGTATATCTCCCAGAAATCCAAGCTGTTCGACATCGGCATGGAAAAGGGCTATTTCATCAAGAACCCGGACGGCAGCGTATTCCAGACCGATCTGTGGCAGCCGGGCATGGCGATCGTAGACTTCACCAATCCGGAAGCTGCCAAGTGGTTCGCTGCCGGCGTGCGCAAGCTGTGTGAGATGGGCGTTACTGCCATCAAGACGGACTTCGGCGAGCGTATCCCCACCAAGGCAGTATATTACAACGGTGCAGATCCGATCCATATGCACAACTATTACACCTATCTGTACAACAAGACCGTATTCGAGGTACTGGAAGAATACTACGGCAAGGGACAGGCATGCCTGTTTGCCAGAAGCGCCACTGTCGGCGGTCAGAAGTTCCCGGTACACTGGGGCGGCGACTGCTCCGCAGAGTACACCTCCATGGCAGAGACACTCCGCGGCGGACTGTCCCTGTGCTCCTCCGGCTTCGGCTTCTTCAGCCACGATATCGGCGGCTTTGAAGCAAAAGCTTCTCCGGACGTTTACAAGCGCTGGTGCGCATTCGGTCTGATGTCCACCCACAGCCGTCTCCACGGTTCGACTTCTTACCGTGTGCCGTGGAACTTCGACGAGGAATCCTGCGATGTCCTGCGCTTCTTCACCAAGCTCAAGGGCAAGCTGATGCCGTACCTGTTCGCACAGGCAGTCAAGACCCACACCACCGGTATCCCGATGATGCGCCCCATGGTCATGGACTACACCGACGATATCGCATGCCGCTATCTGGATCAGCAGTACATGCTGGGTGACAACCTGCTGTGCGCACCGGTATTCCGCGAGGACGGCGTGGCAAACTTCTACCTGCCAGAGGGCAAGTGGTATGACATCATCACCGGAAAGACCTATGAAGGCGGCAAGTATCACGCTGTGACCTGCACCTTTATGGAAATGCCGGTTCTGGCAAAGCCGAACTCCATCGTGACCTTCGGCGCATTCGAGAACCAGTTCGAGTATGACTATCTGGACGGCGCAGATGCAATGATCTGCAACCTGGAGGACGGCAAGACCGCCGAGGCATCCATCTATGATACCAAGGCAAATCTGGTGCTGACCCTCAAGGCAAGCCGCAAGGGCAACGTCATCTCCATCGAGAGCAGCGAAACCAACAAGACCTTTACCGTTTCTGTGGCAGGCACCGACAAGAAGATCACCATGCAGGGCGGCAAGGGCGAGATCACACTGTAATTTTATCACAGCAGCGCATTCTGTCCTCTCTGAAAAGGGGACGGATGCTGTTTTAAAGCAGATCAGAAAGAAAGGCGGCAGTCATGAAAAAAGGAAAAACCAAAGACGGACTGGAGTATCTCTGGACGGACAAAAAGCGCACGCTCTTCGGGCTGCCCCTGTCTTTTACCCGGTATTATCTGACAGAGAGCCGGCTCATCACACGCACAGGTCTTTTGAAGGTCGTAGAGGATGAACTGGATATCTACCGCATCACCGACAAAAAAATGGAGCTGCCCCTGAACCAGCGCATTTTCGGCTGCGGCACGATCATTTTGTTCAGCAAGGATGTCGATACACCGGAAAAGCACATCCACTCCATCAAAAATCCCCGACAGGTCTCTGATCTGATCACCGCGCTCATCAATGAACAGCGCGACCGCTTCGGCATCCGCGGACGGGATATGATGGGTCCGGCAGGCATGCCGCCGGAAGCATGGGGAGACGGCGACTGCTGCAATGAGTAAGGCAGTCAGACAACCCGTGGGAAAAAGAGAAAAGGAGGTCCTGAACACATTGCTTTCTTTTATCACAGAAAAGCAGTCCTCGTGGGAAAAACTACAGGCGGAGACACGCCCGATCTTTATCTACGGGATGGGCGATGGTGCAGAAAAGATCATGCGTGTCTTTCGGGAAAAGTCCATTCCGCTTGCCGGCATTTTTGCAAGCGACGAATTTGTACGCGGCCACTCGTTCGCCGGCTATCAGGTGCGAAAGCTTTCCGAGATCGAAGCCCAGGTAGACGACTTTGTGATCGTCCTGGCGTTTGCCGCCGGATATCAGTCCCTGGTGGATAAGATCGTAGAGCTGGGACAGCGCCACACCCTCATTGTACCGGATGTTCCGGTAGCAGGCGGCGGACTGTTCACCTATGACTACTGCGTCGAGCACGCGGCGGAGCTGGAAGAGGTCTATGAGATGCTGGCGGACGACGAGTCCCGCCGGGTCTATGCCAATATCATCAACTTCCGCATCAGCGGCAATATCCGCTGGCTCATGGATGTCACCACACCCAAGAGCGACATCTACCGCAAGATCATAAAGCTGACACCCAACGAGGTCTATGTGGATCTGGGCGCATACAACGGCGACACCATCGAAGAGGTGCTGCAATACACCCGGGGCAAATATATCCGCATCTACGGCGTAGAGCCGGACCGAAAGAACTTCAAAAAGCTGTGCAAGTCACTGGAAGGCATGAACTATGTCTACGCCTATAACGCCGTAGCATGGTGCAAGGACACCACCGTGCCCTTCTCCACCAAGGCCGGGCGGCAGTCCGCCGTTTCGGCATTCGGACAGGAGATCGACGCGCGCTCGGTGGACAGCATCCTCCAGGGCAGACCGGCGACCATCATCAAAATGGACGTAGAGGGCTGTGAGCGAGAGGCACTCTGGGGTGCGTCTCAGACCATCGCCCACTTCTCCCCGAAGCTGATGGTTTCGCTGTACCACCGGAACGAGGACATCTTCGCCCTGCCGCTGCTGATCCGGCGGCTGAACCCGGGCTATGACCTGTATATCCGGCATCAGCTGTATATCCCGGCGTGGGAGACCAATCTCTACGCCGTACCCTCCCACAGCAATTCTCTGACATAAATCCCATATAAGCAAAAGAATCCCTGCACCGGTAAGCCGATGCAGGGATATTTTTTATGCGTAAGATGCGCTGTCCGGTATTGCCTTTACAAAAGCGCCGACAGCCCCGTAAAGAGCTTTACGATCAGCGGCATGGTCAGCATAGATACCAGCGTAGTCACCGCGAAAATGTGGGACGCATACCCGTGGTTCATGTCATGCTTCTGGCACTGGAGCGTACACATCGCCGCCGAGGGCGCAGCCATCAGCACCAGTACCACCAACCGGATCTCCTCCGGAATAAAGCCCAGCGGCACGAACAGCACCGCCAGCGCCGCCGGAACGATCAGCAGCTTTACTGCGCTGACATAATACACCCGGGGATTTTTCAGCGCCCGGAACAGATCTGCCTGTGCCACGCTGATGCCGGAAGCGATCATCGCCATAGGCGTGTTCAGCCCGGCGACATAGTCGAACGTCTTTCCCAGCAGCTCCGGCAGCGGGATCCGGAAAAAGAACAGCAGCAGACCGATGGCGATGCCGATCATAGTGGGCGAACAGAGCTTTTTCAGCAGTGCCTTCCGGTCGTTCTGACCCGTCAGCAGCATGATGCCGTGCGTCCAGGCGAAGCAGAAAAACACCGTCAGAAATGCCGAGGTATAAAACACGCCCTCATTTCCCAGCAGCGCCCCGGCGAGAGGGATTCCCATAAAGCCGCAATTGCTGTAAATGGCAGAAAAGCGCTCGATCTCCGTCTCACGCCCCGGCTTCTGCCGGATGAGCAGATACACCGCCCCGATGAACAGCACATAGGTCACCGCCGCCAGCAGGAACGTCCACAGCATATTGACCACCAGCCGCGATTCATATTCCACATCGGCATAGGCATTCACCACCAGCACCGGGGTGACGATCTCCAAAACAAAGTTGGAGAACTGCCTGCCGCCGTTTTTGTCCACGACCTTTGTCCGATAGGCGATGATGCCCACCACATTCAGCAGCAGCATCAGCACCGCCTGTTTCAAAATAATCAGCGCCAAAACCAGATCTCTCCTCTATCCCAAAAATGGGTGGAGTCGGACATCCCGATTTCCACCCATTTTCAGTATAGCACATTTTTTTGGATTTTCTGTGACTGCCGGAAAAATAGCCCCAGAATTTTTCCGGTGACGCCTTAGAGCAGCACCGGCTGTAACTGTTGGTGCGCCAATGCCAGTGCCGCGGTCTCCGGCAGCCGGGAAAAATCCGCCACCAGAGATGCCGGCTTCTCCGCCGGGGCATCCTGGCGCAGCGGCACGAAGTAATAGTTCCGGGTATTCAGCAGCAGCCCGATGTTTTTCGCCGAAGCCCCCAGGGCATCGTTGGTGGCGATGGCGAGGACAATGGGCTTTTGCCGCCGGAGCATGGACTTCACCGCCATAGTTGCCGTGCCGTCCGTGATGCCATACGCCAGCTTTGCGGCAGTGTTGGCGGTACAGGGTGCAACGATCAGCAGGTCTAACAGATCCTTTGGCCCAAGCGGTTCTGCCGCCGGGATGGTGCGGATGGCTGCCCTGCCGCAGATCTCTTCCAGTTCTGCGACACGATCCGCCGCCTTGCCAAAGCGCGTATCCGTTGCGGCGGCATGCTCCGAGAAAATCGGCGTCAGCTCTGCCCCTGCCTCCCGGAGCTTTGCCGCCTGTGCAAATGCGGCGGAAAAGGTACAAAACGAACCGGTCACCGCAAACCCGATCCGCTTACCTGTCAGGTCTTTCATAGGCAAGTCTCCTCTCTTCCAGCATATTGCAGATGGTATCCGCGATGATCTCCCCGGCGGTTCTGGGTGCATCCTTCCCCGGCGCGGCGGCGGGGCGTTGACACATTACCGCAAAAGGATCTCCCCGTGATCCGGAAACAGCCGCACCTCCCGGAAGAGCAGTCCGGCTGCCTGACGGCGCAGGGACAGCCCGGCGGACTCCCACCACGCCGCCCATGCCTCCGGCGAGACCGCTTCCGGCTTCGGCGCGCTCCGGCGGAGCGTCTCCTCCAGCTGTCCGCGCTCCTGCCCCAGGCGCTCCAGTTCCTCCCGGAGGAACGCCGCTGCATTTTCAGAACGCCCCAGCTCTGCCGCAAGCCGCCGCATGCGCTGTTCCACTTCCTCCAGGGCAGCCGCTTCCGGCGGTGTCTTTGGCGGCGCGCCGGCATAGGGCAATAGCCGCTGCGCCTGCTGTGCCAGGATCGGCGCGGCGGCACGCTCCACCGTCTCCGTCCGCAGCCCCGGCAATCCGGCGCAGATGCCCTGGCGCTTTCCCCGGCAGACAAAATAGGTGTACGCCGCACCCCTGCCGTTGTTCCGCGCATAGCAATGCGTACCGCACAGGCCGCACACCGCCAAGCCCTGCAGCCAGGAGCCGTGCCCTGTGCCCCGATTGGTCGCGCCGCCCCGTGCGGCAAGCCGCTCCTGCACCGCGAGCCAGAGGTCGCTTTCCACAATGCCCGGATGCAGCCCGGCGGCAGCATGCTCTCCGGCAAGCCGGGTCAGCTTCGTGCCCCTTCGCGCCGCCGGGTCGCCGTAGATGATACAGCCGTTGCCCTGACAGTATGCCTCCAGGGGATGGGTCAGCACCACGCCCTGTTCCTGCAAATACACGGTGCTGCGGAGATCCCCCTGCAAGTATACCGGACTGCGCAGGATCCGGAGCACGCCGCTGTTCGACCAGGGCTTTCCCTGTCGGGTGCGCCGTCCTGCGCCGTTTGCCTCATGCACCAGCTGCTCCACGTTCTGTCCCTCGACCCCGTATCCGGTATAAAATGCCAGAACCTGCGCCGCCTCCTCCGGCAGAACCTCCAGAGCCGCCGTCCCCCCGGGACACTGCCGGTATCCAAAGGGCGGCGTGCCCCCCAGCGCCATCTGCTGCGCGGCACGGGCATAGTAGTTATCCCGGACGCGCCCGGCGATGGTCTTTTGCTCCAGCTCAGCGAACATCATCAGCAGATTCAGCAGCATGCCGCCGATCTCCGTCTGGGTGTCGAAGCGCTCCCGGACGGAGTGCAGCGTCACGCCCCGGCTGCGGAACAGCTGCATCATCCCGGCGAAATCGCACAGCGACCGGGAGATGCGGTCCAGCTTATACACATAGACGCTCTGGATGCTGCCGGCCTTCACCCCTTCCAACATTTTCTGAAACGCCGGGCGGCACGTGTTTGTCCCCGTAAAGCCCCGGTCGGTGTACACCTCTGCCGCGGCATCCGGCGGACAAATGCGGCGGCAGTGCTCCACCTGCATCTCAATGGAAATGGAATCCGGACGCTCCACCGACTGGCGCGCATAGATCGCGATCATCATCATCACCTCCATGCAGTTTATGCAGGAGCGCCGCCGAAAAAAACAAAAAGGACACCTCCCGCAGGAGATGTCCTCTTTTACGCACTTACATGCGTGTGAAATCAGTTGCGCCAATTGCTGCTATCGCAGCGATTGCTTACTTTCTCTTCTTGGAAACCAGAGCTACGCCACCGATTACAGCTACAGCTACAGCTACGCCAGCTACCGGCAGAGCGTCACCAGTCTTCGGAGAAGAAGTGGAAGCTGCCTTCTTGGTAGAAGTTGCAACCTTAGCGGTTGTTGTAGCCTTAGTCGGAGCCTGAGTCGGAGCTTCAGTTGTTGCCGGAGCAGCAGTTGTTGTGGTCGGAGCCTCAGTCGGATCCTCAGTGATGATGATTGCGCCAGCAACCGGTGCGAACTCATCAGTGATCATCTTGCCGTCAGCATCGAAGTGACCAGCAGTGGTGTGAACACCCTTTGCATTCTCGTTGGTGATGGTGATAGCATACTCGTCGCCAGCCTTTGCATCTTCTGTTACAGTAACAGTCAGTGCAGCGATCTGACCAGCCGGAATGTTGCTCATGTCAGCAGAACCGAAAGAATACGGCATCCAAACGAAACCGTTGGAGTGAGCAGCAGCAGCAGAAGCGTCAGTAGTGGACTTAGCCTTAACGTAGGTCAGGCCATCAGCCAGCTTCATGCCGAAGTCAACTGCGCACAGATCTGCAGAAGCAGAGATCGGAACAGTAACTTCGTAGTTAGCTGCCTTCAGTTCGGACAGGGTCATAGTAACGGTACCAGCAGAGATTGCCTGATCAGCAGCACTTGCCGGAACAGCCATAACAGCTGCAGAAGCAGCTACAACAGCAGCAGCAGACAGAGCTGCCATTGTCTTTTTCAATGTAGTCTTCATTTTTCTATTTCCTTTCAAGAATATAAAAATTTATGTGATATAAGCGAGGCGCAATATGCACCTTGCGCCGCACCTATATACAAGCGTTTAAAAAATCAGTTTCTGTAAGCCAAATGCTTACTTGATAACTTCTTCCCAAGTAGGCTCCTGACCAACACCGACCATTGCAGCGTATGTCAGCAGATAAGCAGCATCCTTAGAATCGATTGCAGATACGCCCTCTTCTACAACACCAGCCTTGGACTCTGTATCAATATCAGATACCAGATAGTCCAGCTTGGTCAGCAGATCGCTTGCGTCCTTACCAGTTGTCGGGAAGTACGGTTCCTGACCAACACCATACAGTGCAGAATATGTCAGGATCTCAGTAGCGTCCTTAGAATCTACAACGCCGTCCAGGTTGGTGTCACCCTTCAGAGCAACTGCAACAGTCGGAGCAGCATCAATGGTGATGTCCTCTTCGCCCTTGTAGTTCAGAGCAACAGTGCCTTCAAAGTAAACCTTGCCTGCGCCAGCTTCCTTGTCAACAGTCTCGTATACGCTTGCCGGAGTTTCAGCAAACTCGAGTACGTCTGCCGGAGCATAGGACTCGTCAGTTGTGCCGTCTTCCAGGTACAGGGTTACAGACTCAACCAGACCTGCCAGATCGAAGGATTCTTCGCTGGACAGATATACGTTAGAAGCAGTCTCAGCGTCAACCAGCTTAACCTCTACAGAAGAAATGTTGGTCGGCAGCGGCTTGGTCTCTGTGTTTGTGTCAGAACCAGTGTCGCTGCTGCTGCTTGCGGTAGTGTCGGTAGAAACAGTGGTTTCAGTGGAATTACTTGTATCGCTGCTGCTTACAGTAGTTTCAGTGCTTACAGTAGTTTCAGTGCTTACAGTAGTTTCAGTGCTTACGGTTGTCTCAGTGCTTACAGTGGTTTCGCTGGAAGAAGTTGTGTCACTGGTCTCACTGGTAGAAGTGGTAGTTGTGGTCTTGTCCTTCAGAACAACTGTAACATCACGGGTAACATCAAAAGCAACGCTGCCCTTTGCAGAACCCTCAACCTTAACAGTCTTTACGGTCTCTACAGAAGCAACTTCCTTCTCCGGCATCTTTTCAGCAACCTGTGCCTTTACATAAGCAACAACAGCGTCGTACTCAGCATCAGCAATTTCCAGTTCAGCGGTATAGTTGCCTGCGTTTGCAGCAACAGTTACCTTTGTTGCGCTCTTTGCCAGAGCAGCAGCATCATCAGCAGATACAGCCAGCTCAACATTTACGCCGGCATCCTTCAGACTGCTGTTTACAGAAGCTACAGTCTTATCGAAAGAAGCGCCGTACTTTGCAGCCAGGCCGTCAACGGTATTCGGTACATTTGCAGCAGAAGCAATGCCCTTCTTTACTGCATAGTTCAGTGCAGCAGCCAGAGCAGCGTCAGCGCTGTCATAGCTCTTCTCAGCAACAGTCAGCTTCTGTGCAGCAGACAGCTTCTTGTTTACAGCATCGATCTTGCTGGACAGCTTGTCGGTCTCAGCCTGCAGCTTTGCCAGGTCGCCTGCAATATCGAAGTCAGCGTTTGCGCGAACTTCCGCTTCGGTCATGCCGTTGTCAGCAGCCAGCTTCTTAACCTTCTGGTCTACAGCAGCAACGATCTGTGCTTTCAGGTTGTCATAAACAGCCTGCATGTACTTGGTAGCAGTGCTTACGGTATATTCCTTGCCGTCAGCAGTGAAGGTCAGAGCAGTTGTTGCCTTCTTGTTGTCCAGATCAGTTGCGATGGTTGCGGTGTAAGCAACGTCCTTCAGGATGGAAGTATCCAGAGTTACGTTCTCATAGCCGTCCATGCCAGCCAGCTTGTCAGCCAGCTCCGGAGCCAGATAGCTGTCCAGATTTGCTGTACCGGAAATGGTAACCACGCCGTCCTTTACCGTAGCGGTCGGATTGGAGGATGCGTTTACGATATCCTTCAGCAGCTCTGCATAGTAGTTTGTGGAGTTGATGCCTGCTACAATGTCCTTTGCATTCAGGGTGATGGTCTTGTCTGCAGCAGCAGAAGTCAGCTTTTCGCCCAGAGTCTTGTTCCAGTCAGAAGCAACGGTATAGGTGATGGTGTCACCAGCCGGGCTCTCCGGAAAACCAGTCTCTGCATTTACCTTGAGCAGCTGATCAGCTGTTACCTGCAGTGCAGCCGGATCTTCCGCAGCGTTTGCAGAAATTGCAAGAATCTGACCCAGTGCAACCGGAATTGCGACAGTTGCAGCAAGAAGTCTGTTGAATGTCTTCTTCATTTCTCTTTACCTCTCTTTGTATGAGTTTTATTGCCGTCTGCATGGATGTGATTCATCCAACCCCAACAGACGCATCTGCACCCGGTCCAATCCCGCTTCATTTCCCGGATCGCACATACTGCGGCAATTTTTTGCCTACGAGGGTCTATAGAAAGCCCTCATAAACAATTTACATACGTATTTTAACATATTATTGCCCTCGTGTCAAGTCTATCTGCCGATTTTTTTTAAAATTCTTCAATGGATATTATCCCCGTTTTTGTCGCTTTTTCACAATTTTCAGACCGAAATTCGCAATTCAACAGTCTTTCCACCGACTTTTCAACAATTCCACAGAAGTCCGGCAGGTGAAAACGCCCCGCCTCCGGCGGAATGCCCAGTGCCCACACCGTCCGGACACCCAGCCGCTCTGCCGCAGCAAAGTCCGTGCCGCCGGGCCGGGATGCCAGATCGATCACCAGCCCATCCGGCGGCAGCTTCGCCAGCACCTGCTCTGTCACCAGCAGCACGGGGACGGTATTGAACAGCACCTGCTGCTTTCCGGCGGCATCCGGAAGCGTTTCCACCGGGATCGCCGGAAACCCCTGCATTTCTGCCAATGCCCTGGTCTCACACCGCCGGGCGCAGACCGTCACCGCCATGCCCAGACTGCGGAGCCGGGGCGCAAGTGCCATGCCGATCCTGCCATAGCCCAGGATCAGCGCCGGCGTGCCGTGCAGCGTCCGGTCGGTCTCCTCCATGGCGATGCGGACAGCGCCCTCGGCAGTGGGGACAGCGTTCGCGAGACACAGCTCCTCCCGGCGGAGATAGTCCGCCGCCGCCATGCCCCGCGCCGTGAACCGCTTTGCAGCAGTCTCACAGCCGCCGCCCAGCATCAGGGCACCCGGTTTTCCACGTTCTGCCAGAGCCGCCAGAGATATGGTTTTGTCCCAGAGCGGCGCGTGCACCGTTTCACCGTCCCGGCTTGCCGGAAGCGGAAGCACCAGCACGTCATACGCCGGCGCTTCCTCCGGAGACGAGACGCTTTGCAGTCCGGGCTGTGCCGGAAGCCCCAGGGTACAAACTGCCGCCCCGGTCTTTTCCCGGAGACGCTGTGCCGCATACAGCTGCCGCAGGTCGCCGCCTGCCGCAAGGATCACTTTGTCGGATGTCATAGGCATTCCCTCCGCATTGTCCGGAATCCATGGCAGTCCGCACCAGAGATTCCCTTCAGATCATCACATTTTTCTGCAGGCTTCAGTTTTCAACAACTTTTCAACTTTTCCACCATTTTCATCGTGGAAAACCTGTGGAAAGCACACGCCGTGCCCACAGCGCCGGCGCGTATACTTTAAGATATGCCAGAGCCGCAGCCGGGGTGCGCAAAAAAGCGCCCTCCTTTCGGAAAGCGCTTTTCCAGCATATTCAAGAATTTTGTTTGTGTTATCCTACCAGACCGGAGCGTTCGATACCCTCGGTAAAGTACTTCTGCAGGAACACATACATGATCAGGATGGGCAGGATCGCCATCAGACAGCCTGCCTCCATCCAGACGATCTGCTCTCTGGGGCTGACGTCTGCGTTGTTGAACAGCTGCTGGGAAAGCAGGGTGCTCAGATTTTTCAGCATCAGGGCAATGGTCTGATTCTTGGTGAAGAAGGTGGAGCTGACATAATAGTCATTCCAGTACCAGACCACGGAGAACAGGAACACGGTCAGGAACGAGGACGATGCATTGGGGATCATGACCTGGACAAATGTCCGAAGGGGCCCGCAGCCGTCCAGATAAGCCGCATCCTCCAGTTCCTTGGGCAGACCCTTGAAGAACTGCCGGAAGATGAAGATCATCAGACCGGCGCGAATGCCGTTGCCCATTGCCGCCGGCAGATACATGCACAGCTTGGAGTTGATGAGATTGATGTCCAGTCCGAACAGCCCGAAGTGCCGGAACAGCATGTACTGGGGAATGGAGATGATCTGCGACGGCACCAGGATCATCATGACAACGATGCCGAAGAGAATGCCCTTGCCCTTGAACTTGAACCGGGCGAAGCCATAGCCTGCCAGAGCGCAGGATGCCACCTGTACCAGGGAGCAGCCCACATTCAGCAGAAACGTGGTTTTCAGGGTGTTCCAGATATCCATGACACCGGCGGTGTCGCTGATAACGCTCCAGGTGAGGTGCCGCGGAATCCACATGACCGTAGGGTCACTCATATCTGCGGGATCGCGGAACGCACAGCTGATCATATAGATGAGGGGATAGAGAATGACAAAGCAGAGTCCGAAGAGGATAAAGAACCGGAAAAAGGGCCAGACTGCCTCGAACACGCGCTTGCGGCGCATATAGGCGATCTCGGACTTGTTCATGCTCTGCATGCGGATCTTCCGGGCTTCGCGCTTGCTCATGCCGTTGCCCACCTGTGCATCCTCCTTCGGGGACGCCAGCGGCGTATTTTTTGTTGTTTCCATAACTGACGCCTCCTTTTTAATCTACTTCGTAATAAATGAACTTGTTGAGAATTGCGGTAATGATGCCCACCGCCGCCAGGACGATGGCGAAGTATACCCACGCCATTGCCGAAGCCGGGCCATACTGCCAGTCGCTCTGCAAATCGAGGATGCGTCCCATTACCACGTTGTTCGGGTCTGTAAAGGAGTCGATGATGGTAAAGATGAAGCACGCCAGGATCATGGGGCTGACATAGGGCAGGGTGATCTTCCAGAAATATTCCCACGCGGTGGCGCCCTCCATCTGTGCCGCCTCTTTCGCAGAGACCGGGATGTTCTGGAGCGCCGCCAGGAAGATCAGGATCTGGATGCCGGAGTTCCACACGATGCCGAAGATGTTGTCCGACACCATTTCGATGGTGGTCTGCATGCTGTCCGAGATCCCGTAGATGCCCAGAAATTCCATCAGCTCGCCCAGCAGATCGGTAGAGAACATGGTGGAGAACTGGCTGGCATCGCTGTTGCCGGTGCTCTGAAGGTTGCCGTTGATGATGTTGTACACCGGGCCGGTGGCGATGATGACCGGGAGAAAGAACACGGCACGGGAGAAGGTCCGTCCCTTGAACTTCTGGTTCAGGATGACCGCCACGAACAGGGAGAACACCAGGATCAGCGGCGTTTTCCATGCGGTGTCCTTCAGCACCTTTACCAGATACTGACGGTAGTTCGGGTCTACGTTAAAGGCATAGTTATAGTTGTCCATGCCCACCCAGCTGCCGACCATGCCGCCGGTGTCCGGGGTGATCTCCTGAAAGGAATAGAGCAGCGACTCTACCACAGGGATCAGAAAGAAGATCAGTGCGCCCACGAACCACAGTGCAATGAAGCAGTAGCCGTACATGCTCTTCCGTTTTTCATATGCCATTTTCATGCTTCGTTCCAGCTCCCTTCCTCCACATAATCCGACATGGCGTACGCCTTGCCGTCTACGGTGACGATCTTCTTTGCCAGATCGGTCTCTACGACAGTGCCGTTTGCATATGTGGTCGTAATGACATCGCCGCTTCTCTCATAGCCGGTGATGGTCTGGTCACCCAGTCCTGCCAGCACCGCCTTGGAGAATGCATAGCTCTGTGCCGCATAATCGGTCCAGTTCTCTGCGCTTGCATAATAGAGGCTGTCCAGCACCGTGTCTTTCAGAGTGCTGGTCTCTTCGCCGATCATGTCATAGTGCAGGCTGCTGCCCGATGCGACGGAGAGCAGCACGGTCTCTTCCGGTGTTGCCGAAGCATTGACGGCGCTTGCGGAATATGCTTTCAGTCCGTGCATTACCATCTGATAGAACGGAATGTCCTCGTCGAATACATCGAATCCGCTGGACTGCAGCGGCACATTGGTGATCTCCTGTACATAGGGCAGCGCATAGGCGTTGGCGTTGTCTGCCAGCAGTGCGATATCTGCATCCCCCAGCTTCTGATAGGATTCCTCCAGCAGCGCCTGCGCCTTGTCTCTGGAGATCTCCTGCTTGCCATAGTCGCCGTAGAGCGCCGTAGTCAGGCTTCCCAGCGAAGCCCGGTTCAGGTTCTTGTCCGTATAGTTCCCTGCCATCTTTTCCGCGATCTCCGTAAAGGTTGCCGGAGACAGCAGCGACAAGGGCTTGTTCACCGTGCTCTGCGTGCCGTATGCCAGGTTGTAGTCATAGATCCGGGCATACGAGCCGGAGATGCGGACGGTGGTATCCATAAAGGTATAATAGCCGCTGCCGGACTGAAAGGTCTTGTTGTCCGATGCCGGATAAACGGCAATGTTGTTGTCCTCGGCATAGCGCAGCAGATCCTTCCAGTCGCCGCTGCCGCCCAGACAGCCGGCAGCCTTCGCCTTCAGATCCACCTTGCCGGTGATGCCGGCGTTGGTCCAGTTATAATACTGCACCCGCATATTTTCCGCACCGCCGTCCGACAGGTTTTGCAGGATCTCCTCTGCCTGCTGGAAGCTGGTGAGCGCGGTTTTCATCTTCACCGGAATACCCAGCACGGATTTTTCCTTTTCCGTGCCGCCGTAGAAGTTGAGATACAGTCCCGGGTCGGTGCTCTCCACCGTATTCTCCACACCGGCTTCTTCGGTGAGATAGTTCCGGTACGCCTCTGCCACATCGGTATAGTCCGGGGTGTCCTCGGTCTCCAGGGGATAATACCGCACCGCCAAGGTGTCGGTCTTCATGTCGCCGTCCTCGAACACGGTGAGTGCCGTGCTGCTGTCGCCGGACATATAATAAGTATCCGAATCCCGGACAGTGAAGTCAAAGCCGCAGATATTGAAGCTGCTCTTGGACTGTCCGCTGACGCTCGCGGTGAGCTTGGCGTTGGAGTCGCCCTCGGTGCAGACCACCATCATGGCGTTGTCGCCGTTGACGATGCCGTACATGGGCAGATACACCTGCTCGGTCACAGCCGGCTCAGTCTGCGGAACTGCAGTGACATCCGAACCGTACACATAGCCGGTGTATGCCTTTGCCGTCTTTTTGCCGTTGTTGAAACGGATCAGCGCACCGCTGCCGTCCGGAATGACGAAATAGCCCTCATCCTCAGAGGATGCCGCGCCGAAGCTGCTGAGCATGGAAAGAGAGGTGGTGAGCTTTCCGCTCTGAGAAGTATCCTCTTCCTCGATGTCCGCCGTCTCGATCTTTGCCTCCAGATAGTCATCCTCCAGAGTATAGGTCACCGGAACGGTGATGCCTGCCTTTTTGAAGGAATAGGTGATCTTCACGCCGCTGCTCTTGTCCTTGACCTTGACCTTGGCGTCGCTCTTGGAACGCATGTTGGTGGTGCTCCGGGCATCGGGTTCGCCGTAGACCATTTTCAGCGACGAGGACAGGTCCTCTACAATGGTATTGGTAGCCGTCTTGTCGTGTCCCACATTTTCGGGCGTAGACCACCACATCTTGTCCTTTGTCTTGTCATAAAGTCCGATGACCGCAGTGTCATCGTCCACATACAGCGCCAGCTTGTCATTTTCGGTGACGAACCGCGCCGAAGAGATCACCGCGTCATAGGTGTCCGCCAGTACGACCTGCCAGCCGTCCTCATTGGTATAGGTGACCTTGCCGTCCTCCGCCTTGCCGTCTGTGGTATAGCTGCGCTCCACTTCGTCATAATCCTTGTTGTACAGCTCCAGGGTCTTGTTGTCCCGGGAGCGGAACAGCAGCTCGTTGTCCAAGGACGAAACGATCTGGCGCACCATGGTGACCTTGCTGTATTCCGGATCCATGTACACCAGCCAGCGTCCCTCCGGGCTCAGAAATACCACAAAGTCGCTGTTGTCGCTGTCCTCTTCCAGGGTGCAGACCACCTCGCCGGTGGCATCGTCGATGCCTGCCAGCTCGATGTCGTCCAGCAGATCTGCCACATCCTCGTCAGAAATGGTGTCCTCATAGTCCTCCGGACGGTAGTAGAAGGTAATACCGTCGCAGGAGTTCTTCTTCTGCAGATACTGGGTGACCTGCTCTGCCGTGATCTCGATCTCTTCCTGAGTTTCCGAGCGTGTCGCCTCTTCTTCAGCCGCCGCCTCGCCGTCTCCGGCGGTCTCGTCGGCTGTGCCGTCTGCCACTGGTGTCTCCTCCGAGGTGTCGGAGATGAGGGCGATATCCTCCTCACCCTCTGCCGCCGCCGGCAGCGAAACTGCCGTAAAGCAAAGACTCAGCGCGCAAATGCCGGCAGCCCATTTTTTCCAGTTCTTCATGCTTGTTCCACCGTCCTTTCTATACTCTCACGCGATATGTGATCTCCGTGTAGACGGAAGAAACAAATACATACACCTGCTGGAACAATGCCACCAGCAGCACCAGCAAAATCAGAATGATCAGCATTGCCACAAAGGTGAGCGCCAGTGCCACAATGGTCTTGCCGATGGAATACTGATGCACCGCCTTAATGGCGTTGAACATCAGGAGCACAGACCATGCCGTACTGATCACCGTAACGCAGGTAATAAAGATCACTTCGTCCTGAATCAGCACATGGGACAAAATCGTCCGGATATACAGTCCGGCAACGTAGGGTATCAGCGAATAGGCACTGTAGATATAGATTTTCTTGATCGTGCCCTCGCCGTCCAGCAGGGTACAGATCGACCAGTTGCCGATGACAAATACCAGAAATACCGCGATCGTCTGAACGATATACGGGACAATACTGAACATCTTGGTGTTGGTGACGGCAAACTGATAGCCCACCAGATTGTCATGCAAAATCTTCGCCACGAACCAGAGCAGGATCACAATGCTGGCATACAGGACGGAACCGCCCTTTTTCCAACGCAGATCCTCAAAGCCCTCAAACGGGTGGAACACACTGTGCTTGACCCATTGCTTTTGTGTCAGATCCATCATAGCAGCATCACTCCTCCTCTCCCTCGTGCAGCATTTCAACCAGATTCTTCGGCTGATTCTTTTTCTTCTTTTTGTTGCGGAAGTGGAAGAATACCGCCGCAGCGATCAGCACCACAACCACCAGGATGATCCAGGTGAAATTCTTGTTCAGCCATTCGGAGCGATAGCCCTCGAACGCCTTATCGTACAAATTGCGGGACTTCGCCAGCTTGGCATATTTCATTGCCCCGGCATAGTCGCCCTCATTATAGAGCGCCGACGAGATGCCGATGTATGCCATCTGGGAGTTGCCATCCCGTTTCAGCACCTCCCGCCACGGCTCCAGCGCCTCGGCATAATAGCCGGCGTTGTACAGCGCCACAGCTTCGTGAACGATGCCGCCGAAGTCGGTCTCCGTGAAGATGGTAACAGTGTTCTTCATGGCGTCCGAAACATAGATGTTCTTCCCCATGGTCTCCACCGCAGAGACCTTCATGGAAAAGCCGCCGATCTGATCGGCAGTGGTACCCAGGATAAACAGCAGGCTGCCGTCCTCATCGTACTGGAACACCCGTCCGGTCTCCAGATCCAGGCAGTTGATGCGCCCGATGTCGTCAATGTCGATATCCACCATCTGGGTGGTATAGTTCTCGTTGGCGGTGGAGTCATAGACAGAGTCCAGGTCGCCGAATGTTACTTCCATCGACGAGAACAGGTTATAGCCGGCAGGATTTACCTTTTTCACGCGGTCTGTCTCCGAGGAGGAGGACTGTGTCACGGTATAGACGAAGCCCTCTTCGTCGATGTCAAAGTTGGTGATGCCTGCCGCCACGTTACGGGACGAGTTGGCGCGCATCTCATCGGTGGCGAACAGATTCCAGAAATAGTTCGCTACCACTTCTGCGGTGGCGTCCACGGAGTTCGCGCCGAAATAGCCCTGAAATTCGCCGTCGCTGTTGAACATTGCCGCACCGTTGGTGATGTTGTTCAGCACCATATAGATGTTGCCCGCCTTGTCCACAACGACCTTCTGGGGCTTAAAGGTCTCATTTTCGTACAGCGTCGAGTCCGGCCGCGTCAGTTCCATCTGCACATTGCCGTCCAGATCGCACACCAGCAGCCGGGAGTTCCCCGTGTCTGCGATGTACATGCACTGGGTCTCCTGGGACACATAGATGCCCTCCGGATCTTTCAGTGTGGTCTCGCCGTCCTCGGTTTTCAGTGTGTCATAAATTTTGGTCGCCTTTGAAAAGTCGCCGTCCGTGACAACGATGCGGTTGTTGCCGCTGTCTGCAATATAAAAGCGGTCTTCCCAGTCCCGGAACAGATCGGACGGGGTGTTGAACGCGCCGCAGCCCAGATCCTGACCGCTGACGGCACGCTGTGCCGCATAGCCGGCCTGGGACGGAGTCGCCTCGCCCCAGCGGTCATAGTTATAGACGTTGTAATGTTCCGCCGAAACTGCCGGCGCGCCCATGGCTGCCGTCAGCATCAGCGCGGACAGAACTGCCGCCGCCAGATGGTTTGCCTTTTTCTGCAAAGTTCTCATCCTTTCTTTAGACAACGCACAAAGATTATTTGTATAAAAATCATTTCCTTCGATTGCCTCCCTTGAAAAAGAGAAGCGAATGGTAATATAGGCTCCCCTAACAGGGGAGCTGGCAAGCCGTAGGCTTGACTGAGGGGTTAATCCCCCTGTCAGCTCACGCTGACATCCCCCTTTTCAAGGGGGACTTTCAGAGTTTGATTTTCAAACCTTTGTGCAATGCTGCCTTTAGTCCTTGATTCCGGAATGTGCCATGGTCTCGATGACCTGCCGCTGCGCCAGCATAAAGATAATGATCGGCGGCACCAGCATAAACACGGCGGCTGCCATTGCCACGCCGGCTCTCGCCAGACCGGCAGAAGCTGCCTGCTGTACCACAGTGGGCAGCGTCTTGAGGGATTCGCTGAATACCAGCGTACCGCCCTGGATGTTCCACGCCGCCTGGAACGAGAAGATGATAACAGTCATCAGCGCCGGCTTCTGGTTCGGCATGACCACCTGCCAGCAGATGCGGAACATGCCTGCGCCGTCCACCTTTGCCGCTTCGATCATGGCGTCGGGCACCTGCGTCATAGACTGCCGCATGAGGAACAGGTTCATGGGCGCAGCCACAGAGGGCAGGATCAGCGCCCAGTAGGTGTCGATCATGCCCATCTTTGCCATGACCATGTACTGCATGATGTAGATGACGTTGCTCTGATACAAGAGGGCAACGACGATGATCGCATTGATGGCCTTCGCACCGGGAAAGCGCACCTTCGCCAGACAAAACGCCGCCATGGCGGAGAAGATGACCTGGCACACAGTAACAGACACGGTGACAAAGATACTATTGAATACATACCGGGAAAACGGTACCCACAAATCGGAGCAGAGCCGGAACATGGCGCTGTAGTTGGACAGGGTGGGATCGATAACATACAGCTTCGGCGGGAACACGAACAGCTCCTGCACCGGCTTCAGGGACATGACCACTGCCAGATAGATCGGCAGCGCCATGAACAGCGCCAGCACCAGCAGGAACGCAAAGATCCCCACAGTTCCGCCGATCTTATGCCCGGCGCGCTTGGTGGACACTTTCAGGTGTGTGCCGTATACCTTTTCTTTTTTTGCCATACTGCACACCTCCTTAGTCCATATACTTGCTGAGGACCTTGCCGATCAGCTTGTTCAGAATATACATGACGATAAACAGGATCATACAGATCGCAGAGGCATAGCCCATCTCATAGCGGATCCAGCCGTAGTCATAGGCGTGGTTCATGATGGTGTGCGCCTTATAGTCCGTGCTGGGAAAGCCCACCAGGTTCTGCGAAACCGTGCCGGCGGTAAAGGAGCTGACGATCTGCATGACCGCCGCGAACATAAGCTGCGGCCCCATAGAGGGGATGGTGATGTAGATCAGCTCCTGCCAGCGGCTCTTGATGCCCTCGATGGCGCCGGCTTCATACTGCGAGCGGTCGATGTTCTGGAATCCGGCACGGAGCGCCAGGAATCCGGCACCCAGGCTGATCCACATCTGCACCACGATGGTGACGCCCAGCACATAGCTGCCGTCGGTCAGCCACTGGATAGGCGAGCTGATGATGCCCAGATCCAGCAAAAACGAGTTCAGATAGCCGTAGGAGTCGCCGCTGAAGATCAGCTTCCAGACGGTGTATACGTTCGCCATAGACGGCGCGTAGAAGATCAGGGTGAAGATGGTGCGGAGCTTCGGATGCAGCTCGTTGATGAGCCACGCCAGCAAAAAGCAGAGCACATAGCTGATAGGGCCGGTGAACAGGGCGAATACCAGGGTCACGCGGATGGACTGGATAAATACCTTGTCTGCAAGAAACAGGGTGGTATAGTTGGACAGTCCCACAAATTTGGGCATCTGTACCATGTTAAAGTCCGTAAAGCCCATCGGCAGGGACATGACAACAGGCACGATGGTAAAAATCAGGAAAAACAGCATAAACGGCGCGATCATCAGATAGCTCGCCTTGTTCTGCTTTACCGCCAGCCAGGTGAGCCGCCGGTTTTCCTGTCGGGTTCTTTTGCCAATCTCGGCAGTATCCAAGGGGATTCCCTCCTTCTCTTTAAGAATCTAGTCCGAGGTTCTCACGCTTTCTGGTGATCTCCTCGTTGATGTCCCGGTTGTACGACATCAGCGTATCACGGGGATTCTCGTTGTTGTTGACAACATCGCGGAATGCGTTCATAACATTTCGGGTGACAGAATAGGATGCCGGGATGATCGGGATCTCTTCCAGTTCATCCATTGCCCCCAGAATGGTGTCCGCCTCGTCAGTAGACCATGCCAGCTGGGTGAGTGCCTCGGTGTTTGCCGTTGCATACCGTCCCATCTGTCCCAGCAGACCCTCGATCTGTGTGCCGTACTCTACCTGCACATCGGTGGAGCAGAACCACTTGAGGAATGTCCATGCATTTTCCATGCCGTTTGTCTTTTTGTCTACCTTATTAAAGATGACCGCACCGGTGTTGTTGGAGTTCACGGCGTGTGAGATCGTGCCGTCCTCCTGCAGTGTGCCCGGAATGGGTGCAAAGCCCCACAGTCCGTCAATTTCCGGCGCTGCCACAGCCAGCTGGTTGAAGAAGGTGCAGTAGTCCGAGACCACAATGGGATATTCGCCCGTGCGGAAACGGCTGAATGCATCGTACTGCTGGTCGAAGTCGTACTTGGTATAGAAGTCCGTCCACATCTCGAAGGAGTCGATGGCAGCATTGGTGTCAAAGGTGGTCTCCGTCTGTGCATCATTATAATAGTTCTGTCCGCGCTGGAGCAGCAGGGATGCAAAGGTCAGACCGGATTCCGTCGCCGCGGAGATGGTCGCCTGGTTGGCATCCGCCGCAACCGCCGGGAGCACCAGACCGGCAGACATATAGCTCCGCTGGAGCGCCGGGAGCATATCAATGAGCTCCTCCCACGTCTGGGGTGCCTGTGTAAAGCCCAGCTCGCTGAGAACATCCTTGCGATAGAACATCATCGCCCAGCTCCGGGTCAGCGGCAGACCATATGTGCCGCCCTCATACTGATAGGGCACCATAGCGGTATCCTGATACAGCTTTGTCATTTCGTCATAGCCGTCCATTTGGGAGACATCCGCCAGCAGTCCGCGGGCTGCCAGGTTTACCGGAAATTCGCCGCCCAGGAACAGCGCCACATCCGGGCCCTTGTCCGCCAGTGTCGCTTCCACAACGCCGCCCACAACCAGGTTGATGGAGATGGGCACATTGTACTGCTGCTGGAACTCCGATTCCACCAGGTCTTTTACCACCTGCGCCTGGTCGCGTCCCAAAGAGACCCATACCTCAATGGCATCGTCTCCGGTGGTAGAGGACAGCGAGCTGTAGTTCTCATCCCAGGATGCCGTAAAGCGCTGGAAGCTGTAGGAGACCGAGCTCCAGAAGCCTGCCTTGATGGACGGGAAATCCTTGTCCGGAGAAGCCAGCTCCAGATAGTCCACTTCCAGCGGCTGATCGCGGTAGTCGCGCATCCAGGAGGAAAGGGAGGTGATATAGTCCTTGATCTGAGACAGATAGTTCGGGATCTTCAGCGGATCGCTGATGCACTTGTCCAGAATGACTGTCATCTGCTCCAGAGAAGCCGCCTCAGAGCCCTTGGAGTTCGCCAGCGCCTCAATGTGCTCCTGGATCTCCTTCAGCTCATCGGAAATGCGCTGGAATTCGTCCACCAGCTCCGGGATCTTCTCGTGTACATAATAATCGGTATACTTGTCCGGCTCCGGTCCGGTGATCATGACGATCTTCCGGTAATAGGTGTTCAGATCCAGGACAATGGCGTCCAGCTGACGCATGGAGTCGCCGATCTCGCCGGGGATCGCTTCCATGGTGATGGTGTGATCCTCTCCTGCGGTGAGATAGACATACACGTCCTCGCCGTCCCCGTTCTGCACGGTAGTCATGCGGAAGCTGGTGTCATAGTAGAACTTCACCTGGTCAAATTCCGTGCTGGGCACTGCGCCGTCGATATAGATGCGGCGGTTGGAGTAGAAGCCGCGCATTTCCTCCTGGCGCGCCTTGATCCCCAACTTGTACCAGCCGTCTCCGGGAAGCGAGTTTGCCTCGACCTTCCAGGTGATGGTCTGAAGCGCCTTTTCCCAGTTGCCGCTGCCGATGGTGTTGTATACCATGTGCTTCGGGTCAGAGGGAGAGATGGCGCTGGTGGAGTTGTCATAGGTGGGATACAGCACAGAGTCCGATTTCAGCACCGCGTCCTCGCCCTCAATGCGCACTACGCCGGAGGGTGTGCCGTCCCTGGTGACAGAAGCGTCCACGCTGTCGGTATAAGCCTCATAGGACGGTACTTCCTCCGGCTGTGCAAAGCGCAGGGATTCCAGTGCAAAATACGCCTTCTGCGAAGAAAGGGTGATCTCATGGGTTCCCTTTTCCAGATAGAAGAATACCGGTTCATTAAACAGACCGTCCGAGTCGCCGATCCAGGCGGTCTGCCACAGTTCGATCTGTTCCTGTGACGGCCGCACCTGGTTGCCGGAGTCGTCCGTCTTGATCTCCGTCTTGTTCTGATACACCTTGTTCAGCTTCAGACGGGAAGCCGTGTCATAGGGCACCTCGCCGTCCACCGCGATGGAGACCGAGATCTCCGCCGTGTTGGAAACGATGGGGCAATAGGTTGCCTCCACCGAATACAAGCCGGTCTCCGGCACTTCCATTTTATAGGTAAAGCTGCCCTCCGCGCTGTTCCAGATCAGTGTATTTTCCCGGCTGTCGCCGTCCTTGTCGGAATAGCTGCCGGTCTCATAGCCGCTGCAGTCCGCCTTCTGAAAATCCATGCCGTTCAGCAGGATCTCCGCATCCGGCCGGGGCTGATCCTGATACTGGTCGTAATAGTCGCTGTAGGTCTCCTGTTCCTCATAGGAAAGGTCGCCGCCGGTATCCGATGCCGCCGCTTCTGCAGAAGCCGCCGCAGTCTGTACTGTGTCTGTGCCCGGTTCTTCTGCCGCAAACGCTGCCGTCAGAGGCAGTGCTGCCGCTGTCATGAGACAAGCCAGCACCGCCGCAGCTGTCCGCTTGTGCCATTTGTAGTTCGCCAAAGCTCTTCCACCCTTCTTTCTGTCCGCCGTCGCCGCGGACGTATTTTTGACCTTCTGTGCAAACCGCACAGAAAAGCCGCCTTTTCTGCTGATGACCGCATCACAAGCGGCGCACCCTGTGGGATTTCTACAAAATGTACAGAAATCCCGCAAAACAGTTCCTAAATATTATAGCAATTCCCGGTGAAAATGTCAAGGGAGTGAAAATCCGGCGCAGTTTTATGCTCGTTTTGTGAAAAGCAGCAAAAGTAACGCAATTGCGTGGCTTTTTGCACTTTGTCCCACACTTTCCGCAAATCCGTCCGCTGCTGTCCGCAAAAAAAATTTCTGGAAAGCCGCAGAAGTTACAAATTGTGCAAGCATCCGACAGAGAAAAGTATTGTTTCCGTATTTCTTTTATCGCAAAGCCCCCTGCCGCCCTGTCCCAAAAAATCCCCGCAGCAGCAAAAAACGGAGACCCGAACCCCGTCGAGTCTCCGTTTTCCATTTTCGCTCTGCCGGCGCTTATCCCACCTGAAAAGCCCCGTTGCCCTCTGTCCGCGCCGCAGGCTTCAGCTGCCCCTGACAGACATGCTTCTGCCTGGTGCGGAGCGTCTCCTGAAACGCCATCAGTTCCTCCAGCGTCATCCGCTCCACCGCCGCAGACACCGCATCCTTTTCCACACTGCCGTCCACCAAAAACCGCAGCCGCACAATATCCCGGCGCAGCTCCGTTTCCACACGGCTGAGCAGTGCGTCCCGGCGCTGTAATTGCTGCTCCAGTTGTTTGCACCGCTGTTCACCCTCCGGCGTTCCGCCGAACCGCTTGGTCACGCCGGCCTCCCGCTGTGCCGGAACCGCCACAAAGCTCCACTCATAGGCATCGGTCACATCCGACAGCACCACATGACAGCGCCTGCCGCCGTACCGCTGCCCGATCTGATGGGAACAGGGCGATTTCCGGCGGTCACTGCCGCAGACGGAACAGGTCTGCGCCGCCGCCGCACAGGAGATGCTCACCTCCTTCTTGATGCCGCCGTCGATCTCCCGGATGAGATCCCGGTTGGCATCCGTGCGCACCATATAGGCATGCCCTTTCAAATAGGTGTACACTTCTCCGGCGGTAGTCATCCGCGCCGGATCCTGCACCAGCTCCGCCTCATAGATCCGGGCGGTCTGGTTCTCCCCCTTGGGATTGTGGTCGAAAATGCCCGTTTTCCCCACAAAAAGCCCTCTCAGCTGCTCCAGCGCCTCCAGCGAAAACCGCTCGCCGTCCCGGTCGATCTCGTTGTCACACAATTTCACATCAAAGCAGAACACCTCTTCCGCGCTCATCTGCCGCCGGGTAAACCGGTTCAGCTGCTCCAGCGCCTCCGCCTGCTCCTGTACATTCTTTTCCATTTTCCATCCTTTCTGCGGCGTGCTCACCGCTGAGCCCTACCCCCCAATCCAACGGAGAAAAAAGGGCAGCGTCACGGCGGCAGCAGCCGCCTATAACCCCTCCGGGGAATCTCTGTTTCCCGGTACGCTACTCTCCACAAACCCGAAACCCCGTCCCCTTCTCCAACCCCAAAACCCCACCCACCGTAGGGGCGAACATCGTTCGCCCGAGCCTCCTCTTATAGAGGAGGTGCCCGTCAGGGCGGAGGAGTCTTTAAGCCTCCCTTGAAAAGGGAGGTGGCTGCTCCGTGAGGAGCAGACGGAGGGATCCCGTAGAACTCTCCGCCCACATCACCCCAAAACCGCAAAACTCACATACTCAACACATGCACCGCATCACTGAGCATCACACGAAACGCCACGCGAATGGAAACCGAAATGAGATCCAGCTGACTGTCGATCAGCTTGTCCGTCTCCAGAAGCAGATCGTCCGTGGTGATCATCTCCAGCGCAAAACGCTTGTCCATGCCGATGATATAATCCTCCGTCATGCCGGCGCACTTGCACAGCTGCGCCCCAAAGGGCATCAGAATGACGTTTGGCTGGGCAGATGCCATGTCCTGCATCTGCTCCATGCTCATGATCTTCGCCGCGATTGCCGGAGAAGCCAGCATGGTGGTCATGTCAAAGCTGCCGAACGCCCCGTACAGCTTGGTCAGATCGGCATAAGTCAGCGCCGCAGAAGCCGCGTCGATCACAGAGCCGTTGGTGCTCTGCATGCAGGAAATGCTCTCCGCCAGCAGCGCCCCGGCGAGACGAACGCCCACCGCCCGGAGAATCGCCCCGAACGCATCCAGCCGCTGACGGCGCACCGCTTCATAAGAAGCGCGGATGGTGCGGCCGAACTTGTTCAGATGCGTGGTGGTAGAAGCCTCCAGATAGGTTGCCGCCGGCAGAGCCGTTCCCTGGGTAGTCTTGGTGGAATACGCCGCCGTGTCCGACAGCACCGCCGGCTGATACTCCCCGGCAGGAGAAACCGTGTGCACCGCCACCAGATCCGACAGCACAGACTGCTCCATGCCGCTGCGGACAGCGCGGCGGATAAACTCCGGAAACAGCACTGCGCTCTCCGTGGTAGAGAAGAACTTCTCCACACGGTCACAGTGCAGACCGCTGACGTGAATGTCAAAACGCTTCAGCTGACGCTCATACGCGTCCAGCCCGGCAAGCGGCGTCTCCGCATATGCACCGGAGGGATCCATCTCCTCCAGCACCTCCGAAAAGTTCTTGCCCGTGATGTGATACATGCCTTTTTCCAATCTCAGATCCTGATACATAATACTCTCCCTTTCTGCGGCATGCTTGCCGCTGAGCCTTTCCCCCCGATTCAACGGAGAAAAACGATTTTCCTTACGGCAGACAAGCTGCCTGTTCCCCCCTCCGGGGAATTTCTATTTTCCGGTACGCAATGTAGGGGCGAACATCGTTCGCCCGAGACTCCTCAGTCAGCCTGCGGCTGCCAGCTCCTCTGGGAGAGGAGCCAATTTAGCCTCCTCTTTAGAGGAGGTGCCCGTCAGGGCGGAGGAGTCTCTCGTCCCCCTTGAAAAGGGGGATGTCACCGCAGGTGACAGGGGGATTGTAGGGCTCGCCGCCCACATCGCCCCATCCCCTTTTCCAAACCGTTAAACCACCCCCCCTTTTCCACAATCTCTCCACATTCCCAAAAATCATCCCGGATAAAACGCATCCTGATACATCTCCACCCGGGTTCGCACACCGCTCTGATTCCCGATCATGCGGATGTGGTTGATGGGCGCTTCGGTCAATAGACCGCTGTAGGTGACCCGGTCGCCCAGATCCGCCGCCACCGCACCGCGCATGTCAAAGTAGTAGGACAATAAGCCGCGTCCGGCAAACCGCCGGCGAAAGATCAGCGCCTGCTGGGGGTCGTATAAATACTGCCGGTCTAACGCCAGCTGCCGGGTGCGCACCAGATGCCGCGCCTGCGCCAGACCGTCGGTCTCCTGGAATTTCCCATACGTCCCGTCTGCATCCGCCATGGAAAACTTGCTGTAGATCCGGGACTGATCCGTCACCATGCCCATGCCCAGAACCGTCTCCGGCTCAAGCAAAAAATGCCGGTACGCCGTGGGCAGATGCATCCGCACCTGGTTCGCGCCGTAGATAAAAGGATACCGTTTGCATAGCTTGTAGGTCAGATTCGCCGCCCCGTCCCACATGCTCGTGTTTTCCTTCACAAAGAGATAGTTGCTGGTGTCCGTGCTGGATTCCCAGGTGATCTCCTCCGGCAGCGTGATAAAGTCCTGCATCAGCTTGTCCAGTGACATGGCGGTGTGCAGCCCCGGTTCCAGCTGATTCTGCAGCAGCATCGCTGTCACACCCCGGGAAGAAAACCGCAGACAGGACACCCCTTTTTCCACCGTGACCCGAAGCTGCTCCACAGTGCCGCAGTGCATCTCCGTTCCGTCCACCGAAAGCAGAATGCGGTACGCCCCGGCAAACTGCGACAGCCGAAAGTCCCCGTACACCGTCCCGGAAAGCTGACTGTAGGGCGTGTACATCTCCTTGTCCAGCACAAAGGCAGCGATCCCCTGGGAGATCTCGGTCTTTTGCGCCGAATTGACGATCCCAAGCGTCACTATGCTCATGCCGAACCCTCCGTTTCCGCCGCAGCCGCCCCAAGCTCACCGGGAACGATCAGCGTCAGTTCACAGGGCAGCACGCCCTCTGCCGCCTCCTCCGAAATGGTATACTCTGCCAGACTCGCCCCCGTAAACTGCATCTCCCGGAGCACAAACGAAAACAGCGTCCGTGCCCGGATGGCATCATCCAGAGCCAGAACCACCTCCGCCGGCTGCTCCAGATAAAAGAACCGCCCTTTCAGCGTCAGCCGCCTGGCGCGGACGCTGGTGTTGGTCACAAAGTTGCTGCCGTACACGCCGCCCTGCTCCGCATACTGCCGGATGCAGGACAGCTTCCACCCGTGGGCATAAAAGGTCATGTCCCCCAACTTCACGGGAAAATTCCGGGGCACGACTGTGCGAAATAAACCGCTCATACCAAAAGCGCCTCCTCTCTGCGCATGCGAAATACGCCGTCCATCTGATATGTCCCGACAACCGCGCTGCGCCGAAACTGCCGCAATACCTCCGGGGCGCTGACGCGAATCTTCTGCGCCGTGCACCCGGCAGACAGCATTCCGGAAAATACCTTCCGGCAATAGCAGTCATACAGCGTCCGCGCGTCCGTCTCCGGCGGCGCAAGAAGCGTCACCTTTACTGCGGCAGAAAAAGGGTAGTATAGGTATTCTCCCCCGAGAAAAGGCGACTGCATCTCCACCCCGGAGACCCCCAGCGTCAAAAACCACTCCGGCCGCTTGTCAAAAGAAACCGGGTCGTATTCGTCATAGACCGCCCAGTCCACCCGCTCTTCCAGCGCCGCTTTCAGCTGCTTCCAAACCTGCTCCATCAACATCCATATCACCCCCCTGCGGTGTGCTCACCGCTGAGCCTTACCCCCCGATCCAACGGAGAAAAAAGGGCAGCGTCACGGCGGACAAGCCAGCCCGTCACCCAGCGGAAATGGCGACGGCAGACTCGCCCAAGGATGGCGAGCCGCCTGTTCCCCCCTCCGGGGGATTATTGTTTCCCGGTACGCTACTCTCCACAAACCCGAAACCCACTGTAGGGGGCGATGCCCACATCGCCCTATCCCCTTTCCAACCGTTAACCCCCCTTTTTCCACAATTTTTCCCCCTTTCCCAAACCAAAACGGTCTCACCGTAGGGGCGAACATCGTTCGCCCGCAAGCCTCCCTTGAAAAGGGAGGTGGCTGCTCCGTCAGGAGCAGACGGAGGGATTGTAGGGGGCGCCGCCCACATCGCCCCACCCCATTTCCAACCGTTAGCCCCCCCCTTTTCCACAATCTTTCCCCTTTCCCAAACCAAAACGTTCTCACCGTAGGGGCGAACATCGTTCGCCCGCAAGCCTCCTCTCCCAGAGGAGGTGCCCGTCAGGGCGGAGGAGTCCCTCGTCCCCCTTAAAAAGGGGAATTCCCACTCACACCGCCAAAAACAAAAACCCCGTTTCCTCCAATAACCCATGGCATAGCTTCTCATACGCCTGCACCAGAAGCGCCGCAAACCGCAGCTTCTGGCTGCCGTCCGTGTTCTGCGCCACCGTTCCGGCAAAGGTGCACGCGGCGCGGTCACGGGCGGCGGTGATCTGGGTATACCGTAAAAACCCCACTGCCGCCGCAAGCCAGTTCAGCCGCGCATCTGCGGCATCCGCACCCGGCTTCAGCGCCTGCTCCACCTCCAACGCAGCCGTTTCCAAAACAGCCTTGTAAGTCTCATAAATCGTGTCGTCTCCTGCAAAAATCCCGAACAACCGGGCGATCTGTGTCTGATCCATTTTCATCACCTCCTGCGGTGTGCTCACCGCTGAGCCTTACCCCCCGATCCAACGGAGAAAAAAGGTTTTTCTTACGGCGGCAGCAGCCGCCTGTCCCCCCTCCGGGGGATTATTGTTTCCCGGTACGCTACTCTCCACAAACCCGAAACCCACTGTAGGGGCGAACATCGTTCGCCCGAGCCTCCCTTGAAAAGGGAGGTGGCGCGCAGCGCCGGAGGGATCTCGTATGGCACGCCGCCCACATCGCCCCACCCTTTCTAAACCGTTAAACCACCCACCGTAGGGGCGAACATCGTTCGCCCGAGACTCCTCAGTCAAGCCTATGGCTTGCCAGCTCCTCTGTAGAGGAGCCAAAAGAAAGCCTCCTCTTATAGAGGAGGTGCCCGTCAGGGCGGAGGAGTCTTTAAGCCTCCCTTGAAAAGGGAGGTGGCTGCTCCGTCAGGAGCAGACGGAGGGATTGTAGGGGGCGATGCCCACATCGCCCCACCCTTTCTAAACCGTTAAACCACCCACCGTAGGTGCAAACACCCTTCGCCCGCAAGCCTCCTCTCCCAGAGGAGGTGCCCGTCAGGGCGGAGGAGTCTCTCGTCCCCCTTGAAAAGGGTGATTCCCCACAGTGTGGGGAAATGTCACGAAGTGACAAAGGGGACGGCTCGGTAAGAGATGTCACCGCAGGTGACAGGGGGATTTCGTATGGCTCGCCGCCCACATCGCCCCGCCCCTTTCCCAAACCAAAACCTCACTCCCCCAGCGCCGCCTCGATCTGCGCCGCCTGAGCATTCCATAACCGCGCCTGGGCATACTCCGTCTCATCCTGCAAATTGATGTTGCTCCACACCACAGAGACATCCGCCTGCGACCCTGCCAGCCGCAAAAACGCCCTGCCGATCCGGCGCAGCACCGGCTCCAGCAAGCGGCGGTAATACTCCAGCTCCGAGGTCAGAATATCCGCCTGCTGACTGCTCATGCGCTCCGTAGAGGACCAGTTCAGCCCCAGCAGAAACGGCGGAATCGACAGCTTCGCGATCAGCTGCTCCAATAGCTGCCGCACCGGCACTTCCGTGTCCAACAGCGCATTGTCCGCGCCGATCACCCGAATGTCCACATCCCCGGCACAAATAAAGTCCCGGATCTCTCCCGCAGCCCCGGCGCGCATGCCCGCGCTCCATTCCTTGGCGATCTGCCTTGCCCGCTCTCCGGCATAGGCGCGCTCGTTGAGATCTCCCGACGGCTTGTACGTCACCGCATACCGCACATTTCCCATTCTGTCATAGTTCTGCCCGATGCACTCATAGATGCGCAGCAGAATGCGGCTCAGCGCCGGAAGCCCCCGTAAAACCGACACCCCGTACACACCGCCCGGCGGCGGATTCAGCGCCGTAAACAAAATACGCTCCGGTCTGGGGACACGAACACTGTCGGATTCCTGCGCGCCGCGCACCCAATACTGCCGCTCCAGCGGCTGCTTTCCCGGCCGGATCTGTACCAGCTCCGCCGGAACTGTCTGTAAACCGCCCAGATACCCCGTGCGGTTGTCGATGAGCATCTCCCCCAGCGCATTGCCATAGGTCAGCAGACTGTCCAGATAACAGTCCGCAAAGCTCTGTAAGGATTCCCCGGTCAGTCCCACCGGAACGCTCCGCACAAACTCGTCTAGCTGCTCCTGCATCCGGCTGTCCTCTGCCACCAGCTGAAAGCTTCCCGCCAGCCGCACGACCTTGCCAATGGCAGCGTCGATCACCGGAACAGCCCTGCGCAGCCCGGCATACAGCGCCACCTCACAGGCGCTCTGCTCCTCCGGCACGGTAAAAGGATGCCCCGACCGCACCGCACTCTGTAAAATACCGCCGCTTACCGGCGGCCGCTTTTTCCTCGGAAATAAACCCATAACCAACCCTCTTTTCAAAAATCAATCCCCTTTTTTCCAAACCAAAACCACCCACCCCATTTCAAACCATTAAACCATTCCCCACCGTAGGGGCGAACCCCATTCGCCCGAAACTCCTCAGTCAAGCCTATGGCTTGCCAGCTCCTCTGTAGAGGAGCCAAAAGAAAGCCTCCTCTCCCAGAGGAGGTGCCCGACAGGGCGGAGGAGTCCCAAAGCCTCCCTTGAAAAGGGTGATTCCCCACGGGGTGGGGAAATGTCACGAAGTGACAAAGGGGACCGCTCAGTACGAGGTGGCGCGCAGCGCCGGAGGAATCGTAGGGCTCGCCGCCCACATCGCCCCGCCCTTTCCCAAACCAAAACCACCCCCACCGTAGGGGCGAACATCGTTCGCCCGAGACTCCTCAGTCAAGCCTACGGCTTGCCAGCTCCTCTGTAGAGGAGCCAAAAGAGAGCCTCCTCTTATAGAGAAGGTGCCCGTTAGGGCGGAGGAGTCTCTCGCCCCCTTGAAAAACCCCCTCTCCTATCTCCTCCCCGCAGAAACCGCAAAAAACCCGCTCTCCGGATTCCGGCACGCCACGGTGCTGACAAAATAGCGCATGTCGTCCATGGCGTGATCGTTCTCCTTTTTCGGCGCGTCGCCCCGGATGGAATCGCTCCAGCAGTACAGCCCGAACTCCCGGCGGATGTCCCGGCATGCCTCGCAAAACCGCAGCCGATCCTGCTGTAACAGCCGGCTCACCTGCTGAATGCCGGCGTTCACATTGTTGTCCGCCCGCAGCACCCGGAATCTGCCGTGCCTCTGGATGCAGGCAATAAAACTCGCCGCCGACGGATCAACCACTACCGCTTCAATGGCATACCCTGCCGCCAGCTGTTCCAGCGCCGCATAATGCTCCTCGTCGGTGCGCCGCTCCCCCATGGCTCTGGCATCGTAGTAATATTCCTCCAGCCGGTACCACACGCCGTCACAATGTCCCCATAAGCCGAACGAGGACGGATTCACAGTGCCGTAGTCACAGGAGATCCAGTGGCGGTCACAGGGCGGCGCTTTGGCTGTCACATGGCGCTCCGGCGCAAACATGGGATAGACCAGCCCGTCCGCCGCCGTCCATTTTCCCAGGACAAACCGGTCATAAAACGCGCCGCTGTACAGCCGCTCATACCGCTTGCGCACACGCGCCGAAAGAGACGGATTGTCCGCCATGGTGAAGTGCACATACAGCGCGTGCTTCTCCTGGGTCTTTCGGATCCACTCCCGGTAGAACCAGTGCCCCGGATGATCCGGATTGCAGTTGAACCACAGCCGCGACCCGGTCACGCTGCACCGCGCCAGCGCCTGCTCCACAAAGGAACGGGGCATCAGCACCACCTCATCCAGAAATACGCCGCAGAGCGTGATGCCCTGGATCAGCGCCGCCGAGCTCTCGTCCCGGCCGCCGAAGAGATAAAACCGGTTGGTGCGGCCGCCCAGGGTGATGTCCACATAGTTCCGGCTCACATGCTCCAGACAGGTGAAGCCCAGACTGCCCAGAAGCCGCAGCAGCGGTGACATGACGTTGCGCTTCAGGGACGTGACAGTCTTTCCGCACATGGCAAAATCTCCGCCCTGAAAACAAGTCATTGCCCAGCTGACAAAGCCAATGGACATGGAGAGGGTCTTTCCCGACCGCACCGCGCCGTCACAGATGATGGCGTCACAGTCGCAGTACGGCTTCCGGCTCCACCAGGACATGGCAAGCTTTTGCTTGGACGAAAATTTCTTAAACTCCATCGCGCTCCACCTCCTCTCCGTTGGAGAGCGCCGCAAGCAAAGTCTGCGCCGCCGCCTTGCTGTCCGCATCGCCGCTGTATTCATACAGGGATGCCAGCGCCTTCAGCCGGTCAAAAAAGTGGATCTCCATGCCGCCGCTTTTGTCCCGTTTGACAGAGGACACCGGAAACAGATCCAGCTGCTGCAGCTCCGCCGCCGTGGGCAGTTCCTCTCCCAGAAGCAGCTGCACCGCGTCATTGGTGCGCCCGAACGCCAGACGCTCCAGCCCGGCGCACACCGCCGCTGCCGGGTCGGCATAGAGCGCACTGCGGTAGGCGGCGGTCATGCGCTGATAACACTGCTGCCGCAAAAGCGCCGCTCCGTCTGCCGCCGCGGTCTCCGCCGGATAGCCGGCGCGCCTTGCCGCCTCTGCCACATCCCCTAACATGGCGTAATAGCAGCAGAACAAGCTGCGCCGCCGGGACTCCTTTGTATTTGACATATCTTTCCATTTCTCCTTTCGGTATGGTTTCGGAGAGACCGCATCTTTTCGACGACCCCTCTCACTAATACCGCCGCAGAGGGCAAAAGTTGCACGCATGCGTGCAACTATGAACGGCAAATTTACACAACATCCGATATTTGTTTACATACGGCGGGATTTTTACCGGAATTTGGCTTGACAGACGGGGCGCGGCGTGCTATAATATATGCGTAATCAATATTATACGTCATATAATATTGCGGCAAATAAAAAAAGCACATTCCACAGAGAGAGGAAGGCGGTATTTTATGCATCAGTCTGGCACAAAATCACACACGGGCTGGAGTCAGAACGTCCTAAAATACATTGCTATGGGAACGATGCTGCTCAATCACATCGCCACAATTTTTCTGCCCACTGGAACGGTGCTATGTGAGCTGTTCACCGCGGTGGGATACTTCACAGCAATTTCTATGGTCTATTTTTTGGTGGAGGGATATGGCTACACCCATTCAAAACGAAACTACTTTTTCCGCTTGCTGTTGTTTGCAGGAATCTCCCAACTGCCGTATGATTTGGCGTTTTCCGGAACAAATACGATGGAGTTTTGTGGGTTGAACATGCTGTTTACCCTCTGCATTTGCTTTGGAATCCTTTGGGTACTGGAGCATGGAAGCAATCGCTGGATAAAGGGTGTTGCGGTTTTAGCACTGATACTGTTAAGCAGCATCAGCGACTGGGCATGGCTGGCACCGATTTTTACTCTGATGTTTCGCTGGGCAGGAAAGAACCGTACCAAAGAAGCCATTGCATTTGCCGTTGCAGCACTGCTGTTTGGCGGAATGAATGTACTGGGTGGATGGGAACGGTTCTCTTTAGAAAAAAACCTGCTGTATGCACTTTTAAGTGTAGCAGGAATTGGTACATCTGCCCTCGGCATTTTGTTGTGCTATAATGGAGCACGCGGAACACGATGTCGGACATTTTCCAAATGGTTTTTCTATCTTTTTTATCCTGTTCATCTGCTTATTTTGGGGATTTTTCGAATTTCCCTGCAATAAAACCCATACTTGAGAAGGTGAAAACGATTGTCTGCATTTTCTATTGGAGCAACTTTCTTTTGGCTCCTCTACAGAGGAGCTGGCAAGCCGTAGGCTTGACTGAGGAGTTTCGGGCGAACGATGTTCGCCCCTACGGTATCCCCCTGTCACCTATGGTGACATCCCCCTTTTCAAGGGGGACGAGAGACTCCTCCGCCCTAACGGGCACCTCCTCTATGAGAGGAGGCTTTCGGGCGAACGATGTTCGCCCCTACGATATATGGTTGCAACGTGTCATTGTTGCAATGTGCCATCATCGTGTACCGGAAAACAAAAATCCCCCGGAGGGGGGAACAGGCTGCTGCTGCCGCCGTAAGAAAAACCGTTTCTCTCCGTTAGATCGGGGGGTAAGGCTCAGCGGTGAGCACGCCGCAAAAAGGAGGTGAAAACGATTGTCTGCATTTTCTATTGGAGCGACTTTGCTGGATGCCATGGTGCTGGCACTGCTGACCAAGGAGGACACCTACGGCTATCAGATCACGAAGGATATCCAGGATCACTTCGCCGTGTCCGAATCCACCTTGTACCCGGTGCTGCGGCGGCTGCAAAAGAACGGCAGTCTCACCACCTATGACCGGCCGTATCAGGGCAGAAACCGGCGCTATTACCGCGTCACGGTCTCCGGCAGAGCGCTGCTGGAACAGTACCGAAAGGACTGGCTCACTTATAAACAACAGGTAGACTTTTTCCTGGATGAAACTTAACGTCAGCCGCGCCTGTGCGTGCTGCATCAAAAAAGGAGCGATACTCTTATGACACCTCAAGCATACTGCGCCCGACTGGAACAGGCGCTTTCTCCCATGCCGCCGGCAGAGCGGCAGGAAACTCTCCGCTATTATCTGGAATTTCTGGAGGATGCCAGCGAAGCGGAACGCGCCGACCTGGGCACACCGGAAGCACTGGCACAACGCATTCTCCGGGAAAACGGCATTTCTCCCCAGAACACCGCCGCCGCTGCGCCGGCAAAGAAAATTTCCAGCCGCACAGCAAAATGGATCATTCTGGCGTGCACCTGCTACATCTGGATCCCTCTGCTCACCACCTGGTACAGCCTGCTGCTCACCGCCCTCATCGTCCTGGCGGTGATCCCCCTTTCATTCTGTGCCGTACTGTTGGGCGGACTGTTCAGCTTTGTCGTAGGACTGTTCCAGGATGTTCCAACAGCGCTGATGTCGCTGGGCATGGGGCTGGGCTGCGGCGGCATCGCTGCACTGGTCACCTATCCCATCTGGCTTGCCTGCAAGGGCATTGTCCGGTTCACCGTGTTCACCACAAAAAAAATGTGGCACTTCGTCACAAAGGAGGACGATGCGCCATGAAAAAGCGCTGCATTTTGATCGGTGCAGTCTATGGACTGGTGCTGATGGGATGGGGCGTGACCGGCGCTTTTTCCTCTGCCGCCCCGACCCGTCCGAAACAGCCGGACAGTGCCGCGCCCGTAGAGACCATTCAGCTGAAACAGCTCCGCATCTGCCGGGGGAATGACTTTTCCGTACAGAGCGATCCGTCCTTTGCGGCAGTCCAGAACGGCAGCGTGCTTTCTCTGCGGCAGCAGTGGCAGCTGTTTCAGTCTCATAAGGAAAACGATATCACCATTACCCTGCCTGCGGCGCAGTTTGCACAGCTGGAGCAGGCGGTTCATACAACTGAAAGGAGCGACCAGAAATGAAAATGAAACCTTGGATCATCACTGGTGTCAGCCTGCTCTGTGCCGGAGCGATCTGCTGCGGCGCTGCCGTCAGCGCAGGCGCACTGAACCGGGACCGCTATGTGGAAAAGCTGCATCTCACCGACAATACGGATACACCGTCCGGAACGGTTACTTCTCTTCTCATGGATGTAGATAACGCCGATGTGACAGTGCAGAGCGGCAATACACTTTCTGTTACTGCAAAAAATGTCCCAGAAAAAGACTACAGCGTTACCGTTGAAAATGATACACTGTATATCCAATTAAATTCGGAGGACGAACCCTGGTACAGCTACAGCCATTTCGGATTTCATCCATTTACTGCGCCTCGTGCCAAGATCACTGTGACATTGCCGGAAACAAAATACCAGGCTGTGGCAGTGGCAAATGATGCCGGTGACTGTGAGATCTCCGACATTCAGACCAACACTCTGTCCGTAGATCTGAACTACGGCGACTGCCGGATCGAAAACACCGCTGCGGCAAGCTTGACTGCCAATAATAATGCCGGAGAAGTGCAGTTGTCAAACTGCACCATCAGCGGCACAGCGTCTCTGGAACTGGATTACGGCGATCTCACGATCAAGCAGACAGAGATCGGGAATCTCTGTAAGGCAGAGAATGATTGCGGAGATGTGCGTCTACAGGATGTCACCTGCGGCAGTAGTCAAATGACATTGGATTACGGCAGTCTGAAACTGCGGAATTTCACCGAAACAGACAAGAACAAGTCCAGCGCGTTCACCCTTTCCGACGGGGATGTACGGTGCGAGGACAGCACCCTCTGGAACAGCCGTTTTGACATGGATTTCGGAGACATTCAGACCACAGACACGGCGCTGTACGGCAATACTGCCATTGCCATGGACTACGGTGACGTGCGGCTGAACCTTCACGGCAGCAACGCCGACTATAATGTAGGCTATTCCTACGCCGCCGGCTCGCTGAACGGCAACAGCCCCAACCAGATCCTTATCAGCGGTGACCAGTCCGGTCTGGATTCTACAGTCACCTTTACAGAATAATCCGGGAGAAAAACGCAAAAAAGCGGTGTACCTTTCAGTACACCGCTTTTCTCTTTTTCAATTTTCCGGAAAGCACACCTCAGGAATGAATACTTACGAATGTGTCGAATAGTTCGGCGCTTCCTTGGTGATCTGGATGTCATGGGGATGGCTCTCCAGCAGGCCGGCGTTTGTGATCTGCACAAACTTTGCCTTCTGGTGGAGCAGGTCGATGGTCTTGCAGCCGCAGTAGCCCATACCGGAGCGGATGCCGCCCACCAGCTGGAACACGGAGTCTGCCACGCTGCCCTTATACGGAACACGGCCTTCGACACCCTCGGGAACCAGCTTCTTTGCGCCCTCCTGGAAGTATCTGTCCTTGGAGCCGTTTGCCATGGCAGCCAGGCTGCCCATGCCGCGGTACACCTTGAAGGAACGTCCCTGATAGATCTCGGTCTCTCCCGGAGACTCCTCGCAGCCAGCCAGCAGCGAGCCCAGCATGACTACATTTGCGCCGGCAGCCAGTGCCTTTACGATATCGCCGGAATACTTGATGCCGCCGTCTGCGATCACCGGGATGTTATGCTTCATGGCAACCTGTGCCACGTCATATACTGCTGTGATCTGGGGCACACCGATGCCGGCAACGATACGGGTGGTGCAGATGGAGCCAGGGCCGATGCCGACCTTCACTGCATCTGCGCCGGCTTCGATCAGTGCTTCTGCCGCTTCTGCAGTGGCAATATTTCCGGCGATGACCGGTACATGGGGGAAAGCTTCCTTGACTTTTTTCAGCGTAGTCATGATATTCTTGCTGTGGCCGTGTGCAGAGTCCAGAACCAGAACGTCTACCTGCGCATCCACCAGAGCCCGTGCGCGGTCCAGCACATTTGCGGTAATGCCGATGGCAGCGCCGCAGAGCAGGCGGCCCTTTTCGTCCCGGGCGGAGTTCGGGAACTGCACTGCCTTTTCGATATCCTTGATGGTGATGAGTCCCTTGAGATAGCCCTCATCATCCACCAGCGGCAGCTTTTCGATCTTATGCTTGCGGAGGATCGCCTGTGCTTCTTCCATGGTAGTGCCGACCGGCGCGGTGATCAGATGTTCCTTTGTCATGACCTCAGAGATCGGGCCGTTATAGTCGGACAGAAAGCGCATATCGCGGTTGGTGATGATGCCCACCAGCTTGCCCACGCTGTCCACAATGGGCACACCGGAGATCTTATACTTGCCCATCAGTGCATTGGCATCAGACACCAGATGATTTTCGGTCAGGGAGAACGGATTGACGATAACGCCGTTTTCCGAACGCTTTACCTTATCCACCTCATCTGCCTGCTGTTCAATGCTCATGTTCTTGTGGATGATGCCGATGCCGCCCTCACGTGCAATGGCGATGGCCATTTTTGCTTCGGTGACCGTATCCATCGCTGCTGTCATGACCGGCGTATTCAGCCATACATTGCCGGCGAGTCTTGTCCGCAGGTCGATCATGTTCGGTGTTACATCAGATTCTGCCGGGATCAGCAGCACATCATCGAATGTCAGCCCCTGTTTTCCAAACTTTTCACACAGTCCTGTTTCCATTGAATGCCCTCCTCAATCTTTCCGGAACGGTTTCACAAAGAACTGCCGCAAAAAATAACGGGTGGTGCGTGTCCTTCAAAAAGCCGTCCATCTGTTCACCCGGAACGGGCGTTTGCCCGGATTCCAGAGAACCTGTCCGCAGAATTGGCGGACAGGTTCGTCATCAGGTTATTGTATTTATCATACTCTTTTTTTGTCGATTTGTCAAGGGCTTCGGCGCACCCACGGGGAATTTAACAGCTTTTCCAAAATTCTGTCTTATTTGGGTGGGGGATGCGGGCGAAATACGCCCGAAATATTTTTCCCAGGGCAATGTTGTTGGAAAACCACGGGCGAACGATGTTCGCCCCTACGGTGAAATGGTTTTTGGTTTGGAAAAGGGGGCGGGGCGATGTGGGCATCGCCCCTACGGTGGTGGGGTTTACCTTTTAGAAAAGAGAAAAGGGATAGGATATACTATAATTTGTGTACCGGAAAACAAAAATCCCCCGGAGGGGTTATAGGCAGCTTGTCTGCCGTGACGCTGCCCTTTTTTCTCCGTTGAATCGGGGGGTAAGGCTCACAGCGAGCACGCTGCGCTGTTTTAAGGAATTTTTAAGAAAGGTGGTTTATACTGTGTTGTAACAGGAAAGGCAGCGTGTTTGAATCTGCCTCAGGGTGCGCTTTCACGGCGGCATGGCTGTGGGAATGCACTTCCGCTTCTCATCTTCCAATTCCTGCCTTGCGGCATACTGCCGCTGTTCCGAGGGCAGGGACAAACTCCGCAACAGATTGTGACAAAGGAGAAGTGAACCACATGAAAAAAACAAAGCACCGCTATGTGCGGAAAACCACAGCAGGCGTGATCGCATTGTCTATGCTCTGCACGGCTGCCATTCCCTCTGTGCTGGCAGTTTCTGCCGGGGCAGCATCTGCCGCGTCCGGCGACCTCAACGGAGACGGCGCAGTCACTGCCGCAGATGCAGCGATTTTGCAGGCGGCTCTTCTGGGAAGCACGCCCCTCACGGCGACACAGTACGCCAACGCAGATGTCACCGGTGACGGCACAGTCAACGGCATGGATCTGACAAAGCTCCGCCAGATGGCGGCGGATACCGATCCGGTCAGCGACGCCATCGCCATCCACCTCAGTGACAGCGGCATTACCGTAGACGGCGACACCAAGGGTGTCACTGCCGTTTCCGGCAAGACGGTCACCATTTCCGCTTCCGGCAATTACACCGTGGACGGCTCGATCACAGACGGACAGATCCTGGTGAACGTACCGGATACCACTGCCGATTCTGACGCAGTTTCGCTGTTCCTCCAGGATGTGACCATGACCTCTTCTACCGGCGCGCCGTGTATTCTGGCACAGAGCGCCAAGAAGCTGAAGCTCACCTGCGGCGGCACGAATACCCTGACGGACACTGCCGCAGAAGCCAATGCGGATACCAGCGGCGTGATCTACGGCGACTGTGATATTACCGTCACCAAGAACAGCACCGGCTCGCTGAACATCACCAGCAGCATGAACGCCGGCATTCGCTCGAAGGATGATATCAAGCTCAACGGCGGCACGGTGGTCGTCAACACCGATGTGGACGACACTTCTGATGCGGATGCCATCCGGGCAAACAATACCCTGGAGGTGGACGGCGCAGCGGTCTCCATCACCTCTTCCGCAGACGGTCTGAAATCCTCGAAGGAGGACGTTTCCATCCTCTCCGGCACGGTGACAGTGAAGGCAGGAAATGACGCGGTGCAGGCGGCAACTGCCCTCAGCATCTCCGGCGGCACGGTGATCGCCAGCGGCGACCGGGGCTTTACTCTGGATGAAAACGGCACGCTCGCCATTACCGGCGGCGAGGTGCTGGCGACAGCTGCGGATTATGCCTTCGGCATGAATGCTTCCGGCACGGCAGTTGCTCTGGATACCTCCGGATGCACCCAGGGCGTGGTACAGCTGGACTATGCCGCAGAGTGGAAGAAGGGCAATGCCGTTACCCTGAAACAGGGCGGCAGCACAGTTTATGACATGACACCGGTGAAGAAGTTCAGCTATGTACTGGCCAGCGGCGCAAAGCTTTCCGCTTCGGCAAGCTATCACCTCTATACCGGCGGCACGCAGATGACTCACAGCGGTTCGGACAACGGCACTTTCGCCATGACCGGAACGCCCACCAAGTTCACCGATGTCAAGGAACTGTCCGGCGGCAGCGCGCTTCCGTCTGATGACAGCGTAGTCACTGCCCTGGTCTACAGCGGCAGCAGCGTGACGGCTACCAACGCTTCCGGCAATACAGTGGCGAATCCGTCCAATCTGACCATCTCCGGGGCAGCTGTTACCGTTACGGCATCCAGTGAAATTTCCGTCAGCGGCGAGAGCGCCAGCGGACAGCTTGCCGTCAATGTGGATAAGACCGCAGAGCCGGAGGGCAAGGTAGTGCTGAATCTGGAGGGACTGACCCTTTCCAACAGCAGCGCTGCGCCCATCTATGTGGAATCCATCGGCGATGAGGTGCAGATCTCCGCGAAAAACGGCACCACCAACACCATTTCGGACGGCGTCTCCCACACGGACACCTATGTGGACAGCGACGGCAACACCAATACCGTCAACGGCGCGATCTTCTCCCGGGATGATCTGAAGCTCAAGGGCAAGGGTACGCTCATCGTCAACGGCAACACCGAGGACGGCATTGTCTGCAAGAATGACCTCAAGATCTGGAACGGCAATATTACCGTTAACGCCGCAGACGACGGCATCCGCGGCAATGATTCGGTACGCATCGGCGACCCGGATGCCACCGATTACAGCAGTCTGTCTGTGACGGTGAACACCAACAATGACAGCTTCGGCGGCGACGGCATCAAGACCAACTCGGACGAGGACGGCAAGGGCGATATCACCATCAGCGGCGGCACGGTCAACATCGATTCCTATGCAGACGGCATCCAGGCGGAGCAGACCTTTACCATGAACGGCGGCGAGCTGAACATCACCACCTATCAGGGCTCGAACTTCAGCGGCAGCGCATCCGGCGGCAACGGCGGCTGGGGCGGCGGCATGGGCGGAGACGGCAACTCCAGCAAGACCGACATCAGCGCCAAGGGCATCAAGGCTGTGGGCGTATATGACGAAGCCGGCACCACCTGGCAGAGCGGCGGCGATCTCATCGTCAACGGCGGCACCATCACCATCGATTCCTCTGATGACAGCCTCCACTGCGGCGGCGATATGCAGCTGCTGGGCGGCAGCATGACACTGGCGACGGCAGACGACGGCGCGCACAGTGACCATGCGCTCATCATCGGCAGCACCGGCGGCAGCTATGACGCACCCTATGTGAACGTCACCAAGTCCTATGAAGGCATCGAGGGTGTGGATATCACCCAGAACAGCGGTACAGTCATGGTAACCTCCAGCGACGACGGCTATAATGCCGCAGGCGGCGCAGACAACAGCGGCAACAGCAATAACGGCGACTGGGGTCAGGGCGGCTGGGGCGGCCCCGGCGGCGGAAGCTCCAGTGACGGCAGCCAGACCCTGACCTTTAACGGCGGCTATACCTATGTAAATGCAGCCGGAGACGGTCTGGACTCCAACGGCAACATCTACTTCAACGGCGGCTATGTCTTTGTTTCTCAGACCGGCGGCGGAAACGGCCCGCTGGACTGCGGCGACAGCAACAACTCCATCACCTATTCCGGCGGCACGGTCATTGCGGCAGGCAGCAGCGACATGTTTGAAACACCCAGCAGCTATTCCTTCCTGTCCGCGGCCTCTGTCTCTGCCGGTCAGACCATTACCTTTACAGACGCCAGCGGCAATGTGCTTGCCACATTCACCCTGCCCAACGGCTCTTCGGAAATGGTCATGAGCAGCAAGGAATCCAGTGTCACCTGCTACACCGGCGGCACGCTTTCCGGCACAACCTATTTTGCTAGCCAGGACAGCACCAACCGCTGCGGCTATGGCGGAACGATCAGCGGCGGTACGGCCGTTTCTGCCAGCTCCGGCAACAACGGCGGCTGGGGCGGCGGCGGAAACAACCGCCCGTTCTGAGCACAGGCGTATTTGACGCGCAGGCAGACATTATATTCTCCATGAAATATGCCTATTTCAGGTAAACGCGCATACCCCTCATCCAACCCCTGTCAACGCCGGTACAGGCGCAGAAAAAACGGAGACACCGAATTTGATCGGGTCTCCGTTTTTTTGTGGGGGTGCGGCTTGACAGTTTTCGGCAGGATGTGATATAATAACAGTCAGAGTGCATTGGAACGGGTACATATTACATGT
>CAKSJP010000016.1 GCA_934463425.1 uncultured Ruminococcus sp.
CACTCGATCGGCACTTTTCTCATCTCGCCGGAAGGCAGACGAACCAGTGCGAAAGCACCTTCCTTACCCATCAGCTGAGCCATGTTGCCGGCGCTGCGTACCAGCTGTGCGCCCTTGCCCGGATACAGCTCAATTGCGTGGATGAAGGTACCAACCGGGATGTCGATCAGTTTCAGTGCGTTGCCCGGCTTGATGTCTGCATCAGAGCCAGAGCGAACAACGTCGCCGACCTTCAGGCCTTCAGCAGCCAGGATGTAGCGCTTTTCGCCATCCTCGTACTGAACCAGAGCGATGAATGCGCTTCTGTTCGGATCGTATTCCAGAGTCAGAACAGTTGCATTCATGCCGTCCTTATTGCGCTTGAAGTCGATGACACGATATTTTCTGCGGTTTCCGCCGCCTCTGTGACGAACGGTGATTCTGCCGTAGCTGTTGCGGCCCGAGTTCTTCTTCAGCGGCTCGAGCAGGCTCTTCTCCGGCTTTACCTTCGACAGACCCGAATAGTCGGTCACAGTCATATTTCTGCGGGACGGGGTCGTCGGTTTATAGGTCTTAATGGCCATTCTTTTTCACTCCTCATAAAATGCCAGATTTGCGGGAGCATCACTCCCATACTTGTTACAGCCTCTTCGTGATCTGTAACTTAGAACATACCGTCGAAGAATTCGATGGTACCCTTGCGCTTCTTGCCATCCTTATCCGGAGTCGGCTCCGGGTTGATGGTGATAACGGCCTTCTTGAAGTCCGGACGCTTGCCGACGCTTCTGCCCATGCGCTTGGTGTGACCGGTACAGTTTACGGTGTTAACCTTCAGAACCTGTACCTGGAACAGTTCTTCTGCTGCCTTTGCAATCTCAACCTTGTTGGCATCCTTTGCTACTTTGAAAGTGTACTTGCTCTCAGCCATATCGTCGACGCTGCGTTCGGTGATGACCGGAGTCAGAATGATATCCTGTGCTGCTTTCATTTTGCGTACACCTCCTCGATCTTTGCGACAGCATCCTCTGCAACGATGAACTTGTCATAGTTGAGGATGTCATATACATTCAGGGTGTTGACAGCTGCTGTCTTCACGCCTGCGATATTTGCTGCACTCTTAACGACCTTCTGGTCAGCCTCAGCGGTAACCAGCAGAGCCTTGCCCTCTACGTTCAGTGCCTTCAGCATTGCAACGATGGTCTTGGTCTTGTAATCTTCCACCTTCAGGGAGTTCAGAACGATCATATTCTGATCCAGAACCTTTGTGGAAAGTGCAGACTTCATAGCAAGTCTTCTTGTCTTCTTTGTCAGGGTGTAACGATAGTCACGGGGCTTCGGGCCCAGTGCAACGCCGCCGTGTACCCACTGCGGAGCACGGATGGAACCCTGTCTTGCGTGACCTGTGCCCTTCTGTCTCCACGGCTTTCTGCCGCCGCCGGCAACCTCAGTGCGGGTCAGTGTAGACTGTGTGCCCTGACGCTGATTTGCCAGATAATTTACGACCATTGCATGCATCACTGCCTCGTTAGGAGTCACTGCGAAAACTGCATCCGAAAGCTCTCTCTCAGATACCTGCTGGCCAGCCATATCAAATACTGCAATCTTTGCCATTGATGTTTCCTCCTTCCTTACGCTTTCACGCTGTCAGTGATGACAACAATTCCGCCCTTTGCGCCCGGGATAGCACCCTTGATGGCGATCAGGTTATTTTCACTGTCAACCTTTACGATTTCCAGATTCTGTACGGTAACCTTTTCAGCACCCATGTGACCTGCCATGCCCTTGCCCTTGTAGATACGGGACGGGGAGGAGCAGGCACCCATAGAACCAGGCTGGCGACCTACCGGACCAGTACCGTGAGTTTCTCTCAGTGTGCGCTGATTGTGACGCTTGATCGCGCCGGCATAGCCCTTACCTTTGCTGGTGCCGCTGACATCTACGCTGTCGCCTACTGCGAAAGTGTCTGCCTTTACGACATCGCCTACGTTCAGAGCTGCGCAGTCAGCCAGACGGAATTCCTTCAGTGTCTTCTTGGCTGCGACATCTGCCTTTGTGAAGTGACCCTGCATCGGCTTGGTAACGTGCTTGGAAGTCACATCGCCATAGCCCAGCTGAACTGCCTCATAGCCGTCGTTTTCGGTTGTCTTCTTCTGAATAACAACGCACGGACCAGCTTCTACAACAGTAACCGGGATCACTTTTCCGGCTTCATCGAAGATCTGAGTCATGCCGATCTTCTTGCCGATAATTGCTTTCTGCATTTTGATTTCCTCCTGTTGGTTATTGGTTGACGAGTAAGATCCGTCAACATGACCGGCGGCATGCCTGCCGCCCTGCGGTGTTTTCCACCGCCTTTCAGAATCAGATGATCCTTACTTGAGCTCCATTACGATGTCTACGCCTGCCGGGATCTCCAGCTTCTGCAGAGCCTCAGTGGTCTTCTGCGTCGGACGTACAACGTCGATCAGACGCTTGTGAGTGCGGCGCTCGAACTGCTCACGGCTATCCTTGTACTTGTGTGTTGCACGCAGGATGGTGATGATCTCCTTATCGGTCGGGAGCGGGATCGGACCCGAAACCTGAGAACCGCTTCTCTTTGCTGCCTCTACGATCTTAGCTGCTGCTGCATCTACTGTTGCATGCTCATAGCCCTTGATCTTGATTCTGATTTTTTCGTTGACTGCCATTTTTTTCGCCTCCTTCAAAGTATTAGGGGGGCCGGAGATCTCTGATCTCCGTCAGGAAGTTTTCCACGCCGCCGGGTGTTTCCAGCGCCGACGTATAAAAAAGCTCGAAAACCCTAAATGTTTCCGAGCCAGTGCAAACAGCAGTACAAACCAGGCATAGCTAGAGCCATGCTGGAAAATTGTACACAGACTGTGTGGTTATCCTGATTCGCCCGGTTTTAAATCGGACATACTCCACGAAAATTACCTGACATACCGCCAGCAACCTTTCGCTTCATCGCATATCTATTGCAATCACGCTTGTATATTATAGCATCTTTCCAAAAGAATTGCAAGCCCCTTTGGACTTTTTCTTTCGATTATTTTGTAAACTTTCTGTAAATCGTGAGATCCTGCGGCATTTTCCGGATCGCCGGCGGAGCATATGCAGCATTTCCCTATTATAAATAGTATACCAGAGACCCGGTGCGGAATATCGTCGGGGGCTGCGACTTTTTTCGGCAGACCCTTGCAATTCCCCGGAAAATATGGTATACTGAAAACAGTCTGACGGCACAGCGGATGACGATGGTGCCGGAAACAACACAGGAGGATACTATGGCAAAGAAAAATCAGAAAATGGTCGAAGAGATCACCGCGATGGACGCAGATTTCGCGCAGTGGTACACCGACATCTGCAAAAAGGCAGAGCTTGTCTCTTATACCAGTGTCAAGGGCTGTATGGTCATTCGTCCCTACGGCTATGCCATCTGGGAAAATATACAGCGGATCCTGGACGCAAAATTCAAGGAGACCGGACATGTGAACGTCAACATGCCCATGTTCATCCCGGAGAGTCTGCTCCAGAAGGAAAAAGATCACGTCGAGGGCTTTGCACCGGAGGTGGCATGGGTCACCTATGGCGGCAGCGAAAAGCTGGAAGAGCGCCTCTGCGTTCGTCCGACCTCTGAGACACTGTTCTGCGACCACTACAAGGATATCGTACACAGCTACCGGGATCTGCCGAAGCTGTACAACCAGTGGGTCAGCGTGGTACGCTGGGAAAAGACCACCCGTCCGTTCCTGCGCTCCCGGGAATTTCTGTGGCAGGAGGGTCACACCATCCACGCCACCGCAGAGGAGGCGATCGAAGAGACCGAGCGCATGCTGAATGTATACGCAGACTTCTGCGAAAAGTGTCTGGCAATGCCGGTGGTAAAGGGCAAAAAGACCGAGAGCGACAAGTTCGCCGGTGCAGTCTCCACCTATGCCATTGAAGCGCTGATGCACGACGGCAAGGCACTCCAGGCAGGCACATCCCACTACTTCGGCGACGGCTTCGCCAAGGCGTTCGGCATCCAGTTTGCCGGCAAGGACAACAAGCTGGCATATCCCCACCAGACCAGCTGGGGCATGACCACCCGTCTGATCGGCGCGATCATCATGACACACGGCGATGACAGCGGTCTGGTACTGCCGCCGGCAGTTGCTCCGGTACAGGCTGTGATCGTTCCCATTGCGCAGCACAAGGAAGGCGTTCTGGACAAGGCGAACGAGCTGTACCAGGCACTGGCTGCCAAGGGTATCCGGGTGAAGCTGGACGACTCCGACAACTCGCCGGGATGGAAGTTTGCGCAGTACGAGATGAAGGGCGTTCCGGTTCGCATCGAGATCGGCCCGAAGGATATCGAAGCCGGTCAGTGCGTGGTCGCTGCCCGTTTCAACGGCGAAAAGCAGACTGTCGCACTGGATGCAGACTATGCGGCGCTGTGTGATACTGTCACCGACCTGCTGGAGAACGTGATCCCCCAGGGCATGTTCCGGAAGGCAGCCGAGAACCGGAAGAACAAGACCTATGTCTGCCAGACCATGGACGAGATCACCAAGGCGCTGGAAGAAAAGGGCGACGGTTTCATAGAAGCAATGTGGTGCGGCGACGAAGCATGCGAGGACAAGGTGAAGGAAGTCACCGGCGTTGGCTCGCGCTGCATTCCGCTGAACCAGCAGCACATTTCTGACAAGTGCGTCTGCTGCGGAAAGCCGGCAAAACACATGGTGCTGTGGGGCAAGGCATATTGATCCCGGCATAGATACCGCAAGAAAACTGACAGCCGTTCGGGATTTCCGGACGGCTGTTTTGGCGTATTCGCCGTCTTTTTTTCAGAAAAGTACAAAAAGATGAAACCAGATTTGCGGAAATGCACTGCATTTCCTATTGCATTTTTCTTCATTTTCCTGTATAATAAAAAAAGGCGGTGTCCCGGAGCACATACGGCTTTCAGGGGAACGGGGCGCGCGCACATATGCAATCAGTTTCGGCATAGCTGCCGAGACCCACGGGAAAGGAATCATTTATGAAAAATACAGCAAAAAAAATCGCCGGACTGAGCTGCGGTCTGGCGCTGATCCTGGGCTGCGGCGCAGGAACGCTGACAGCTTCGGCGACCTCTGTGGGAGATGTCATCGCCCACGCCTATGCAGTAGGGCTGCCGGAATCCCAGATCCAGCAGTGCATCGCACAGTACAGCGGCGGCACTTATACCTCAGAACAGTGTGACCAGGCCATCGCCGCACTGGACAACTGGGCAAGCCAGCGAGACCAGAAGATCGAGGACGAGCTGAACAAAAGCACCACTGCCCCGGCAGATTCCGGCAGCAGCAGCGAGACCACTACCGCCGCAGCCGGAAACAACGCAAACGGCAGCGTCCAGACCACAACGCCCTCTGCCAAGGATTTTATGGACATGACGCTGGACCAAAAGGTGAACTTCATCAACAGCATGCCGGCAGACAAGCGGCAGGAATACATCCAGAACATGAGCAACGACCAGCGCAACAGCTTTCTGAAACAGCTGGACACCAGTGACCAGCTGGACATTATCGCCAGCATGGCAGATGTGGGTGACGCTTTCGGCGTGAACTTTTCGGTAGACAGCATCTCTGACGGCGCGGTCTCCATCAGCGCCCGGGACAAGGACGGCAACCTGGTGGGTGTCTCCACCTTCGGCGACACTGTAGAAGCCACCGGCATCCCCTACACTGTTCCGGTACTGGCGGGCGGCGGCGCAATTGCTCTGGCGGCTGCCGGACTGGGCGTGCTGCTGTACCGCTGCAAAAAATCGTGAGGTAAGCTATGAAAAAGACAACCAAACCAACTGCGGCGCTGCCGCGATGGGCGCAGCTCCTGCTGCCCCTTCTGGTGACGCTGCTCTGTGCCGGCATCGTCCTCCTGTGCAGCATCCGCCCCTATGAACTGGCAAAGACCTATCTCCACGTTGCCTTTATGGACGGCAGCGGCACGGCTTCTACCGGCGGCACAAGCGGTCTGAACATCGTGCAGACCGACATCGACACCAACTATGCCGGCACAACCTCAGAAGAGGGCACGCCGGTGGTCTCCGACTACGGCAGCCAGTGCGCTGTCCTGGAGGCAAAGTCCATTGACCTCTATGTCCCGGTATACTGGGGCGGCGGCGCGGAGCTTCTGGAACAGGGCGCATGCCAGACACCGGCTTCGGCGCTTCTGGGTTCTTCGGGCAACTCCGTCATCAGCGGCCATGTCAACACCTTTTTCCATGACCTCTCCGGGCTGAAACCCGGCGACACCGTCACCGCATACACCACCTACGGGAAATTCACCTATGAAGTCACAGAGGAGATCGCCTTCGACTCGTCGGACAAGTCCTATCTGAAAAAGACCGATGACGACCGCCTGACGCTGTACACCTGTGAGATGCAGCTGCTGGGCTCGTCCTCCAAGCGGGTGGGCGTGATCTGCAAGCTGACCGAAAAGGCATTCTATGACAACGCAGACGGCAGCGAAAACAGCGCCGCCGGCACGACCGCGGAAGGAGGCAGCCAATGAACCCGAAAAACACTTCCGGAAACGCCATGGGCGGCGTGATCCTGCGGCTGATCCTGTCGATCCTGCTGGCATTTTCCCTGCTGGGCACAGCGGGCAGCGCTGTAGGCGTTTCTCTCCTGCACAGCCCGTCCCTGCTGATCTCCCAGATGCACAAACAAAACGCCGGACAGAAGGTCTATGACAGCCTGAACACCAAGTTCCAGAATGACTACAACACCACTGCTGTCCCGGCAGAGGTATACATGGACGCCATCTCTGTGGACTGGCTGGAGCTGTGCATGGTAAGCAAGGCGGAGGCGCTCTACGGGGCAGACGGCAATCTCCTTGATTTTTCGGCACTGGAGAGCAGCATCACGGACTACTTTGAGCAGTATGCAGCGAAAAACAACTGTGAAAAGGACGACACCTATACCCAGAAGCTCAGCGAGACCATCCAGAACGCCGAGAAAACCATCTCCGATGCCACAGATATCTGCCAGACGGAAACCCTCCAGAAATCGGGCTATCTGTCCAAGCTGGAAAAGCTGCGGACGCTGACCTTTGCAGGCGCAGGCGTTTGCGGCGTGCTGACCGTCCTGCTGCTGTTGCTGCTGCGGAATGGTTACTGGATCGGCACAGGCTGTTTCAGCGCCGGCGCGCTTCTGACCACAGGCGGCGCGGCTGTGCTCTGCTCCGGTGTGATCCGGCGGTTTGTCCTGAAAGAGGCGGCAGTTTATGCCGTATTCACCGGCACTATGACCGCACTCACCCGGATGGTGCTCTTTGCCGGGATCGCCCTGCTGATCCTGGGCGCAGCACTATTGGCAGTACACATGTTCCGGCAGAAAAAGAACTGAACAAAGAAAAAAGCAGTCCGCACAAAGCACGCCTGACAGCCTGGTGCGGCGCTGCTGAAAAAGCCGCGTCACACCGACGCGGCTTTTGTTTTTCACGATGCCAGATTGATGACCGGGATGCCCTTCTGCCTTGCCATGCGCACAGTCTGCGCCGTGCCGCTTCTGCCCTTCGGCTCGCTGCAATAGCAGATACAGCAGTCTGCCAGCTCCACGAGCCGCTGGTTTCGCAGACGCATGCAGTCTCTGGTGTAATCCACAGACACAAATTCACAGGAGTCTGCCGCCCGGTAAATGCAGTCATATGCTGCCTTTTGCGCCTCTGTCCAGCGCGCCGTCTGTTCCGCACGGGAACAGGGCAGCACCAGGTGCAGGGCGATGCCGGGATATTCCTCCCGGAGATCCAGAACTGTCTGGGCACAATAGGTATCCCACCCCAGCGCGCCGCCGGTGTAGAAATCCGCAAAGCCCTGCGGTATGGCGGTCTCCAGCACCCGGCGCAGCTCTTTCAGGGTCTCCGGGAGCAGTTCCCGCGGGATATGGCGGTGCCCGGTGAAACAAATGGACTTGACCAAGCGCAGTGCGCCTCCTTTCCTGAGAATCTCTGCTTTTCTATTATACCGGAAATGGCGGGAAAATGCAAGGGCGGAATGTGGGGAAAAAACACGGAAATCCATTTTCGGCAACGCCCCACAAAGCCTTTGTCCTGTTATATGGGCTTTAAACATACCGGATTCACAATATATATATATATATATATCACATAATAATGCTTGTATTTGTGCGAGATATGTACTATAATAAAAATGAATTGAAAGAGCTTTTTTCAATTCTCACATGATTTGTTGTGAAGTGACAGAAAGGATGATTTTTTATGAAAGCAAGAAAGGTAATCGCAATGCTCTCTGCGGCAGTGATGAGCCTGTGTGCTCTGCCCATGGCATCTGTCAGTGCCGCAAGCGACGCTGTTCCAGGGGATGTGGACGGCGACGGAGTTCTGACCGGACACGATCTGGCAATGATCTCCCGGTATCTGGTCAAGGGAGATATTCCGCTGACGGACGCACAGCTGGCACTCGCCGATGTCAACAAGGATGATGTCGTAGACAAGACCGATATGGACTGGATCTATGACAATATGACCTATGGTCTGGTTGGTTCCATCGGGAATTATTCCACCCTGGACAATTTGGCATATGTCAACCTGTGCCGTTCTGTAGAAGCACTGGTGATCGCCGCCCGCGAGGGTGCCGGCATGACAATACACATCACCGATGATATCCCCACTGAAGAGGACATCATCAGCGCCACACCGACATCTTGGAGTTCGAGCGGAAAGGTCATATCCTACACCACCACTGGCTGGATGAAAAGCAACACGCTGACACAGGTGCAGTACAATCTGCTGGATGTTGACGCTGACGGCGTTATCACCTCCAGAGACGGCATGGGGATTCTGTTTCTCCTTTCCAACATCGGCTGCATGTCGCTGAGTGACTACAACGATCAGCAGGTATTGGAGCGTGCATTCCACGGAAATTATTATTACGGTGGCTAATGCCATTTCCCATTTCCAATAACAACAACCGCCGTCGGTACACCATACCGGCGGCGGTTTCTTTGTCTTTGCAGGCTTTTGGGGCGCGTTATGCCGGGCTGCCCTGCTCCAGCTTTGCGTTTGCCAGCATCAGCTTGATGCGGTTTTCCTGGTTGACCCGGGTCGCGCCGGGGTCATAGTCGATGGCCACAATGTTGGCGTTGGGATAGGCGTTCTTGATGGTGCGCGCCATGCCCTTTGCCACAATGTGATTGGGCAGACAGCCGAACGGCTGCGTACAGATGATGTTCTCCGTGCCGGTCTCTGCCAGCACTGCCATTTCGGCGGTGATCATCCAGCCCTCACCCATGGAAACGCCCTGGCTGATGTACTTATCCGCGGCGCGGCGCAGATCTTCAAAGTCATGGGGCGGCGTAAACTCGCCGTGCTTTTTGATAGCGTTTATCATCTGCACCTGCTTGCTGTGGAGGAACTTATACCCCAGTCCGAACGCCAGGGTCTTAAAGTTCCGGTAGTCATACAGATGGCTGTTGGTCTCGGTGTTTGCCGCACAGTACAGCACAAACTCCAGCAGCGTGGGCACGACCGGTTCGCAGCCCTCGGAGATGAGAAAGTCCTCCAGATGGTTGTTCGCCAGGGGTGAATATTTGACATAGATCTCGCCGATGATGCCCACCTTGATCTTGGGCTTTTTGCTCCGCGGAATGGCGGCAAAGTCCTTCAGGATCTGGGCGTAGATCTTCTCCGCGGAGAGATACCTGCTGCTCTCGAACAGCTTCGGGAGCTTTTCCTGCCAGGCATCCAGCACCTGCTGGGATTCGCCCTCGTTCAGCTCATAGGGCCGGCACTGGTTGAACAGGGTCATGAGCATATCGGCGTAGAGCACTGCGTACACCATCTTGATGCACAGCGCCGGGCTCAGCTCCAGGCTGCTGTTCTTTTCCAGTCCGGCAAAGTTCAGCGAGATCACCGGCACATTGGGGAACTGTTCCGCCACGCACTTTCGCAGCAGGTGGATATAGTTGGACGCGCGGCAGCCGCCGCCGGTCTGGGTGATGAGCAGCGCCGTATGATCTACGTCATACTTGCCGCTTTTCAGCGCTTCCATAAACTGTCCCACCACCAGCAGCGCCGGATAACAGGTATCATTATGTACGTTTTTCAGTCCCTCTTCCACCACCGTGCGGGAGGTGGATTCCAGCAGCACCACATGATAGCCGAACTGCTCCAGAATGCGGATCAGCAGGTGAAAGTGGATGGGAAGCATATTCGGCGCCAGAATGGTGTATGTCTTTTTCATTTCCGGTGTGAATTTTGCGTATGCCATAGGGTTGGTTACCTCCTTGGAATGCTCTGGGCGGCGGGTGTGATGCAGTTTTGCGCTGCCGTATCATATTGAGCAGCTCTGCGGGCGAACCATGTTCGCCCCTACGGTATAAGGTGGTTCGGTCTCCTTGAAAAGGGTGACTTTCCACGGGGCAGAAGAGTCAATTTGCCCATTTTGAAAAGGCGCACTGTAGGGGCGAACATCGTTCGCCCGAGACGCCTCAGTCAGACTCCTCCGGCACTTCGTGCCACCTCCTCTATAAGAGGAGGCTTTATGAAAGTATCTTCTCTTGCAGAAAAGGTAGCCAATAGAGCTCCCTTTTCAAGGGAGCCTAATCTATAGAATTGTGAAAATTACAATATACTACGATTTTCACTGACAAAAGATCTCACACCGTCTCCGATGCTGTCTGGTTCTGTGTCTGCTCCATCGCGGCGATGAGACTGCGCAGGCGGATCTTGACAGCACCCAGATTGCTGATCTCGTCGATCTTCAGCTGGGTGTACAGCTTGCCGCCGGTCTCCAGGATGCGCCGCACCTCGTCGGTGGTGATGGCGTCGATGCCGCAGCCGAAGGACACCAGCTGTACCAGCTGCATATCCGGCTGTGTGGTGACATAGTTTGCGGCGCGGTACATCCGGGAGTGATATGTCCACTGGTTCAGCGCCTGAAGCTCCGGCGTCTGCGCCAGATGCGCCACGCTGTCCTCGGTGATGACCGCCAGTCCCAGGCTGCCGATGAGCTTATGGATGCCGTGGTTGATCTCCGGGTCGATATGATAGGGTCTGCCGGCAAGGACGATGATCTGCTTTCCGGCTTCCCGTGCCTGGCGGACGATGGCCTCGCCCTCTGTCACGATATCCTTCCGGTACTGTTCCAGGGCTGCAAAGCCGTGTTCCAGTGCCGCTTCTACCTGCTTCTTGGTGGCATAGCGGCTGAATATGGTGGCCAGCGTCTTTACCACATGGCTGCGGCGGTTCAGGTCGAGGAACGGGTACAGAAAGTTGTTATGGTTCAGCTTCTCGCAGTTCGCCATGAGCAGCTCCGGATAATACGCCACCACCGGACAGTTAAAGTGATTGTCCGAGTCGCCCTCATCGATGTTATAGCTCATGCAGGGGTAGAAGATGAAGTCCACGCCCTGCTCCAGCAGGCTCTCGATATGGCCGTGGGTCAGCTTTGCCGGATAGCACACCGTATCCGATGGGATGGTGCTCTGTCCCTTATAATATGTATTCCGGGTGCTCTCTTCGGAGAACTTCACCGCGAAGCCCAGTTCCGTAAAAAATGTGTGCCACAGGGGCATCTGGTCGTAGTAGTGGAGCGCCAGCGGCAGTCCCACCGTGGCTTTCGGTTCTTCCGGCTGGTTCTGCTGTTCCAGCCCCAGGATGTGCCGGTATTTCCACTCGAACAGATTGGGCATCTGCTCCGACTCCTTTTTGCCTGCGCCCTTTTCACAGCGGTTTCCGGAAATGAACCGGCCGCCGTTATTGAAGCGGATGATGCTCAGCGCGCAGTGTGCCGTACAGCCCTTGCAGGTGGCTGCCTTTGCGGTATAGGAGAAGTCCTGCAGCTCCCGGGCATTCAGCAGGGTGCTGGTGCCGCTGCTCTTCTCCTGGGCATACAGCGCCGCACCGAATGCGCCCATGAGTCCGGAGATCGCCGGGCGGATGACATCGTGACCGATCTCACGCTCAAAGCAGCGCAGTACGGCGTCATTGAGGAATGTACCCCCCTGCACCACGATGTGCTGTCCCAGTTCCTCCGGGTTGTGGGCACGGATGACCTTATAAATGGCATTCTTGACGATAGAACCGGACAGTCCGGCGGAGATATCCTCTACCGTTGCCCCGTCCTTCTGCGCCTGCTTGACGCTGCTGTTCATGAACACGGTGCAGCGGGAGCCCAGGTCTACCGGGTGCTCGGCGAAGAGTCCCAGCTTGGAGAACTCGGCGATGTCATAGCCCAGTGCCACGGCGAATGCCTGGATAAACGAGCCGCAGCCGGAGGAACAAGCCTCATTCAGCATAATGCTGTCGATGCTGTGGTTCTTGATCTGGAAGCACTTGATATCCTGACCGCCGATGTCGATGATAAAGTCTACCTCCGGGCAGAAGAACGAAGCCGCCTTGAAGTGCGCCACAGTCTCCACGATGCCGAAGTCCACGCCCAGGCCGGCACGAATGAGATCCTCGCCGTAGCCGGTGACGGCACTGCCGCAGATGGTGCAGTCCGGGCTCAGCCCCTCATACAGGGCGGACAGTTCCCGCTGGATGCAGTCCAGCGGCTGTCCCTTATTGGAAGCGTAGAACTCGTACAGCAGCTCGTGGTTTTCCGACAGCAGCACGATCTTCGTGGTGGTAGAGCCGGCATCGATGCCCAGGTATGCCTTTCCGGCATAGGTGCGGTAGTCGCCCCGCGCCACATCGTGTGCGGCGTGGCGCTCCTGAAAGCGCTGGTACTCCTCCGGATAGCTGAACAAGGGCTTGTCCGCCACCAGTGCCGTCTGGGTCCTGGCATCCCGGAGCAGCGCCTCCAGTTCGCCCAGGGTGTAGGTATCCGTCAGGGACGAAGCAGAAACGGCGCTGCCGTATGCCACAAAGGTTCTGCCGTCCTCCGGGAACAGGGCGTGCTCGTCATCCAGCTCCAGGGTCTTGGTGAAGGCATTGCGCAGTCCCTGCAAAAAGGACAGCGGGCCGCCCAGAAACAGGACATTTCCGGAAATGCGTCTGCCCTGTGCCAGACCGGAGACCGTCTGGTCTACCACTGCCTGGAAAATGCTTGCGGCGATGTCCTCCCGGCGTGCGCCCTGGTTCAGCAGGGGCTGGATATCCGACTTGGCGAATACGCCGCACCGGGAGGCGATGGGATAGACCTTTTCCGCTTTCAGCGCCATCTGATCCAGCTGATCCACGCTCACGTCCAGCAGGGTCGCCATCTGGTCGATGAATGCCCCCGTACCGCCGGCGCAGCTGCCGTTCATGCGCTGTTCTACGCCGCCGGTGAGAAAGATGATCTTCGCATCCTCGCCGCCCAGCTCGATGACCACATCTGCCTGAGGATAGCGCTGCTTGACTGCCAGAAATGCGGCGTGCACTTCCTGGACAAAGGGCAGCTTCGCCGCCTGCGCCAGACCCAGTCCGGCAGAACCGGTGATGCTGACCCGGAGCTTTTCGTCCGGGTATTCCTGCGCCAGTGCCGCCAGCTTGGTGCACACCGTCTCTCTCACCTTGGAGAAATGCCGCTCATAGCTGGAGGACAGCACCTCTCCCTCTTTTGTCAGCAGGACTGTCTTGACGGTAGTCGAACCTACATCAATGCCCAGTGCATACGGTGTCTTCTGTGTTTCAAGCATAGATCGCTGCTCCTTTCCTGTGAAAATCCCATCCGGCAGATGGATGCTTTCAACTTCTATCATAACTTATTTTGTCGGGGTTTGCAATGGAAAATCCTGTGCAGATCTGACCGAGATATCCCGGGCGAACCGACTCCTCTGCCCTGTCGGGCATCTCCTCTATGAGAGGAGACAATATGAAGCCTCCTCTTCTAGAGGAGGTGGCACGCAGTGCCGGAGGAGTTGTTTTTCTGGCAAGCCGCAGGCTTGACCGAGGAGTCTTTGCCGTCGTTCCTTACGCCCCGATCACGTCCCGCGGCACACGCTTGGAAATGCCGCAGATGATCTCATAGCCGATGGTGCCGTACAGCGCCGCCAGCTCGTCGGCAGTGATGGTCTCGCCGCCGTCTGTGCCGAACATGGTGACCACATCGCCGGGCTTTACTGCTTCCGGCACCTCGGTCACATCCAGCATCAGCTGATCCATGCAGACCCGGCCCACAATGGGGCAGCGTCTGCCGTGGAGCAGTGCCTCCGCCTGATTGGACAGCAGCCGGGCATAGCCGTCCGCATAGCCGATGGTGACGGTGGCAATGGTGCGCGTCCCCGGGGTGGTATAGGTTCTGCCATAGCTGATGCACGCGCCGGCTTCTACGGTCTTGACATGAGAGACCACGCTCCGGAGGGACATCACCGGATGCAGTTCCATAGGAACATGCACCGGATAGTTCGGCTCAAGGCCGTACATAATAATGCCCACGCGCGCCAGTGTCGCTCTGGGATTGGGGCGCGTCACGGTGGCGGCGCTGTTCATGAAGTGGAGGTGCTTCAGAGTATGCCCCAGCTTCGCCAGTTCGTCATACACCGAAACAATAAAGTTCTCCTGTGCCTGGGTATATGCCATATCGTCCGCCTCGGGAGAATCCGCCACGGCAAAGTGGGTGTAGATGCCCTCAATGGACAGTTTTTCCAGGTCAAACAAGGGCAGCAGCGCCCTGGCGCAGTCTTCCGGCGTGTCACTGCGGAAGCCGATGCGTCCCATGCCGGTGTCCAGCTTGATATGACAGCGCACCGGCTGATGGGCAAACATTTGCAGCTGACGGGCATAATCCAGGGAGAGCACGCCCTGAATGATATTGTTCCGTGCCAGCTCCGGGGCAAACTCCGGCGGCGTATAGCCCAGAATAAAGATCTCCCCGTAGGGGCAATACTGCCGCACGGAAAGGGCTTCTTCCAGATTGGAAACGGCAAACCACCGCACGCCCAGTTCCCAGAGCTTGCGGCAGATCGCCTCGTCGCCGTGTCCATAGGCGTTGGCTTTTACCACTGCCATATACTGTGTCTGTTCCGGCAGAAGCTTCTGCACGGTCTGCACATTGTGCGCCAGGGCGTTCAGATCAATCTCTGCCCACGCACGATACCGTTTTTGCTGTTCTTGTTCCATGATCGATCACGTTCCTTTTTGGATACGGGTTTCGCCGCCGGAGCGGCGGTGTATACGCACAAGCCCCATGCTGTGCTGCCGCCAGCATACCGCTTGCATTTTTCTATCATATATGGTATGATTAGGTTGCATTTTCTATGCCTGTGTGCCTGCCGGAAAATCGGCTGCATTCGTCGGCATACCCTTTAGTATAGCACGATTCCCGCAAAATTGCAAGTACAAGTTATGAATAGATTTCGCTGTCCCGGAGCAAAGTGCTTTGTGCAGATTGCCGCCGAACCGCTTTACCGGAACGCAGTACAGAAAGAGGCTTATCCTATGTTTACGCAGATCTTTGACACCCACAGCCATTATACCGACAGTGCCTTCGACGAGGATCGGGATCAGGTACTGGAAGCGCTCCCGAAAGAGGGCATTGTCCACGCCGTTCTCGCCGGAACGACTCTGGAGGACAGCGCCGCCGGCATTGCCCTGACGGAGCGCTATGACTATCTCTATGCCGCCGTAGGCATCCATCCGGAGACCGCCGGGCAGCAGCCGGCGGACTATCTGGCACAGCTGGAACAGCTGGCGAAAGCCCCCCGTGTAGTTGCCGTCGGCGAGATCGGACTGGACTATCACTACGAGGGCTATGACCGGGAGGTGCAGATCGCCCTGCTCCGGGAGCAGCTGGATCTGGCAAAACAACTGGATCTCCCGGTCATCATCCACGCCCGGGACTGCACCGAGGACTACATGAAAATTTTACAGGACATGCGGCCGCAGGGGGTGGTGCACTGTTTTTCGGGCAGTGCCGAAACTGCCCGGGAGGTGCTGAAGCTGGGGATGTACATCGGGTTCACTGGCGTGCTGACCTTTAAGAATGCCAAAAAGGCGCTGAAGGCACTGGCAGAAGTGCCGGAGGACAAGCTGGTATTGGAGACGGACTGTCCGTATATGGCACCGGTGCCGTTTCGCGGCAAGCGGTGCGACAGCCGCATGATCCCGTATACTGCCCAGGCGGCAGCGCTGGTGCGCGGAACGGACACACAGACCATTCTAGAGCAGACCTGCCGGAATGGAGAGAGACTGTTTCGTATATGAGAACCTGTCGGGCACTTCCTTTACAAGAGCCGCAGGCTGTCTGAAGCATTTCGGGCGGACAGCGCCGAAATTTATTGTGCAAGAAAACATTTTCTTGACAATACCGTAAAAATCATGTATAATAAAGATGTCGAAAAATCCGCAAAAGCGCAGAAAAAGGAGCATAATATACGATGCGAGTGAAAGATGCAGTGGCGGCCTGTCTGACAGAAGCAGCCGGACAATTTTTTTCCGGCGAAGCGCTGGCACAAAAGCTGGGCGTCAGCCGGAATGCCGTGTGGAAAGCCGTCCGCCTGCTCCAGGAAGAGGGGTTTCCCATTGAAGCAAGGAAAAAGGTGGGCTATCGATTGGCACAGGGGGTGGATCTGCTGACGGCAGAGCTGGTACGGCCGTATCTCCACAGCCGGATCCTGGGACATCCGCTGTATGTCTATCCGGAGCTTGGCTCAACCAACAACACCTGCAAGGCATTGGTGCGGGACGGCGCAAAGCACGGCACGGTGGTGGCTGCCAACTGTCAGACTGCCGGAAAAGGCAGACAGGGACGCACCTTTGTCTCTCCGGCAGGATCGGGACTGTATTTTTCCATGATTATTTCCAAGTCTGTCTCGCTCCAGGATGCGCCGCTTCTCACCGCCTGCGCCGCTGTTGCCACAGCACGCGCCATTGATGCCCTCTATGGCACACGCATCCAGATCAAGTGGGTCAATGACCTGTATCTGGACGGCAAAAAGTGCTGCGGCATCCTCACCGAGGGCGGCGTGAGTCTGGAATCCGGCAAGCTGGAGCATGCCATCATCGGCATCGGCATCAATATCCGGAACACCAGCATCGTCATGCCGGAAGCACTGCGGCATACGGTAACTTCACTGGAAGAATCCATGCCGGATATCCAGGTCTGCCGGGCACAGCTCCTGGCGGCAGTGCTGTACGAAATGGAACAGGCGCTCCGCGATCTGCCGGAACGGCGCTTTCTTGCAGAATACCGCAGCCGCAGCTTTCTCATCGGACAAACGGTGGAGTTGACGAAGGATGACGGTACAGTCAAAAAGGTAGCTGTATTGGAGATCGCCGATGACTGCGGTCTGGTGGTGCGCGACAGCTTCGGCAATGTAGAAACGCTCCACGCCGGAGAAGTGCACATCGGCGCAAAGGGATTAAAGTAAAATATGAAATGCTATACAGCTGATCTGATGGGCATTAACCATTTACATCGCAAAAATTCCGGTGATTTTTACAGAAAGTGAGAATGCAAGAGTGAGAAAGAACATCATTCATCATCTTTTTTCTATAGCAGCTTTATGTGCTGTTGTTTTTACAAATACAATCTGGCTGACAGGCTGTGTTATTTATGACAGTAAAGATTTAGCAAAATTTGCGAAAGAGCAGCTATACGAAAAGTATGGAGAAGAGTTCGAAGTGAAAACTATCATGGATTCTCATCGAACAATTGCATATCCAGTAAATGATCCTGATTTATTGTTTGAGGTGTATAGCCTGATTGAAACACGTGGCGGAAAAGATGATTATATTCAATCGATCATTGGAGACCAATACAAGAAAATCGTGGAAAAAACCTTCGCCGATGTCAATTTGTATTTTTACATTGATGTAGATGTTCCGAGCATTCCGTTTAAAGAAAAAGAAATCAAGAATACGAATATCACAATTGAAGAATACAATGATGAGATGTCTGCATATAGCATTCATCCAACAATTGTTTTATATTTATCTTCTGATTTTTTAGATTGTTACAGTAATGAGGAATTATATTCCTATATTCAAAGCATTGTTTCTGATACAAATCTTGATTATTTAAGGATTGATTTTATATTACTGGAGGATGAGAAAACTGTAGAAGAATATTATAGCGAGTATCCCTCCCTTTCTTGTAATTCAAGTCTAATTGGATTTCTGGACGAAAAGTATGAGCGAGTGGCACAAGGTGCCGAGCAAGGTATTTGGAAAATGAGTATTGATGAATTTAATCAAAAAATGGAGGAGATTAGAGAAGATGAGTTATACAGATAAGGAAATGCAGATTTCCACACAAATTGCATATATGAATATTACCAACTTCCAGATTGATGATTATGCTGATAAACATAATGGAGAATATCCGACCATTCGAGAAATTCTAACTGATTCAAAATATGGGCAAGATATCTGCAATGCCTTTATGCAAAGAATCGATGATTCCGCAACATATGTTTCCGGTTACAATGATTATGATTTGGACAGTATTGAAGGACAGCAATTAGCAAAGGCACAAGAAATTTTAGATAATATTATTAACGGTGAGGAATCATATGCGAATTGGAAAATCACATATGTAAAGGATGATAATAAAACAACCGGAATGTATGGCTGTCTAAGAGGGATAATACAAAGCACCGGGCGCAGAAGAAACCAAAATGCCCCAGGGACAGCGCATTCAAAAGCAATCTGACACAAGGACTGCCGACAGTCCTGGCAGTATTGCTTCCACCATATTACAAAACAGGAGGATATTATTATGCAGTATCAAATTCAAGGACAGCCCTATCCGGTTGTTGCACTGACTGTAGACCCGAACGAAACTGTGGTCTGCCAAAAGGGCGCAATGGCATGGATGACACCCAATATGGAAATGCAGACAAAGGGCGGCGGACTGGGCAAAATGTTCAGCCGGGCATTTACCGGGGAATCCATGTTCCAGAATCTCTACACCGCACGGGGCAGCCAGGGCATGATCGCCTTTGCATCCGCAGTGCCGGGAGAGATCATGCCGGTGCAGATCGACAGCCAGCATGCCATTGTTGCGCAGAAATCAGCATTTCTGGCATCTGATGCCGGCGTAAACTTTGAGCTGTTCTTTCAGAAGAAGATCGCCGGCGGTTTCTTCGGCGGCGAAGGCTTTATTATGCAGAAATTCACCGGAAACGGCATGCTGTTTCTGGAGATCGACGGCAGCGTTGTACCATATGACCTGGCACCGGGACAGTCTATGATGGTGGATACCGGCAATCTGGCTGCTATGGAAGCTACCTGCACCCTGGACGTAGAAATGGTCAAGGGCGTGGGCAATATGCTGCTGGGCGGCGAGGGGCTGTTCAACACCAAGATCACCGGCCCGGGACGCATCTGGCTCCAGACCCTGCCGCTGTCCGGTCTCGCCGGCGCACTGGCAAAGGTGATGCCGTCAAAGGGATAAGCGGACGGCAAAACCGATCAGGATCAACAAAACCGCATTGCTTTCGGGAACATTCCCGGCGGCAATGCGGTTTTTTGTGTGCTTGTGTGATTTGACAAATATCAGCATATGTGTATACTGAAAATCTGAGGGCTTATCGTAACGGTAGGCGGCTCGCTATCCTTGGGCGAGTCTGCCGTCGCCATTTCCGCTGGGCGACGGGCTGGTTTGTTTCTGCTCCCACTGTGCATTTGCAGCAGATGGGAGGTGACAGCGATGATGGAACAGTTTGTTACATTCGACGATTTAATGCAGCTTGGAGAGGCTTTGATTTCTCTGGCAACGCTTATCGTCCTTGTTTATTATAATCATAAAAACAGCAAGCATCAAAGCGAAGAAAAGAAAAAGTAACCGCCCTGGCTTCCAACACATGGCGGTTACTTTGTAACTAAAATCTGTGGGAGTATACCGCTTGCTTGGTAAGCTCTCTTTCTGTTTTTATTATACTATGTCATGCCTCTTTTGTCAAGGGGCTTTTTGTTTACCCATTCAGCACCTGCCGCAGCCGGCAGAGATCCAGCCCGTTGACGACACCGTCCGCGTGCAGGTCTGCCTGCTCAGTCTGCGCCTCGGTCAGCGTCTTGCTACGGAGCAGATACCGGAGCAGCAGCACCATGTCCCCCATGGTCACGCTGCCGTCCAGATTCACATCTCCCTTTGTCCCGGTCTCCCCTGCTTCCGGCACCTGCCAGGCATCGGCATCCACAATGAGACACAGCATCTTGATGGTGTCCCCGAAGTACACGTCATCCCCATAGTTCACCACGCAGTCCCGGAGCTGTGCGTTCCAGTCGGCATCCGCGCTGTATTTTGCCGCCACAAGGAACGGCGCAGTAAAGCAGAGGTCGTTATAATCCGCGGTGGGTTCTCCATCCAGGGTATAGCCTGCCATGATTTCCCACGGGTCGCCGCCGGTCTGTTTTTGTATAAACTGGTTCAGTGCATCCACGCACTTTCTCGCCGCCGGATTGTTCTCTGCATCCATGCCGATGCGCCACGGCACGCGGCAGCTGTTATAGCCGTACTGTCCGTCGGTCACATCTTCCAAATAGTTTTCCGGCGCAGGCTGATAGCCGCCCTTGCCGTCGGGAATGAGAAAGTCCGGGAGCAGTCCTGTGCCGTAGGTGTCCACCATGCTGTCAATGATGGCGTTGGTGCTGTCATAGACCTTTGTCCAGCGGTCGTCCCCGGAAACCGACGCAAACACAGGCAAATATTGTAGAATAAAGTCAGACGCCCGTGTTGCGCCGTAGTATTTGCTGCCGGCGCTTTCCCCATAAGTCCAGTCGCCCAGGCTCAGTGTCCAGGTCTCCTGGTTCACCTCATAGGTCATGATGTCTCCGATCACCGCTTTTCCCATGGCGGCATAGTCGAAGCTGCCGTCACTGCCCCAGACCTTGTCCGCCAGAAGCAGGGCGTAGGCGATATCCATGTCCCCGTCTGTGGCAGAGTCTGCGCCGTCCGTCTCAGTCAGGGCTTTGCCGTTGTCGCTCTGCTGCCATGCCATGAGATGCGGCCCGATCTCGCTGGGGTGCGCCTGGTAGTACCGCACCATGCCGTCAAAGATCGCTCTGGCATCCGGGTCATAGTCCGCCATGGAAACGGCGATGAGCATGCCATAGCCGTGCGCTTCAGAAACCGTCACCGGCACGGCTTCGCCGCCGCTGTAGGTATCCTCGCTGTAGTACACATAGTACTGGGTCTCGTCTGTCACATAGGCATTCTGCCGCACATATTTCGACTTCCATTCCTGGTAGAATGCGATCATGTCGGCGGTCTTGTCGGCGGTCTCTGCCGCGGCACACAAAGGCGCAGCAGCGGAAATGGTCAATCCTGCCGCAAGCAGCAGAGCGGCGAAACGCTGTCTTTTTTTCATGTCCGTTCTCCTTTTTGTCGTGGTTCAGAGCTCCAGCGGAATGCCGCTGAGGGGTGTTTCTCCGCAGGCTTTTTCTGCATCCTCCAGTGTGCCGTAGCCATATGCCCGGACGGTCTCCGCCATCGTGAGGCAGGTCAGATTCTCGCCTGCCTGGTGCAGAGAGACCACCCATCTGCCGTAGCCGTACAGCACTTCAAAGGGGTACACTGAAAGTTCCCCCCGGAGATAGGTCTCATAAGAGGTCTGCGCCGGGGAATCCTCTGCCGTGTGAATGACTCTGGCGCGGGATGCCAGATGGGGGTACTGCGCCGCAAATTCCTCCATCCACGGGATCTGAATGGCGATGATCGCCTCCCGGAGCCGGACAAATTCCGGGGAGAGCGCCGGAAGCTGATCGGCAAAGGCGGCATATTCTGCCGGGTCGGTGCTCTCCATCATCCGGGCATACTTTTCCATAATGAGATTGCGTCCGGCATCTGCCGCCGCCTGGAATGCCGCAAGCCACTGCTCCAGCAGTTCCTCCTCCCAGGGCAGATACTGGCTGCGGCGCATGATGGAAAAGGTCTCCCAGTCATCCTGGCAGGCAGCCCGTCCGCCCATGCCCTGCACCTTGTCAAATGTACGAAATTCCAGTTCCGCCAGGCGCTCTACTGTGGCTTTGTGCTGTTCCAGTGCCTGTGCCTGCGCCGCCAGTTCTCCGGCGGTATCCGCCAGGAATGCGCCGGCGTTTTCTTGTGGTTTTTTCTCCATGTCTGCGGTCTCCTTTCTGATGCGGCTGCAAATAGACTCGATATACCGGCTGCCGTCCTCTGCCGGAGACAGACACAGCAGCTGTTTCAATTCCTGCGCCAGTGCCGCGCCGCCGGGCAGTTCTCCGGTACTGCGCAGCAGCCATTTTTCATAGGGTGCATAGCTGCCGCAGAGCAGGTGCTTCGCCTGCATAGCGGCTTTGCAGAACTCCGCCAGATACAGCTGTGCCGTGGGGATATCGTCCCGGCGGCGCATCCGGGTGTAGTTATACTGTCCGCACTGCGCCATGCGTCCCAATGCCTGCGCCAGAAGCCGCAGCCGCACCTCTTCGGGATAGCCCAGTGCCAGCCGGCGGCGCACGGCGGAAAATGTTCCGGCATCGTCCCGGAACACTGCGCCGCTGCATGCCGCCGCAAGCATGCCGTCCTGGACGGCAAGCCATTCCGATTCTGTCTCCGGCACGCCGGGTGCCCCCAACAGCCGCCGGAAAAAGGCACTCTGCCGGCACACGCCCACTCTGCCCTCTGCTTCGGGCATTTCTGTCCGGGTGATGCCATAATAGCTTTTGGGCAGGGCAGCATAGGCGTTCCGCAGCTGCTGCACCGTCTCTTCCGGGAGATCGTCGGGAATCCAGATACAGAATCCTGCACCGAAATCATGGTCACGGGACAGTGCATCGTCATAGCCCAGGCACTCCGAACCCTCTCCGGCAAGTCCCACGGCAAGATGCGGCAGAATATCCCCGAAGCTGCGCTCCAGCATAGGCGCGCCAAAGGCCTCGTAATACTTCCGGCAAAGCTCCAGGCCGGAAAGCGCCGGACGGCTGCCGCCCAGTCTGGCATAGGTGCGCGTCAGATTGTCCGAGACGATGGCATAGAAATTATTTTGCCCCATATGCAGCTTGATCTCCGGCAGGGCTTTTTCATAGGCATCCGCCGCTTCGGCATACTTTCCCTGCTGATAATAGGCATCGCCGAACCCGGCGAGGACGGCGCTGTAGTGGAAATCCGAGGGCGTTTTTCCGGCAAGGATGCGGTCTGCCTGTTCCAGATAGGTGAGTGCTTCCTCCGTCCGGCGCAGCCGGAGCAGGGACACCGCCAGATTTGCCGCAGAGATAGCGGTTCGTGTCTGGTCGGGGTCGTGTTTTACCAGGACGAGCGCCTGTTTCAGGCAGGAGCAGGCCTGCTCCCACTGTTCCGTTTCCTGATAGAGCAGCGCCAGGTTATTCCACAGGCTGGCAACTCTGCCATCTGTGGGCGGCAAAAGCCGCTGATAAAGCCGCTGCACCGTCTCATAGGCGGCAAAGGCATCAGCATGCTTTCCGGCGGCGCGGTAGGCGTTGGCACAGTTCAGCAGTGTGGTGGCATAAGAGATGCTGTCGGTCTCTCCGGCATCCTCAAACAGAGCACGGGCTTTTGCGGCAGTGTCCAGTGCCTGAGGGAACTTGCCGCAGTCCCGGTAAAAGCCGATCTGTTCATTGCGCAGGAGCTTTTCGCTTTCGGTGTCCTGGGCTGTCTGTGCCTGGGCAATGGCCTGGGTGAGATAGGTTTCCGCCTCATCCAGGCGGCACTGGTGCAGCAGGGTGTCCAGGTGGGAAAGGATTTCTCGTATCTGCATAGGCGTTCTTCTTTCTTCGGATATAACAAAGTGAACAGAGGGCAAAGCGTCCAGTGTTCACTTGAGGTTGGGTATTTTTGTTTGGAAAATCCAATATAAGCATCCTCTTTTAGAGGAGGTGGCACGCAGTGCCGGAGGCGTCACACTGCCAGTTGTATGATACATCGCTGTTCAAATTGACAATACATTGCCTTACAGGATAAGGATAAGCGGTAAGCTTTTTTTGAAATCCCCCTGTCAGCTACGCTGACATCCCCCTTTTCAAGGGGGACTAAATACTCCTCTGCCCTGTCGGGCATCTCGGGCGAACGATGTTCGCCCCTACGGTGTATGTAATATTACAATATCGAAAAGCAGCGTCAAGAAATGTTTACGCCTCTTCCGGCAGGATGGTGAAGAAGTGCTGTGCCAGGTGATAGATCGCACCGCTGGGCAGTTCGGTGTAGCCAGTCTTTTCTGCCGGCATATCCAGATTCGGCGCATCGATCATAGCAGTCATAGGCTCCGGGCAGAAGTAATGCTTTTCGCCGCGGTCATTCCACAGGATCCAGAAGTGATAGCCGTCGGATACCTCATAGCCAATGCCCTTCTTGCTGGCGGTGTCAGTCATCAGCACACCGCGGAAGGGCTTGCCCCGATAGGTCAGTCTGCCGGCGGTGTACATATCGTTATCCACAATGCGCTTTACCGGACAGGTCGTGCCGTTCAGATAGGTGTTGTCATAGTCGTTCAGCGGCAGGATCTCGCCGGTGGGCAGGCAGCGGTCATTCAGCGTCCACTTTTCCACTACCGGCACCTGGATGCGGATGTCCTCTTCCTTTGCGCCGTCTACGAAGGGCGCGGAAATGGTGGTGTGTGTTGCCACGGAAATGGGCAGTTGCTTCTGGGACTGGTTGATGATGGAGAACTTATACTCCAGGCCGTATTCGCTCAGCACAAAGAAAAACTCCGCGGTGAACGGCAGGGGCATGTACTGGAAAAACGGATCGCTTTCGTTGTACATATAAGCAGTCCGCAGCCATGCGCCCTCTTCGTTGGCGGAATATGCCACCACGGTGTGCTCCCGCTTGTGCAGGAAGCCGTGGATATGGTTATGGAACGGCGCAGCCTCGTTGACCGGCAGCTGGTAGGTGGCATCAGAAGTTTTCAGCACGCCGTCTGCAAAGCGGTTCGGCAGGTACAGTGTCGGCAGACCCCAGACCTCCGCAGACTGCTTGATGTCCTCCGGGGTGTTGTTCTCATCCCAGCGGAAAAATTCGACGCCGTGTGCATCGTCGTGGAGACGCAGGACGTTCGAGCCGATGCCCGGCGCGATCAGTGCGGTATAGCCTCCGGCGCAGAGCTGGATGCATTCCATGCCCTTCCAGTTGATCTTGGTTGCGGTATTCTTCATAATGGTTTGTCCTTTCCTATGATTTTCCACAGTTGTGGAGAAAAATATTCATTTTTTCGGCATTCTGACGAACTGTGCCGCTAAGAATGCGTATCTCTTTGTTATTATAGCACATCTTTCGCGGTTTGTCTATAGGAACAGAGAAAAATATTGAGATTTTTGGATGCTCCACTCTTGACAAATCTGCTGTGATGTATTATAATAAAATAGAAAGAGAGCTTACCAAGCAAGCGGTATGCTCCCATATCGTTAAGTTAAAAAATAACCGTCACGTTTTGGAAGGTGGGGCGGTTATTTTTTCTTATTACGATGATTATTATTTTTATGATTGTAATAGATGTATGCAGCAAATGTTGCTGCTTCCAGGAGAAAACTCCCCAGTTTCAGCAAATCGCCAAAAGTGATAACACTATCCATCATGATAATCACCTCCCATCTGTTCAAGATGAACGAAATGGGAGCGAAGAAAAATCATACCGCCTACCGTTACGATAAGCCCTCAGATTTCCAGTATATCACATATGCCGATATTTGTCAAACAAAATCCCCTTGACAAATCCGCTGTGATGTATTATCATGAAATAGAAAGAGAGCTTACCAAGCAAGCGGTATGCTCCCATATCGTTAAGTGAAAAAATAACCGTCACAAGTTTGGTAGCATGGGCGGTTATTTTTTTGCCCTGCCGTTCGTAAACAAAGGATACAAGCACATGAAAAACCGCATTGCCGCCGGGATTGTTCCCGAAAGCAATGCGGTTTTTTGACGTATCCGGAGAGATGGACAATCCCGTGCAGGGCAGCCCTTATTTGTCCCCGTCGATATACTTCCAGCAGCCCTTGAGATAGACCAGGCCGGAAATGATGGTCAGGATGGTGGAGATCCAGATCAGCGCGCCCAGAATCCACGTTTTCACGAAGTCCGGCACAGCCAGACCGAAGTCATACGCCAGAGACAGGTATGCCATAACGCCTACAATGGTCACCATGGTGAAAGCGGTTTTCAGCTTGCCCCAGATGCCGGCGGCGATGACAACGCCCTCTTCCGCAGCCAGCAGCCGCAGACCGGAGACCATAAACTCTCTTGCAATGATGATGACCAGGGGGATGGCGGACATCCGGAATTCCTTCAGTTCCACAAAAACGGTCAGCGCCGTAATGACCAGCACCTTATCCGCCAGCGGGTCGAGGAATTTTCCGAAATTGGTCACCAGTCCTCTGGCACGGGCGATCTTGCCGTCCAGCATATCTGTGAGAGATGCCGCCGCAAAGATCACCAGCGCCCACAAAAAGTGCAGCGGAATGGCATCCACATAGATCATCACCAGAAAAAACGGAATGAGGATCACACGCAGCAGCGTCAGTTTATTGGGCAGGTTCATCGGTTACCTCCTCTGCCAACAGGTCGTAGTCCATGGTGTCGAACACTTCTACGGTAATATACTGTCCCAGACGCAGGCGGCTGTTGCTCTTGATGAACACCTTGCCGTCAATGTCCGGGGCATCGGCTGCGGTTCTGCCGAAATAGCATCCGGCATACTTGTCATAGCCCTCAATGACAGCGGTCATGCGCTTGCCCAACTTTGCCGCATTCTTGGCGGCGCTGACCTCTGCCTGCTGTTCCATCAGGATATCCGCCCGGTGTGCCCGAACGTCCTCGTCGATCTGATCTTCAAACTCGGCAGCCTTTGTGCCCTCCTCTTCGGAGTAGGCGAAGCAGCCCAGGTGATCGAACTGCATCTCCTGGACGAAGTCGCCCAGGCGGTTGAACTGTTCCTTGGTCTCGCCGGGGAATCCGGTGATAAGGGTGGTGCGCAGGGTGATATCCGGCACACGTTCCCGGATGTGGGCGATGGTCTTCCGCAGGGTCTCTTCATCGCCCGGGCGGTGCATCCGGCGGAGGATCTCGCCGTCACAGTGCTGGATGGGCAGATCCAGATAGGGCACCATGTGAGGCTCTTCTGCCATCACATCCAGCAGTTCATCGGTGATGCGCTCCGGATAGCAGTACAGCACACGCACCCAGCGGATGCCGTCGATATGGCACAGCTCCCGAAGCAGCTCCGGCAGTCTGGACTTGCCGTACAGGTCGCAGCCGTACCGGGTGGTGTCCTGTGCAATGACGATCAGTTCGGTGACATGGTGCTCCGCCAGCCAGCGTGCCTCTTCCAGGACATCTTCCATAGGGACGCTGCGGTACGGGCCGCGGATGGCAGGGATGGCGCAGTAGGTACAGTTGTTGGAGCATCCCTCGGCGATCTTCAGGTAAGCAAAAAAGGGCAGCGTGGTGATGATGCGGTCGCCCTTCATCTCGGCATCGCTCTTCTTGCCGAACTTTACCACGCGCTCGCCGGCGAGCACATGGTCGAGGATATCCACAATATCCCGGTTGTTGCCGATGCCGATCACCGCATCCGCCTCAGTGAACAGCTCTGCCGCTTCTTCCTGATAGCGCTCAGTGAGACATCCGGTAAGAATGATCTTTTTCAGCGTTCCGTCTTTTTTCAGCGCTCCCAGCTCCAGGATGGTTTCAATGGCTTCTTCTTTGGCGGACTGAATGAATCCGCAGGTGTTGACAATGGCAATATCTGCCTCACCGGGCTCTGTCACAAGCTGATAGCCGTGGGCGCGCAGCTTTGCCAGCATACGCTCCGAATCGACCAGATTCTTGGAACATCCCAGAGAGACCATGCCCACACGAATTGGCATAGTTAGTTTCCTCCATGCGATTGATTTTTATAAGGCAATACCGCACAAAGATTGTGCGACAGATGCGTCGTCAAATTTTTCGTCAGATGAAACAAAAAGCGGAGTGAATACTTGATGTATTCACGAGCATTTTTGTGAAATATGACGGGAAATTTGCAAGCAGATGGCGTGCAAAGTCGCCAGACGCTCTTTGTGCGGTATTGCCATAATTTTTCACTGCGCTGCCGCAGTCACAGTTTCTGTTGTGGTTTCCGAAGCTGCCGTGGTCTCCGGCACATCCGGGTCGGGCGGCAGCTTATAGTTGAGATTGCCGGGATGCATGCTGAACACGATCATGCCGTTTTCCATCTCCACGCCCCGGTAATAGGTCAGCTCACTGAGCGTCACCAGCTGATAGCCCTGCTGCACCAGAGACGGCACGATCTGTGCCGCTGCCGCCGCAGTTTCTCCATAAATGTCATGCATCAGCACCACATCGCCATCCTCGATATTGTTCAGGGCTGCGCTGACGGTGCTGGCGGTATTCCGGGTTTTCCAGTCCTCGGTATCCACCGACCAGAACGCCAGGGGCTTTCCCACATGGCGGCGCACATCGTCGTTGAAATCGCCGTAGGGCGGCCGCAGAAAATAGGGATAGCGTCCGATGGCATTGAAGATATTCTCGTCTGCCTGCTGGATCTGCTGCCGGAAGGTATCTGCATCTGCTTTCACCAGATCGGCATGATTCTGGGTATGGCTGCCGATCTCACAGCCCAGATCGACTGCACGCCGCATGACTGCGCCGGTCTCTTCATCAATATTCTGCCCTACCACAAAAAATGTGGCATGTGCGTGATTGGCCTCCAGTGCATCCAGGATCGTATTGGTATATTGTCCCGGCCCGTCATCAAAGGTCAATGCCACCATCGGCCTGGACGGGTCGATGCCGGCGCTTTCGTCAATAAACGGAGCGCAGAGTCCGGAGGTAGTGGTTGTTGTGGTGGTCACAGATGTTGTTGTGGTACTGACGGTTGTGGTGGTCTCTGTTGTGATAGTAGTTGTATCTGCCGCAGATGCTGCTGCCATGACCGCTTCTTTGGTATGCACGGCATTGGCTCCCGGCGTACTGATCTTAGCGCAGGCACCGCCCAGAACAAACAGGGCTGCGACTGCGGCACACTTCAAAATATGCTGTCCTTTTTTCATGATGCACCTCCGCTATCTGTCACGCAGATCTGTTTTGCGCCGTCCCTCTTTTCAGAGCAGACAGCCGCAGAAAACGATCTGTATCATTTTGATCCATGCCGCATAACGCCTGCACACAGACTGCCGGCTGGCTTTCTCTAAAGCTGTTCAGGCAGGCTTTTGCAGTGCGGCCGCTATTCCTCTTCCGATAATTCCTCTAAAAATGCCCGCACCGCTGCATTGATCTCCCCGAAGCGATAGCCCCGGCGTACCAGTGCCGCCTTTCCCTTTTCCATGGTGCGGCGGTCGTCCGGGTCGAGAAAATACTTCTGGTATTTCCCCTCTATCAGTTCTGTCAGGATCTCGCCGGTGATTTCCTCATAAGGCTCCAATGCTTCGGAAATATGCTCATCCAGCAGTCCCCGGCGGCGCATCTCCTGAAACGCCCGGCGCATGCCGAAGTGCTTTACTGCCACATAATGATGCGCCAGCTGTTCTGCATAGGCACGATCGTTGATCTGTCCGTATTTCGCCAGGCGGTCTACGGTGGCGAAGCACACGGACTGGGGATACTTCGGCTCCAGCTTATGGAACATTTCCTGATAGCTGTAGCCCCGGTTATCCAGGAGAAAGCAGGCGTACTGGTACGCCTTTCGGGAAAGCTCCGTCAGCTGCACCTGTTCCCACTGCGCCGGCGTCAGGGTCATGCCCTTTTGCAGACCGCACCGCTGCACCACAGAAACGTGGAGAAAGAACAGCTCGCCGGAGTCGTCCAGCTCGATCTTCCAGGTATTGCCCTTATGCGCGCCCAGGGTGGTGATGGTCATACGCGGTCACCTCACGCCGGGTCAAATTCTTCAAAATCGTCCTCGGCGCTGATCTCCAGGTTTTCGCCCTCTTCCAGAGAGTTGAACTCGCCGTCGGCTTCTACCTCAACGATATCGCCGATCTCTGCGCCTTCTTCGATATCCTCTTCCACATCTTCTCCGGCTGCCTTTGCCGCAGCCTTTTCCAGCTTGGACTTTTTCTTTTTCTTCTTGGTGCTCGCCATGAGCTCGTCCTTGTGCTCCAGGATCTTCTCCTCGATCTCCTTCATGATATCGGGGTTGTCCTCCAGAGTTTTCTTGGCGTTTTCTCTGCCCTGTCCCAGCTTCTGATCGCCGTAGCTGAACCATGCGCCGCCCTTCTTGACGATGCCCAGCTCTACTGCCACGTCGATGACCTCGCCGGTGCGGGAGATGCCCTGGCCATAAAGAATGTCAAACTCTGCCTCGCGGAACGGCGGTGCGACCTTGTTCTTGTTGATCTTCACCTTGGTGCGGTTACCGATCTGGCTGCTGCCGTCCTTGATGGGCTCGCCCCGGCGCACCTCCATCCGGACGGAGGCGTAGAATTTCAGCGCACGGCCGCCGGGTGTGGTCTCCGGATTGCCGTACATGACGCCGATCTTTTCGCGCACCTGGTTGATGAAGATCGCCACGCACTTGGACTTGGAGATGACCGCAGTCAGCTTTCGCATTGCCTGAGACATCAGACGCGCCAGCTGTCCCACATGGCTGTCGCCCATTTCGCCGTCGATCTCTGCCTTGGTGGTGAGCGCCGCCACAGAGTCTACCACCAGCACGTCGATAGCGCCGGAGCGCACCAGTGCCTCGGCAATTTCCAGTGCCTGCTCACCGCTGTCCGGCTGGGATACCAGCAGGTTGTCGATGTTGACCCCCAGTGCCTCGGCATAGGTGGGGTCGAGGGCGTGCTCTACGTCGATAAACGCCACTTCGCCGCCCATCTTCTGGGCCTCGGCGATGATGTGCAGGGCAACCGTGGTCTTACCGGAGCTTTCCGGGCCGTACAGCTCGACGATACGTCCCCGGGGAACGCCGCCGATGCCCAGCGCCATATCCAGCATCATTGAGCCGGTGGGGATGGCTTCTACATTGAGGTTCGCCTTGCTCTCCCCCAGGCGCATGATCGCGCCTGTGCCGTAGACCTTGGTGATATGTGCAATGGCACTTTGCAGTGCCTTTTTCTTTTCTTCTTCGGTGGTGGGGATCTCCAGCACCACTTTCTTTTTCAGATCTGCTTTTGCCATAAAATATCGTCCTTTATCTGGTATGGATGTATCAACTTACTGGGCATTGCGTTACCCACAGATTTCGGCATTCTGCCCCAGCACCACCCGTCCAATGCCTGTGAGGTTGGAGACGGTGTGTGCACGGGCATAGCCGTTTTCACAAAAGATCTGTTCCACATCTGCCGCCTGTCCTGCGCCCACCTCGTATACCAGCCAGCCGCCGGGCTGCAAAGCCCGCTTCCAGAGGGGCGTCAGCTTTCGGTAGAAGTCCAGCCCGTCCGTGCCGCCGAACAGGGCGGTCTCGGGTTCGTGGGCAACCTCTGGCTGAAGCTGTGCCATATCGGCTGCGGTGAGATAGGGCGGATTACAGGTGATGATGTGATACTGCTGTTGCAGCAGGTCTGCCGGCGGATGCAGCACATCCCCGGCGCAGCACTGCAGCTGCGGCGCATGGCGCGCCAGATTCCGCCGCAGATAGGGCAGGGCATCCGGAGACAGCTCCAGCACTGCCCCGGTGACCGCCGGCAGGTGCGCCGCGACCGCTGCCGGGATACAGCCCGAACCGCTGCAAAGATCCAGCAGGCAGGTGGACGGCGCTCCGCTTCGCAGCTCCAGCACCGTCTCTACCAGTGTCTCGGTATCCTGCCGGGGAATGAGAACACCCTCGCCCACCTGAAATTCCAGTCCGAAAAACTCCCATGTGCCGCAGAGATACTGGAGCGGCTCACGGGCGCAGCGGCGCGCCGTCAGTTCCGCCAGGCGCTGCTGCTGTGCCGGGGTGAGGGGCTGTTCCGGGAGCGGTACGCCGCAGGGCAGCTCCAGCACCGTCTCCAGCAGGATGCGGCTCTCGAACTGCGCCGATTCCAGTCCGGCGCTTTCCAGCTGCTGCCGGATCTGCTGCATGGCGGCGCGGGGGGTGTTTACCACTTGTCGTCCTCCATGTCCTCCGGGATGCAGGGCTTCAGCGCAGCGATGGCGCACTCGATCTGGGAGGCATCCGGTTCACGGGTGGTGATGCGCTGGATCTGGAGTCCCGGCCAGGAAAGCGCCCGGGTCAGCCAGCTGTTGCTCCGGCCGGCGATGCGGATGAACTCATAGGAGATGCCCACAACCACCGGCAGCAGGAGAATGCTGACGATCATCCGGGGCACGACCTGGTAGATGGGCACGATGCACATCACCAGGATGCTGACGATCAGGGTAATGAAGATGAAGCTTGTGCCGCAGCGCGGATGGAAGCGCGTGTGCTTCTTCACGTTCTCTACGGTCAGCTCCTCCCCTGCCTCATAGCAGGCAATGGTCTTATGCTCTGCCCCGTGGTATTCATAGGTGCGGCGGATGTCCTTCATCAGTCCGGTGCACGCCATATAGCCCAGGAAGATGACGATCTTGATGATGCCCTCCAGCAGCGACCGCACGAAGCGGCTGTTGTCGGGAATGGCGGTGTGGGAGATCAGCTGTCCGATGAGGAATTTCGGCAGGAACACAAACAGACCGATGGCGACGGCGATGCCGATCACCATGCCGATGGACATGATGATGCCGAAGAGCTTGTCTCCCAGCTTTTCATCCAGCCACTTTTCAAAGCGGTTCATGTCCTCGTCGCTCTCTTCCCCGTCCTCCGGCACCTGTTTTTCTGCCGACTTTGTCAGGCAGCGGTAGCCATCCTTCATGGACAGCACGAAGTTGAAGCTGCCGCGGACAAAGGGGCACTTTCGGTACCAGGGCATGTGCTTGCCGTTATTCTCCTGCCAGGTCTCCACGTCGATCTCGCCGTTGGGGAGGCGGCATGCCATAGCGCCGGTATCTGCGCCTTTCATCATAACGCCCTCGATCAGTGCCTGACCGCCGATCTTGGTCATGTGCTTTGGATTTTCTCTGGGTTGTTTTGCCATATGCTATCCTTTCTTCTGGTTCGCGAAAACAGGCGGATGCCGTTAGGTTGCTGCGCTGCTGCGGCGCTGGGCTTCTACCGGGAGGGTGATGGTCACATTGGTGCCCACGTTCAGCTCACTGGTGATGTCCAGTCTGCCGCCGTGCATGGTGATGATCTCATCTGCCACGGCGAGTCCGATGCCGGAGCCGCGCCGGGTGTGGTTTGCCTTAAAGAACTTCGTCTTGACCCGGGGCAGATCGGCGGCGCTGATGCCCACGCCGTTGTCTGTGATGGTGACCTGGATCATGTTTCCCACCTCTTCGGCGCTGATGGTGATGGTGCTGCCGGAGTTGGAATATTTGATGGCGTTGTCAATGACGTTGATAAACACCTGACGGATGCGGTTTTTGTCGCCGTAGACAAAGGGCAGCATCTCCGGTTCCTGATAGATGATGTGGATGTTCTCCCGTTTTGCCTTTTCCGTATAGATGAGCACAGCGTCCCCCAGTTCCGCCAGCACATCCATGGTGGCGCACTGGAGGGAGAATCTGCCGCTCTGCATCCGGGAGAAGTCCAGCAGCTCCTCTACCATCTCCGACAGGCGCTCAGTCTCGTTGACGATAACATGCACGCCCCGCTGCACGGTGTCCGGATCGGCTTCCATGCACATGGTCTCCGCCCAGCCCTTAATGGCAGTCAGCGGCGTCCGCAGCTCGTGGGAAACCGAGGAGATGAACTCGTTTTTCATGTTCTCCGTATTGGAAAGCTCGTCCGCCATCTGGTTGATGGACACGCAGAGATCGCCGATCTCATCACTGCTGTTTTCCTGGATGCGGACGGAAAAGTCACCCTTTGCGTACTGCTTGGTGGTGGCGTTGATCTGCTTGATGGGGCGCACAATGGAGCGAACGAAGTACATGCCCGTAATGCCCAGGAGCAGGAGCACGCCGACGCACACCGCAGTGACACCGAAAATATAGGAGTTGACGGTGGATTGGATGCGGTCCAGGGAGGCGACCACCCGGATGGCGTTGTATTCTGTGTTCATATCGGAAATATCCACAGAAAGCGCCATAATGGTCTCGCCGTCCTGCTTGCCCACCCAATAGCCGTCGCCGCCGTCCATAACGTCCTCATAGTCCGGCATGGCTGCACCCTCTGCCGGCGTGAAGCCGGAGGAGGTCAGGGCGACTCTGCCCCGGGAATTGATCGCCATCAGCTCCATTTTGTCCTTATCGGAAAAGTTCTCGATGGTGCTGCGCATTTCCGAAGAAAAATTGATGTCGGCATCCTGGGCATAGCGGCTGAGGACACCGGTCACAGAGCTGATCTTGGTATTCAGATACTGCTGGGACGCGCTGTAGTAGTAGTTCTGCATGATATAGATAAATGCCAGATCCAGTACTGTCAGCACCAGGGCGATGATCCCCAGGTTATTGATGACCCACCGCCGTGTGATCGAACTTCCGGCGCGTTTTTTTGCGCCGCGTCTGCGTTTATTTGTCATTCCACTTATATCCATAGCCCCAGATCGTCGTAATGTAATGCGGCTTGCTGGGTTCTTCTTCGATCTTCATGCGGATGCGGCGGATATTCACGTCCACGATCTTGTCATCGCCGAAATAGCCGTCGCCCCAGATGTGGTTCAGGATGCTGGCGCGGTCCAGGGCGGTGTTCTGATTGTTCAGGAAATATTCCATGATCTGATATTCCACCTGGGTCAGGTCGATGAGCTTGCCGTTTTTGGTGACGGTGCGGCTCTTGAGGTTCAGGGTGAACGGGCCGCTTTCGATGACGGGCGACTGTTCGTCCTTGATAAAGCTCATGCAGACACGGCGGTAGATGGCGTCCACTCTGGCGGTCAGCTCAGAGGGGGAGAACGGCTTTGTGATATAGTCGTCCGCGCCGAACATCAGTCCGCTGACCTTATCCATCTCCTGTGTCCGCGCCGTCAGCATGATAATGCCGATGGTGGAGCTTTTTTCCCGGAGCTTTTTGCAGACGGTAAAGCCGTCGATGCCGGGCATCATGATATCCAGCAGCACGATGTCAAAATTGCCGTGCTCTTCTTCAAAGACCCGGAGCGCGTCCTCGCCGCATCCCACATCGCACACGTCATAGCCGGCGCGCTTGAGGTTGATGACGACAAAATCCCGGATCACATCTTCATCTTCACACACTAAAATTCGTTTCATTTCTACACCTCTGTTTGAGAGACTGTTTTTATTTTCACATTCCGAAAGGCGGATCATTCCCCTGTCCCTTCGGGACATCCCCCTTTTCAAGGGGGATGTATTCGCCCGGGATACCCGTAAACCTACCAACGGGCGAACGATGTTCGCCCCTACGATTGGGAGGATGTCATATACGTTGCCATAAGGTTTTCCATTTCCGGTACGGGACGCCTGCATTAAAATTATCCCTCCGGCACTTCGTGCCGTCTCAGCACAGGAAAAATCCTTACTGTACAAACAGAAACCGCACCATAAGCGTTTCCCACGGCTGTGCCAGATCGTCCTCGGTCTCGGCAGCTTTCATATAATAAGACGCCTTGCCCCGGGTATGGAGCAGCCGATAGCCCTCGGCCTCGCGCTCCTCCCGGGTCTCTGCATCCTGTGCCACACTGTAGCGGAGCAGCTCGGTCATATGGTCATTCATCTCGCCGTCATAGCGGCAGAACACGATGTCCCCTGTGAGAGTATCCGTCACCGCAGTCACCGTGTCATACCACGCCGCCGGCAGCAGGAACACACAGCCGTCATTCAGGCTGAAATAGCCCCGTGCCTTTTCGGTCAGGCTGCCCTCAGAGACACTGAGCCACCGGGTGAGACGCACCTGCTCTGAGGCATCTGCGCCATAGCCCGGAAACGGTTCCTGCACCGGGATCTCCACGGCGCCGTCACCGTCCAGATCCATGGAAAGATAACCCACCGAGCGGCTGGTCTGTGACACCGACTCGCTGTCGGAGAGCACATATGCCAGGGTATTCCCCTGCACATGCAGGATCTCGGTTTGCAGCGAGGACGGCCCGGTGGTGCCGTCGATATAGATGCCGGTAGTGCCGTCGGACAATGTGCCGTACACCGTCTGGCTGAAGTCCGTAAACCCGGTGCGCAGATCCAGCTTGCCGTTGTCCTTGATGCTGCCGTCCCGGAGACGGTACATCGCCGCCGAGGAGGAGGCGTTTTCTGTCAGCTTTCCCAGCACCAGAAGCTCCCGGGTCTGGTCGCCGTCCAGGTCTGCCACATCAAACATGGTATACGCTGCAGTGAACAGCTGCTGCACCTCGCTGTCGCCGTAACGGTAGACGGTCAGAGACTTGTCCGACTGATCCACGCCGCTGTAGCCCACAAAGATCTGATTCTGGGCAGTATCTCCCATGGGTGAGATCTCAATGCGTTCTACCTCTGTGCCGTCTGCCGGACGGTCGCACACGGACATCCACGCCCCTTTGACCTGGTCCAGAACACTGAGCCGCAGTCCGTTTTCTGCGGCGGCGAGGCTGGTTTTCTTATAGAATACCAGTGCTTCGTCTGCGCCGTCCCCGTCCAGATCCGCCACCGTAAAGGCGGAGAGATTCGCGCCGGCTCTGGGGTACTGGAGGGTGATGCTGCTCCCCACGGCATCCTGGAGCGCCAGATAGATCTGCTGCTGTTCTTCACTCAGACTGGGGGGCTTCAGCAGAGAATCCACCGTTGCACCCGGCGTACAGCCGGAAAACAGCAGGCAGCAGAGTAGGCAAAATGCGGCTGGCAGCCGTGGCCGCCGCCGCATCCTCAGCATAGGGATTATCGGTCGCATAGAGGAACATACTCCTTCGCCTTTGCGATCGCCTTGTATGCCGGACGGATGATCCGCTTTCCGGTGAGCATCTCTTCCATACGGTGCGCCGCCCAGCCCACCATTCTGGCGGTGGCGAACAGCGGTGTAAACAGCTCGTCCGGAATGCCCAGCATCCGGTACACCAGACCGGAGTACATATCCACATTGGCACATACTACCTTGTCGCTGCCCCGGACAGACTTCATCAGCTCCGGTGTCAGCTTTTCAACGGTATCCAGCAGCTTGAACTCCCGTTCGATCTCCTTGCCGGCAGCCAGTGCCATTGCCTTGCGCTTCAGGATCACAGCGCGGGGATCAGACAGGGTATAAACTGCATGTCCCATGCCGTAGATCAGGCCGGAACCGTCGTTGGCTTCCTTCCGCAGGATCTTGGTGAGATAGTCGGCGACTTCGCCCTCGTTCTCCCAGTGTGCCACATGTGCCTTGATGTCGTCCAGCATCTGGATGACCTTGATGTTCGCGCCGCCGTGACGGGGTCCCTTGAGGGAGTTGATGGCGGAGGTGTATGCGGCAAAGGGATCTGTGCCGGAAGAGGTCGCCACGCGGCAGGCAAAGGTGGAGTTGTTTCCGCCGCCGTGGTCTGCGTGGAGCGCCAGCAGGGTATCCAGCAGCTGCGCCTCTGCCTTGGTATAGGAGCGGTCGCTCCGGATCAGGGACAGGATGGACTCTGCGGTGTTCTCCTCCGGGCGCAGCGGGTGCATGATGAGGCTGGCGTTGTCATACTTATGGCGCTTCGCCTGATATGCGCCGTCCATGAGGATGGGCATTTTTGCGATCAGATCCAGGGCGATGGACATCTCGTCCTCAATGGTGGTATTCTCGGTCACATCGGAATAGGAATACAGGGACAGGATGCTCCGCGCCAGTTTATTCATAATGTTATTGGACGGTGACTGCATGATGGAATCCACCAGGAATCCCGGCGGCAGCTCGCGGCGAACGCCGAGTGAGCGTGTCATGCGCTCCAGATCTGCGCCGTTGGGGAGTCTGCCGAACAGCAGCAGATAAGCTGCTTCTTCAAAAACGAATCGGTCCTCCCGCTCTGCATTTTCGATCAGATCGTTGATATCATAGCCCCGGTAGATGAGCTGGCCGGGGATCGGCTGGCGCTCGCCTTCGCTCATAACATAGCCATGTACCATACAGATCCGGGTAATCCCAGCAATGACGCCGGAACCGTCTGCGTTTCTCAGACCTCGTTTTACATCAAAGCGTTCGTAATATTTTGGCGCGATGGCGGAATATTGCACCATATCTTCGCATAAATTGTGAATATCAGAATCTTCAATGCTGTGGTTATAAATCAGCTGCGGTGTCATAGAGATTGCCTCCTTGTTTAATCGTTACCTTATATTATACACGAAAAGCCGCCGCCTGTCAATCTTTTTCAAAGGTTTTTGTCCGGCAGGAGAAAAGCAGAAAGGAACTGGGAGAATGAGGAAATATTTGATGACCCTGGGCGCTTTTACGGCTGCCCTGTTTTTGTTTACGGTGCTTCCGGCGCAGTTTACGGCGCGTTCTTCCGGCACAGCGCCGCCGTCTGCCACAGCACCCACTTCTCTTTCTGTGCCGGAGGATGCCGCAGATTCTGCAAGCACCGGGAAAGCAGCGCAGCTTTGCAGCAGCTACAGAATGCTGGACATCACCAGCGGCAGGGTGGAGGAGATCTCCGTCCGGGACTATGTGATCGGCGCGGTCTGTGCGGAAATGCCGGCGACCTTTGCGCCGGAGGCGCTCAAGGCACAGGCGGTGGCGGCGCACACCTATGCCGAGCGGCAGCATCTCCTGGAAAAATCCAGTCCCACTGCGGAGCTTTGCGGCGCGGATTTTTCCAACGACAGCAGTCAGTACCAGGCGTGCTTCACAGAAAATCAGGCGCGGCAGTACTACGGTGACAGCTTCGACAGCGCCTATGCCAAGATCACCCAGGCAGTAGACGAGGTGCTCCCCTATGTCCTGGAATATGAGGGCGCGCCCATTATTGCGGCGTTCTGCTCCATGTCCGCCGGTGTCACAGAAAGTGCAGAAAACGTGTGGGGCAGTCCGGTGGCATATCTCGTCCCGGTGGAAAGCGAAGCGGACACGGCTGCGCCGCGGTATCTGGAGACTGCAAGCTTCAGCGGTGCGGAATTTCAGGAGGCGGTACAGGCACTGCTGCCCGATGCCGTCTGGGACAGCGACATGGCAAAATGGGTGCAGACCGGGGATCGTTCCGATTCCGGGACGGTGCTCCAGGTGACCGTCGGCGGCGTCTCCTGCACCGGGCAGCAGCTGCGGGAAGCGCTGGGGCTGCGGTCGGCTGCCTTTTCCGTAGAAGTAAAGGACGGCGAGCTGGTTTTCACCACCAAGGGCTATGGACACGGCGTGGGCATGAGCCAGTTCGGGGCAAACGCCATGGCAAAGGACGGCGCGGACTGGCGGGAGATCCTGATGCATTATTATCCCGCAGCCGAGCTGACAGAGGGCAGGTTCGAAGCGTAAATTTTCTCTATTTCACAATAGCTTTCCACAATATTTTCAACTTTTTAACAGAGAAAAACAAAGCGTTTTGTGGAAAGTTCGGCATTGTCCGAGAAAAGACACGCATATTATACATTTTTTGCATAAAAATAATCCGGTCTGCCTCTTGACAAACCGGATGGATTCGGGTATAATAAACATAAAGAGAGCGTACCGAAAACGGTCTGCTCCCAAATTTCGCATTTAAATAGCTGCCAAAAGTCGGGGGACTAGGCGGCTATTTTCCTTTTCTATTGTCATGCTGCATAATCTGAATGATCTTGCAGATAAAATTTAAAAGTTCCAAAACTTCTAATAGACTCATGACATCACCCCCTTCCTGTCAAAAAAGCAGGCGTGGGAGCAGGATTAGACCGCCGTTACATATACAACCATATGTTTTTTCGGTACGCTCGTGATACCTATTATAGCAAAACAAGGCGGCTTTGTCAAGATTTCGACAAAACAATTATCCGGTCTGCCCCTTGACAAACCGGATGGATTCGGGTATAATAAACATAAAGAGAGCGTACCGAATGGCGGTCACTCCCGTTTAATTTGACTGTTTTTTTAGAAACAGCCGCCTTATGTAGGAGTAGGGCGGCTATTTCTCTTTTGTATTGCGGGTATCACTGCACAGTATACTGACAAAAAGCGGACAGTTCCCGGTTTGGGAAGCTGTCCGCTTTTTGCAGAATGTTTATGCGAGCATGTTTCATGAATACACATTTAAAACAGGCTCATATGAAGTTTATGAAATTGTCATGCAGTCAACAGCTGCCGCAGGCGTGCCAGATCCATTCCGTTGACTGCGCCGTCTCCGGTGCAGTCTGCCGCCTTTGCAGCCGGTTCAGAAAGTGCCTTTGCGCCCAGGAGATACTGCGCCAGTACTACAGCATCCGCCGCAGAAACCACGCCGTCCTGGTTGCAGTCACCCAGAAGCGTCTCCGGTTTCTCGCTGCCCTTTACCGCCAGAAACTGCTGCATCAGCGTATCATCATACATCTTGCAGCTGCTCCGGTCGTAGCGCAGGTCTGTGACATCCCACAGCACCGGGCACATATCCCGGGAATAGCCTGCTTCACAGACGGAGGACAGGAACTTCCGGACAGATTCTTCTTCCTTATTCTTCTTCGGGCAGCCATATTCGCCGATAATAACCGGGATGCCCTGATCCACAAAGGTGGTTTTCAGCAGATCCATATTGCGGTTCAATTCCTGATAGTCGGCATCTGTGCCCCAGGTGGAGCGCATTTTGCCCCAGTCTGCGTCCTCTTCCAGAATAGCAAAGACGGAAGGGGTATAATAATGTACCGAAACGGCACAGCGGTTTGCCGGATCGTCCGGCATCTGGAACAGGCTGTCACAGGTCAGTTCCACATCAGTATTATAGCCGGAAATAAGCAGGTGGCGCTGAGGATTATTGCCGCCGGAAGCGCGGATAATATCCACAAAGGTCTGATTAATCTCATTGACCAGCGCATAGGACTCCGCCTTGCCCTCTGTACCGCCCCAGCGGTTCCAGAGACTCTCCCAGCCCAGTTCCTCGTTCTGGGACTCAAAGACAAGGTAGTCGCTGTAATCGGCAAAAGCGTCGCTGACCTGTGTCCAGATCCGCTTGTACTTTGCCATGCAGTTTTCCTTGTCCGTGGGGAAATTCGCCATCCAGCCGCCGTCATAGTGCAGGTTCAGGATGACGTAGAGACCGCAGTCCATCGCCCAGTCCACGACCTCGCGGACAGCCGAAAGATACTGGTCGCTGATGGTGTAGTTATCGCCCATCAGATTTGTCCACGCCACCGGGACACGGAGGGTGTCAAAGCCGGCGTCGGCATAGCCCTGGATCATCTGCTGCGTGATCACCGGGCTGCCCCAGGCAGTCTCATAGGATTCCGGCGTACCGTCGCCCCACTTGTCGATCCAGTCGCCGCAGGATTCATAGGTGTTTCCCAGATTGATGCCGATGCCCATATCCTTGACCAGCTGGGCAGTGGTGATGTCCCGCATCGGGGTCTGGTTCTGGGGCAGCGCCGATACAGAGATCGACGCGGTGCAGGTGCACCAAAGCATTCCGGCAGCAACTGCGCCGGCAAATATATGTTTCATCATAGTCTTTTCCCTTGCGGCAAAATGCCGCGGATGCTCACCCCGCCGGGTGTCTGCAAAAACAAATCAGGCAGATGTCGCCATGCGCGATGTCAGCCGTCCCTGCTTGCGGAAGTCACTGGGCGTGCTGCCGCAGTTTTTCTTGAACTGCCGCAGAAAGCTGTAGGTACAGCCATAGCCGCACTGCTCCGCGATCTCCCCTACGGTCAGCCCGGTGGACGAGAGCAGCTCCTTGGCACGCTGCATTTTGGCACAGGTCACATCCGTCATCACCGTCACGCCAAAGGTCTTTTTATACAAGTGCTGCAGCCCCGAGCGGCTCATGCGGACAAAATTCAGCATAGAATCCACCGTACCGAACTGCTCCGGCGTCTGATAGATCCGCATCCGCAGATAGGTCAGCTGCTGGTTGTTGTCCTTCAGCTGCAGAGTGCTGTGATGATCGCCGGCGCAGTATTCCCGGCGGATCTTCATCAGCAGGATGCTGGCATACTGGTGCTCGATCTCGCTGTGCATCAGCTCCGCGGAATAGTGCTCATACGCCATCTTGCGGATCAGCTCTGACAGCTCGGCGGCGTTCTGGGTCTGCATGGGCGTATCAAAAGGCATGCCCTCATTGCGCAGCGCGATCTCCTCCTCCGGCGTCATGCTGCAGTAAAACCAGTCATCGGTGTAGATGCCGTTTTCTGCTTCATAGCGGCAGGCTGTGTGCGGGGTGAAAAATACGATCGTGTTCTTTTCCAGATGCAACTTTTTCCCATTCAATAAAAATCGTGCAGGCGTTTTTACCAGAAGGAACAGATAACAGCCCGGCCCGTCCGGATAATCCATCACAAAATCTGCACCGTGGGAGTAGTTGTGTCCGATCACTCCAATTTTCATGTCGTTCTCCTTTGCGTTCGGCGGATTTTCCTGATTTTCCCGGAGAACACATGGGAAAATCCCGAAAAACCCAAATCAAAGTACAATTGCATTGCTTCTATTATAACATGACTTTTCAGAAGATGCAACCACAGATTTTGCTTATTTCCACCACAAATTGTGCATTCAGAAAAAATATTGCGCCTTAAAAATCGTGCAGCGCAAGATTATCCTATCAAAATCTTATACTGATCCCGGCGGCATTCTGTCTCCGGGCTTTTTCTGCACCCGGCACCAAAGCACTTGACAAATACCCCTATAGGGTATATAATAAAAGCAGCATCGCCCAGCCTCTGTGCGGTGTTCCCGAAAAGCGTACTATCATGAGAAAGGCGGTAACGACCATGGTAAAGACAACATTAAAAATTGACGGCATGATGTGCAGCATGTGCGAGGCGCATATGAACGATCTGGTGCGCCAGAACTGTAACGTAAAAAAAGTGACTTCTTCTGCAAAGAACGGTGAGACGGTCATCATCAGTGAAGCACCGGTAGATATCTCCATGCTGGACAAGGAGATCAAGGGCATCGGCTATACCCTGCTCTCTCACGAAAGTGAGCCCTATGAGAAAAAGGGACTTTTCCACCGGAAATAAGAACCTGTCTTCACAAGAAATATGTGTGGATTTTCGAGCATAATTTTGTTGCAGACAAGGCAAAAATACGCAGGCGGGCTGTCGCCCGGCAAGTATTTTTCACGCAGTATGCAGCAAAATTTGCCGAAAAGACACGGGTATACGCTTGTGAAGCCAGGTTCTAAAATCCCCCTCCTGAAAAAAAGAGCCTGCTTTCCCGCGGCGCACAGCTTGTGTGCGACCTGAGAGAAAGCAGGCTCTTTTGTTATTTTATTGGGAATCGGCCTGAGAAGTTCCGCTGCCCTGCAGCGTTTCGTTATCCTCAGAGATGATATACCACTTTTCGCCGATCTTGCCCAGGGTGGGGTATACTACATCACTGCCGGAGTCATTGCTGCCATGAAAGGTGCGCTTTACCTCCAGCGTAACTGCCTGGGTGATATCGGCGCCGTCATTCCCCAGCATATCCTCCATGTTGGTGTTCCACTCGGTCATGCCGGAGTCTCCCTGCTGGGACATGCCCTCGATCTGATAGGAGATCTTGACATCGTCGCCATAGGTCTCCTTCCACTCCGACATGGTATTCTGACAGCCCTCTGAAAAGCTCTGGATCACGTCATCCTCGGTCTTGTCATAGGTCTCCATATAATACGTCCAGTACTCCGGCGGTGCCATGATCTGAGTCATTGCCTGGCCGTCCTCTGAGAGAATGGCGGTATAGTAGGTGCTGAGCACATCGGCATAGTCGGAGGAATCCGGCGCTGCCTTCTGTGCCCTCTGATCTCGCTGATACCAGATCAGCCCGCCGCCTGCCAGTGCCGCCGCAGCAGCTACCAGAACGATGCCTGCGCCGATGCGGAGACGCCGCCGCTTTGCCGCTGCCTGCTCTGCCTGTTTCCGATTTTGAGTGGTTTTCTTTGCCATGCTGTTTTGCTCCTTTGTTACCACACATTATAGCCGTCATTCTGGCAGACATAGTCCATGTCCTCCATCACCTGCATGCAGCACCAGCGGCTGCCGATCTTCACGAAGGTCGCCTTTTCCGATGCTTTTGTGCCGCCGTCATCGATGGTGATCTGGACTTCTGCCGCCTTTTTGATCTCCACCTGGATGCCGTAGCTGGTTTTCAGTTCGTCCTCCAGCGCCGCCAGAGCGTCTGCATCCGTCTGTATGGTGACATCGTGCATTTCATAGGACATTCTGCCCTCTGTGCCGTAGTTCTCGTTCCAGTAGGTAAAATAGTCATGCATCATGGACTTTACTTCCCGGCGTGTGGTGGAATAGGTATCCTCCAGATAATCCATATAGGCATCCGGCACCAGGGCGGTATACATGCTGCCGCTGGAATAATCCACGCCCTTGACATAGCGGTATACCGCCAGCTTATAGCCCCAGAAAAAGATGTAGTACAGCACCGCAGCCAGCACCAGCACCGCTGCCACGGCTGCTGCAATGATCCGGCGGCGCAGGCGAATGGTCTTTTCCTGCTTCTGCCGCCGCAGCTCTTCCGGATCTTCCACCGATGCAGCATCGGTTTTTGCGGTCTCTGCCGTGAGAAACGGCATGGAAAAGCTGTCGGCTGCCGGCGCAGCTGTTTTTTTCTCCGAACCGGCTTCCGGTTCTTTTTTTTCCGGACGGGGCAGGATCTCGCCGCATTCCGGGCAGATCACAGCGCGCTCCGGCGCTTCATATCCACAGTGTTCACATTTCATATTGGTATTAAACTCCTTGCGGCACAGTGCCTTATCTTTTATTCCCCGGCGCTGTAGCAGGCAGTCGCATAGTAGTACATCGCATCATAGACATACCACTGACCGCCGATCTGTGTCAGGGTCACATAGGTGTCGGTATCCTCACCGTTCACAGTAACTGTCACGCGGACATCCACTGCCGCTTCGCCGGCAACGCCATAGGTATCCAGACCGGAGTTCAGATCCTCCAGGTCAGAATCGTCATACTCGTCGATACCGGTCACGCGCACAGAAATATCCGATGCAGCATCCTCGCCAAATTCTGAGGTCACCATCTCCTGGAGCATCTCGGACAGATATGTCTCCGCATCTGCCTGCTGTACGCCGTATTCCTGATCCACCAGATCCCACCAGCCGTCGGGCACAAGGGTGGACATGGTACCTGCATCCGCCGTGAGCATCGCATTCCAATAGGTGTCCATCAGGTCGCCGTATTCTGCCTGATACTTTGCGCTGTCGGCATATTCTGAATTGCACACATCGTCGAAATCGTCCATAGCAGACAGGCTGCACCACTGACCGCCGATTTTGATGGTCCAGATGGAGTATTCGTCCTCGTCAGTGTCCTCGCTGCCGGTCACAGTGCACTTGACATCCATGCAGATCCCGGAAGAGACCTTCAGACCGAACCGGTCGGTATCCTCCCGGACGGTATCCAGCTGCGCGGCGCTGCCGAAGCCGGCAGTCACGCCCTCCTGTTCCCATGCATAGGACAGGTCACCGCCCATGTCGTCTGCATAGTCCTGCATGTACAGCGACATAGCCGCCACTGCCTCTTCCTCCGTGAGGTCATAGGTATCGGAAATATAGCCCCAGAAATCATCCGGGCAGAGATCTGCCATCGCTTCTGCATCACAGTTCACATGGGCATTCCAGTAATCATTGACGGTTTTTTCACTTCTCTTTGCCATGCTCACGCCGACACCGACGATCACGCCCACCACGATCAGGATCAGCAGGATGGGAATCAGGATCAGGGCAATAATGAGTCCGGTCTTCTTTTTCTTTTTGGGCGGCTGTCCCACGGGCGGCACGGGCATTCCGGCAGGGTCATAGGGCATGCCGCCGACCGGAGGCACTGCGCCGCCGGAAGCGCCGCCCGGAATGGTGTTGCCGGGCATGGAATAGGGATTTGCCGCGGCGTCCGGTGCAGACGGCTGCGGAATCGGCTCGGGCTGCGGCGCCGGGGCTGCTTCCGGTGCGGGAGCGGCTTCGGGCGCAGACGGCATCTCAGCTGCCGGTGCTTCGGATGTCGGGATGTCCGGGGTTTCCGGGACAGGAGCATCCGGGACAGCTTCCGGGATCACTTCCGGCGCAGGCGCAGCATCGGTAAGGGGCGTACCACAGTTGGGACAGAACTTCTTGCCGTCTTCTACGGCGATTCCACAGTTTTTACAATTCATCAAATTATTCTCCTTATGTCATAGTTTCTATACGGCGGCAGAACAGCACTCCGCCGCGCAAGCTTGGTGCGGTATTCTTTAGTCCTCTACTTTAGTTCTCTACTTTTGTACCGCAGCTGGTGCAGAACTTATTCTGCGCCGGAACGGGCTTTCCGCAGTTAGGGCAGATGCGCTCCGGCGCAGACGGTGCTTCCGGGGCTGCTGCCGTGACTGCTTCTGTCACAGCAGACCCTTCGTCCTCCACCCTTGTGCCGCAGGAGGTGCAGAACTTATTGTGCTCCGGGACAGGCTTGCCGCAGTTGGGGCAAAGGCGCTCCGGTACAGCCGGAGTCTCCGGCGCAGCTTCTTCCGGGACAGCAGCCGGAACGGGTTCAGCTGCCGGTGCCGGGATGACCGGGGTCTCTTCTGCTGCCGGGGCGGTAATAACTTCCGGCGCAGCCGGCTGTGCCGCCGGAGCTTCTGCCGGAATCGGTGTCACCACTGCCGGAGCAGGTGCAGGTGCAGGCTCTGCCGCAACGAAACGGTTTCCGCAGAAGGTGCAGAACATCGCGCCTGCCATACGAGGCTTGCCGCATGCCGGGCAGACCTCTGCGCCGCCTGCGGGCTGCTGAACATATCCCGGTGCAGCCTGCTGTGCCGCTGCCTGCTGGGCTGCCGCCTGACGTGCCGCCTCCTGTGCCGCACGTTCCGCGCGCTCTGCGGCTTCCTTGGCGGCACGCTCCTCTGCAAGGCGCTTGCCCACCGGATTTTCTGCGCCGCACTTGGTGCAGAACAGCACAGCCTCCGGGATCTCTGCGCCGCAGCTCTGACAGATCAGCTGGTGCTTGTTCCGGCGGATCTGCTCCCGGTATTCTTCGATCTTTCTCTGGCTGGCAGCGATGGCATCCAGAAATTCCTGAAATTCCGGCTCTGCACTGTCGGTGTGCAGCTCTGCGTACTTTTTGCCCATGTTCAGATAGGCGGTGTTGATGTTCTTCTCCTCGTCGTTGATGAGACCATTCAGACGAATGGTGTCGGTGGAGGACTTGGTTTTCTCCACAACGGTGTGAGTGGTGTCACTAATGGTTTTTCCAAGTTTATCAAAAAAAGACATAACGGTTTCCTCACTTTCCAAAAAGGGTGTTTCGGTGCTCATGAAATTGTTTCCAGAGCCTTATGATACATTATACTATATTTTCAGATATCATGCAAGCTTTTTTTGCATTTTTCACAACATTTTCATGAAGTCAGCACCAACGGCGCACCTGAGCCGCCGGAGTGCCGCCGAAAAAAATATCGCAGTCCCCGACAGCATTCCCCTGCAAATCCTGTCTCATCTTCGGGAAATGGTGTCACCCGGCGGCGTTATTTCCGGATGAGAGGAAGAAAATGCCCGAAACAGGCGGATTTTTTGGGTGGAAATCATTTCCCGGATCTGCTACAATAGGGATATGGATCACTCCCATAGAAATACATAGAGAGGAAGTACAGCAGCATGGCAGGATTTTTAACATTCACAAAGGAAAAGCCCATCAACCGGGTGGTGGAGGTGGACATCAGCGAGATCCGTCCCAATCCCCACCAGCCCCGGAGCGAATTCGACATTGCGGACATCCAGTCCCTGGCGGACAGCATTCTCCAGAACGGCATTTTACAGCCGCTGACGGTGCGCCGGGGAGAAAGCCACTATGAGCTCATCGCCGGCGAGCGGCGGCTCCGGGCGGCAAAGCTGGCAGGGCTTCGGGCAGTGCCCTGCATTATCCTGGACATCAGTTCCCGGAACTCCGCCATTATGGCACTGGTGGAGAACATCCAGCGGCAGGATCTTTCCTTTTTCGACGAGGCAAGCGCCATCGAAAAGCTCATCACCTACTACGGCATGACTCAGGAGGACGCGGCGGCAAAGCTGGGAAAGGCCCAGAGCACCATCGCCAACAAGCTACGCCTGCTGCGGCTGACGGCGGACGAGCGCGAGATCATCATGAAGTACAATCTGACGGAACGCCACGCCAGAGCACTGCTGCGGCTGGCTGCCCCGGCAGAACGCCTGGCGATCCTGGAAAAGGTGGTGAAGCAAAATCTGAACGTGGAAAAGACAGAAGCCGCCGTGGAAGAGGTCATCGGGCAGAAACGCGTCCAGAACAGCTATAAAAAGCGGAGCAAGGTGTTCCAGAATGTGCGCATTTTCGTAAATACCATCACCAAGGCGGTGGAGACCATGCAGGCGGCAGGCATCGCGGCAGACTCCCAGAAGATCCAGCGCGAGGACTATATCGAGTACCGGGTGCGCATCCCCATGGCAACCGCGGAAAAGCGGTGACCCGAAAGAGGACTTCACTTAGGGATTTGTAGAAAAGCAGATTTAGAGTGATGTCTTCAAGCGGTGACAAAAGAAATAACGTATCCGCCTAATAATCGCCCACCATTCCAATAAACACTAATTAGTCCAAATTAGAAACAGCCCTGAAAAAACTCAGGGCTGTTTCTGTGTAATGGATGATCTGCATTTATTCTGTACGATTTTATTCCACGGCAGGAGTTCATCAAGAATATCCGGATTCGTGAGGAACATCTCAACTTCTTTCAGTATAAAACCTTCCTCCACGCAAGAGTACCGAAAGTACGCTGGAATGGAAAGTGTCCGCAGGTCAGTGTGCCGTGGGCGAGAAAACACTCTGGCTTTACACTGCTGTTTGAAGCTATGGTGCTTGAATACGCCAAGCATATGACTGTCTCTGTTCTTGCCCGCCTCGTCGATGAGAATGACAAACGGCTTTGTTCCTGTTGATATAGACGTTACACCTTTTGACAATTCAAAAACACAAAAAGAAGGCGTTTCAAGAACATACAAAGGCTTTGATGGTTATGCACCTATTATGGCATACATAGGAACAGAGGGTTATCTGTGCAATACAGAGCTTCGTGAAGGACGCCAACATTGTCAGAAAGGTACACCGGAATTTTTGACAGAAACCATTTCTGCTGCAAAGAAAATGACAGACCAACTATGATCTATCTCGTATGTGGAGGTTTACCGATGGAAGATGTTATGAAAATCGCTGCAACCATCTGAGCTGTTCTTAGATTCCGAACCAGAGGCATTTTCAGCCACTGCCGCAAGGCGGCTTGCCCTTGACAGGTTCTGAAAGAAATGCTACAATGGCTGCCCGACGGTGAACCATCTGCGCTGTTCCCCCGTTCGTCACCGTCGGCAACGACTTCACAGCATTTCTTTCAGGTTCTGTCAAGGGTGGCGGTCGGTTTACAGTGATTTTCCGGATACCCACTACCCACTAAAATCGGCGAATAACCTCAATTATTCTTTTTCCCTCATCAGTTAAGTATGCATTTACAAACGCCATAATAAGACCTCCAATGTACTAATTTAATTGTACATATATTTTTTCAAATTATTTCTATACAATCAAAGAAACCACCCTCTCCATAAACAATAAGCATCCATTACCTCAGCACAGTGGTTTCTCTTGATTGAATCACCTTCATTATACCATACTCTGCAAAAAACATCCAGCATATCATGAAAAAATAATTCAAGCTGTGAGCATCTCTTGCCCTAATCACATCTGCATTCAATATTTTCACTTTACCAAACTCGACAAAAAAGTCAAGGAATTTGGCACAAGGTGCAAATTTCAGGCAAATCATGACAAAAAAGAGTGATACCGCACCTTACAAGCACAATATCACCTAAAGGACAAACATCACTTAATATCACTTTACTTAAATCAACATCAATTATTCCATCCATTGTTTCAATTTTCATAACATATACCTCGTATAATAGATTTTAGGGTAGTTTCAAGAGCACCCCAATGAACCTCTGCCACGCTCAGTTGAGAAAGGCAGC
>CAKSJP010000017.1 GCA_934463425.1 uncultured Ruminococcus sp.
GACCAAGGATCTGGTAGACGCTACCATGGGTCCGGTACAGCAGGCGCTGTCTGACAGCGGTCTGTCTCCGTCGGAACTGAACAAGGTTCTGATGGTCGGCGGTTCCTCCAGAATCCCGGCGGTTCAGGAAGCCGTTCGTTCGAAGCTGGGCAAGGAGCCGTTCAAGGGTATCAATCCGGACGAGTGCGTCGCACTGGGCGCTGCATATCAGGGCGGTGTCCTCGGCGGCGACGTCAAGGACGGTCTGCTGCTGCTGGATGTTACACCGCTGTCCCTGGGTCTGGAAACCATGGGCGGTGTTTGCACCAAGATCATTGAGAGAAACACCACCATCCCGACCAAGAAGAGCCAGATCTTCTCTACCGCAGCTGACAACCAGTCCGCAGTAGACATCAACGTCCTCCAGGGTGAGCGTGAGTTCGCAAAGGACAACAAGCAGCTGGGTACCTTCCGTCTGGACGGCATTGCACCGGCTCCGAGAGGCGTACCGCAGATCGAAGTTACCTTCGACATCGACCAGAACGGTATCGTGCATGTTACCGCAAAGGATCTGGGCACCGGCAAGGAGCAGGATATCAAGATCACCGCTTCTACCAACATGTCCAAGGACGATATCGACAAGGCTGTCAAGGAAGCAGAACAGTATGCCGAAGAGGATAAGAAGCGCCGGGAAGAGGTAGACACCAAGAACAATGCAGAGAGCCTGTGCTTCCAGTGCGAAAACGCGCTGAAGGAATTTGGCGACAAGGTTCCGGCAGACGAAAAGTCCGCGATTGAGACCAAGATCGCTGACCTGAGAAGCGCAGTCAGCAGCAACGATGCCGCAGCCATCAAGACAAAGTCCGATGATCTGCAGCAGGCATTCTATGCACTGTCCTCCAAGATGTATCAGCAGAACGGCGGTCAGCCGGGCGCAGACCCGAACATGGGCGGCGCAGGCTTCGGCGGCGCAGATCCGAACGGCGGCAGCCAGGGCGGCGGCGCAAATGACGACGGCGTGGTAGACGCAGACTTCAAGGAAGTTTAAGGAAGGACTCGTCTTTCTAAGCGAAAGACAGGTTTTAAAAAATCATGCGGCAGCTGCCGCAGGTATAGTAAGGCGGTGACGGGGCAGGTTTCGGCTTGTCCCGGCATCGTTGTATATGGGATAAGGCAGCGCCGCACAAAGTCCGCCCATCGGCTTTGCGCGTAATCTGCCGAAAGAATGTTCCCATGATCCATACAGACAGGAACAGCTGCGATGCATCTGTTCCAGGGAAAGGAGCCAGCAGACATGGCAGAAAAACGGGATTATTACGAAGTACTGGGGCTGCAAAAGGGTGCTTCTGAAAGCGATATCAAAAAGGCATTCAAGACCATGGCACGAAAGTATCACCCCGATCTGCACCCGGATGACAAAGAAGCCGCAGAGAAATTTAAAGAGATCAATGAGGCCTATGAGGTGCTGTCGGACGCAGATAAGCGGGCGAGATATGACCAGTTCGGTCATGCCGGCGTAGATCCCAACTATGGCGGCGGTGCCGGCGCAGGCGGTTTCGGCGGAGGCTTTGGCGGTTTCGGTGATGTGGGCGATATCTTCGACAGCATCTTCGGCGGCGGTTTCGGCGGCTTTGGCGGAAGCTCCAGAAGTGCGGCATCCAGCGCCAATGCCCCCAGACGGGGCGGCGATGTCAACCAGAATGTCACCATCGACTTTATGGAAGCCTGCAAGGGCGTGAAGAAAAAGATGCGCATCACCCATATGGTGAAGTGCGATCAGTGCGGCGGCACCGGCGCAGATGCCAACACCACCAGCACCACTTGTACCGAGTGCCACGGACGCGGTTCGGTACAGGTGAACCAGCGGACACCCTTCGGCGTGATGTCCACCACAAGAGTTTGCTCCCGCTGCGGCGGTAAGGGCAAGATCGTCACCAATCCGTGCAGCAAGTGCCGGGGCAGCGGACGCTGTCGCACCACCAATGACATTGAGCTGAAAGTGCCGGCAGGCATCGACAATGGTCAGGTGCTCCGCGTCAGCGGTCAGGGTGATGCCGGACTGAACGGCGGCCCGAACGGTGATTTGAATGTCTCTGTCAATGTACGTCCCCACGATCTGTTCACCCGAAATGGCGTGGATATCTACTGTGAGATCCCTATCACCTATGCACAGGCTGTGCTGGGCGATAAGGTGACTGTCCCCACCATCAAGGGCAAGGTGGAGTATGACATCCCGGAGGGCACACAGAGCGGCACAAAGTTCCGGCTGCGGGGCGAGGGCGTCAAGTATCTGGGCAGAGAGTCCTATGGTGACCAGTATGTCACCGTTGTGGTAGAAGTACCGCGAAAGCTGACCCGTCAGCAGAAGGAACTGCTCCAGAAGTTTGATGACAGTCTGGAAGAGAAAAACCAGGCAAAGCGCCAGAGCTTCTTTGAAAAGCTGAAACGGCGGTTTGAACAGCAGTAATCGAATCCATAGAAAGATCTCACCGGAGCGAATGTGCTTGGGTGAGATTTTTTTCCGGAAGAAAAGTTATTTTGTAAAAAAAATGTGTACAAAAATAGAAAGATGCTTGACAACGTACTGCTGATATGGTATAATCAAAATAGATAAAATATTTTGCGAAAACGGAATATTTTGTCCAAGAAGGGATAGGCGGCATTGTAAAAATGCACTGCTGCCGCTATTTATATTTACAAGGGAGGATTTTTTATGAAAAACAGAAAGATGGTATCAATTTTGCTCGCAGGTACAATGGCGCTTACTGCAATGCCTGTGGCTGTACTGGGCGCAAGCGCTGCGGAGGGAACTGATGCGAAGGGCGACGTGGATATGGACGGCTATGTGACTGCCCATGATGCCGCTGTGATCTCCTACGGACTCAGCAATGGCAGCACACTGCCGGAAAATGCGGATGTGAACGGCGACGGCGTCGTAGATGCCGCAGATGCACAGTGGATCCATGAGAACCAGACTATTGCCTTCGGCGGAAATGCAGCCAGATTCACAGAGACGGGCAGTGTGACTGCAGTAGACGCTGCTGCACAGCTGTATGTCAGCGCAATGGAAGGTGCCGGCGGACTGACGATCACTGACGGCAGTTCCTGGTCGGACAACGAGGCGTATTCCCACCTGAGAGACAGCATTGCGGAGACGAAAACCATCAGCCGCCTGGATTACAATCTGCTGGATGTGAACGGCGACGGTGTGGTAGACAGCCACGATGCAGTAGATACGCTGTATCTTGATGCGGCACTGGGTGCAGGATGCTTTACCATGGATGAGTATTACACGGCAACTGAGGAGTACAATCTGAGCGCAGCAAAAAGTGTTGCACTGATCCGCAGTAAGGGAGATGCCTCCTGGTCGAAGGAGCCGGACTATAATATGTATGACTAAGTGATTCTCCAGAGCGCACCTGTGTGCCCTGTGACGAATTTCACAAAAGCCCTGTCGATTGCTGTCGGCAGGGCTTTTTCTGATGATAGCTTGCAGAAGCGGCAGCTTAGCGGCTGCTGTCGTCTTTTCGGGAGTCGTCATCGTCTCCCAGAAGATCGCCTGCGGCGTCTCCGGCATCCTTGACGGCATCGCCTGCCGCATCTCCGGCATCCCGCACAGCATCTCCGGCATCGGTCACAATGTCCCGGACATCCTCTTCCACGTCGGTCATAACGTCTCCGGCGGTCTTGCTGTCAGAACTGCTGACATTGTTTTCCGGAGTACTGTCTGTTTTGCTGCCGCAGCCGGTGAACATGCCGCCCACCAGCAGCAGTGCCAGGGGCAGGACAAGATAGCGATTGTTTTTCATGAGATACACCTCGTTTTGATAAGTCATAGAAAGCAGATACTTTCTATGGCATAGTGTTTCCCACATTTTCCGAAATATGCATTTTCCACATTTCCACGGCAGAAAACCAGGCGGAATTGCGCGGATTTTTGGGAAATGCTCCGGCAGCTTTCCGCTATTTCCCCAACTTTTCCACAGGGTTTTCCACAAGATGTAGAAAACAGCCTGCGGTGCATCCCCCGAATCCTATGACACGGTGTAAAACCAGCTGTCGGATTCTGCTGCAGTGTGTAATGATTGTAACCATTTCAGAAAAATCACCGGAAAAACCAGAGATTTTGTTTTCCACAAGTTGTGGAAAGCGATGTGGAAAACCCGGGAGAAGTGTGGAATACTCTGGCGTTAGTCCTTTTGAAAAATCAGGATTTTTTCTGCCATGCGCTTCGCCGCCGGCATCCATGAGATCAGACCATAGACGGGATACAGCTTTGCCATGCCGCGGAGGATGTTGTCATCCTTTACGCCGTTCAGCTCCGGTTTGATTTTTGAAGTTGTCATGAGGGTGCTCCTTTTTAGTTAGTGTAAACTTACTACAGTAGTATAGCACATTTTGGAGAAAAATGCAAGACGGCGGTTTTGTCTCTGTCACATTTTACGCCGCTGCGCGTTATCTTTTACAGGACGTCCCAAAAGCAAACAGGAGGTGAAACAGATGCAGCCTGCAAAAGAAAAACTGCACATCCTATACCAGCTCTACGAAAGACCCATGTACCACATTGCCTATGCCATCCTGCACCATACCCAGCAGACAGAGGATGCCGTTTCTGAGGCATTTTGCAAGGTGATCGTCAATCTGGACAAGATTGGCGACCCGGAAAGCCCGCAGACCAAGCAGTATATGATACAGATCATTCGCAACACATCCATCAGCCAATATCGAAAAAATGCCAGAGAAGCCGACCGGCGCACGCCGTGGGATGACAAGTTTCTACAGATCCCGGAAGAGGCATTGCCCAGTCCCATGGAACAGCAGGAGGAACAGGCGATGCAGCAGGCAGCACTGACGGAAATGCTGCATATCCTCAGTGAGACCGACCAGAAGATCGTACTGCTGCGCTGTCAGGAGCACCTGTCGTTCCGGGAGATCGCGGTGCGGTGCGGCATTCGGGAAGCGGCGGCACGAAAACGCTTTGAACGTGCCAGAAAAGCTATGATGAAACAGAAAGGAGTGACTTCCTATGAACAGCTATTTTCCCTATAACGAGACGGAGTGGGCGGAGATCGTGGAGCAGGCGTTCTCTCCCGATGCATACGAGCCGGAATTTTCTAAGGCATATCAGCGGAGAAAGCGCAGAATGGAGCGGAAACTGCTGAGAAAACCCATGTCTGTCCAAAAGCGCATCTGGTGTGTGGCGGCTGCCGTCACCGCAGCGGTGCTGTGTGTTTTTTTCGGAACTTCTGTCGCGACCTCTTCCTCTCTGGAACAGGGCGTTTCGGACTTTTTCCACGGAAAGCCGACAGAGGATCATAAAATACAAAGCATTACTGTCGAGCCGACAGAAGTAGAAACCTCTGCAAATATACCGGACACATTTACAATCACCCATGAGACAGCGTTCACTTATTTTGACGGCACATATTTGAAAATGACACTCTGCCTGTCCGACCTGCCGGAAGCCCTGCAAAACAGTACATCTGTCAGCGCTCCCATTACTGCGGCCCTGGACGGAATCCCTTTGACATTCCCGGAGATATCCGGTTCGCAGGAGGTCAGCCGGAAAAGCGGCTATCTGGCGAGTTTGTCTGAGCAGGCAGCCGGACAATCTGTGCCGGAAGAGATGAACCTGGCGGTTTTCAGGCTGTGCAATGATGGCAAATACCGTACTGACCTTTTGGCAGAATGTTCGGAACAGACCGGAGATACTTCAATACTCCGCATTTTCTTTTCCTATTTTCAGGGACAGGATGAGCGTACTCTGAAAGCGTACGCCTATCACGATGACGGCAGCATTAACTATGAGGCGGTCTCGCTTGGCACAGTAGCTGCAAACAGAAGCTATCAAACCGATATTGTCAGGGAAACTGATGCCGTTCAGCAATATGAGGTCAACGAAACCCAGAATGGCTATACCTTAAAGCGTGTCCGGATCTCGCCGGTCTGCACCAGTGTCGAAATCGACGGGGAATTTACAGCGAACGATATGTTTTCCGTGATGGAGAGCGGCGCAGTGTACTGTGATCTGATTGAAAATCCTGCACAAGAAGCGTGGGATTATCATTATACCCTCTGGCAGCCGCCCGGGACAACTGCGCAGAAACTGAAAATCTATCTGATGCATTACAATATGCAGCCGTCAGACGAAAGCGGAAAAAATCCGGCATTTGTCATACCGATTCAGATGGTGCCGCAGCTGCCTGAGAAAAGCCCGGAACAGTGCCCGGCAGAATACGAACACATCTATGATCCGCCGCTGACCGCCCAATAAGCCAATCTCTTTTTCCTCCGTTTCCATTATGACAAAACCAGCCGCAGGCGTTTCTTTGCCTGCGGCTGGTTTTTGGACTTGACAAATTTCGATAGTTACTGTATCATAAAAATAGAGAGTTTATCGTAACGGTAGGCGGTTTATCCCTGCTCCCACTGTTCTATTTCAACAGTTGGGAGGTGATTGCTATGATGAATCAATATGTTACCCTAGGTGACTTGCTGGAAATCGGCGGCATTCTGCTGAATCTAGCTACTTTCATCGCATACATTTACTATAATCATAAAAATAGTAAGCATGAGGATCACCAGGAAAGCAAAAAAGATTAACCGCCCCTACTTCCAATGCGTGGCGGTTAATCTTTAACTAACACAGTGGGAGCAAACCGTCTGCTGGTAAGCTCTCTTCTATTTTATTATACTGCACCTTTTCCGGTTTGTCAAGCGGCAAACCGGCTTTTTCATGATTCCGAAACAAACTTTCCGGACGGGCTTTTCAAAACGCTTGCCAATTTCTTGAAAGTGTGGTATAATAAACAACAGAGAAAGAAAGGCGGTGAAGTGCCGTGACAAAACGGGAAGAATTTATTGCCGTATATCAGGAAAACATCAAGCGCCGGGGGGCAGAACGGCTGTTGGAATGGCTGGATTCAGATGCCAGCGACTTTTTTACAGCGCCCTCCAGCACTCGCTTTCACGGAGCGTATGAGGGCGGTCTGGTGGAGCATAGTCTGAATGTATACGAGTGCCTCAAGGACTATCTCTCCCGTCCCCGCACCAAAGATCTGTATGGTATGGACTATACCCCGGAGACCATTGCGGTGACAGCGCTGCTTCATGATATCTGTAAGGTGGGCTTCTATGCGGTGGACTATCGCAACGCCAAGAACGATCAGGGCGTGTGGGAAAAGGTGCCGTATTATACAGTGCGTGACACGCTGCCCTATGGCCACGGGGAAAAGTCGGTGTACATGATCCAGAGCTTTATGCGGCTTACCCGGGACGAGGCATTTGCCATTCGCTACCACATGGGCTTTTCCGGAAACGAGGATAAAAATAACGTGGGCAGAGCTCTGGAAATGTTCCCTCTGGCGCTGGCAGTCAATGTGGCGGATATGGAGGCAACGTATTATCTGGAAGGTTCTGTGAAGTAGGGAAATTTTAAAATATTAAAAGAGGAGTTAGATGAGGATGCGTACAACAAAAAAATTAACTGCATGGATCTGCTGTTTGGCTATGAGTCTTTCCATGACTGCCTGCAGCATGCCGTGGCAAAACGAGAAGGAAAATGTAGAGATAGAAAAAGGGACTTCTGAAGTAGAAAAAGCGAATTTGTCTGTTGGTTATATTGATTTAAAAAACGGGGAGAAATCAGCGGATTTGTATTCTGATACAGACGAAGCTACAGTTTTGGCGAAAATGTTCCAAGGCGATCCGATTACCGTATATTCTGTTGATGGAGAATGGGCAGTTGTTGGTTACGGCGGCACAAAGGGTGTTGTGCGATTGGAAAACATCTCATTTTCTGAACCGTCACAGGAAACAAGTGAAGAATCCGCCGAAGAAACAAATGCGGCTGCAGAAAGCAAGCCGCAGGAGAATTCCGAGGAGTCCAACAATGAAAATATTACAGTTAACGTGATGTTCTTTGTGGATGATGATGGGTTTCAAGTCGCAAAACCGCTTTCGTATCATGATTATGTGGAGGAACATGATGCGCGGAATGCCTGGTGTTCTGCAGAATCAGTTTATATTTATTCTCAGCCGGACACCAAGAGTGAAAAGCGAGAAGCCAATATGCTGTATTATGGGGATGAATTAACGGTTTTGGGCACAATAGATGACTGGTATTACATCAGTACCGACAGCGGAAACGGTTATGATCTGCATGGCTATGTGGCTGCAAAATATATTACCTTTGGAGACAGCCCGGCGGCACCTGAAAATGCAAATGCCACACACGGCTGCGTCAGTGTAAACAGCGCCAACGTTCGGAGCACACCGAATAAAGAGACCAGTGACAACATTTTGTTTTCTTTGAAAAAAGGCGATGAATTTGAGGTTTTGAGCTATGATGGTTACTGGTACAAGATCGTTTATCAGGGGACAACATGCTATATCAGTCATAAAATGGTAGAGGTGTGGTAACCCTCAGAAAACAGTGAAATCCAACAGGGGATTCGCCCTGTTTGTGATATAAATAGGAGTGGGAGGAAAGAAACATGAAATGGTATGAAAATGCGGTGATGTATCACATCTACCCCCTGGGCTTCTGCGGCGCACCGAAGCACAACGAGGGCGGCGAACCGGTAAACCGCCTGGAAAAGGTGCTGGACTGGATTCCGCATCTGAAGGAACTGGGCGTGGATGCCGTTTACTTCGGCCCGGTGTTTGAGTCTGTAGAGCACGGCTATGACACTACCGACTATCGCGTGATCGACCGCCGGCTGGGCACTAACGAGATGTTTGCCCATATCTGCGACGAGCTGCACAAGAACGGCATCCGGGTCATCCTGGACGGTGTGTTCAACCATGTGGGACGCAACTTCTGGGCATTCAAGGATGTTCAGGAGAAGGGACAGGCATCGGAGTATTGCGACTGGTTCGCCGGTCTGAACTTCGGCGGTCAGAGCCCCTGCGGCGACAACTTCTGGTATGAGGGCTGGAACGGCTATTACAATCTGGTCAAGCTGAATCTGCGCAACTGGCATGTCTGCGACTATCTCATCGACGCTGTGAAGCTGTGGATGGATGAGTTTCACATCGACGGCATCCGCTTCGATGCGGCAGACTGCGTGGACTTCGACTTCTTCCGCCGCATCCACAACTTCTGCAAGGAACGCAACCCGGAATTCTGGCTCATGGGTGAGATCATCCACGGCGACTATAAGCGCTGGGCAAACCCGGAGATGCTGGACAGCGTCACCAACTATGAGTGCTATAAGGGTATCTATTCCTCGCACAACGACAAGAACTATTTCGAGATCAACTACAGCATCAACCGCCAGTTCGGAAACGGCGGCATCTATCAGGGCGTTGCCCTGTACAACTTCGTGGACAACCACGATGTGAACCGTCTCGCAAGCACCCTGTCTGACCAGCGCTATCTGCCTTTGTGCTATACGCTGATGTACTGCATGCCGGGCATCCCGTCTATTTACTACGGCAGTGAATACGGCGTTATGGGCAGACATGAGAACAACTCGGATGACGGTCTGCGTCCCTGCCTGGATCTGGACGATCTGAACCGCAGCGGCAACCTGGATCTGTACCGCCACCTGGTAAAGCTGGGCAGAATCTACCACGCATATCCGGCACTGCGCACGGGTTCTTATTACACCGTAGAGGTGCGCAACCGCCAGCTGCTGTTCGCCAAGGAGCAGGACGGCAGAACGGTCTATGTTGCGCTGAACCTGGAGGACTGCCCCAGCGAGTTCCGTTTCGGTACCCATGTGCCGTCTCTGGTGGACGTTATCAGCGGTCAGCCGGTACAGGTGGAAAACGGCGGTGCATGGATCCGTGTTGCGCCGTTCTCTGCCATGATCCTGGTAGAGGATGATATCGTCAACAACACCGAACCGGAAACAGAAGCAGTTGCCGTTCCGGAGCCGACCGCTCTGGAAGCCGGCGCGAAGTACCGGGATGTCCTGGACGGCACGGTCTGCGAGCTGCTCCAGACCTCTGCGCGTCACGCGGAGACCCAGGAAGAACTGGTGATTTACCGCAAGGAGCAGGACGGCAGCGTCTGGGCAATGCCGAAGTCGATCTTCACCGGCACGGCACATGACAACCAGCCGCGTTTTACAAAGCTTTAAGGAATGGTGCAGCAATGGAACACAACACCCTGCAAGGCGTGATCTTTGACCTGGACGGCACACTGCTGGACTCCACGGGAATGTGGCGGCAGGTAGACGGCAGGCTTATGGCACATTACGGTAAAGAAGTGCCGCCAGACTTGTCCGAAAAGGTACAGCGCATGTCCATCGAGGAATTTTCCTGCTTTTTTGTGGAAGAGTTCGACCTTCCGGTGACGCCGGAACAGATCGCCCGACAGGTGGCGGATATGGTGGCAGAGGAATATCAGGAAAAGCTGCAGCTCAAGCCGCGCGTTTCGGAGCTGTTGGACTGGCTGGACGAGCATGGCATCGGTTACGGCGTTGCCACGGCAACCTACGGCGAACTGGCAGAGGCGGCGCTGCGGCGGCTGGGCGTATGGGAACGTCTGCAATTTCTGCTGACAGAGCAGGATGCCGGCGCACCGAAAACTCAGCCGAAGATCTTTCGGCTGGGCGCGCAGAAGCTGCACCTGGGCAGACGGCAGATCGCTGTGGCAGAGGATTCGCTCCACGCACTGGAGAGTGCAAAGGCAGGCGGCTTCTTTACCGTCGGCGTGGCAGATGCCGAAAACGCCGCTGTCTGGAAGGAGATCTGCGCCACTGCCACTGTGCATGTGCACGACATTCTGGAAATGAAACAGTTTTTCTAAAAGAGAAGGTTTTTAGGCGGCACTGTACAGAGCTTGTGCGGTGCTGCTCTTCCGATCAGACCGCATGGAGATGCTTATTTCGCGATGCATTTCCCATGCGGTCTTTTTTGGCGCATTTCTGCATATGTTGGTGACAGCATAGAAAGGAATGGATGCCATGAGATCGAATATACCGGAATCAGAAGCCCCGGTCGCTGCACTCGCCGGAATGCCCAATGTGGGAAAATCCACAGTATTCAACGCCCTGACCGGCATGCATCAGCACACGGGGAACTGGGCAGGAAAAACCGTTGCCAGCGCTGTAGGTACGGCAGTCTGCGGCGGCGAAAAAATAACACTGGCAGATCTGCCGGGAACCTGGTCGCTTCGGGCGAGAAGCGCCGAAGAAGCTGTGGCACGGGATTTCCTCTGCTTTCAGCATCCGGATGCCGCCGTGGTGGTCTGCGATGCCTCCAGCCTGGAACGCGGTCTGTTGCTGACGTTTCAGGTCATGGAGCTTGTGCCGCGCACCATGCTGTGCGTCAATCTGCTGGACGAAGCAGAAAAGCGCGGTATCACCGTGTCCCTTTCCGCCCTGGAGGAGCGTTTGGGGATCCCGGTGGTGGGGACTTCTGCCCGAAGCGGCAGGGGACTGGAGGAACTGAAGACCCGGCTGCATGCGCTGCTGCATCAGCCTGCGCCCGAGCCGAAGCCCTGTCCCATTCCGTCGCTTTTGGCGGAACTTTTGGCACAGGTGCAGTCTGCCCTGCCGGATACGCTCCCGGAAGGTCTCCCGGCGGCGTGGGCAGCGGCGCGCCTGTTAGAGCCGGAACCGGAGCTGCACGAAAAGCTTGCCGCCTGCGCCGGGATCGATTCTGAGGCAGAACCGCTTGCGGAGACGCTCCGCCTGGCGCATACGGTGCTTTCTCCGGAACAGTGTGCCGATATGCGCATTTCCGCTATGGTGATGCACAGCGAGGCGCTGGCGGCAGCGGTCATGACCCGGCCGGAGCAGGCAGACCAGAGAGACCGCCGGATCGACCGCATTCTTGCCGGAAGAGCCGGCATTCCGGTGATGCTCCTGCTTCTGGGATTGGTGCTGTGGCTCACCATTGTAGGCGCAAACTATCCCTCTGCCTGGCTGACTGCCGGATTTGCCGGACTGGGGGAGATGCTGTCACAGCTTCTGGGATATCTTCACGCGCCCGGATGGCTGCACAGCCTGCTGCTGGACGGGATCTATCGGGTGCTGACCTGGGTGATCGCCGTCATGCTGCCGCCGATGGCGATCTTTTTCCCCTTGTTCACACTGTTGGAGGACTTCGGCTATCTGCCGCGGGTGGCGTTTCATCTGGATCACGCATTTCAGCGTGCCTGCGCCTGCGGCAAGCAAAGCCTGACCATGTGCATGGGATTCGGCTGCAACGCCGCCGGTGTAACAGGATGCCGCATCATCGACTCTCCGCGGGAACGGCTCATCGCCGTCCTCACCAACAACTTTGTCCCCTGCAACGGCAGATTTCCCACCATGATTACCTGCATCTCGCTGTTCTTTGCCGTGGGAAGCGGGCTCTGCCGCACTGTCACAGCGGCACTTTTGCTTTTGGCGCTGATCCTGCTGGGCATTTTCGTGACCTTCGGGGTGTCTCGGCTGCTGTCTCATACCGTTCTGAAAGGCGTTCCCTCGTCCTTTACGCTGGAGCTGCCGCCGTATCGCCGCCCCCAGATCGGAAAGGTTTTGCTGCGGTCGCTGCTGGATCGAACATTGTTCGTCCTGGGCCGTGCCTGCCTGGTGGCTGCGCCGGCAGGTGCAGTGCTGTGGGGCTTTACCCATTGCAGCATTGGCGGTGCGAGTCTGTTTGCCCACTGCGCCGCATGGCTGGATGTCCCCGGGCATTTTCTCGGTCTGGACGGTGTGATCCTGCTGGGATTTTTGCTGGGTTTTCCGGCGAATGAGATCGTGCTGCCCATTGTGCTCATGGGCTACACTGCCGGAACAGCGCTGACGGAGACAGAAAGCCTCAGCCAGGTGCATCAGATCTTGCAGAACAACGGCTGGACACCGGTGACGGCGCTGTGTATGCTTTTGTTTTTGCTGTTTCATTTTCCATGTTCCACCACATGCCTTACCATCCGCAAGGAGACCGGCAGCTGGAAGTGGACGCTTGCGGCGTGGTGCATTCCTACAGCAGTAGGCGTTTTGCTTTGCAGTGCTGTGCACTGGACAGCAAAACTAATGCTGTGGCTGTTCTGAAAGGCTGTGTATATCTTTTCCCGTTTCGGGCATTCTATGACCAGGCGGCAAAAACCGATGCCGCCGGCTGCGGCTTTTCTCTCCGCACACAGAGAGCCGCTGAAAAAAGCCTGTGTGCGGAGAAACGGAGACCGATCATGTCGAAGCAGAATCAGAGCCAGAACCGTCAGCAGCAGCAGGCACAGAACCGCCGGAATCAGCAGGCGCAGCAGAAGCAGAACCAGTCTGCACAGAATTGTCAGAACCAGCAGGGGGATGACGACGATGACTGCGGCTGTGGCTGCGGCAGATAACGAATAAGTCCGATCAAAAAAACAGGGCAGCCTTTCCATTCCGGAAAAGCTGTCCTGTTTTTGCCTGTGGACAGGTTTTTATCTTTGTGCGCTATGGCAAGATCTCGTTCCAGTTCTTGGAGATGCCTGCGCCCTCAAAGGCGCAGTATTGCAGCAGATAAGCACAGTCTGCCGCACTGAGTACGCCGTTTCCGTCAATATCCGCCGCTGCCGCCTGTGCCATTTGCAGACTGGTGGAAAGTCCTGCGCCGTCCCGCGCCTGGGCGGTCATGGCACAGGAAACATCTGCGGCAGTGATCGTCCCATCCTGGTTGACATCTCCCAGAAGGAAAGCCACTGCAGCCGTTTCCTTATCATAAATGTGCTCGCTGTAGCGAAAGATCCCTGCCCGTTCCAGTCCGGCCAGCAGATTTCCGGCAGCATTGTCCACCTCTGCCTGTGAAGCATTTTCGTCCAGGCGGATCGCCTCCTGATATGCCTCTTGATACAGGGCGTTTTCACCGCTGGTGGGTGCGCCGTATGCCAGTGCATTGTCCAGCATAGTGCGGTCCGCTGCGGCGCTGTCGGGACGTATGATAGCCTTGATGGCGGCGTTTCCCAATTCGGCATAGGGATACTTGCCGCTGTTGTTTTGCCACTGCTGTACCTCTGTCATGTCCATCCAGCTTTCGCCGTCGCTGATATAGGTTTGTCCCGGCAGAATAGTGCAGTGCCGCTCTAAGGTGTCGCTTGCGTTGGATTCAAAGGAGAGGTACAGCGGCTCCTGGCTGCTCCGGGTGCGGCGCAGCTCTAAGATCACCGAAAATCGGTCTCCTTTTTTGAGAGCAACCGTTCTGTCTGCCAGAGAAATGTTCTTATAGCCGCCGAACCTTGCGGTTCCTTGTTTGGTACATAGCTTCTCTCCGTCTGTGGGATCGTTGCTGCCTTCTGCCATGCGGTATACCGAGATAGTGTACCAGCAGGTCTGAGGGTTGGAGGATGCGGCAGCGAACATCACTTCGGACAGTGTGCCGTCTGTTTCAGCAGTAAAGACGTTGGCTGCTGCCGGAAAATTGACGCTGGCATAAGAAACGCTGCCGTCATATTGATAATATGCGCTGTGGCTGACGGCATCCTCCATTTGAAACCGCGCCAGCTCGCAGAGAGAGGGTTCCTCATAGGAAAGCCAGAAATAGCCGTCATCGCCGGAGTCTCTGCCCCAGCTGTTCTGCACCAGCCATGCACCGTCAGCATCCGGCTGCATGCCGGGCTTAAAATTTTCACGGGAATAGCTGTCATCCCACCCTACGATCAGGATGGCGTGATCTGCCCGGTCGATATCATATTTATTTTGATAATATGCAGTGGAACTGCCGTTATCGTAGAAAGTCCCCTTGGAATAAAACGAAGCAGCAACCGCGCCGCTCTCCATCATCCATTGTTTTACAGTGCTGACGGTGTTTTCTCCGGGTTTCACAATGACATCTGAGCTTTTCATGCGATAATAAGAGTTATACCGCTGATACTCCGAATAGCCATTGTTCCAGTCGCTCAGGGCGGCATATTCTTCCAGCTGTGTGCCGATGCCTGCCGCCAGCACAAAGCTGGCAATGGTCGGATTGCCGCCGCTCAGCCCCTTTTTTTCCAGGGAAATATAGTCTCCGCTGGTGGGATCTCCCGGAAGCAGGTGATTGGTGAAGGGATACCAGCCCAGTGCCGCCTCAGAAAAGTTCAGCTCGCCTTTGGAATCCAGCCAGGCTTCCGGGAGCTCCAGGCCTTGCATCAGAATGTTGGATTCACAGGCACCCAGCGAAGAATATGCCCAGCAAAGTCCGGTGCTGCCCTGATCCTTGACGGAGGTGACATAGCACTTGCCGTCCACATCCAACAGGCTGTAGGATTCCGGAAGCGAAGCCGCCTTCTGGATAGAGACGGTGTCCTCGCTGCTGTCTGTTTCTGTTTGCGCTGCCGTGTCTGCGGATGGTGCCAGAACGCCGCCGTTTTGTATCCAGTGGGTTTCCCGAACCTCTGGAAATACCGGTGCTGCCGCCGCCGGGAGTGCCTCCCAGGGCAGAAAGCACACGGCACACAGCAGCGCTACCCCTTTGCGCCACTGGTGTGTACAATCTCTTTTCATAAATTCCTCCTGCCGTTTCCGGCAATATGCATGAAATTTCATCTGTTATTCACTTGATTATATCATATTTAGACGAGAAAGTCAATTGCATTTTTGTACACTTATGTCCGAACCGCAAATATCCGGGGGGAACCGCTTACTTTTGCACAGCGTCATACAGTTCGTTTTTCCGATAGCCCGTCTCGGCGGCGACGGTCTTGCATGCCTGGGTCAGCTTTTGTCCGTCTGCGACGTACTGCTGCACCAGAGCCGCCGCCTGTTCCAGAGAAATGCGGCTCTCCTGTCTGGGTGCTGCGCCGGCAACCACCAGCACAAATTCGCCCCGGGGCGGGGTGACTTCATAATAAGCCATTGCCTCTTCCAGTGTGGTGAGGCGCACCTCCTCGTGGATCTTGGTCAGTTCCCGGCAAAGGGAGAGACTCCGTGCGCCGCCGAATACTGCCGCCATGTCCGCCAGTGTCCGGCAGAGCTTGTGGGGCGCTTCATAAAAGATCATGGTGCGCGGTTCTTCCCGGAGCTGCTCCAGGTGTGCCGTGCGCTGGTTGCGGTTGACAGAGAGAAATCCCTCAAAGGTAAACCGTGCCGTGTGCTGTCCGGAGACTGCCAGGGCGGCAATGGCTGCCGATGGACCGGGGACGACCTCCATGGGAATGCCCAGACTGTGACAGAGCTGTACCAGCGGTTCGCCGGGGTCAGAGATACAGGGCATGCCGGCATCGGTAACAACGCCGCAGGATTCGCCGGCGAGGATGCGGTCGGCGATGCTCTGCGCAACAGTCAGACCGCTGTGCTCGTGATAGCTGACGATGGGAGTGTGGATGTCATAGTGCGACAGCAGCTTGCGTGTGACACGGGTGTCCTCCGCTGCCAGAAAATCCACCTCGCCCAGCATGCGCAGCTGCCGCATGGTGATATCCTCCAGATTGCCGATAGGTGTGCCGATAAGATATAGTGTTCCGCTCATAGTGAGATTCGCTCCTTTGTTATTTTCCGGATTCTTCTACCAGATTGCTGATCCAGACACCCTTCTGAATGAGGACATAGCCCACCACGACCTTCAGAATATCTGCCGCCTGGACAAGCGCATACACGCCCAGGATCGGGAGACTGGTGAGGCGGCACAGAAGCAGCGCCGTGGGCAGGGGAATGCACCAGGTGAACACACTGTCAAAGAGAAAGGTGATCATGGTTTTTCCGCCGGAACGCAGGGTGAAGTACAGCGCGTTCAGGAATCCCTGGATGGGGAAAAAGACAGCGGTGATGATAATGAACCACTGTCCGTAATGCCGCACCTCTGCGGTGGTGTCATAGACCTTGGGGAATACACCGGAAATGGAAATGAGAATGGCAGACAGGATCAGACAGATTGCGCCGGTGAACCACATGAGGCTGAAGGCGTCCTTTTTTGCCCGCGCATATTCCGATGCGCCCAGGGTCTGCCCAATGAGAATGCCTACGGCAGAGCCCAGCGCCACGAATACCACGTTCAGCAGATTGCACAGGGCGTTAGAGATGTTCAGTCCGGCGACGATCTCCAGACCTCGTGTGGAATAGCACTGGGTCAGCGCCGCCAGTCCGGCAGACCAGAGCAACTCGTTGCAGAAAATGGGCATGCCCTTGCGCAGTACCTTTTTCGCCAGATCTGCCGGAACGCGCAGCGTGCGGTAGATGCCTTTCAGGAAGGTGTGCTTGTTCCGGCACAGGTGTGCCCAGATGACTACAATGGTCATTTCTGTCACACGCGCCAGTACCGTGGCGACGGCTGCGCCGCGGACGCCCAGCTTCGGCATGCCGCAGTTGCCGTAGATCAGCATGTAGTTCAGTACCACATCTACTGCTACAGAAGCGACGCCGCCGACCATTGGCTTGACGCTGCTGCCGGTCTCCCGGAGACTGGTGGCATAGACCTGGGTCACCACAAAGAACGGCAGCCCGATCAGCATGATGTGCAGATATTGCTTGGCATACTGCATGGTGAGGGCGGCATCGACCGTGGCGCTTTCGCCGTGGAGATACAGCCCGATGAGGGCATCGTCTCCCAACAGGAATACCAATAGTCCGCCGATGAGACAGACGGTGCTGAGCCAGAGCTTGATGCGAAAGGTGCTCTGAAAGCCGTGGTGATTGCGCTGTCCGTAATATTGTGCACCGTAGATGCCCGGGCCTGCCAGCGCGCCGAAAATGGCGAGGTTGAACACAAAGATCAGCTGACCGGCGATAGAGACCGCGGTCATTGCCTCTGTGCCCTGGCTGCCCACCATGACATTGTCCACCAGTCCCACCATGTTGGTGATGCCGTTCTGGATCATCATGGGCACGGCGAGGGTCAGGGCACGCTTATAGATCGGATTGTTTTTTCTCATGCAGAAAGTCCTCCTGTGATGTCAAAAAGTTGTTGTACCGATAGCGTATTGGGAAAAGTGTCTGCTATCGTTAAAATTAGGGCAGCAGTGCGTGTCTAATACAATTTCTGTTTTTTATATCCGAGTTGTCACGCCGCTTCCATCGCCGACGATGCGCTGGGGCAGGACATTCAAAAAGGGCTTTCCGCCGCTTCTGCCCTCCAGCAGAAACAGCCAAGGCTGCGCATCCGCAGCCTTGGCCACAAATTGTAACCGCTTGGGTTCAATGCCGCTTTGCCGCATGGCATCTATGCAGTCTGCCAGCCGTTCCGGACGGTTGCAGATGCAGAGCCGACCGCCGAACCGCAAAAGGCGCTTTGCCGAACGGCAAATGTCATAGATGCTGCACAGCACCTCGTGCCGTGCGATCTTTTGCGCGGTCAGCTGGCTCTCGATGCCTGCCTGATATGCCTTATAGGGCGGATTGCAGGTCACCAGATCCAGCTGCCCCAGCGGTGCGCCGTCCCAGAGTGTTTTCAGGTCAGTGCAGATGGGATACAGCACGGAGCAGATGGTTTCACTTTTGGCGATCCCCAGGCACATCTGCTGGATAGCTTCCTTTTGGATGTCCACGGCGTAGATCTCCCGGGGCGGAGCGGTGCGCTGCATCAGCATGGGGATAATGCCGCAGCCTGTGCCGAAGTCGCAGACCCGGTCTTTTTGCCGATAGCCGGAAAATTCAGTCAGCAGTACCGCATCTGTGCCGAACCGGTGGAGCTGGCTGGTGCAGACCGTCAGACCGTCTGCAATGGTTTCGTAGGATAGATCAGGCATATTGCGCCTCCTGTTTTGAATTTTCGTTATTGCGGTGTGGAAACACCCGCGGCGGATACCGTCTCCGCCCTCCGGATCACCACCGCCTGCTGATACACCAACTGGTACCGGTCCTCGAACTTGTCCATGTCATATTCGATCTTTCCCTCTAACGGGTCGCAGACGGTGACGGTGTTGGCATCCAGATCATAGCCGCAGAGCAGGACACAATGCTCGTTGATGAGGAACACGGCATCTTCTCCGCTGGGCGTTGTCCAATAATACCGTTCTTCCACCCGGCTGGTGAGACTGATGGTCACCCAGGTGATGACTGGGTTGCCGTTTGCCACCTCATTCAGCAGTGTTTTAAAAGAGCAGCCTGTGAGATCCTGTATCTGCTCTGTGCCGCCCTGTGCGGCGATATAGTTCTCTGCGGTCTCTGCGATCACCGGCGCATAACAGCCCCAGGCGTTGGCATCATGGGGCGAACCCACAAATGCTTCTCCGAAGGTGGTGAGATAGGGGTCGGACTGGATCAGATACTTGTCTGCCAGCGTCACCTTATCCACCGGATAGCCCAGATAGTTCAGTGCAGTTGTCAGCGCTGTGACCTCACATCCGGTGGGCAGCTCCGGATTTTGCAGTACCGGCTGCGCATCCAGCTGGGCACGGCGCACCGGAAGCACTGCCGGTTCAGTGGGTGTCGTCAGTGTCGTTGTCGCTGCGGTAGTTTCCGGTGCTGTGGTTTCAATAACAATTTCTGCGGCATCCTCTGTGCTTGCCGTGCTGCCGGAGACCGACTGAACCGTTTCTGCCGCGTCATCGCTTTTGCTGTCCGCCCGGAAAAAAACCAGGTACATTACAGCAGCAGCAATTGCCAGGACGATCAGCAGCGCCGTGCGCCGCCGCCGTCCCAGCTGTTTCTTTGATACTCTTCCCATAACATATACTTCTTCCCGCTGCACGGCTGTTCCGTGCAGATAATTCGTGCACCCTCGTGATGCAGCTCTTTCAGAACCTGTTCCGTATTGGAACCGGTTTTATTTTTCGGCTTCTGCGTGATACGGTGTTCCGGCAAAGGTGATCTTCCGCCGAAAATCAGATTCGCCCTTGCCGATGACCGGGCGCGCCAGCTGATAAATGTCTGTTGCCTGAGATTCCAGTGCGGCACAGCGCCCTGCCTCCGGACTGGTGTGCGCCAGCTCTGCCAGAGAATGAGAGAACGGCAGCTGACGCTTATTTTTGGAATCCCGGAGGATCTCCCGTCCCACATCATTGAATGCCAGTATTCTGCCGTATGCCGGATACTGCTGGATGTCTGAGGTGTGGATGTCCAGCAGGATGTGCAGCAGAATGCGCCGCAGCCGCGCCATAGGATAGCGCTTGGTGCGGATGGTCTGCAGCAGTTCTTCCAGAGAAGCCGAGCGCTTCGCCTTATACAGCCGGTGCTCCAGCCCCTGTCCGACCTCGGCAATGTCCCGCAGCTCGTCCGGATCGGTGGTGCGCAGCTTATACAGGATCAGCCGCTCCAGATATGCCATAGAAGCGGTGTGGCCTGCCTGCTGGGCATCCCGGAGGGCATGCCAGGCATAAGACGGCATCATCCGCCGGCAGTCGCCGCCCTCAGAGAAATACTGCCGGATATAGGTGGCGCTTGCTGTGCCGTCCTGCGCCGGCTGATTGCTGTTGTGTCCTGCCCCCTTGCGCTGGATGGTCATGGGCTGCAGCGGGCTGTGCAGTTCTTCCATGGCGTTGAGATAGGCGATGGCAAGAGTGTTGTTGGGGTGGCGCAGCACGGCGGCTGTCTCGTCCCCGTAGAGCTGTCCCACCATCTGCGACAAGACCTCCGGATAGGAATAGCCTGACCGGAGAAAGTCATCCATGATATCGGCATAGTCGGACTTGCACACCCGGCACGCCTGTGCCGCCTGGGACAGCAGGCGGATGTCACCGCATTCGCTGCCGAAGGAGATCTCCTGAACACTGCCCAGCGCTGTCAGAAGCGCCACGCCGCCCATAGCAAAGTTTTCTGCCGGTGCCAGAGCATAAGGGACAGGCAGCTCAATGACCAGGTCCGCGCCGCCCTCAATGGCGAGCCGGGCGCGGGTGAACTTGTCCAGCAGCGCTGCGTCGCCCCGCTGTACAAAATTGCCGCTCATAACGGCGACGATCCCTTCTGCACCGGCGCGGCGCACCTGTTCCAGATGGTACAGGTGACCATTGTGCAGAGGGTTGTATTCACAGATAATACCACTGATTTTCATGTACGATCCTCCCAAAAAGCTGTGAAAAATGAGAAAAATGTGTCGTCTGGCGTGGAATTTGCGGAAATCACTTGCAATTTCTGCAAAAAAGCATATAATATATTATATGGGACACGCCAAGGGTGTCCGCAAAAAAGAAAAAGGAGAAATTTTCCTATGATTATTCTTGTTGTCAATGCAGGAAGCTCTTCTCTGAAGTATCAGCTCATCAATATGGACGATGAGTCTGTGATCGCAAAGGGCAACTGCGACCGTATCGGCATCGACGGTCACCTGAGCCACAAGACTGCTTCCGGCGTCAAGGTGGAAAAGGACTGCGCATTTCCGACCCATGCAGAAGCATTTTCCTGCCTGGTAGAAGCGCTGACCACCGGCGAGGGCGCTGTGATCTCCAGCATGGATGAGATCTCTGCTGTGGGCCACCGTGTCGTACAGGGCGCAGAAGTGTTTACAAAGACCACCATGGTCACCGATGAGATCATCGAAAAGATCGACGAGCTGCGCGAGCTGGCTCCGGTACATAACCACGGCCACGCACTGGCGCTGTGGGCATGCCGCAAGATCCTGCCGAATGTGCCGCAGGTCGTTGTGTTTGATACTGCATTCCATCAGACCATTCCCCAGAAGGCATTTATGTACGGCTTCCCGTATGAGGACTATGAACAGTTCCATGTCCGCAAGTACGGCTTCCACGGTACATCCCACCGTTTTGTCACTGCAAAGCTGGCTGAGGTCATGGGCAAGGATCTGAAGGATCTGAAGGTTGTTTCCTGTCATCTGGGCAACGGTTCATCCATCACTGCCGTACAGGACGGCAAGTCGGTAGATACTACTATGGGCTTTACACCGCTGGACGGTGTCCTGATGGGCACACGCTGCGGCGCAGTTGACCCGTCCGCAGTTACTTATGTAGCCGGCAAGCACGGCTTCGGCGTTTCTGAGATGGACACCTATATGAACAAGAAGTCCGGTATGCTGGGTATCTCCGGAAAGTCCTCTGACTTCCGCGATATCACCGCAGCAGCTGAGGCAGGCGACAAGCGTGCGACCCTGGCAAAGGACATGCTGGTATACGATATCAAGAAGGATATCGGTGCATATGCCGCAGCCATGAACGGTCTGGACGCTGTGATCTTTACCGGCGGCATCGGCGAAAATGCACCGAACTGCCGTGAAGAGGTCTGCGAGAACATGGAATACCTGGGCATCAAGATCGACAAGGCTGCCAACGATTTCAAGGGCGAGCTGAAGAAGATCTCCACACCGGATTCCAAGGTAGAGGTTTGGGTCATCCCGACCAACGAAGAACTGCTGATCGCCCGTGACACACTGGCTATGATCCAGAAGTAAGCATCCGCGCAAATCGTTTTTGCAAATCCATCCAAAGCGAAGTCTGTCAAAAAGACTTCGCTTTTGTTGTATCAGAAAGGGGAACTTCCTATGTCTGCACTTTCCGATTCCGAAAAGACCCTGCTGCATCAGGCACTTGCTGCCCGGAAAAATGCCTATGCGCCCTATTCCGGTTTTCAGGTCGGGGCAGTCCTCACCGCCGCCGACGGCAGCACATTCTGCGGCTGCAACATCGAAAATGCTTCCTATTCCATGACCATCTGTGCCGAGCGCAGTGCCGTTTGTGCGGCAGTTTCCGCCGGCGCGCGGCAGTTCCGCAGCATCGCCATTGTGGGCGGCGCAGATGCGGAGACTGCTGAAAATACGCCCTGTCCGCCCTGCGGTGCCTGCCTGCAGGTGTTGGCGGAGTTCTGTCCGCCGGACTTCCCGGTGATCCTGGCAGACGGGGCGCATCTGCTCCGAGACTTCCTGCCCCGGCAGTTCCGGCTGTGAGCTCTTATTCCGATCTCTTCTTGTCTGCCGGGCGGTAAGAAGAACCGTCCGGGCGGATGACTACGGTGTTGTTCAGCTGCCCCTTGAGGTTGCCGATGACAGACTGCCGATATTCCATGCGCAGGGCGTTCTGCTCTTCCTTTTCCGCCGGCGTGAGGCCCTCCGGTGTGCGGGATTTCTTTGCCAGTTCGTTGATGCGCGCTACCTTTTTTTCGTCCATATACTTTTCCTCCCAACAAGTTCAATACTTTCAATAGTATACCATAGAACGACAAAAAGTGCAAGGGGTAACCGTGCTTTTTTGCCATTTTTCGGGGATGACCGGCAGAACATGACGGCTAAGCTGCATGCACTTTCCCGGATAGAAACAGTCCTGACAGAGAAAAACGTCCGGAGCAGCATTGACACTGTTCCGGACGTTTTGACATTTTCAGAAAATCACTTGTTACTGACCACGCTTTTGTGTCTTGTTCAAAAAGCGTTCTGCGTCTACGAGAAACCGCTTGTGTGTGCCGGAGCCGATCACGCCGGCGCCGTCCTCGGCGGTGACATGATAGGAGATCTCTCTGCCGTTTACGCCGGTGATCTCTGCGGTTGCCGTAACGGTCAGCCCTTCCGGTGTGGCAGCGTCATGGCTGATATCCAGCTTGGTGCCGACGGTGGTCTCGCCTTCGCTGAGGAACGGTGCGACCGCGTTGCAGGCTGCCTCTTCCATCAGCGCTGCCATCATGGGTGTTGCAAAGACAGGCAGCGAGCCGCTGCCGACAGAGACTGCCAGATTGGTCTCATCGACCTTGACGCTGGCAGTTCCGGTGCTTCCGATTGTAATGGGTTCCATAGCAATTCTCCTTTAATTCGATGTGGTTTCTGTAACCTCTTCTGTGGGATCCGGCAGGACATCCAAAGCGCTGGGGGAGATGATATCGCCCATGATGCGGTCATAAGTCAGGGTGTCCAGCTTTTGATCCGCATCCTGCATCGGCATGTAGTTGGTGGAGTAGACCGGTTCGGTCTCCATCTCGTTCATCATCGTCTGGGTGAAGCTGTCCCGCGGCGCATCGATCAGGTTCATGACCAGATAGGGAGCATAGAAGGTAGAAACTGCCTCTGTGGGGAGCGAGCTTGTGTCCAGTCCGTAGTTGTTCCACAGGATATAATGCTGTTCGTATAGGGTACTGCAGTTTTCGCTGGTAATGTTCAGCTGGCTGTAGATGCCGTCATCGCCCCGGAGGGACGGGAAGTGGTCACCCACAAACAGCACGATAGTAGGCTCGTCGATCTGAGACAAACGCTCCAGAAGTGCTGCCAGGCCATCAGCAGAATGCTGCAGGCGGCTCAGATAGTTGACAAATTCGTCATCGCTGTCGCCGTCGGTATAGGGCTGATGATTCTGCATGGTAGTGGCGTGTACATACAGCGGCTCATCGGTGGATGCGATCAGCGATTCGATCTGGTTGTAGACCACGTTGTCATCAATGTATTCGCCGTATGTGCTGACCGGAACAGTAAAGTCATTCTCGAAGATCATGGTGTCAAAGTGAAACTGTCCGTAGACTCGCTTCCGGCTGTAGAAGCTGCTCTGGAACGGATGTACATAAGCAGTGGAATAGCCCCAGCTCTTGTAGTAAGCAGGGACGGTGGGCTGCTGTCTCTCCAGCAGCATGCGCTGCGGCATGTTGGGGTCATTCAGAGATTTGACCGGAAGTCCGAACAGCAGTTCAAATTCAGTGCGGACGGTGTAGCTGGCATAGGTCGGTACAATAAGCGTTCCGTCTGTGCCCATAGAAGCCGCTTTGTCCAGTCCGGCATAATAGCTGTCCAGGTCGTTGTAACCCAGCTCAGACAGCTGATCGGAGAATGCCCGGAAGTCTGCGAAGGATTCTGACATGATTTCTACCACATTGGGCTTTACGCCGTCGAAATCCAGATCCGGAACTTCCTTTGCCAGATACTGCTTTACAGTGTCCTCGCTGTCCTCCTTGTATTCCTCCGGCTCTTCCAGCTGATTGGAGAGGTTTTCCGAACCGGTCTGCATAAAGAACGCCAGGAAGCCGTTGTTGTCGAACTTTTCGTTCAGGATGAAGGTGTTGTCTGCTTCTTTGGTGTCCAGTCCGAACAGGGCGTATACCGGCTGAGAAACAGCAGGGACGGTGACTACCATGACACAGGCGATGAGACACGCCAGACCGGGCGCGAGCCGCTTGCGGAGCTTCAGCCGCATTTTCAGCCTGGGATTGAACCAGAATGCCAGCAGGATGAACGCGGCGCAGATGCTGATATAGAGCACCAGCCGCGGCGTGATCTTGATATAGGCGAATGAGGTCAGACTCTTGACGCTGCGGAACAGCTTCATGTCTGTCATGATCAGGTGGTTGCCGTTGGTGTTGTACTTGAACAGCTCCGTGATGCTCAGTGCCATGTACAGGATACTCTCCAGCAGCATGGAAAACCATCCGGAGCGGAACAGGAGCAGCGCCCCGATAAAGATCAGCGCCGCAATGAGGATGTTAAACAGCATGATGGTGGGATGGTTCGTGATGAACAGCACCAGCTTGCTGGGGTATTTGTCTTGGTTCAGCTCTGCCATGCAGACGATGAAGATCGGGTAGAGGATCATCAGCAGACGGTTTGTCATGGGATAGCGCAGGGTATTATAAGAGCGCTTCTCATGAAACGAGCAGAACCATGCCCGCAGAGAAGAAAAGCGGGTGTACCATGTCGTATGTTCTTTCATGTCTTTTCGATCACCTTTGCTTCAGAAAAAGGAGCAGCCGACAGCTAGCTCCTGTGTGGGATTGTGCCTTAACCATACTATAACATAAATATGCGGTTTCTGCAAGCGCTCTCATTAAAAATGCACCTGTTTTTTACGGAATTTGTGGATTCCATCGAAAAAGAGAAACGGCGCAGAATAGTTTTGTGCAAGTTGCGGACAGAGATCAGCCGCACCAGAAACCGCCGTTTACCGGAAGATCCTGCCCGGTGATATACGCCGCCCGGTCGGATGCCAGAAACCGCACGGCATCGGCAATATCTGACGGCTTTCCCAGCCGTCCCAGAGGCGTTTCCTCTGCCAGCTCTGCCAGGGTCTCCTCCGGCAGATGGGATACCATGTCCGTGGCGATAGTGCCGGGAGAAACGGCGTTCACCCGGATGCCGGACGGCCCGACTTCTTTCGCCAGAGCCCGGGTAAATGCCAGCACAGCGCCCTTGGTTACGGAATAGTCCACCTCACAGGATGCCCCGGTCTCGCCCCACATGGAGGAAATGTTGATGATGCAGCCCGACTTTCGGGAGAGCATCGACGGCAGAAGCAGCCGGCTCAGCTCCACGACTGCCGTGAGATTTGTCGCATAGAGCTGCCGCACCTGTTCCGGTGGCATACACTGGAACAGGTTGCTGTAGGAACAGGCAGCGTTGTTTACTAAAACGTCCACATGCCCCAGCTGCTCCAGAGCAGTCTTTGCCAGTGCAGGCAGTGTCTCCGGCTGTGCCAGATCTGCCTGGATGGGGACAATGCCGTGTTCCTGCCGCAGGGCTTCTATGGCATCAGCGCTGCGGCAGTAAACGCCTGCCACCAGATAGCCGTCCGCAGCGAGCCCACAGGCAGCTGCCGCGCCGATTCCGCGGGATGCGCCGGTCACCAAAGCGGTTTTTTGCATATACAGTACCTCCGATCTTTTGAAAAAATTATAGCACCTGATATGAAAAATGTCAAGGCGGCGTAACAAAAAACGGAATACGGGGACTACCTCCCCCGCATTCCGTTTTGATATGATCTCTTCTGCTGTTTGTGCGTCCGGGCCGGATTAATACATGCCGCCCATGCCGCCTGCTGCCGGAGCTGCTGCTGCCGGCTCTTCCTTCGGAATGTTTGCAACAGCGCTCTCTGTGGTCAGAACCATAGATGCGATGGATGCAGCATTCTGGAGTGCGCTTCTGGTCACCTTGGTCGGATCAACGATACCGTTTGCCATCATATCGCAATAGGTCTCGTTGTAGGCATCAAAGCCATAGCCAACCTTGCGGCTGCGGCGGATCTTATCCACGATGATGCTGCCTTCCAGACCGGCATTTGCAGCGATCTGACGCAGCGGAGCTTCCAGTGCGCGGAGAACGATCTTTGCACCGGTCTTTTCGTCGCCGTCCAGAGACGGAACCAGCTTTTCTACTGCCGGGATCGCATTGATGAGTGCAGTGCCGCCGCCGGCAACGATGCCCTCTTCGACAGCTGCCTTGGTTGCGGACAGAGCGTCCTCAATGCGCAGCTTCTTTTCCTTCATTTCAACTTCTGTTGCAGCGCCGACCTTGATGACAGCGACACCGCCGGACAGTTTGCCGATGCGCTCCTGCATCTTTTCCTTGTCGAAGTCAGAAGTGGAAGCGGCGATCTGGTTCTTGATCTCTGCGATACGCTCCTGAATTGCTTCAGAAGTGCCTGCGCCGCCGACCAGGATGGTGTTCTCCTTGTCGATGACAGCCTGGCTCACCTTACCCAGCATCTCAACGCTTGCATCAGCCAGTTCCATGCCCAGATCAGAGGACAGAACAGTACCGCCGGTCAGGATTGCGATATCCTGGAGCATTTCCTTTCTTCTGTCGCCAAAGCCCGGAGCCTTGACTGCAGCGCACTTGAAGGTGCCGCGCAGGTTGTTCAGGATGATGGTGGTCAGCGCTTCACCCTCGATATCCTCGGCGATGATCAGCAGCTTCTTGCCCATTTTTACGATCTGTTCCAGCATCGGCAGGATATCCTGGATGTTGCTGATGGTCTTGTCGGTGATGAATACCAGAGCATCGTCATAAACGACCTTCATCTTTTCGCGGTCTGTGATCATGTACGGAGACATATAGCCGCGGTCGAACTGCATGCCTTCTACCACTTCGCTGTAGGTTTCAGCAGTCTTGCCTTCTTCAATGGTGATTACGCCGTCAGTAGAAACCTTTTCCATTGCCTCAGCGATCAGCTTGCCGACATTTTCGTCAGCAGAGGAGATGGTGGCAACTCTTGCGATATCCTCTGTGCCGTTAACGACCTTGGAATTGTCCTGGATAACCTTTACTGCAGTTTCCACTGCCTTTGCGATACCCTTGCGAAGTACCATGGGGTTTGCGCCGGCTGCGATGTTCTTTGCACCCTCGTGGATGATTGCCTGTGCCAGAACAGTAGCTGTTGTTGTACCGTCGCCGGCAGCATCATTGGTCTTGGTAGCAACCTCGCGGACCAGCTGTGCGCCCATGTTCTCGAACGGATCTTCCAGTTCGATGTCCTTGGCGATGGTCACACCGTCATTGGTTACCAGCGGAGCGCCGAATTCGCGGTCCAGAACCACGTTTCTGCCCTTCGGGCCCAGTGTGATCTTTACGGTGTCAGCCAGCTTGTCGATGCCTGCGATCAGACCGTTTCTTGCATCTGCATTATACTTAATATCTTTTGCCATGATTCAAAACTCCTTTTTGAAAACTCAAGATTCAGTGCGCTTGCTTTTTATTCGGTAATACCGAGGATCTCGCTCTCATATACCAGTGTCAGCTCTTCGCCGTCCAGCTTGATGGTCTGACCGGCACTGTGGCTGATCAGAACGGTGTCGCCGACTTTAACTTCCATAGGGATACGAGTGCCCTTGGGAGAAAATTTGCCTTCGCCGCATGCAACGACCTTACCCTTTGCCGGAACACCTGCCGGGTTCTTGGTTGCCAGCACCAGACCGCCTGCGGTCTTTTCTTCCTGTTCTTTTTCTACTTTAATCAGTACTCTGTCTGCCAACGGTTTCATTGTCATGATCCATTCCTCCTGTAACTTCGAGTTATCACTTGCTTTTCAAATGTGTTAGCACTCAATATCTCTGAGTGCTAATATCTATTTTACCAACTTTTCAGAAAAAATCAAGGGGTTTTGTGCGTATTTTCGGAAATTTGTATTATTGAACAAGAACAAAAAATAAAAAGGAAGTGTTTCACAGCAATATGCACAAGCTGCGAAACAAAAAATATCGATTCTCTAAGAAATCTGTTTCAGTGCAAAAATAAACTAACAAATACACGCCTGGAAATCACAATCTTCATATTTTACGAATTAGAAATGAATTGGAAATAAATTATACACCTATCAATCACAGAGCTATAGTATAATGATACTGCAGGAATGTTGGCGGCATGCAGCATTGCCCGTGCTGTGAAGTGTATGGGACGGATGCATGAATGCTGTCAAGGAAATTGGAAAAACTTCATTTACAATCACAATTGATTATTGAGGAAGGCGTGAAAAATTATGGCATTGGAAAAAGTTCTTGTTGTTGACGATGACCCGAATATTTGCGACGTACTGCGGATGTATCTGGAAAATGAGGGATACAGCGTGATTCTGTCCTATGATGGAGAAGAGGCTCTGGTAAAGTTTAATGCACTGAAGCCGGACATCATTCTGCTGGACGTTATGCTGCCGACTCTGGATGGCTGGCAGGTATGCCGTGAGGTACGGAAGAAGTCCAGTGTACCGATCATCATGATCACCGCAAAGGGTGATACTTTTGATAAGGTGCTGGGTCTGGAGCTGGGCGCAGACGACTATATTGTAAAGCCGTTTGACACCAAGGAAGTTGTTGCCCGCATCAAGGCGATCGCAAGACGCGTGGGCAATTCTCCGGAAGAATCCGAGATCAAGGAAGTACGTTATGACAAGCTGTCTGTCAACATGACTCGCTATGAGCTGCGTGTGGACGGCAAGGTTGTAGACACACCGCCGAAAGAACTGGAACTGCTGTTCTATCTGGCATCCAACCCGAACCGTGTTTATACCCGTGACCAGCTGCTGGACGAGGTATGGGGCTTCGAGTACTACGGTGACTCCCGTACCATCGATGTACACATCAAGCGTCTGCGTGAAAAGCTGGAGGGCGTTTCTGACAAGTGGTCTCTGAAGACGGTCTGGGGCGTAGGCTATAAGTTTGAATCCACTGAGGACGAATAAGTCCCGTGGAAAAAGCAGAGCGAAGCCGAAAGAAGAAAAAGCATTGCTGGCGGCGTATCTGGCGGACATTTTTTATTCGGCTGCTGTTAGTTGCCTGCCTTCTGGTTGTGGCTGCGCTGGCGCTGTCGGGCTATGCGATCTCCAAATATAAGCAGGATTATTACGAAAACTGCCTGCGCGTCTGCGATATCCTGGCAGGAGATTTTACAGAATACAGCAAGCAAAACGAGAAGGAAGATCTGTTTTGTGAGTATATTCCGGTGAATACCGATAAGGTCTCCCGGCAGATGAATATTTTTCTCTATCTGTTCGATAAAGAAGGAACATGTATCTATGCCAGCCAGAACAGCGGTGCATCTGCCGCAGATCTCAAGCTCAGCAATGAGATGCGCAGCGCAATGCAGAAAAGCGGCACCTATTCCACGGACAGCGCTTCCGGCAAGATCGACCGCAGTGTGGCAGAGCCGATGCTTACCCGCGGCATAACATTTCAGTTGGAAGAGAACGGGACGGAAGTGACCTACTATATGTTTGCTTCCTCCTTTACGCGGCCGCTGAACATATATACAACGCAAGTCATACTGATGACCGTAAGTCTGTTGTCGGTTCTTCTTGTGATCGGTGCGGGGCTGATTTTTTTAAATATCTGGTGCGCAAATCGTCAGACGGAACAACTGGAAGAAGCACTGCAGCGCTATGTGCAGGGTGACTACAGCAAGCCCATTCAGACGGAAGCGTTTGTAGGTTCTGATCTGGAGCAGATCGCAGTATTGGCAGAACAGGTGGGCAGTCAGTCCAGCCGCGCAGAGGAATCCAGCCGCCAGTTTGTGTCGAACGTTTCTCATGAGCTGCGGACACCGATGACGATCATCAGCGGCTTTGTAGAAGGCATTCTGGACGGCACTGTGCCGAAGCCGAAGCGCATGGAGTATCTCTCCATCGTTTCACAGGAGGTACAGCGGCTGAAAATGCTGGTCACATCCATGCTGAATCTGACGAAATTCGATGCCGGTACCATTCAGCTGAACTATCGGATGTTCACCATAAACGATACCGCATTCCGCACGGTGCTCATGTTTGAGAACCGGTTGGAAAAGCGGCATATCGCAGTAGAGGGTCTGGACAGCACACCTATCCGTGTCTGTGCTGATCCGGATCTCATCGGTCAGGTGGTCTACAATTTGGTGGAAAATGCCGTGAAGTTCGTCAATGACGGCGGTACGATCACGTTTCGGATTGTGGATGAGGAAGATGCCTGGGTATTTGCTGTGCGAAATACCGGAAAGGGTATCTCAAAGGAAGAATTGCCGAAAATATTCGAGCGGTTCTATAAATCTGATGCTTCACGCAGTCAGGATAAGACCGGACTGGGACTGGGGCTGGACATCACCAAAAAGATCATTCATCTGCACCATGCACAGATCAGTGTACGCAGTGAAGAACATGCCTATACGGAGTTCGAGGTGCGCCTGCCGCACGTCGATCCGCCGGAACAGGAAGAAAAATAAAACTGGAAACGGGCAGTGTCAAAGCAAAAAACAGCTGGACACTGCCCGTTTTTTGAAAAAAGGAGTTTTTTCTATGCAGGAACAGCCGCAGGGAAGTGCCGCGCCGCCGCGGTCGGAGACACCGCCGCAGCCCAATGTCCCACCGATGCCAAATACACCGCCAGTGCAGAACATACCGCCAGTGCAGAACATACCGCCAGTGCAAAACGTGCCGCCAGTGCAGAACATACCGCCAGTGCAAAACATACCGCCGGTGCAGAACATACCGCCGGTGCAGAACGTACCGCCGGTGCAGAACGTACCGCCGGTGCAGAACGTGCCGCCGGTGCAGAACGTGCCACCAGTGCAGAATGTGCCGCCCATGCAGAACGGCATGCCTAACTGGTATCAGAACCAGCCGCCGCGGATGGGAAACTGGCAGGCACCGCCGCAGGTGCCGCCGAAGCCGCCCAAGCAGCCGCTTTCACCGGAAAAAAAGGATCGCCGTACAGCATTCTGGCTGAAGATCGTGGCAGTGTTGTTGGCAGTGCTGTTGGCGTATTGTATCGGCAGCGATGTGGTAAAGTATCGGAAGGGTGCATTTGTGCCAACTGTTTCTGAATCCTCAGAGACTGTTGAAAAAGACGGCGGCAGCAAGGTCATCATTCAGCAGCAGGACAAACCGCAGCTAGATGACAATGGGGGAAATACCGATGAAAACGGTGCATACACCGTAGAGGGCGTAGCAGCAGCGGTGCGGCCGTCTATTGTGGAGATCGAGACCTATGGTGATGCCAAGGGCGAACAACTCAGCGGCACAGGTTCGGGAATTATTTCCAGCGAGGACGGCTATATCATTACCAATGCCCATGTGCTGACAGACGGCAAGTCTTTTAAGGTCATTATGTCCGATGAATCGGAGTATGCGGCGAAGGTGATCGGAAAGGACAATAAGACCGATCTGGCGGTCATCAAGATCGAAGGCAGTGACCTTCCGGCAGCCACTATGGGAAATTCCGATGAGGTTGTGCTGGGAGAAGCCGTGGTCGCTATCGGCAATCCGGCCGGGCTTTCCGGCTCTGTGACTAACGGTATCGTCTCCGGGCTGAACCGGCAGATTCGCTCGGATGCCACCGGATTCGACATGAACTGCATCCAGACCAATGCCGCCATCAGTCCCGGAAATTCCGGCGGTGCACTGGTCAATATGTATGGTCAGGTTATTGGCATCACTTCTTCCAAGTATGTCAGCTCCAGCTATGAGGGACTGGGATTTGCCATCACCATCAACGAGGTGCTGCCCATTGTCCGGGATCTCATCGACAATGGCTATGTTGCCGACCGGGTGCGCGTGGGGATCACGTTTATTTCGCTGATCGCGGAAGAGGTGCAGCAGAGCTTTGCCGACGAGATCGGGATGGCGGATGTACCGGAAGATCTGACTGGCGTCTGGATCACGGAGATCGCAGATGACTGTGACATTGCCAATACCGACTTACAGGTGAACGATGTTATCACCACGGTGCAGGGAGAAGCCGTAGACGATTATGACTCTCTGAACGCTGCCATTGATGGATGCAAGGGCGGCGACACCATAGAAGCGCGCTGCCGGCGCTATCAGACAGACGGAACATATGAAGAGTTCACCATTCAGTGTAAGCTGATGGCAGATACTTCCGGAAATTATTGATTTGACAGAACGCAGACAGCCGCCGGCAGGAAAAGATCTCCTGCCGGCGGCTGTCTTGCAATATTTCAAAGGTGTCCGTTATTCTGCGGAATTTTTTTCGTTGACTTCGTCGATGAAGTTTTGTGTCTGGTCATAGATCGCATTGACCGATTCGTTCCAGGGCACACCTCTGGAGGCGGCACGGATGCCGTTGACGCTGCTGTCCAGAATGTCGGTGACATCGGAGGAAATGCCGTTGTAGTAGTCAAATACCGGATTCTCCAGTGCCATTTCATTCATCTTGTTTTTCATCTCGATCATTTCGTCAGTCCACTCATAGTCCTTGACGAACTGCTCATCGCTGATCTCCTGTGCGCCGTCGCTGATCTTGCTGAACCGGAAGCAGTCCAGGAACTTGCCTACGCCCTCCGGGTTATGACCACCCTTGACGAAGCAGTATGCGTTGACACTGGTGGGGATATAATATTCATCCGCTTTGTCATACTTCGGAACTGGCACGAAGAATACATCCTCGCCGAATGTTTTGGACCACTGGGATTTTTCGTTGCCCAGTGCCCACAGACCGCAGGGATAGAACAGCAGCTTGCCTTCACCGATGTAATAATCACGGGAGGTCCAGCCGTAGTCGCCTACGCCCAGTGCGACATAATCAGACTGCCAGAGACCGTACATCCAGTTCTGATAATCCTCAATGGCTTCGTTTCGCAGGTTGTTCACCAGCTTGCCGTCCTCCAGACCGATGTACGGGACACCGGTAGATGCGGACAGACCGGATTCAAAATACCAGCTGTCGATGCCGTAATGCTCGTTGGAGGTGTCTACAAACTCGGACAGCATGTCCTCGAATGCATCCCAGTCCCACTTGCCCTTTTCAAACAGCTCCGCCGGGTCATCCAGACCGTTTTCGTCCATGGTCTTGCGGTTGTAGATAATGGCGCAGTTGTCGCCGGTGACTTCGACGATCGCCATATAGTGACCGTCGTTCCAGACCATTGCATCGTTGGCATCTTTGACATCTGCCCACAGCTCTGAATCCAGATCAATATAATTGTCATAGGGAACAAACATGCCGCGGACAGCGCCCTTCGGGAAAGCATCCCAGTTGCCGCCGTAGAAAAAGTCTACACCTTCGTCGCTGTTGATGGCATTTGCCAGATTGTCATATCGTGCGCCATAGGTGGTCTGGTGCCATTCGATCTGACCGCCATACCGTTCCTGGAACACTGCCAGTTCGATGGGCGTAGTCTTTCCGGTGTCATCAGAGTTGATGTCCCAGTCCGACATCCATTTGATGGTCTTGTTCTCCAGTTCTCCGGTGAGGCGTTCGTCGGATTTCGCCAGCTCTGCCAGCTGTTCTCTGGTGTTGGCGGACATGTCCTTTTTCGGTGTGGTGTCCTTGGTATCAGAACCGCATGCAACCAGCGGGATCGTCAGAACCATTGCCAGAAGGCAGTGCAGAGCGATTCTTGCGCTTTTTTTCATAAACTGCTTCCATCTCCTTATAAACTAATATGATTGCAGAATACATTTATTATACCATGAAATGCAGCCTTGGCGCAATCCGCAATTTGTACGAGATTTCACAGGGATTTCCGGTAAAAACGCTGAGAGATCATGCTGCCATTTCGACAGCAGAGGCACTATAGTGCTGCAAACTTATCATAAAAGTAGAAAATTGCTGTTGCAAATGTACAAAAAACATGGTATAATACACTTATTGGGAAATTTGGCAAGTTATTCCTAAAGCCAAACAGATGATAAACACATTTTGGAAGTTGAGAGGAGAAATGCATGGAGCAGAGAAAATCCAGACGGATGCTGCATCAGGGCATGGCATCGCTGACTGCAGCGGTGCTGGCGGCGGTATCTTTGCCTGTGTGCGCTGTATCATCAGAAGCGTACAACACCTGGACGGGATATGTGCTGCAGGACAGCACCGGACGCTATCTGAGTGTGCTGGGCGGCACAGAGGGTGAGGGCGTACAGGTCGGCTTTTATGAGGCGGACGGTGCAGCGCCCTATAACACGTGGTATTTCACAAAGACGGACTTGGGTATCACCATCAAATCCGCGCTGTCTCAGGGCGAGTACTATTTAACGGAAAATACCCGGGAAAACAGACTGGAGCTCTCCACAAGTGCCGGACAGTTTGAACTGGGAGAGGACGGCTATCTGCGCGGATTCCGCAGCGGTGTGGAGTCGCCGGTCTACGCACAGGTGACACCAGAGCCGGTGACCAATCTCCGTATGGGAGACTGGAACCATGACGGCACAGTGGACGGCATGGACTTGACGTTGCTGCGGCAGGCGGTACAGCGTGGCACGGCAGATTTTGCACAGCAGGCCGTAGGTGACACCAACGGGGACGGCGTTTTAGATGCTGCGGATGTGCATCTGCTCCAGCAGTATCTGCTGGGGGAAGATGTGACTATGGCAGAGGTACATGTGCCGGAGTGCAGCGCTGCGCCGATGCCGGCAGATCCTCCGCTGACCAATACAACGACACAGGAAACCACCGCGACCACAGAGACTACCACAGTGACAACTACCACAGAAGCGCCCCGGCAGGATCTCACTATGGCAGACTTCCCGTCAGATTATACCTATGCGGCAGACTGGATCTGGAACAACCGCATTGTGGCGGAAAAATCCACCGAGCGCCGGAATACCATTTTTGACCAGATCGATGCCGGAAACGGTACGATCAACTATGTGGTACGGTGGCAGTCCTACCGCACCCTGACTCTGGAGCAGCGGCAGCAGTTTGAAAAGCTGGTGAGTGACAGCATCAACGGCTGGAATGACTGGCTCAAGGGCTGGGACGGCTGGAAGTATGACCATGTGGACGTGAAAATTGTGGGATGGGCTGTTCTGGACAAATCTGTTCTGCAGGACCTGCAGCCGGACGAAGTTGTCTATGACAACCTCATCTCCGACTATGACAGCACCTATGACACCTCCAACGGTGTGGATACCATTCCGGATAAGCTGCCCAGTGCGCCGTCTGAGCTCTCCCGGTTTGACCACTTTGCTGACAGCAGCTACAGCTATCCCGGCGGCCTGGACAAACGCTTTGACATGTACCTGTGGGGGACACAGGGCTTCCCGAACATCGGCGGCTGCGGCGGTGACTGGGGACAGCGGCTTTCGGATACGGCATACCTCAACATGCTGGACGGCACAGGCATTCACGTGCTGGAGCATGAGATCGGTCACGGCTTTGGCATGACAGATTTCTACGGCGGCGAGGGCGAATCCAACGGCTTCCCGCCTGGAGGATTCCCCGGCGGCGAAAACTCCCTGATGATGGCAGGCTCTTCCATGAAGATCACCGACTTCGACGGCTGGATGCTGCGCTATATGTGGAGCAAGATCAAGGACGAGAACGGACGGTTCTCGAAGTAAAACGATATGATTAAAGAACGCCTTCTGCACGGTTGGATGCAGGAGGCGTTTTTGTGTTGCCGGAACATTGTGCGATATCTGTTTATTGCTTCGTGTCCTCTTGTAGTTTCTGGTTGATCTTTCGGATCTTCCGGCGATAGACGCTGTACTGGCTGAGCCAGATGCTGAGGTAAATGCAGAGGAAAATGCCCAGATAGAGCAGCATCCCCAACAGGTTCAGACCGCACCAGCCCAACAGCAGTGAGACGATCCAGAACAGGGGCGTAACGATGCAGAAGTGGGTGGCGGTGGCACGGAATAAACTCCACGATTCCACTTCCCAGATGACGGAACTGCCGGCGAAAACAGCACCGACCAGCCCGGACAGCAAAAATTGTGCCGTTGCACCGGCGGTCTCAGAGCCGAACAAAGCGGTACAACCCGGGGCACACGGTGCATATGTGCCGATGCAAAGGGCAATCACCAGAAGTATAAGGTTGCTGACGCATACACCGATGGGGAAACCGATGGCGCTGCGGAGCAGGATCTGTTTTTTCATAGAGCTGACCTCCTAAAGTCCCAATATAGATTTGATGCGGTTGACATAGCGCCTGGAAACATAAGCGGTCTCGCCGGTTTTCAGTTGGATGCCGATCGTGCCGGTGATGCTGAGATCCAGTCGTTTCACAAAATGCAGATTGATGATCTCCGATTTGGAGATACGGACAAAGGCTTTTTCGTCCAGCAGCTGTTCCAGTTCATAGAGCCGCTGCCGCAGACAAAATTCCCCTTGCAGCGTCTGGGCATAGACTTTTTGTGATGCGCCGTAAATGCGCAGGATCTGGGCTTTTTCCAGTAGGACAGCGCTGTCTGCGTCATAGCCTATGACGGAATCGGAGCGCTTTTCGGACAGCTTTTCCATAAGCTCCCGGACTTCGGCAGTCACGGCGGCGGTGCGGATCAGAATTTCCGGTTCTTCGCATTGATTGTCCAGCTGTATTTGTATTTTCACGTGGGATGTCTCCTCCTTTCGCTGCGGTTGACTGCCAGTCTATCATAGCATATTTTTCGCGGCGGCTCAAGCCATTTTCGACAACCGGTATGTTTTTGCAGATAAACGGCAGAAAAAAAGAGATCTGTCTCTTGACGAATCTCTGTGAGTACGGTATAATAAAAGAGAAGAGAGCATACCGGTAGACGGTCTGCTCCCATGAATTGATTATTTGAAATAACCGTCCAAGTTTGCAGCTTTAGGGGCGGTTATTTCTTTTTCTTCTTGTGGTGATGCTTTTTACTATTTTTTTGATTGTAGTAAACATGAAAAATCAAACTCGTGGAATCTGTAGGGGCGAACAGTGTTCGCCCGTTGCTTTTGAGGTGTGTCCCGGGCGAACGATGTTCGCCCTTACAATAAGAACGCATTGCGGACAAATCTGTAGGGATCATTGTTCAGCAGACGCACTGGAGAGATGGCAAGCTATGACAAAAAATGTCAGATGCAGACGTGTCAGAAAATCAGCATCGGGAAACCGGTGCTTTTTTGCAGAGAAACGACAGAAAAAGAAAAAAATCTGCAAACGCTATTGCATTTCCCCGAAAATCCTGCTATAATAGAATAGTATGATGCAGTGAGATACTGCGCTGAAAGCGGTGCTTTCGGCAAAATTCTGTAGTTTTTTGAAAAGTGAGGAATTTCTTATGCCTGCAAATATTGTAGTCGGTTCACAGTGGGGAGACGAAGGAAAGGGTAAGATCATCGACATTATGGCGTCACGTGCAGACGTGGTTGTCCGTGCAACAGGCGGCAACAATGCCGGTCATACCGTTGTCAACAACGGTGAGGTGTACAAGCTGCACCTGATCCCGTCCGGTATCCTGTATCCGGAGACACTGTGCCTCATCGGCGCTGGTGTTGTTCTCGATCCGAAGGACTTTATTTCGGAGCTGGACGGTCTGGAAAGCCGCGGCATTTCTACCGCAAACCTGAAGATCGACCCGCGCGCTCACGTGGTTATGCCGTGGCATATTGCACTGGATGGTCTGTCGGAAAAGTTCCGCGGCAACTCAGATATTGGTACAACCAAGCGCGGCATTGGTCCGACCTACATGGATAAGTACGAGCGCTGCGGTCTGCGCGTCTATGACCTGGTGCATCCGGAGATCTTCGCAGAAAAAGCGCGGACGACCGGTGAACTGAAAAATAAGATCATTACTGCAGTTTACGGCGGCGAGGCATTCGATCTGGACGCTGTGATCGCAGAGTACACGGAATACGGCAAGCGTCTGGCAAAGTATGTGGATGACGTTTCTGTACTGACTTATGAGGCAAACAAGGCAGGAAAGACCATTATGTTTGAGGGTGCACAGGCGACCCTGCTGGACATTGACTTCGGTACTTATCCGTATGTCACCTCTTCTCACCCCATCGCAGCCGGTGCGTGCATCGGCACTGGCGTGGGCCCGAAGATGATTACCAACATCATCGGTGTGGCAAAGGCTTATACCACCCGTGTGGGCAAGGGCCCGTTCCCGACGGAGCTGAACGATGAGACCGGCGATGTGATCCGCAACAAGGGCGGCGAGTTCGGTACTACCACCGGCAGACCGCGCCGTACTGGTTGGTTTGATGCGGTGATCGTGCGTCATTCTGTCCGCACCAACGGTCTGGATGGTCTGGCAATCAACAAGCTGGATACCCTCAGCGGCATCGGCACACTGAAAATGTGCGTCGGCTATCAGAAGCCGGACGGCACAGTGCTGAAGGATTTCCCGGCTGCGCTGGAGTCTCTGGCAGACTGTGCACCGATCTATGAGGAATTCGAGGGCTTTGATGAAGATATCTCTAACTGCAAGAGCTTTGACGAACTGCCGGAGGCTTGCAAAAAGTATATCGCTCGTCTGGAAGAAGTCTGCGAGTGCAAGGTTGTCATGGTCGGCAACGGCCCGGACAGAAGCCAGATCCTGGAACGGTAATGGATTCGATACGATTTTATCTGATATAAAAAAGCGTCCTCTGAACAGTTGCGTTCAGAGGACGCTTTTTGTTTGCGTTCCAGATGTGCAGGAACAGATCAGTCTTTTTTATTTTGGTCAGAACGCAGCTTTTCTGCATGACTGCGCAGTGCCTGAACAGATTTTCGGATGTGCCATTTTCGCTTCGGCGTTGGCTTTTCCTTTGGTGTTTCAGATGTGCCGGCGGTTTTTTCCCGAATCACAGTATAGACAATGGACATGACGGGAACGCCTACGATCATTCCCAGTACGCCGAACAGACCGCCGCCTACGGTAATGGCAAACAGCACCCAGAGGGCAGGGAGTCCCACTGAGGTACCAACCACACGGGGATAGATCAGGTTGCTGTCGATCTGCTGCGCAATGATTACGATAATGACAAAGGCAATGGCGTGGCTGGGCTTTACCATGAGCAGGATCAGTGCACAGGGAATCGTACCCATCCACGGGCCGACATAGGGGATCATGTTGGTGATGCCGATGATTACGGCGATCATCATGGGATATTCCAGGCCGCCGATGCTCATGACACAGAAGATCAGCACGCCCAGGATAAACGCATCTGACAGCTGGCCGCTGATAAAATTGGAAAATGTGGAGAATGTCAGTCTGCCGTAATGCGAAAGTCGGTTATAATGCTTTTTCGGCAGGAAATGCCGGAAGATCACCTTTCCCTGATTCCGGAGCTTGTTGCGTCCGGCGAGGACATAGACAGAAAAGATCAGTCCGATGAAGAAGTCGATCACACCGCCGATGAGACCGCTGGCCCAGTTGCTGAGCGTTCCTACTGCATCCGGAATGTAGGTGGTCAGGCTCATAAGCCTGGTGCGGAGCAGTGCCGGGTTGATGTCATTGTCCTCCAGAAACTTGAGGATCTGTTCGCCGCGGTCGCTGTTAAGGAATTTCATGATGTTGTTGTAATAGACCATGATGTTGTCCCCGAAATCCCGGATGCTGGTGACAAACTGCGGTACAATGATCCAGATGATCACGGCGAGCAGCGCAAGCATCACGAAATAGGAGCAGAATACTGCCAGCGCATTGGCGGGGAAACGGGGGAACTTTTGTTTTGCCTTTTGAAACAGCTTATCGAACCGGCAGGTGGGACGATAGAGCACAAAGGCAATGATCAGACCGATGGTGATGGGACGCAGCACATCAAATACATAGGACAGCAGCCCGGTGAAGATCTCGTGCTTGATGAATAAAAATGCCACCAGCAGCAGAATGACACCGCTGAAAATAATAGTCGCCGCCCACTGCTTGTTGACAAAGTCCCATTTCCGCACCTTTTTTTCTTCGCTTTCCGGCGGGGCAGAACGGGTTTCGGTTTCGTTTGGCTCAGTTGTCATGATGATGCCCTCCTTGTTATCCTACCACTTCTTTTGCCACAGCCACAGTTTCCATGGCATCCTTTGCGTAATAGTCTGCACCGATCTTTTCTGCATAGTCTGCGGTCAGCACCGCGCCGCCCACGACGATCTTGCAGTCCGGACAGGATGCCTTGACGAGCTGAATGGTCTCTTCCATTGCCCCCAGAGTGGTGGTCATCAGTGCCGAAAGCCCCACCAGCTTCACGCCGTGTTCCTTTGCGGTGTCTGCCACCAACTGGCACGGAACATCCCGTCCCAGATCCAGTACAGTATATCCATAGTTTTCCAGTAGCACCCGGACAATGTTCTTGCCGATGTCATGGATATCGCCCTTTACTGTCGCGAGAACGATCTCGCCTCGGCTGACCGGTGCGGCGTTGCGCTCAATGAGGGTGGTCTTGATGACCTCAAAGGCGGCCTGTGCCACGCTTGCGGTCTGGATCAGCTGCGGCAGGAAAATCTTTCCCTGTTCAAACAGCTTTCCGGCGCTGTCCAGTGCCGGGATCAGGATGTCATTGACCACTTCCATGGCATCGGTGGTTTCCAGCAGCTGTGCCGTGATTTTTGCACCCTCGTTTTTCAGTCCGTGGGACATGGCATAGGGCAGATCTAAGGCCTCCGGCGCTTTTTCCGCCGAAGCGGCTTTGGGAGATGCCGTGGGCGCTGCTGTCGGTGCGGCAGCGGGCATGTTGGCGTAGGCTTCTACAAATGCCGTGCAGTTGATGTCGAAGCCCCGAAGCAGACGGAACGCCCGGACAGCTTCTGCCATAGAAGCAATGTTCGGGTTGATGATGGGCAGATCCAGACCATTTTCCAGTGCCATGGTGAGAAATGTCCGTGTGACAGCCTCGCGGTTCGGCAGACCGAAGGAAATGTTGGAGACGCCCAGAACGGTTTTCAGTCCCAGTTCGGTCTTGACCCGGTGGAGCGCTTCCAGCGTTTCAGCCGCACCGTCCTGTTCTGCCGATGCAGTCAGCGTCAGGCAGTCGATGTATACGTCACGCTTCGGGATGCCTAGTGCCGTGGCACGGTCGAGAATGCGCTTGGCGATGGCGAACCGGTCTGCCGCTTTTTTGGGAATGCCGTTTTCGTCCAGAGTCAGTCCCACTACCGCAGCGCCGTACTTCTTGACCAGCGGCAGAATGTTTTGCAGGGATGCTTCCTCGCCGTTGACGGAATTGACGATGGGCTTGCCGTTATATACCCGAAGGGCAGCCTCCATGACTGCCGGGATGGTGGAGTCCAGCTGCAAAGGGGTGCCGCCGATGGACTGGAGCGCCTTTACCGTGCGGATCATCATGCCCTTTTCGTCAATGCCCGGCATGCCCACGTTGACATCCAGCAGATCTGCGCCGGCGTCCACCTGCTGCACTGCCTGGTCTAAGATATAGTCCATGTCGTTTGCCTGAAGTGCCGCCTTGAAGCGCTTTTTGCCGGTAGGGTTGATGCGCTCGCCGATGATGCGGGGCTGGTCGATCTGTACTACCTCAGAAGCGGAGCAGACTGCTGCCGGGATCTCGATGTTCTCCCGCTTGGCGATCTCTGCTTCTTCCAGCAGGTCATAGGCTGCCTTGATATGCTCCGGTGTCGTGCCGCAGCATCCGCCGTAAACGGTAACGCCCAGCTGCGCAAATTTCACCACAGCCTGTGCAAACTCTGCCGGGTCTACCAGATATTCTCCGGTGACCGGATCGGGGAGTCCGGCATTGGGCTTTACCACCAGCGGCAGTGTCGTCCACTTTGCCATCTCCTCCACAATGGGGAAGAGTTCATCCGGGCCGAGGGAGCAGTTTACGCCCACAGCAGCTGCGCCCAGACCTTCCAGCGTCATTGCCGCAGAAGCGACGGTGCACCCGGTAAAGGTGCGGAGGTTCGGCTCAAAGGTCATGGTGCAGATGACGGGCTTGTCGGAATTTTCCTTTGCCGCCAGAAGCGCCGCCTTGGTTTCATACAGGTCGGTCATGGTCTCAATGACAATGAGGTCGGCATCCTGTCCGGCGAGCACTTCCTCCTTGAAAATATCGTATGCCTCTTCAAAGGTCAAAGTGCCCAGCGGCTCTAACAGCTGCCCGATCGGGCCGATGTCCAGTGCGACCTTGGTCTCTGTTCCGGCACAGGCCTTTCTGGCGCAGGCGATGCCGGCGGCGATCAGCTCTTGCACGGAATAGCCGGACTTTGCCATTTTGTGCCGGTTTGCGCCGAAGGTGTTGGCGTAGATGATGTCTGAGCCAACTGCAACGAACTGCTTCTGGGCGCTGATGATGCGCTCCGGCTCTGTGATGTTATAGACCTCCGGCAGCGCGCCCACAGGCATGCCGCCTTTTTGCAGCATAGAGCCCATGCCGCCGTCTAAACGAATGAATTTGCGATTGGGGAATAGGGAGGAAAGCATAGGAAGAGTGTCCTTTCAGTTCAGATATTGTTGGATTTCTCGTTGAAGCTGCGGCAAATCCAGGGATATCGTATCCCAGACAATGCGCATATCAACACCGGAATAACCGTGTACAATACGATTTCGCATACCATAAAGTTGCTTCCAGGGAATGGTGTTAATCTCTGATTTTGCAGCATCGCTCAGTGAAGTTTTTGCCAGTTCTCCAATTTGCATCAGATTAAACACGCAAGCTTCTACACGCATGGTATTTTGCTGAAATGCGTCTAATGAATCACAGTCTCTACAATAGGACAGTACCGCGGTCAAATGCTGATGGATTTTCAATAATATTTGTTTGTCTTTATTGTTCATAGATCACCATGCCGCTTTCTGCAATTTCATTGTCGATCTCTGAATTGGGAATGATTTGCGAGGTATCTAACAGATCCACTTCCTTTTGCAGTGAGGTAACCACATCTTCCAACAGGCCAAAGAAAGCAAGACCTTTCAAGCCGCTGTCTACCAGGATGTCAATATCACTTTGCGACTCTGCCGTACCCTTGGCATAGGAACCGAATAGGATCGCTTTTTTTACCTGATATTGCAAAAATACCGGATGCAGCAGCACTTGTATCTGTTCCGGGGTATAGATTGCGTTGCTCATAGAAATCACTCCTTATGTTTATGCGCATTTACAGCACATGATAATACACATAAATATCCTGATAAACGCCGCTTTTCAGCAGATAGCCGCCGGGGATCACGCCGACGCGCTGAAATCCCAGCTTGTGATACAGCTGAATGGCCTGGTCATTTCCCTTGACAACGGCATTAAAGATCATGATGCGATAGCCCAGTTCCTTTGCCTTTTCCAGAGAGTGGCGCACCAGGCTCTCGCCGATCCTCATGCCGCGCATTTTCGACGAGACGGCATAGCTTGCGTTGGCATGGTGGGCGCATCTGCCCACATTGTTGGGGTGAAGAATATACAGCCCGGCGACTTCGCCGTTTACCTTCGCGACACCTGCAAAGTCCTGTCTGCCGAAGAACTCGACGCCGGTCTTGTGTGTGAGATCCTCCAGCTGCGGAAATGCTGCGCCGTCATCGATGACTTCGTTCCAGATGGCGATCATGGCATCAATGTCTGCTTCGGTATAGGGCATGATTTCGTATTCCATCAGAAAAACTCCTTTTTGACTAGGGGCGGTTTGACAAATGTACGGATTTTTTCAAACAAGCCCTGGATAGCACAATATGGACACAGGTTTCTGCGTCCATGCTGTAACTGATTGGATTTTGGTGATTCAGCAGTGCGTGCCGCCTTTTCGGAACGGACAGGTCTCCCGCATCCGGCAGGTGGCACAGCCCCGTGCGCCTTTTTTCAGCGGATGGTCTGCCAGACCAATGATCGCCGTCACGGACTTTCGGGGGATGAGAATGTGCTCCGGTGTTACGGTCAGCCCCAGGCGCTTTTGCGCGTCCAGCAGCTGCAGGATTTCCGGCTGGAGCGCCAGCGGCAGGTCGCCGTATCCCGGACTGAACCGCCAGGTAAAGTACGCCTCCGGCAGCTGTTCCCGGAAGCATTCCTCTGCCCGGTTGCAGACCTGTTCAATGCCGGCGCTTGCCAGGGTATCCATGGCGAGAGAACGCGTCATATCAGAAATGCCTGCCCGGTGGATCAGCTGGTCTGCCTGTCCGGACAGCGTCGCCGCCATCAGGATGATCCGGTCACATTCTGCCAGATGCCGGGCGATATCTTCTCCCGAAAGCACCATGCCGCCGGCAGAGAGAACGCCGTTTTCCCGGCTTAGCGGCAAAACGCGATAGATCACACGCGGCAAAACGGCGCGCCGCAGCTTTTCCTCGCAGTCGCTGACAACTGCCAGCAGTGCCGCATCCGGCTCACCGGGGCACCCCATATAGCGGAGGGCTTCCTGCTTGTCGATCTCGTTTAGGGGCAGGGTCAGCATTTGGGTGCCGCCTTGATGATGCCGCCCACGGCTTCGCTGATCTTCCGTGCCACATAGGGGTTGTTCATGGTGTACAGATGAATGCCGTCCACCCCGTCTGTCACCAGGTCTACGATCTGGTCGATGGCATAGGCAATGCCGGCATCCCGGAGCGCATCCGGGTTGTCCTCGAAGCGCTGTACCATTTTGGTGAACTTTCGGGGCAGGCTCGCGCCGCACATGGTGACCATGCGCTCGATCTGCTTGCGGTTGGTCACCGGCATAATGCCTGCTTCAATGGGCACATTGACACCGGCGCGGGCTGCCCGATAGCGGAAGTCATAGAAGGAATCGTTGTCGAAAAACAACTGAGTGATGAGATGGCTTGCGCCGGCATCCACCTTTTCTTTCAGATGGCGGATATCCGTGTCCATGTTGGGCGCTTCCGGATGACATTCCGGATAACATGCGCCGGCAATGTCAAAATCGCCGCCCTTGCTGCGGATATAGCGGATGAGATCGGCAGCGTGGTCAAAATCAGCCGTAGGCTCTAAGCCCTCGACCCGGTCGCCCCGGAGCGCCAGGATGTTTTCGATGCCGTTTTCCTGAAACTGTTCCAGGATGGTGTCGATCTGCGCCTTGGAATAGTGAACGCAGGGCAGATGCGCCATAGGCAGCACGCCGTAGTGCTCCTTCAGCCGCCGTGCGATGGCAAGGGTATTTTCCCCGTTGCCGCTGCCGCCTGCACCAAAAGTTACGCTGATAAAGTCCGGGTGCAGATCCTGGAGCGCTTCCAGGGTGTCATAGATGGTCTCGATGGAAGAGGTCTTTTTCGGCGGGAATATTTCAAACGAAAAAACGGTTTTTTCGGAGAACAGGGATGCGATTTTCATGGTGTTGTCCTTTCTGCGGCAATCTGCCGAGTTGTATAATGATATTGTTTATATTATAGCATAATTGTAGGTATTTGAGTAGACGGGAAAATCATATCGCTTGTTATCAATTTTTCCTATAGCTGATTCGGGTTTGTTTCGGGCTAATCGGCAGCTTGCCGGAACCAGTCCCATTCCTCCGGCGAGTATCGTTCTTGGAGAACTTTTCCATGCTGTGCTTCGTAATCTTGCAGCAGCTGCGGTGCTTCTTTCAGGAAATCTTCACCTCGTTTGCAGCAGCTTCCATTTTCGGAGAAAAATCCCATATCCTCATAGCAAAGGGGATAGACCTGTTCCAGGGCGATCTTCTCCGGCGGCAGTTGCAGCTGTTCCAACAGCAATTCCCTGCGGACTGCCGGCAGGGTGGTGCCGTCCGGAGCACTTTTTGCCGATTGCTGCACTGGTCGTTCCGGCAGCCAGACATAGCCGTTTTTCTGCCGTATCGGGAACTTGGTGCATGCCAATGTGGGATACAGGCGGGCATACCGCCGCAGCTTTTCCGCTGAATCTGCCAGCAAAAGCTTGCCGTATTGTGCCGTCAGCTTTTCGAAGTCCGGCTCCGTCAGCGGCTGCGGCTGGTTGCCTAAAGCAGTCGCCGTTTCCCGCAGAAACTGCTCCGTCTGCACGAAAAAAGTATCTCGTTCCGGCTGGGGCAGTGCTGTCAATGCTTCTTTTGCCAGCGGCAGCACAGTAAATACCAGCCGTGTCCCCAACAGCCAGCACCAGTCCGCAGCTTGTTCCGGGACACATCTCTCCAGTTGGCCGGCTATGGCTTGCAGCAGCTGTGGCGTGACCTTGCCGGACTCCCACTTCCACGGCAGGAAATCCTTTCCCAGCGGTTCGGGATATTCCGGTTGGCACAGCTGCATCTCTCCGGAAAAGGGAATCCCCTTTTGCCGGCAGAAACAAAAGTATGCCGCCAGCACCTGCTGCCGTTCGTTTTCATCAGTTCCAAACAGGCGGCACACTTTTCGCTCTGCCGTGAGAGCAATGCCGCCCAGCAGCCGGTTGCATCTCCACAGCAGCCAGCTTTCCGTGCTGCCGTCATCTGCGGAAAAACCGCCGGAAACCGGCTGCA
>CAKSJP010000018.1 GCA_934463425.1 uncultured Ruminococcus sp.
GTCGAGGTGACAAGATTCGAACTTGCGGCCCCTACGTCCCGAACGTAGTGCTCTACCAAACTGAGCCACACCTCGATTGGCGACTCATATAGTATAGCACATTTCAAGACACTTGTAAAGCTTTTTTCGACATTTCCGAAGAAAAAAAAGAATAGCATCTATTTTCTTTGAAACAAAAAGTATTGTCAATCTTAATTTGACAATGTGCGCAGAAAATGCAAAACAAAAAAGCGGCATCTCTGCCGCTTTCGATAAGTTCTTGTTGTATCCGGCTGCTTACTGCGTTGCCTTCCGGTTGGTACGGACTGCACTTACAACAGCATAGCTGTGTGCCGGCAGGATCACGGCGTCACCGTCACAGATGCCGCTGATAATGGTGCTGAACGCATACTTCTCAAAGCACTTGTCGCGGAGAGAAACCATTGTGGTCTCATCACTCCGGTTCAGCAGCACCACTGCGCTGGAACCGTTCGCCGGGATATATCGGGCAAAGCCCACTGCCTTGTCCTCCAGTACCAGGAATTCCATTGCACCTTCTGCGAATGCAGGGTGCTCCCGCCGAATCTTGGCGAGCTGACAGGTATAATCCACCAGATCCATGTCCTCACTGCCCCAGGGGTAGCACCGGCGGTTGAACGGGTCTTTCCAGCCCTGCAAACCGGCTTCATCGCCGTAGTAGATGCTGGGAACGCCCGGCAGGAAGAATTGGAGCACCATTGCGCCCTTGAGCAGCGCCTTGCCGCGGTTATACTCGTCCGGTGTCAGTTCGTTGGATGCCATCCAGTCCTTGCTCTTGTCGTCGCAGGGCTGACCGCCGAAACGATTGATGGCACGCTCGATATCATGGGTGGAGACGAAGTTCATCAGCACATCCACCGTGCACTTCGGATAGTTTTCCAGAATGCCCATGATGCGGTCACGGAATGTGGTGGCAGCTTCGCCCTTCATATAGGCGATGATCGCTTCGCGGAAGGGATAGTTCATGACGCTGTCCAGCTGGTCGCCCAGGAGATAGCGCCGCTTGACGCCGTAAGCCTCCTTGTTGGAAGCGTCCTCCCAGACCTCGCCGATGACGATCTTTTCCTCGTCATACTTCTTGACGCAGGTACGCAGATTGTCCAGGAATTCGTCCGGCAGTTCGTCCGCCACGTCCAGACGATAGCCGGCAGCACCCAGGCTCATCCAGTAATCCAGCACGCCATCGTCGCCGCAGATATACTTGGTATAGCTGGGGTTGTTTTCGTCTACGTTGGGCAGGGTATCAATGCCCCACCAGGACTCGTATTCCTTGTTGCCCCAGAAGTGATACCAGGAGTAATAGGGGCTTTTCTCGGACTGATAAGCGCCGGGTTTGTTATAGCGGCCGAACTTGTTGAAATAGATGCTGTCCGCGCCGGTGTGGGAGAATACGCCGTCCAGGATAACGGAGATGCCCCGTACCTTTGCCGCCCTGCACAGCTCCCGGAAGTCCTCGTTTGTGCCGAGAAGCGGGTCTACATTTCGATAATTCGCCGTGTTATAGCGGTGGTTCTCATGGGATTCAAAGATGGGGTTCAGATAGATGCAGGTGATGCCCAGATCTTTCAGATAGTCCAGCTTGCTGCGGATGCCCTCCAGGTCGCCGCCGAAATAGTCATTGTTCCAGACATGACCGTTCTGATCGGGTTTGTAGTAGGGGAGCTCGCCCCAGTTGCGCATGACGCGGTCAGAGGGGACATTGTCATGCATCTTGCCGCTGCTGCAAAAACGATCGGGAAAGATCTGATACATGACGCCGCCCTTGAGGAACTGCGGTGTCTGATAATCCTCATTGTAGACAGTGAGCTGGAACATTTCGCCCTGATCCAGCGTACCGTGACAGGCATCGCCGCGCTTGATGTAATGGCGCACGCCGTTGGAGGTATAGGAGAAGTAGTAATAATGCACACCGGAGTACTTCGGGATGAGGTCAGTGGTGTATGTCACATAGCCGTTTTCGTGTGTCTTTGCGTTCATCGGGAGAAAACGTTCTTTGAAGCCGGTGCGGAATACGACCAGCACCGGAGAGAAGTCCAGAGGGGTCTCTTCCGGCAGGCAGATGGTGAACTGACAGCTCTGGTTCCGGGCAATGGCACCGAAGTGCGACTTATACGCCGGATCCCAGCTGTTGTAAAAATAACGCATACAGAGATGCTCCTTTCTTTGCGGAATGGGAGAAGCAGACACGGCGCGCCCGTGCCATTCAAGAAAACGGAGCAGGGTTTGTGCTGCTCCGTTTTCGTCAGATTATATCAGAATGTGCGATAACACGTTCTCAGATATTCCAGATATCCTTTGCATATTCATTGACTGCACGGTCTGCGGAGAAGATGCCTGCGTTTGCGATGTTGTGCAGGGACATCTTGGTCCAGGTATCCTTGTCAGTGTACAGCTTGGAGCTGTGCTCCTGAACCTGGCAGTAGCTGTCGAAGTCAGCCAGAACCATGTACGGATCCAGGGTGCGCAGGGAGTCAGCCACTTCGGTGAACTTGCAGCCGTTGATGCCGGCATACATCCGGTCGATACAGCTCTTGATGATCGGGTTGTTGTTGTAATAGTCCTCCGGACGATAGCCGCGGGCCTTGAGGCTGTTGACCTCCTCGGTCTTCATGCCGAAGATGAGGATGTTGTCCGAACCCACTGCGTCGCCGATCTCGATGTTTGCGCCGTCCAGTGTGCCCAGTGTGATCGCACCGTTCAGCATCAGCTTCATGTTGCCGGTACCGGATGCCTCTGTGCCTGCCAGAGAGATCTGCTCTGAAATATCACAAGCCGGCATCAGCAGCTCGGACATGGTAACGCAGTAGTTCTCCAGGAAGTAAACAGACAGCTTTTCCGAAATGCGCGGATTCTTGCGGATCTCTTCGGACAGTGCCCAGATCATCTTGATGATCTGCTTTGCCAGATAATAGCCCGGTGCAGCCTTTGCCGCGAAGATATAGGTCTTGGGTGTGAAGTCCATATCCGGATTTTCCAGCAGGGCGTTATACTGTGCCAGAATGTGCATTGCGTTCAGGTGCTGACGCTTGTATTCGTGCAGACGCTTTACCTGTGCATCAAAGATGCTGTCGGTGTCCAGTACGAGACCGCTCTTTTTCTTGACATACTTGGCGAAGCGTTCTTTGTTTTCCTTCTTGATCTTGCGCAGCTGCTCCAGAACTGCCTTGTCATCTGCAAAGACATCCAGCTTTTTCAGCTCGCTGCCGTCCTTCAGGAAGCCGTTGCCGATCTTGTCGCGCAGCAGCTGGGTCAGACCCGGGTTGGACTGATACAGCCATCTGCGGTATGCGATGCCGTTGGTGACGTTTTTGAACTTGTTCGGGGTGTCCAGGTATTCTTCGTGGAATACGCTCTCCTTGATGATCTCAGAGTGCAGCTTAGAAACGCCGTTGACACTGTGAGAAGCCATAACGCACAGGGTCGCCATGTGGATCTGGTTGTCCTTGATGATGGACATGCGGGTCGTTCTTGCGCTGTCGCCGCCGTTGCGCTCCATCAGGCCTGCGCAGTAACGGTTGTTGATCTCTACGATGATCTGGAAGATACGCGGCACGATCTGCTTTACCAGGTTCACATCCCACTTTTCCAGTGCCTCTGCCATAACGGTGTGGTTGGTATAAGCGAAGGTGTTGGTGACGATGTGCCATGCACGATCCCAGGTATAGCCGCAGTCATCCAGCAGAACACGCATCAGTTCCGGAATCGCCAGCGTCGGGTGGGTGTCGTTGATGTGGATGGCAACCTTTTCGTGCAGGTTTTCCAGTGTGCCGTATACGTTCATGTGGTGGTTTACGATATCACCGATGGCTGCGGCGCACAGGAAGTACTGCTGGCGCAGACGCAGGGACTTGCCCTCCAGGTGGTTGTCGTTGGGGTACAGCACCTTGGAGATGGCGTTTGCCATGGAGTTCCGGGACAGTGCCTGTTCATAGTTGCCCTCGTTGAATTCCTTCATGTCGAAGCTCGGTGCCTGTGCCTTCCACAGACGCAGGGTAGAAACGCCGGTGCTGCCATAGCCGGAGACATACATATCATACGGGATGGCGATAACGGTGTTGTAGTTCACATGGGAGATATAGTGATAAGAATCCTGCCAGTATTCCTGAACATTGCCCTCAAAGTGTACTTCGATCGCCTCGTCCGGCTTCGGGTCGAGCCATACGCTGCCGCCCGGCAGCCAGTTGTCCGGTTCTTCGGTCTGCCAGCCGTCCTCCAGGATCTGCTTGAAGATGCCGTACTCATAGCAGATGGAGTGACCGGTCGCCGGGATCTCCTGGGTTGCCATTGCATCCAGATAGCAGGCAGCCAGACGGCCCAGACCGCCGTTGCCCAGACCTGCGTCCGGCTCGCACTCGAAGATGCTGTCCAGATTGATGTGATAGTCCTGCAGGATGGCGCGGACATCGTCTGCCAGCTCCAGGTTATACAGAGTGGTCTTCAGAGAACGTCCCATCAGAAATTCCATGGACAGATAGTACACGCTCTTTCCGCCGACGGAATTGGTCTTGTTGACAAAGTGCTGCCGCTTGTGCTTCAGCTTTTCTACCATCAGGGCAGACAGCACCTGATAGATCTGCTTATCGGACGCTTCGTCCGGAGAAACGCTGCATTCCAGCTGAAGCCGGTCTACAAATTTCTGCTTTAACTCTTCTCTCTGGGGACTTCCAGTTTCTTTTACTGCCATAATATCCTCCTCAAATTGCTCGGCGTAACATTCGTTTTGCCCGCTGCCGTTTCCGGCAGGGGATGCTCTCTGTCGGCTCTCATTGCTCATCGCCAGCATCGCGGTGCGCCGAATCACTGCGGTATTGTGTGCTCCTGCAATGAGGCAGGAACATATCTACTTATTATTATACCGGATTTTGGGTAATGTTGCAATAGCTTTTTTCACGAAATATTTGAAAAAAGGATGGCGCAATTCGTCATATGTGATTGCAAAATGTTGCATAAGGGTAAAATAAGTAATCAACTTGTAAAAAGTTCCACCGGAAGTTTTAGAAAAAAGCAGATCGATTTCGGAATGTTTTTCCTGTAAATCAGCTGAATCGGCATCAAAAAACCAATTGCGCGGGCTTCCTTTTTCTCCCCTTTACTTTTCATATATCACATATAAAAAGATATAAAAGTTCACAGGCGATCAGTATAATAAAGGCATATCCGAGTATTCTTCGTGACTTTTACCAAAAAGCCTTTTTATTGTTGAAATAATTTGTGGTTTGAAGCGGTGGGGTTGGGGAGAATTACTGTAAAAGATGTGGTATGTATATCATTTTTGTTGATGTTGCTGCCACGGTATAAAACTGCACGAGGAAACTAGTTTTCCAGTGCGAAAAAATGAAAGGGAAATGTTGCATGAAGTCTGTACGAAAGGATGCGGAACAGACCTCATGCAGCGTTCCTGCAATGAGAGGAGCTTTTTTATGCAGACAGAAAAGACAAGACACCTGCGTACAAGAGTCATCAGTGTCTTGCTGGCAGTCCTGATGATCGTGACCTGCCTGCCGTCGATGCTGTTTCCGGTATCGGCAGACAATAACGGACGATCCGGCGGACCGCTGGTACTGACAAACGCCAGTGTCGAATTTCGGGACGACAAGTACAATCCGATTGATGAAGTGGATACCGGAGATGTGTTCTATCTGATGTCGACGATCTCCGGAAACAACGTCAATGAAGGAGAGGTGGATTCTTATCGGATCGAGATCACCGACAAGAATCTGCTGTTGCCGAACTTTGCCGGAAACGGCTTCAGGGACGGTGCCGTTTATAATGGGTATACCCTGCATGTCAACAGCGACGGCAGCCGGTATATCGCCTTTGACATTGACAACGGTCAGACCAAACAGGTCCGGCTGCAGGCGAAGTTCCAAAACGGCAAGACCCCGGGCGGAACGATCTCGACCGTAAAGATCGTACAGGACAGCACAGGCAAGAATGCCAGCAGTACAATTACTGCCAGGGCAAAACGGCAGTGGAGTGCGTCCAAGTCGGAGGACAGAAACGCCCTGACAGCGGCACAGCTGGCTGCCGGCACCACGGTAAATTATACCCTGAGTGCTTCGGCGAACAACGCCTCCAAGAAAAACGGCGTGGAATGGGTGCAGTCCCTGAAATTTGAGGACACCATTTCACTGTCGGGAATGATCTTTGCCGGTGGTGCGCAGACCGCGGTGGAAAACGCCGTCAAGTCTGCCGTTGCGGCAGCAGGCTACACCGCCGGCAACCTGAGTGTAACGGTCAGCGGCAGCACTGCCAAGATCAGCTTCACCGTGGACAGCAAGAACACCAATGCAGAAATGTCCGCAGTCAAGCTGCATATGGCACTGCCTCTGAACAGCAGCACCGTGAAGATGAACGGCACCGCAGACGGCAAGGTCACCAACAGCCTGACTGTTTCCGGCAAGCCCTACGGTGACGATGCCAGCTACTCGACCATCGGCGGAAACAGCGTGGAACTGAAAATTTCTGCTCCGCAGGGGCCGAAGTTCCATTTGAGCAAAACCGTAGAAAATGAAAAGGCGTACTATGTAAAGGGCGACAAGGTCGAGTTTGTTATCACCGTGACCAATAGCGGTGATGCTGACGGTACCATTTCCCTGAACGATGCCCTGCCGGAGGGACTGACCGCCACCGGCGAAACAGTATGGAACGACATCACAGTTCCCGCCGGACAGAGCGTCACCAAAGAGATCGAATGCACCGTGAACAAGGACGAGGACACGGTACTGACCAACGAAGTGACCGGCAGCAACGGCGAAAATGCGACCAAGACCATTCTGGTCAAGAAAGATGTGGCACATGTATCATACTTCAAGAGCGGCTATGTACAGTCGGCAGGAAACACCACCTATACAAAAAGTGTGGAAACTGACGGCGTTTACCATATCACCATGAAGAACGACGGCACCAAGGCTGGTACATTCACATTCAGTGATACCATGCCTGCCGGCGTGACCATTGATACCTCCAAGGGCGTGACCGTCACTGTCAACGGCGTTTCACAGTCACTGGCAACTGCGGGCATCACCGTCAGCGGCAACACTGTTTCTGCGACAAATGCAGCGATTGCCAAAGATGCCACCGTGGTTGTTGCCATTCCGGTGAAGATCAATTCTAATGCGGAATCTGTTGTGAACACAGCGACCACCGGCGACGGCGACAAGTCCACTACCTTTACCGGAAAAGACGCTGCGGCGGATATGCACTTCTCCAAGAGCGTCAGTCCGGAAAGCTTTACGGAAAATACACTCACTTCTGTGGAATACACTCTGAAGCTGGACAACAGCAACGGCACTGCCGCAGGCGTTGTCAGCCAGCTGGAAGATGCTGTACCGACTGGTGCAACCTTCCAGTCGGTTTCCATGACCAGCAATCTGCTGTTTTCCTCCAACAATCTGACAGAAAGACCGCTGACCGGCAAGCTGACACTGGAGAACCTCACAGCGGCTGCGGGCATTACCGGCGATTTCAAACTGGCTGCCGGCGAAGTGGTGACGATCACCATTAAAGCCACCGTTAACGGTGCGGCAGATGTAGTCAACACCGCCAAGATCAACGGCAATGACTACAAGGCAACAGTTCGCGTAGGCGAAGACCTGAGCAAGTACAGCGTGGAAAAGACGATTGTTGATGACCGTGTGTACTCCGCAGAGGAGGACATCACCTATCGCGTGAAGTTCACCAACAACAGCACGAACACACTGGAACATCTGGCGATCTACGACAGAGGTGAGTTGCTGTACTGGGGTGCAGATAAAGATAGTGCTGCGGATATGACAGTAATTGGTATTAGCTCTAGCAATAAGAATTACAAGGCGGGCGATAAGGCACTTTGTGAGTCTACCTCCGGATATGCTGTAGCTCAGTACATTCTTCCGAACATCAATCTGGCACCGGGTGAATGGGTGGAACTGGAATATACGATAGAAACAATTTCTGATCTGAAACACAATAACACCTATGGAAAGCAGTATACCGGAACAGACATAAAGATCAAAGGCACTTCGCTGGAAACCAAGTATGCAACAGATGAAAAGGGACTTTACAACTATGTTGCCATCGGACAGGCAGTTAAAAACAGTTGGAACAATGACTATCATATTCCGAATGACGGAAAATGGTATGCTCAGGACATGGTCAAGAGCCCAATTGATAACTCCACCTTTACAGCAACCAAGCAGCTGGACGGCAGCGATGCCGAAACTAACATTAGCGGCAAGAGTGCTTCCGAATTGGAAGCCATGACATTCCAATATAAGCTGGAACTGAAAGGTGAGGGAAACGCTTATATTGGCAAGAGCATTACACTGGAAGACACCCTGCCGGACGGCATGGAATATGTGCCAAATAGTGTAGTGGGAACTGCGAATTATGCAGATTTGAGTGGCATTCAGGCAACTCAAGTTGGACAGACGCTGACCTTTACATTTGTTTCCACAGAAAAATTTGAAAATCAATATAACGGTGGCGTAAAATTGACTTACAAAACCAAACTGACCGCCGACAAGGCACAGGAACTGGCAAACAGCACAGCGAAAAAAGTCACACTGACCAACACCCTTTCCAAGGTGACAGTGGTGGAGGGCAGAGATGACGGCAGCAACCGTGTGATTTTGCCCAATAGCAAGGTGGACATCAGCTTCACCAAAACCACTCCCGCCCCCGGCTTCGCCAAGCTGGCAGTAGCCTCCTATGCCGGAAAGGACTATCAAAACGCAGATTTCCAGAAGGTAGAAAACGGCTATATCACTGCCGGCGATACCCTGATCTGGCAGGCAGTCCTCTATAACGGCAAGGGCGAAACAGATACCGCTGGCAAGGCTACCCTGAACGGGGAAGAACTGGGCAGGCTGGATCTCACTGATGTGACGCTGACGGATAATCTTCCCAGCTGCTATGAATTTGACAACACCAGCTACACTGCAAAATATTTTGTAGTGCCGCTGAAGGCAGACGGCAGCTTTGACGTGGACAAATACGGTATGGTTACCGGAACCGGCGCAGAAATCAAAACCACTTCCAACGGTGATTCCGTCAGCTGGGATGTTTCCAGTGTGACAGGAACAGGCGTTACAGAAGGAAAACTGGAGCCGAACTATGCCATCGTCGTACAATTCGCTACCACTGTAAAAGACGGCCAGGAAAAAGAGGGCGTTATCACCAACACCGGTTACGCCACCATTGACCAGCCGTTCTCCGCAGAAGATACAGTTGCCGGCGAAAAGCAGGACAACCAGATCTGGAGCTATGCAAACTATAACATCGTTGGTCTGACCACTGAGTCCTGGAAAACGATTACCTATAAGAATAATGGACACACAGGCACACCTCATACGGACCCGGCTACGGATACCGGTTACAGCCGTCAGCCCACCCACAACTATGTACAGGGCATGCAGGGCGAAGATGTGACCTATGAACTCCACATCAAGAACAACTCGCCGGTAGCTCTGGAAAACATGACCATTATCGACCGTCTGCCCTATGTGGGTGACTTGGGTCTGGTTTCCGGCTATGAACGTTTCTCCGCATTCGGCGTGACTCTCAAGAGCATTGATTCTGTAGAAATCGGCACATATGATGAAACAGGAGCATTTACAGGCAGCAGTGCGGCACATAAAGAATATCAGTATTCTACCGATAAAACCTCTACTTTGAACGAGTATTCAAAGGACTGGCTGGGACAGAACGATGTCATGAACTGGACAAGCAACCCTTCTGCGGATACCGTAGACTTCCGGATCCAGCTGAAGGATACCGTCAAGGTTGGCGAGGAGGTTGTTGTTACCGTAAAGGCAACCGTTCCCAGCTATGTGGCAAAGACCGGCGAGGAAAATATTGCATGGAACAGCTTCGCGTACTCCTATCAGAATACCGGCATTCTGGGCGATACTGTCATGGTAGCAGAGCCGGCAAAGGTCGGCGTCTGGGTACAGACTCCGGACACCACCGTTGATGTGACGGTCAACAAAACCTTGACAGAAGCGGAAACCAAGGACGCAACGTTCTACTTTGCACTGTTTACCGATGAAAATTACACCACACGGTTGAGTGATGTGATTTCCGTCACCATTCCGGCAGGACAGACCAAGGCTTCCGTCACCATGAAGGACGTAGACCTGTCCTCGATCAAGCAGCAGACCAACAACGCCAACAATGTTTACCTGCTGGAAACAGATGCCAAGGGCAATCAGATTCACAATTACACACCGGCATATACCGGCAATAAGATCTCCACTGATGCCACAACGAACCAGATTGTCGGCGTGACCAACACCAAAAATACGGGCGATATCACGCTGACCAAGAAACTGGCAGGCGAGAACGTCACCGGCGACACCTTCTATTTTGCCCTGTTCACCAAGAATGCGGCAGGCGATTATGTTCGCTATGAGGAAGCACCGGTGCAGTCCCTGACCTTTACCAAGGCAGGCAAGGACAGCGTAACATTTGAAGATGTGCCCAAGGGCGTGGATTTCTACGTGCTGGAAACCAATGCCAACGGCGTTCTGGCAGATACAGACTTTGCAAAATACACCTCAGACAGCGGTATCCGCTATACCTCCGAACCGGCAGCACCGGCGGCAGTACAGGCAGACGGCAAAACTGAGATCACCAACACCGAGGAGATCGACTACAGCATCACCGTCAGCAAGGTGCTGATCGCAGATGATGTCAAGAGCACACCCGTATTCTCCGTGGGACTGTTCACTGAGAATGACACATTGGTCGAAAAGAAAACTGTAGTGGCTGGTGCAGATGTCACCTTCGACAATCTGAAAGCAGATACCCCGTACTATATCTTTGAGTTGAACGATGCAGACGAACAGATCGCAAACGGTGCTTCTTTCCAGATGCCTGTTGTTCTTGATCCCAAGAATTCCACTGCGAAAACGGATACGACATTCTACGTTTCTTATGACTGCTGTGATGATGACAGTAAGGTTGCGGCACTTACCCTGACCAAGGACGCACCACAGGCAAACACCATTATCACAAACACCACCAAGAATCCGGCTCAGATCAAGGTAACGAAGATCGCTACTGAGGACGGCAATCCGGCAGTTGACCATGCAATTGAGGTTGGACTGTTTACGCAGGACACAAATGGCAGCTATCAGCAGGTGGAAAAGAAAAACATCAACATTGCAGCCGGCGACAAGGGCAAAAAGTCTGTCACCTTTGACGGACTGGACAGCAGCAAGACCTATTACGTCTTTGAGCTGGACGCAGACGGCAAACGCGTGGAAAATGGCAGCACAACTACAGTGGGATCGGCAGGCAGCAGCAAGACATTCCTCGCTACCTACTCCGGCAACAGCAGTCGGGTAGACCTGCTGCCGGGTATTCCGGGCGAAAAGACCATTACTGATGCCAATACCACACAAGTGGAATTGTCCTTTGCAAAAACAGATGTAGACGGTAAGGCAATGACCGGCTATAAGCTGACTTTGAAAAAGCCGGATGGCAATGAGGAAAGCTGGACGACCGATGGCACAGCAAAAATATTTACTAATCTGACAGCCGGAAAGTACAAACTGACAGAAGCTGCACAGAATAACTATGTGCCGGTAGAAGTTACATTTGAAATTGGCGATAACGGCTATATTATCAAGGAAAATGCAGAGACTATGGCATATGCTGCTCTGGAAAGCACCGGTGTAACGGTTATCAATCGTGCACAGGTCAGCGTTGACAAGCAGGACATTGCAGACTCCGCAGAACTGGCAGGTGCAACCATCAAGATCACTCGGACAAACGGCAGTCTGAACGCAGATGTGCTGGAGGTCAAGCGTGGGAAAACTTTGCTGACAAAGGCAGACTCTCTGGAGGACAACGCCGATTACAGCAAATACACACAGACATCTAATACTATCACCTTTATTTCTGACGGCAAACACAAGACCGACATCACCGGACTGCCGGACGGCACCTACACTATGACGGAGGTCGTTGCACCGGACGGCTACAACAAGGTAAGCACAGACTTCACCTTTACGATAAGCAAGGGACAGGTTGTTCCTGCTACAGTATCCGAGGAATATGACGTTTCCGGCAACGACATTACCATGAAGGACGGTCAGAAGCCCAGCGTGACGATCAGCAAGCAGGCAGTCGGCGGCGGGGAAGAACTCACCGGAGCCGTACTGAAACTGACTGCACCGGCAGGAACAGACCTGAGCAAGGTCAAAGGCTTCTACAGCGACGGCAGCACTGATAAAATCGAGATCAGCGGCAACACCATTACATGGACTTCGGACAAAGCCAAGGGCGGTGTGACACTGGCAAATCTGCCGGCAGGCGTGTACACGCTGGAAGAAACCACCGCACCGGACGGCTTCACCAAAAAGACCGAGGGGATGAACTTCGAGGTCGGAACTGACGGCAAGGTCGGAACGGTAAACGGACTGACCAAGGACGGCAACAAGGTCGTAATGGAAGATGCTGCCTCCAAGCTTACCATTGGCAAGAAGGACATCACCGGAAAGCAGGAAGTCACCGGAGCAACGCTGATCCTGACTCTGACAAAGCCGGACGAAAGCGGAGCAACGCTGGACGGTGTGACAGTAGAAAATATCACCGCGGACAGCAGAACTGGGAATTCCATTACATGGACTTCCGGCAAGACAGATGCCGTTTTGAGCAAGCTGCCGGACGGTGAATACACACTGAAAGAAACCGGCGGTGCTTTTACAGACACAGAAACCCAAAAAACCTACGCGGTAATCGAATCAACAATGACCTTTACTGTGGAAAACGGTGTTGTCACAGACACCAATGCCGAAAACAGCCTGAAAGACAAGGCGACCGAGGGCTATTACTACTATGACAAGACCGCAGGACAGATTCTGGTCTGCGATGCGGAAGCTGTCAACGTCGTGCCGATCAGCAAGCAGGACGCAGCAAGCGGTGCGGAAGTAGCCGGTGCAACACTGGAGATCACCGCAGAAAACGTGCTGGATACCACGAAGCTGGAACTGTCCAGAACCGATAAGAACGGGAACAAGACGGTACTGGTCAAGGGAACGGATTACAGCATCAGTGCAGACGGCAAGACCATTCAGTTTGTTTCCGGAGAAGATGCAACGATCATCACCGGACTGCCGGCAGGCAGCTATCAGCTGAAGGAAACCAATGCACCGGACGGCTATCAGCTGTACACAGCAGAAGAAACCTTCACCATTGGAACAGACGGCAAGGTGACCGGAACTACAACCATTCAGGACGAGGTTTCCAAGCTCACCATTGGCAAGAAGGACATCACCGGAAAGCAGGAAGTCACCGGAGCAACGCTGACCCTGACTCTGACAAAGCCGGATGAAAGCGGAGCAACGCTGGATGGTGTGACAGTAGAAAATATCACCGCGGACAGCAGAACTGGGAATTCCATTACATGGACTTCCGGCAAGACAGATGCCGTTTTGAGCAAGCTGCCGGACGGTGAATACACACTGAAAGAAACCGGCGGTGCTTTTACAGACACAGAAACCGGAAAGACCTACACGGTAATCGAATCGACGATGACCTTTACTGTGGAAAACGGTGTTGTCACAGACACCAATGCCGAAAACAGTCTGAATGACAAGGCAACCGAGGGTTATTACTACTATGACAAGACCGCAGGACAGATTCTGGTCTGCGATGCGGAACAGTCTGCGGTTACTACAACGCCGACTTCGGAAACGACTACAACAACCACAACGACAACAACCACAACTACAACTACTACAACCAGCGGAAGCAGCACAACATCTGACACAAAAACTACCATGGGAACCGGTACAGTTACCACAGTTTCGACTGTAGTAACCGCGTCGAAAACCAGTGCAGGACCTACCACCGTTTCTACAAAAGGAACGACAACCGAAGTGACAACGGGTACTGTTACGGTGACCAGCGCAGGACCTACCACCGTCTCTACAAAGGGAACGACAACCGAAGTGACAACGGGTACTGTTACGGTGACCAGCGCAGGACCTACCACCGTCTCTACAAAGGGAACGACAACCGAAGTGACAACGGGTACTGTTACGGTGACCAGTGCAGGACCTACCACCGTCTCTACAAAGGGAACTACAACCGAGGTGACAACAGGTACTACACTGGCGACTAGCGGAACTGTTACCAAAACCAGTGCAGGTTCGACCAGCGCTTCGACCAGCGGAACAGCTGCAACTACATCCACTACCGAAGCGACTGTCAAAACAACGGTAAGTGCTTCTACGGAAACCAGTGCAGGAACGACTACAGAAACTGTGACCCAAACCAGCACTACCGCAGAAAAAACAACAACTACCACAACATCAGCTGCAACAACTACAGCGGTTACCACCACTGAGCAGCCGGAAGGCTATCTTATCCGCAAGTGTGATGCAGGCGGCAGCGAGATCGCAGGAGCATCTCTGAACATTACCGATCAGAACGGCAATGTGATCGATCAGTGGATATCCGAAGAAGGCGTATCCCATGTCTTTGCAGGAATCCAGGCGAACACACCCTACTGCCTGACTGAAACACTGGCTCCGGCAGATTATCTCGTTGCAGAACCGATCTACTTCCAGCTGAACGAAGACGGCACACTGGTGCTGTTTGCTGGTGTTAGCCTGAATGCGGATGGCAGCTGGAGCGTAGAAAACGCTGTGGCAACTGCGAATCCGAACGGCAAAGCCGTTGTGATGATCGACGAGTACGTTGGTACCGGAACCACCACAACGGAAACTACCGAAGAAACCACAACTACCACGACGGCAACTACGACCACTGCGAAGAATACCACGGCCGGCAACGGCGAGCATACTCCGACTGCTTCTACTGCGGCTACAACTTCTACAGAAACTACCACTGTGACTGTAGAAAGCGGTACCGGTACAACTGCAGGCAGTAACGGCTCTGGTACAACGACAGCGGTTAGCGGAAGCCAGACAACTACAGTCATCAGAAGCAATTCTGGTTCGTCTTCTTCCGGCGGCAGAAATAATACAAAAATCTCTTCTGCGCCAAAGACAGACGATGCATTGCCGATCATTCTGATTCCGGCAGGAATTGCACTGGCAGCAGCGATTGCAGCAGGCTGTAAGCGTAAGAAAAAGTAAAGGCAACCTCGCATAAAACCCGCCCCGGCAGAAATTTTCTGTCGGGGCGGGTTTGCTTTTGAGAGAGGGCAGCTGTTCGGTGCTCTCTTAAAACCGATGGCATAAGGTCGGTGCAGCCGCAGCGCGCCCTCTTGCCAATCTCGTTGAAATATGCTATAATAAAACAAGAAGCGATTCCGATTCTGGATTCCAAAAGAAAGAGGTACAAAAATATGCGTAATACCACAAGCTATGAAAGTCCGTTCTGCACCCGCTATGCCAGCGAGGAGATGCAGCACGTTTTCTCCGCAGACAAGAAGTTTTCCACCTGGCGCCGTCTCTGGGTGGCTCTGGCACGGGCAGAGATGGAGCTGGGTCTGCCGGTGACCCAGGAACAGGTAGACGAACTGGAAGCCAACATCAACAACATTGACTATGATGTTGCCGAGGCAGAGGAAAAGCGCCGCCGCCATGACGTAATGTCCCATGTATATGCCTATGGTCAGGTATGCCCGAAGGCTGCCGGCATCATCCATCTGGGTGCGACCTCCTGCTATGTCGGCGACAACACCGATATCATCATCATGCGCGATGCTCTGGAGATCGTCCGCCGGAAGATGATCAATGTACTGGCAAACCTGTCTCATTTTGCACTGGAGTATAAGGCAATGCCGGCACTGGCATACACCCACCTCCAGCCGGCACAGCTGACCACAGTGGGCAAGCGCGCGACACTGTGGATGAACGAACTGCTCATGGACTTCAACGAGCTGGAATACCGCATTGCAAACCTGAAGCTGCTGGGCTCTAAGGGTACTACCGGCACACAGGCATCCTTTATGGAGCTGTTCAAGGGCGACACCGACAAGGTCAAGGAACTGGAGGCTAAGATCGCCAAGGAAATGGGCTTTGACGGCGTTGTTCCGGTTTCCGGTCAGACCTATTCCAGAAAGATCGACTCTCAGATCCTGGCGACCCTCAGCGGCATCGCCCAGTCCTGCAGCAAGTTTTCCAATGACATGCGTCTGCTCCAGAGCTTCAAGGAAATGGAAGAGCCCTTTGAAAAGACCCAGATCGGTTCTTCCGCAATGGCATACAAGCGCAACCCCATGCGCTGTGAGCGTATTACTTCTCTGGCGCGCTATGTGATGATCGACAGCCTGAACCCGGCATTCACCGCAGGCACCCAGTGGTTCGAGCGTACCCTGGATGACTCTGCAAACAAGCGCGTTTCCGTACCGGAAGCATTCCTGGCAGTGGATGCGATCCTGAACATCATGCTGAACGTCACCGACGGTCTGGTGGTTTATCCGAAGATGATCCGTCAGCGCATCATGCGGGAGCTGCCCTTTATGGCAACAGAAAACATCATGATGGACGCTGTGGAAAAGGGCGGCAACCGTCAGGAGCTCCACGAAAAGATCCGTCAGTATTCCATGGAAGCCGGCAAGCACGTCAAGGAAGAGGGCCTGGAAAACGACCTGTGCGATATGCTGCTGGCAGATCCGGCATTCATGATCACCAAGGAAGATCTGGACAAGATCCTGAAGCCGGAGAACTTCACCGGCCGCAGCGAGCAGCAGACCGAGGAATTTGTGGCAGAGTGCATTCAGCCGATCCTGGACGCAAACAAGGACGTTCTGGGCGAGCACTTCGAGATGAAGAACTAAGACAACTTCTCATATAAAAATGTAAAAAACAGCTCTCAGCGGAACTGAAACCGCTGAGAGCTGTTTTTCTTTGCAGAAAGTATTTTTACGCTGTGCCGTTCAAGAAGCCCTGCACCGCATCGGTCATAGTCTGTTCCGGAACAGAAACCGTCTGAGCGTTTCGGTTCTGGAAAGTGTAGGTGATATCGTTTTCTGTCCGAGTAAATTCTGCCGGGATGTCAACGGTTTTTGCGCCGGAGAGGGTTTGCAGATCTTCTGCCAGCAGATCGCTGTCACAGCCGAGTGCCTGGTTGACATAGCCGCCATCCCGGAGCAGGAACATGCCCTGATAGCTGTACTGCTCCCAATAGCTGCCGTTTTTTTCCGTGCCGAAGAACAACAGCACATCGCCGGTCTGGGGGATGTAGTTTCCGGCGTGGTCATAGTGGTACATCGCCGCTTCATCGCCGCTGCTTTCCTGCGATGCCGGCGCATCTGCATAGGGCATGATGCAGTCGGGAACGCAGAGGGTCTGTCCGTCATAGCTGCCCTGATAGGTCTCCAGAACATTGGGCGTGATCTCGGTATAAGTCCCGTCGGATGAAGCTGTCACAGCCGTTACCTCAACTTTGGCGATCCAGTCGGCGCCGTCTGTCAGCGTTTTCAGGGTGTCTGCCAGTTCTGCATATTCCACAATGGCGTAGTCCGTGATGACCTTGCCCTCCTGCGTGTCAGATGCTTCTGCCTGGCTGATGCTGCTCTCATTCTGCGCCGTGCTGTTTCCGGTGTTCGCGCCGGCAGAGCAGCCGGACAGGACTGCAATGCTGAACACCGCCGCAGTGAGAAAATAATCCAACTTTTTCATAATACTCCCTCCTTGAAAGGCCGGAATCGACTCTTTAGAATGCAATTTCCATTTTGCGGAAATTAATATGCGATTTTTTCTGATGCAATTATAGCATATGAAAAAATAAATGTCAACCGTTTTGAAAATATTTGTGCAATTTTATATTTGCTTGACAAATTGCCGGAAAAGGTGTACCTTAAAGGTATCTAAGATACAGTAGGAGGAATCACCATGTCCATTCAGATCCGCCCGGCAGTTCCGGCAGATGCGACGGTGCTGCTCGCCATTTACGCGCCCTATGTGGCACAAACCGCTATTACCTTTGAATATGATGTCCCCACAGAGGCAGAGTTTGCCGGCCGCATTGCAGATACGCTGCAAAACTATCCCTATCTGGTGGCAGAGCAGGACGGCATTCCGGCGGGTTATGCCTATGCCGGAAAGTTTCACGACCGCGCCGCCTATGACTGGTCAGTGGAGACCTCCATCTATGTGGAGCAGCACCAGAAGCGCCGGGGCATCGGCAGACTGCTCCACGATGCCCTGGAAGCGGAGCTGCGCCGGCGGCATTTTCTCAACATGAATGCCTGCATCGCCTGCCCCATAGGGGAGAGCGACCCGTATCTCACCCGGGACAGCATCCGGTTTCACGAAAAGCTGGGCTACCGCATGGTGGGAGAGTTCTGTCAGTGCGGCTATAAGTTCGGGCAGTGGTACAATATGGTGTGGATGGAAAAGCACATCGGCAGCCATACAGATGCGCCGCTGCCGGTGGTGCGGCATTGAAGAGATCGAGCAGATGCTGCGATGCAGTGCGTCTGTTGTAGGGGCGAACATCGTTCGCCCGTGAGCAGGGCGTATTTTCTGCGAAAAATTTCCGCATCCTATTGACTAATCCGCTGTTTTCGGGTATCATAGGAAGTAGGAAATTTTTGCAGTCTCCCTGCAATGGAATATGGAGGACAGATATATGAAAAAAAGAGGACGGCTTATGGCTGTATTGCTGAGCAGTGCTGTGCTCTGCGGCATCGGCACCGGCTGCGCCGCAGACAGCGCCCAGACTTATACCTGGAGCAATGTTGCCATTGGCGGCGGCGGTTATGTCACCGGCATGGAGTATAACCCCAAGGAAGAGGGCCTGGTCTATGCCCGTACCGACATCGGCGGTCTCTATCGCCGGAAAAAAGACACCGACTGGGTGCCGCTTACCGATTTTCTGGGTGCGGACGAATGGGGCTATATCGGCATCGAGAGCATGGCGACCGATCCGGTAGAGCCGAACCGCGTTTACTTCGCCGGCGGCACTTATATGAGTGATGATGCGGCGCTGTTTGCCTCGGATGATTACGGCGAGACATGGACACGCTTTGACGCGCCCTTCAGCTGCGGCGGCAACCAATCCGGACGCGGCTGCGGTGAGCGGATGTGCGTCAATCCAAATGACAACAAGGAAGTCTGGTTCGGCAGCCGTGACAGCGGTCTGTGGAAAACCACGGACTACGGCAAGAACTGGGAAGAGGTCACCTCGTTCCCGGTAAAGGGCAACTATAAGCAGGAGAACAACAGCATCGGCATTCTCTGGGTGACATTTGACCCGGCTTCTGCCGATATGTATGTGGGCGCAGCCATGACTGACGGCACCTGTATTTATAAAAGTACCGACGGCGGCGAAAGCTGGACGGCTCTGGCGGCAAATGCACCGGGAATGTATCCGCTGCACGCATCGTTCTCTGCGGACGGCAAGCTGTATCTGGCATATTCCGACAACTGCGGCCCGAACCTGTCGCCGGCTGCCGGCGCTGTCTATGTGTATGATACCAAGGCGGACAGCTTTACCGACATCACCCCTGACCTGGGCGACGGCAGACAGGGCGGCTTCGGCGGCATCTCCGTGGATGCCCAGAATCCGGATACGGTGGTGGTCTCCACCCTGGGCTGGTGGTCGGACAACGGCGACAATCTGTATTACACCACCGACGGCGGCAAGACCTGGAGCGGTCTGTTCAACCTGAACACCCAGGAGAACAACTACCAGATGGACACCTCCCAGGCAGAGTGGCTGGACTGGGGCAGAGGCGAGAACCAGGCGAAAACCGGTTGGTGGGTGGCAGATGTCAACATCAACCCCTTCAATTCCGATGAGGTGATGTACGGCACCGGCGCGACCATTTACTCCACAGAGAATATGACAAAGATCGGCACAGAGCCGGTGACCATTGCCTTTGATGCCTACGGACTGGAAGAGACGGCAGTGTTCAAGATGCTGGCACCGCCCAGCAAGGACGATTCGCCTCAGCTGTACTCCATCATGGGCGACCTGACCGGATTTGCCCACGAGGATGTGACCAAGTGCCCGGACGATGCCCACTTTATGAAGAACGGCAAGCCCACGGACCTGGATGTGGCGTTCCAGAACCCCAACACAGCGGTGTACCTCAGCGAGGAAAAGACCACTACCATCAACTTTACCACTGACGGCGGCAAGACCTGGGAGAGCGTGCGGCATAAGCCCGACCCTGCGTCCGGCGGTCAGGTGGCAATGTCTGCTGACGGCAGCTCCACCATCTGGGTGCCCAACAGTGTTTCCGGAAAGCCCTATGTGACCACCGATCTGGGAGAGACCTGGTACTATGTAGAGGGTCTGGGCTTTAACGCCAAGATCGCCGCAGACCGGGTGAACCCCAAGGTGTTCTATGCCACCTGTGACGGACTGTTTTATGTGTCCAGGGACGGCGGCGTGACCTTCGAGTCCACCGGACAGATGGTGGCTGATGCCGCAGAACCGGTGACGGTATTCGGTCAGGAGGGCAATGTCTGGATCTCCAGCAGCACGATGATTATGTACACCGAGGACGGCGGCGAGAGCTTCCAGACCGTAAAGAACCTGCCCACCGTGGACAGCATCGGCTTCGGCAAGGGCAAGACAGACGACAGCTATCCGGTGATCTATGCCGAGGGCGATGACGGCGAAAACGGCTATGGCATCTACAAATCCGAGGACAAGGGAAAATCCTGGACACGGATCAACGATGACCAGCATAAGTTCGGCAATCTGAACCCCAAGTATATCACCGGCGACAGCAATGTTTACGGCAGAGTGTACTTCTGTACAGACGGACGGGGCATTGTAATGGGTGATATCGCTCAGTGAAAAAAAGACATTATGGAAAATACATTTTCCGCTGGATCATGACCCTGCTGGTGCTTGTGGGACTGGTGTTCGCCTTGATTGGCGGCAGACGGCTGCTGCACATCTATCTCACCAGCACCGGACGGCAGGCGGCAGATGTGCCGGATGAGGAGACCTATCCGGTGCGCGGCGTGGATCTGTCCTATTATCAGGGGAATATCGACTGGGACGTGCTGGTATCCCAGGACGTGGACTTCTGTTTTATCAAAGCCACAGAGGGCGTTGACCACAATGACAGCCAGTTTGCCCAGAACTGGGAGACGGCGCAGTCGGCACAGATCTATGTGGGCGCATACCACTTTTTCCGGTTCGAGGACAGCGGAAAAGCACAGGCGGAAAACTTTATCCGCACTGTTCCGGTAACAGAAAACACCCTGCCGCCGGTGATCGATGTGGAACTCTACGAGTCTCTGGGCGGCGAGATGCCGGATACTGCCGCGGCAAAGGAGAACATCCGGGAAATGCTGGAGCTGCTGGAAGCACACTACGGCGTAAAACCCATCCTCTACGCAGCGCCCAACACCTATCGCACCTATATCAAGAGCTTTGCAGACGAGTATCCCATCTGGATCAGCAACTATTATTACCAGCCCTATTTTGACTGGACATTCTGGCAGTATACCGATGCCGGAGAGCTGCAGGGCTATGACGGCTATCAGACGCACATCGACCTGAACGTCTACGCCGGCAGCATGGACGAATTTCGGCAGCAGTTCGGACTGCGGGAATTTTAGAAAGGAATCATTATGACAGAACCGATTTTTTTGCAGGGGATCTGCAAGGACTATCTCTGGGGCGGAAACCGTCTGCGGGAAGAATACGGCAAGAAAAGCGATGCCGATAAGATCGCCGAGAGCTGGGAGCTTGCCTGCCACAAGGACGGCAGCAGCATCCTGACCACCGGGGCGGATGCCGGAAAGGATCTCCGGGAATATCTGGACGAACACGGCACAGGCTTTCTCGGCACAAACTGCGCCGGATGCACCACCGTTCCGGTGCTCATCAAACTGATCGATGCCAAGCAGGATCTGTCCATCCAGGTGCATCCGGATGACAGCTATGCCATGCGTGTGGAGGGCGAGCCGGGCAAGACGGAGATGTGGTATATCGTGGACGCAGCACCGGGTGCGGCGCTGTACTACGGGCTGAACCGGACAGTTTCCAAGGAAGAGTTTGCCAAGCGCATCCAGGAACAGACCCTGACTGAGATCCTGAACCGGGTGGAGGTAAAGCCCGGCGAGCTGTACTTTATCCCGTCCGGCACGCTCCACGCCATCGGCGCAGGCATTCTGCTGGCGGAGATCCAGCAGAACTCCAACACCACCTACCGCGTCTACGACTACGGCAGACGGGGCGCAGACGGCAAGCTGCGGCCGCTGCACATCGAAAAGGCGCTGGATGTGACAAATCTCAGTCCCATTGCACCCACCACACAGTACCCGGCGCAGCCCATCGACGGCGGCAGCATCCGGAAGCTGGAATCCTGCCGGTATTTCGCTTCGGATGTGGTGGAGGTTTCCGGCACGGTGCACTTCACGGCAGAAGCGGAATCGTTCCATCATTTGCTGATCCTGGCAGGTGGGGGAACGCTGAAAACCTCGTCCGGCAGCTATCCGGTGAAAAAGGGCGACAGCGTGCTGCTCCCGGCAGGACTGGGCGCATACTGCGTAACGGGTGAGGGCGTGCGCTATATTCTCACCCGCGCAGAGGAAAAATTGAGTTGACAATTCCATACCATGGATTTGAATATTTAGGAGGAACACAAATGAAGTATTACATTGGTATCGACCTGGGCGGCACAAACATTGTTGCCGGCGTGGTCAACGAAAGCTATGAGATCCTGGCAAAGGCAAGCGTAAAGACAAACCTGCCCCGTCCGTCAGAGGAGATCGCCGCAGATATGGCGAAGGTCTCTCAGGAAGCTGCTGCACAGGCAGGCCTGACCATGGCAGACATCGAGTGGATCGGTGTAGGCACACCGGGCGTTGCGAACAGTTCCACCGGCGTGATCGAATACTCCAACAACCTGGGCTTCCACAATACGCCTATGGTGAAGTACCTGGAAACTGCCCTGGGCAAGCCCACCTTTATCGAAAACGATGCCAACGCTGCGGCATATGGTGAATATGTTGCCGGCGCAGCAAAGGGCGCAAAGAACGCTGTCTGCATCACCCTGGGCACTGGCGTAGGCGCAGGCATCGTTATCGACGGCAAGATCTACAGCGGCTCTAACTTCGGCGGCGCAGAAGTGGGCCACACCGTGATCTCTGTAGACGGCCCGCAGTGCACCTGCGGCAGAAAGGGCTGCTTCGAGGTATATTCCTCTGCAACCGGTCTGGTGCGCATGACCAAGGAAGCGCTGGCAGCACATCCGGAGAGCGCCATGAAGGACGAAGAGCGTATTTCCGCACGGACTGCGTTTAATTATATGCGTGCCGGCGATGCCACTGCAAAGCAGGTAGTAGACGACTACATCAAGTACCTGGCAGCCGGCATCACCAACACCATCAACATCTTCCAGCCGGACATCCTGTGCATCGGCGGCGGTGTCTGCAACGAGGGCGATCCGCTGCTGGTTCCCATGAAGGAGATCGTCAAGAAGGAAGTCTACACCCGTGACTCCGCAAAGAATACCGAGATCGTGATCGCTGAGCTGGGCAACGATGCCGGCATCATCGGCGCTGCTTTCCTGGGTAATGCGCACGAATAAGTGACGCATGCACGATCTGTGCAGCTATAAATCAAACACCGTTTCACCCCGAAAGCCGTTGCTCCGGTTTTCGGGGTGTTTTTTCTCCCGGAGGGATAAACATTCTATACAATTCCGCGAAACACGATTTGTGCATTTTGACGGTTTGTGCTAAAACCACCCCTGTGATTGGCGAAAATCTCTTGACAGCTTGCACAAAAGGTGGTAGAATGAGGTGGATAAGGTGATGCTGCGGCAGGCGCATAAGGCGGACTGGATGCGGCACACAAAAAGCGAAGGAGTACGATAGCATGAAGTTTATGAAGAAACTGCTCAGCACCATGACCGCGGCAGCCATCGGTCTGTCTATGACCACGGCACTGTCTGCCGGCATGACCACTGTCTCTGCGGCAGGAAAGACCGCAGTAGAACTGGTAGACGATATGGGTCTGGGCTGGAATCTGGGCAACGCTCTGGATTCCACAAACACCTGGGACAGCTCTCTGACCCCCAGCAAGATCGAGACTGCATGGGGCAACGTAGTAGCTACCGAGAACATGATCAAGGAAGTCAAGAAGGCTGGCTTCAATACCGTCCGCATCCCTGTCACCTGGTGGGATATGACCGGCAAGAGCGGCAAGGCGGATATGGCTTCCTTTGACGGCACGGTCGGGGATGCCTATCTGGCAAGAGTCAAGGAAGTGGTAGATTACTGCGTGGACAACGGCATGTACGCAGTCATCAACACCCATCACGATGAGGATTGGGAAAAGGATACTTCCAAGATCGCGACCTTTGAAAAGCTGTGGAAGCAGATCGCGACCTATTTCGAGGGCTATGACGAGCACCTGGTATTCGAGGGCATGAACGAAGTCAGCTTCTCTACCAGCGATGCTATGACCTATAACCAGGCATTTGTAGACACTGTCCGTGCCACCGGCGGCAACAACAAGGATCGTCTGCTGATCTGTACCGCAGACAGCAACAATACCGCAAAGGCACTGTCCGGCAGCTTTTCTATGCCGAAGGACAGCTCCAACATGCTGGCAGTATCCGTACACTATTATGAGCCGTCTACATTCTGTGTGGCAGATACCACTTCTACCTGGGGTCACCGGGAGACATGGGGCACTGCCGCAGATCTGACTAAGGTGGAGAAGGATTTCAATGACCTCAAGACCAAGTTCACCGACAATGGCTATGGCGTTGTGATCGGTGAGTATGGTGTCTGCAATGCGGACAAGTACGGCGTAAACAAGACTGCCTATAACAAGGATGAAGAATCCATCAAGACATTCTATCAGACCGTGACTTCTATGGCATATAAAATGGACGGTATCTGTCCCATTGCGTGGGATGACTCCGATTCCGGTACGATCTGCCTGTTCAGCCGTAAGAACATGAACTGGTATGATGAAGAACTGAAGAGCATCTTTACGAATATTGCCGGCGGCGGAAATGTTGACCCGGGCAAGCAGAAAACTGATCGCCTGTCCTTCAAGGCAAGCGACATCAAGGATCCGGAATCCACCAGCGGCGACCTGCTGATCGATCTGAAGCCCTATAAGGATTATGGCGTAAAGCTGACCTCTGTTGTCATCGATTATACCATCAGCGGCAATAAATCTGCTTACGGCACCGGCGGTGCAGTACAGTACAATATTGTCGACAACAATGACGGTTCGACCCACTGGGCATATCAGGCATATGCATTCACCGTTGGGGAGAATGTTGTGACAGTAGATATCCCGGAAACCACCTCTACCGAGGACGAGGACAAGAACACCTTTGAAGGTCCTATGGATATGGACTATCTGAAGATCGGTCACTGGTATGACTGGACTGATCCCAAGGGCGGCACGGTAGAATGGTCTTATGTCAACGTCACCCTGATTTTTGACGGCTTCTTCTATGTAGACGGCGACCCGGATCAGACCACCGAGACCAGCAAGGGCACAACTGCAACCACAACAACAAAGGCTCCGGCAACCACCACTACCACAAAAGCTACCACAGCGCCTGCACCTTCCGGCGATCCCATCGGTAAGGCATACTTCATTGGCATGATCGGTGCAGCTTCCAACTGGGAGCCGGGCGAGGATGCCGGCGCAGAAGTGACTTCGATCACTGGTGACGGCACATACAGCGTTACATGGGATGTGACTGGCGGCGGTACGGATACCGTACAGTTCCTGGCAGTCTGCATCGCACCGGACGGCGAAAGCGAAAACTTTACGACCGATACCTTTGAAGATCTCCAGGTATCCCTGGACGAAGTATGGATCGACGGCAAGAAGCTGGATGACTATACTGTCAGCGACAAGGCGATCAACACCAGATACTATGAGAGTGGCGCAGGCGTAACCCGTCTGTACCTCCACGATGACTGGTCTACCAAGGTCAAGGATCTGCCGGGAAAGACAGATATCGCACAGAGCGTGAAGGTTGTATTCACTGTTTCCGGTACTGGTCATTCCGGTGAAGTGACTACCAGCTCTACTGTTACCACCACAGAAACCACAACAACTGCAGCAACTACCACCACGACAACTGCAGCAACTACCACCACAACAACTACAACCACAACTACAACTGAAGCGACCACCACAACTACCACTACCGAAGCAACAACTACAACAACTACAACTGAAACAGAGCCGACAACTACCTCTGCTACAGAAACCACAACGTCCGAATCTACCACAGTCACCACAGAAGCTACTACAACTACAACCACTGAAACCACAACCACCACAACCACTGCTACAACAACTACCACAACCACAATGTCCAGCGTTTCTGTAGAACCCAATGCGTTCTACGGCGATATTGACCTGGACGGCAAGGTGTCTCTGACAGACGCCGTTCTGCTGGCAAAGATCGCTGCCGGTCAGGTAGTGGCAAACGATCAGCAGCGTCTGAATGCGGATCTCAATGGCGACAGTGCACTGGATAATGAAGATGCAATAATTCTGCTGCGCTTTCTGGTTCGTCTGATCAATGTGATCCCCACCAAGTAAATCCTGAAGCAATTGCCGCACAAAGCTCGTCTGACAGCTTTGCACGGTGTTGTCCTTACAGCATGATTCAGAAATAGAAAAATACCGGACTCGTGTCTAGCGGGTTCGGTATTTTTTTGTCTTTACAAGAAAAACGATTTTTGCATTGTAAATTTTGTGAAAAGTGCTGGGCATGCTTTCAAGAACTGCAGAATCCATCGAAAAAGTGCAGTTTCGCTTAAAAAAAACGCGTTTGGAGTAGACGGATACTTATCATTTTTTTGAAAAGTGTCGGCAATTTGTGAAAAGTGTAACAAAAGGCGAAAAGAAACTAGCGGAAATCGTCATGAAAATAGATTGACATTTTGAAAAAATCGTCCTATAATAAAGGAAACAACAGTAAACACACTGTTGATTTACGCTTTTCCGCCATGCTGGAAAATGCAGGAAGCTCCGTCGATTTGCGGTGATTCTGCCTTTTGCAGCAGACAGAAAAGCAGCCTCAAGAAAAGGTGGTGGATGCAATGGGTGAAGAATTGCAGGAATCGCTGCAGAACCGGATCCTCTGGGAGAGTCCGTTTGATGTGCCGCTGCTCGGCCCGATCCATATTAGTGAATCTGTCGTCATGACATGGTTCATTATGGCGATCATTATGGTGCTGGTGCTGGTGCTGACGCGGAATCTCAAGATCGTTCCCGGAAAACGGCAGGCATTTCTGGAAATGGCAGTCACATGGCTCACAGACTTTTTTGTGGGCAACATGGGAAAAGCCGGAAAACGCTATGTGCCCTATCTGAGCACCGTGATCATTTATCTGGGAGTCGCCAATATGATCGGTATGTTTGGATTTGGCATGAAGCCGCCCACAAAGGACATCAATGTCACAGTGGCTCTCGCAGTCATGAGCATCGTACTGATCGAGGCCTCTACGTTCCGGGCGCAGGGCGGCATCAAGGGCTTTTTGAAATCATTCACGAAGCCGATGGCGCTGCTGACACCGCTGAACATCATGGAGATCGTGATCCGTCCGTTGTCGCTCTGTATGCGATTGTTCGGTAATGTGCTGGGTGCGTTCGTTGTCATGCAGCTGATCGAACACGTCTGCGGGCTGATCGTGCCGATGGTGTTCAGCATGTACTTCGATGTGTTCGACGGACTGATTCAGGCATACGTCTTTGTATTCCTGACATCGTTGTTCATGGCAGAAGGCATGGAAGTCGAAGAAGAGGAGAAAGTGCCGAAGCTGCAGAGGGCATAACTTCTGAAACAAATTCGGCAGCCACAGAAAGGAGCGTTCCGCTATGATCGGAGCAGGTATTGCAGTATTGACAGGTATCGGAGCCGGTTTTGGTATCGGCATCGCAACATCCAAGGCAGCAGAAGCTATCGCAAGACAGCCGGAGGCTGCCGGTGCGATCAACAAGGCACTGCTGCTGGGCTGTGCCCTGGCAGAGGCGACCGCCATCTATGGCTTTGTTGTCGCACTGCTGATGGTAATTATGAAGTAAATCATATCCGGAAATATCGGATCGAAAGGTAGGAACTGAAAATGATTGGAGCAGGTATTGCAGTATTGACAGGTATCGGTGCAGGCTTTGGTATCGGCATCGCAACATCCAAGGCGGCAGAAGCCATTGCAAGACAGCCGGAGGCTGCCGGAGCGATCAACAAGGCACTGCTGCTGGGCTGTGCCCTGGCAGAGGCGACCGCCATCTATGGCTTTGTTGTTGCACTGCTGATGGTAATTATGAAGTAAGACCAGCTTTCAGGACCGGTGCGGTATCCGGGCATATGCAGGGATGCCGGCAGGTTCTTAAAATCTGAGAGAAAGGAGCACGGCTTTTTACTGAAAAGCTGTGAGAGTGGATATGTTAGATTTTGATATTTGGACCATTGTGTTTTCTGTCATCAATATCCTCGTGCTGTTTTTCTTTCTGAAAAAATTTCTGTTCGGCAGGGTGAATGCCATGTTGGAAAAGCGGGCACAGATGGTGCAGGCGGATATGGATCAGGCAAAGCAGAAGGCGGCAGAAGCAGAACAGCTCAGAAGCGACTATGAAGAAACCCTGAGCGGCGCCAAGCAGGAGGCAAAACAGATTATTGCTACTGCAAAGCAGAATGCAGATGCCCAGGGCAGCGAGATCACAGCCAAGGCGCAGCAGCAGGCAGACACGCTTCTCAAAGAGGCACAGAAGGAGATCCAGCGGGAGCGCCAGCAGACACTGGATGGTGTACAGGGCGAGATCGCCGATCTGGCTCTGGCGGCTGCCGCACATCTGATGGAACAGAAGGTAGACGACCAGACCAACCGGGAGCTGGTGAATGCATTCCTGTCTGAGGAAGGAGCAGAAAAATGAATGGCGCAGTGACATCCTATGCAAATGTGCTGCTGTCGCTCTGCGGAGCGCCGGACGCTGTAGCGGATGCACAGAAGGCCTTTCAGAACTGTCCTCAGCTGACGGATGCCCTGAGCAACCCGACGATCCCAGAGGCGGAGAAGTTTGCAGCGATCGACCGGATCTTTCCGGAGTCGCTGCGGACATTTCTGAAGGTTGTCTGCCAAAACGGCCAGATCGACAGCATATTGGAAATTTTTTCGGAATATGAAGTGTTAGAGCGCCGGCAGAGAAATTGTGCTCATGCCGTGCTGGAATATGTTACGCCGCTGACGGATGCGCAGCTGTCGGCGATGAAAAAAATGATCTGCGCAAAGACCGGTGCGGCGGAGGTCCAGCTGGAGCTGAAACAGACACCGTCGCTGCTGGGCGGCTTTGTGCTGCATATCGGGGATGACGAGTATGACCGCAGTATGCGTTCTGCTGTCCGCAATATGCGCAAGAGCCTGATACGGAGGTGAGGGTAAGACATGAGTACCATGAATGCAAGTGAGATTATATCCGTTTTAAAAAGCGAGATCGAGGACTTCGACCGGAAGTCCGGCGTGCAGGAAACCGGTACTGTCATTCGTGTGGGTGACGGTATCGCAACGGTATTCGGCATGCAGCATGCCATGTACGGCGAACTGGTAGAGTTCGAGACCGGTGTCCGCGGCATCGTCCAGAATCTGGAGACCAAGACCATCGGCGTCGTTCTGCTGGGCAGCGACTATGGCATCACAGAGGGTACTTCTGTTGTCCGTACCGGAAAACGTGCCGGCATCGGTGTATCCCAGAAAATGATCGGCAGAGTTGTCGGCGCACTGGGCAACCCGATTGACGGCGGCGATCCGCTGGAAGCAGAGGACTATTTCCCCATTGAACACGAAGCCCCGGGTGTGGCATACCGAAAATCGGTCAATGTGCCGCTTCAGACCGGTATCCTTTCCATCGACTCGATGTTCCCCATTGGCCGCGGCCAGCGTGAGCTGATCATCGGCGACCGCCAGACCGGTAAGACTTCTATCGCGGTGGATACCATCATCAACCAGAAGGGACAGGATGTCATCTGCATTTATGTGGCGATCGGACAAAAGTCCTCGACCGTTGCAAAGATCGTCTCCACTTTGAAAAAGAACGGCGCAATGGACTATACCATTGTTATGTCTGCTTCTGCCAGCGAACCGGCTCCGGTACAGTATATCGCACCGTATTCCGGCACGGCGATCGCGGAATTTTTTATGAGCCAGGGCAAGGATGTCCTCATTGTATACGATGATCTGTCCAAGCATGCGGTGGCTTATCGTGCAATGTCCCTGCTGCTCCACCGTCCGCCTGGGCGTGAAGCTTACCCCGGCGACGTTTTCTATCTGCACTCCCGTCTGCTGGAGCGCTCCTGCCGCCTGGATGACGCACACGGCGGCGGTTCGATCACCGCACTGCCGATCATTGAGACTCAGGCAGGCGATATCTCCGCATATATCCCGACCAATGTCATCTCCATTACCGACGGTCAGATCTTCCTGGAGAGCGAGCTGTTCAACGCCGGCATGCGTCCGGCAGTTAACGTCGGTCTGTCCGTCTCCCGTGTGGGCGGCGCAGCACAGACCAAGGCAATGAAAAAGGCTTCCGGTCAGATGCGTGTGGATCTGGCACAGTTCCGCGAGATGGAAGTGTTCACCCAGTTCAGTTCCGATCTGGATCCGGCGACACAGGCCATGCTGGATCACGGCCATGTGCTGATGGAACTGCTGAAGCAGCCGCTGTATCACCCTCTGGCAATGTGGAAAGAGGTCGTGATCCTGTCGGCGGCGTCCAACGGTCTGCTGGATGACGTTGCATTGTCAGATCTGCGTTCGTTCCGCGAGGGACTGATGAACTATGTGGAGGCAAACGGCGCAGCACTGGTCAAGGAAATGACCGAGACCGGAAAGCTTACAGACGAATCCAGAGAAAAGCTGCTGGAACTGGTGCGTACCTATAAGAAGCAGGTGAACTGAAATGGGCAACATGCGTGAGATCCGGGATCGGATCAAGAGCATCAATGACATTATGAAGATCACCAACGCCATGTATCTGATCTCCTCCTCCAAGCTGAAAAAGGCGAAAAAGGATCTTGCCGCAACACAGCCGTATTTCAACAAGCTGCTGTATGCGATGCGCAGTATCCTTTCCCGTGCGCCGGAGGATATTGATATGCGGTATTTCGACCGCCGGGAAGAGATCAAGCCCGAGGATCGAAAGGTCGGCTATATTGTCATTACAGCGGACAAGGGCATGTGCGGTTCGTATAACCACAATATCATCAAGCTGACAGAGGAGAAGATGGCGGCACACAAGCAGAGCCATCTGTATGTCATGGGTCAGGTGGGAAGAATGTACTTCCAGCGCCGCGCCCGTGCCGGTGCGCTGGACGTGGATACCGAGTTTATCTACACCACCCAGAACCCGACGCTCTATCGTTCCCGCCGCATTGCGGAGCAGATGCTGAAAGCATTTGATGAGGGAAAGCTGGATGATGTGTATATCATCTATACCGACATGGTTTCTTCCATTGCCTTTGAACCGAAAATTTTACAGCTGCTCCCGCTGGATGCGGAGCACTTTGTACAGAGCGAGGGCGAGATCACAAGGCATCATGAGGCAGTGTTCTCCCCGAGCCCGAATATCGTAATGGAACATCTGACGCCAAACTTTATGAAGGGCATGATCTACGGTGCGATGGTAGAATCGTTCTGCAGCGAACAGCAGGCGAGAATGTCCGCCATGGACTCTGCGACGACCAGCGCAAAGGATATGCTGCAGGATCTGTCGCTGCAGTATAACCGGGCGCGGCAGGCGGCCATCACACAGGAGATCACAGAGATCGTCAGCGGTGCAAATTCCGCAGAGATGTGAGGCTCTGCACCGAGAAATAAGAATTGGAAGGCTTGGCGGCGGCGGTCTCTTGCCGCTGCCGTCCGGAAAGGAATGATGATATGGAAAAAGGGAAAATCGTGCAGGTTTTAGGGCCTGTCATTGATGTAGCATTCCCGGGAAAGCTTCCGATGATCAAGGATGCATTGACCGTCGACAACGGCGGTAAGACCTGCGTGATGGAAGTCGCGCAGCATATGGGCAACGGCATCGTCCGCTGCATCAGCCTGTCTTCTACGGAAGGCTTTGCAAAAGATATGGAAGTCTCTGCGACCGGTTCCTGCATCAAGGTGCCGGTGGGCACTGCGACCCTGGGCAGAATGTTCAACGTACTGGGCGAGGCGATCGATGACGGCGGCGAGGTCAAGACTGAAGAAAAGTGGCCGATCCACCGTCCGGCACCGTCTTTCCGTGACCAGAGCCCGGTAGTCGAGATCCTGGAAACCGGTATCAAGGTCATCGACCTGCTGGCACCGTATGCAAAGGGCGGTAAAGTCGGCCTGTTCGGCGGCGCCGGCGTCGGCAAGACCGTCCTCATTCAGGAGCTGATCCACAATGTCGCAACAGAGCACGGCGGCTATTCCATCTTCACCGGCGTTGGTGAGCGTTCCCGTGAGGGTAATGACCTGTGGAACGAGATGAAGGATTCCGGCGTTATCGAAAAGACTGCGCTGGTATTCGGTCAGATGAACGAACCGCCGGGGTCTCGTATGCGTGTGGCGCAGACGGGTCTGACTATGGCGGAATATTTCCGTGATGAAAAGCACCAGGATGTGCTGCTGTTTATCGATAACATTTTCCGTTACGTTCAGGCAGGTTCTGAGGTATCGGCGCTGTTGGGACGTATGCCGTCTGCCGTTGGCTATCAGCCGACTCTGGCAAACGAAGTGGGTGAACTCCAGGAGCGTATCACTTCGACCAAAAATGGTTCTATCACTTCTGTACAGGCAGTCTATGTGCCGGCAGATGACCTGACCGACCCGGCGCCGGCGACCACCTTCGCCCACCTGGATGCGACTACAGTACTGTCCCGTAAGATCGTAGAGCAGGGTATTTATCCGGCAGTGGATCCGCTGGAATCCACCTCCCGTATCCTGGAGCCGGATGTAGTCGGCGAAGAGCACTATCAGGTAGCCCGTAAGGTACAGGAACTGCTGCAGCGGTATAAGGAACTCCAGGATATCATCGCGATCCTGGGTATGGAAGAACTGGACGAGGACGACAAGCTGGCAGTTTATCGTGCCCGTAAGATCCAGAAGTTCCTGTCTCAGCCGTTTAATGTTGCCGAAGTCTTTACCGGTCTGCCGGGTAAGTACGTTCCGCTGCGCGAGACCATCCGCGGTTTCAAGATGATCGTAGAGGGTGCAATGGACGAACTGCCGGAGAATGCGTTCTTCAACGTGGGAACCATCGACGAGGCGATCGCAAAGGCAGAAAGCATGAAGAAGGAATCGTGAGGGATGCACTATGGCAAATACATTTCAGCTGGAGATCCTGGCATCTGACCGCCCGTTCTATGTTGGGCCGGCGGAACAGTTGGTGTTTCCGACAGTAGACGGTCTGATGGGCATTCTGCCGGGACACGAGTCCATGGTCACCGTGGTCAGCCCCGGAGAGCTGAAGTATCTGGTAGACGGCCAGTGGCACTATGCCGCCATCAGTGAGGGCTTTGCAGAAGTGCGCCGGGACTATGTGCTGGTGCTGGGCGACGCCATCGAGCTGCCGGAAGAGATCGACGCCAAGCGCGCCGCAGAGGCGGCAGAGCGCGCCAAGGAGCGTCTGCTCCACAAGCAGAGTATCATGCAGTATTATCACAGCCAGGCAGCGCTGAACCGTGCCATGAACCGCCTGAAGATCTCCAAGCGGCATAATCATGAGATATAAGGCAACACTGCACAAGCTTTGTGCGGTATTGCCATAAGTCCATCTCGCATGGATAAAAAATCACCGTTTCTCATTTCGGGAAACGGTGATTTTTTTACAGAATATGCTTTGTACAGTGCTGTTTAATAGGTGGCCAGACAGCCCTCTGTGATAGACTGTGCGTCACAGTTGACGGCTTTTTTGGCGGAATGGATCGCCATAGAGCCGCCGCATATGGTGACGCCGGTGACTGCTTCAATGCCGTTTCCGGCGGCATTTTGTACATCTGCGCTTCCGCCCTCCATGTAGAAAAAGCCCTTTTCTGCATTTTCCGTGTTGCTGACCTTAAAGCCGTCCTTGCTGGAGGCGATCACGGTGCTTCCGCCGGTGATCTGGATGCTGTCCTCGCCGTAGATCCCGGTGCCGACTGCGGTGACGGTGAGTGCACCGTTCTTGATCTTGAGGTCATTGTTGGACTTGATGCCGTGCTTGCGGTTGCCGGAGACCACCAATGCGCCGTCTCCCTTGATGGTGAGATCGTCCTTGCTGAACAGGCAGGCGGACAGCGCATTTTCCGCAGTGTCCGTGAGATAGTTCACAGAGCCGCTGTCCAGGTGCAGGGTGCAGGTGTCTGCACTGACGATGTACAGGGGCGCAGAACCGGAGCAGAAAATGTCCGCGCCGTTGAGATGGAGGTTCACCTTGTCCTCCTTAGAGACGTTGACAATGATCTGTCCGTCGGACAGCGTGCCGGAGACAGTGTACTTTCCTGCCTGCTGAATGGTGATGCAGCTGCCGCTGATGTCGGAGGTCTCCGCGCTGTTTCCGTTCAAGGTGATGGAAATGCTGTCGTCTGCGGCATCAGATGCCGTATCGGTGTCCGGCTCTTCCGGCGTGGGTACAGCTGCCGCTGCGGTCTGCTGCGGTGTGTTTGCCGGGACATTCTCTGCCGTGCTGCCGCCGTCTGTACGGTCAGACGCAGTATCGGCATCACTTTCGCCGGAACTGCTGTTGTTCTGGTAGATCGCCGCCGCTGTGGCTTTTGTTGTGGCTTTGGATGGGGCAGCAGTGCTTCCAGATTTTTCAGAGGTCACGGTGCTGCTGCCGGAAGTTGTGGTGTGCCGGGTGGCTTTACTGGTATGAGCCGCGGTAGTTTCTGCGGTTTGGCTGCTGTCGCTCTGTGACAGTTCCATCCGGACGGTGCTGCTTTCGGTGTTGGCGTCACCGCATCCGCCGCAGGTGAGCAGCATTACCCCGGCACAAAGTGCAGCAAAAACAGGTCTGCGCATCAGAATCATCCTCCTTTAGAGCGCTGCATACCGCAGCTGTGCGGATATGCCCTTACGCGCTTGCTCGATGGCTTCCTAATTCTATCTTAGCACAGAAACTTGAAAATAACATTGAAAACCGTCAAAAAAACAGCATCTCCAAAACACGCCGCAGCGGTTCTGTTGGATGCTGTTTAAATACACTTAGAACCTGTCTTCACAAGCGTATACCCGTGTCTTTTCGGCAAATTTTGCCGCATACTGCGTGAAAAATACTTGCCGGGCGACTGCGTTCGAGGCAGGATTCTGCTTGAGAACAAAGGAGTGTCGCACTAGGATGGATTGCGACCGACAGCCCGCCTGCGTATTTTTGCCTTGTCTGCAACAAAATTATGCTCGAAAATCCACACATATTTCTTGTGAAGACAGGTCCTTAACGGCAAAGGGTGATCGCCGGAAAAAAATTCCGCAGGATATCGTATCCAAGCACCACCGTCAGAACGATCCAGAAAAGCGCCATGCTGCGCGGGAGAATGCGCCGGGGCTTTCCCAGGGCGGCGCAGACCATCTCACCGTAGCAGCACAGCAGCGCCGCACAGAGGGCGAAAATCATGGGGTTGTATCCGATGGAGCGCAGCGGATGCCCCTGGAGCAGGGCAAGCACAGCACGTGTGTTGCCGCACGCCGGACACAGATAGCCGGTCAGCTCGTGAAAGCGGCAGCCGGGCAGCGGCAAACGGTACAGCAGCTGTATCAGGGGTGTGTGCAGAATCCAGAGGAGCAGTCCGCTCAGCGCAAGCCCGATGCTCCAGACCACCGCTTTACGCCGCGTCACTGCCGCAGCGGTGTGCCGGTGTTATCCCGGAAGCTGCCCAGAAGGATGCAGATGAGATCAATGACTGTCCCGATGCCGAAGAGTCCGCAGGTGCACAGCCAGAGAATGCCCGTTCCGATTTTTCCGACGTAAAAACGGTGCAGTCCGCCCAGCCCAAAAAAGCCCAGCAGACAGAGCAGCAGCGCCGGAAGCTTTCGCTTGTCGCTAGTGATTGTAACATATTGTGCCATAAAATCAGTTCCTTTTTCTGTATCATCGCAGATTCTGCGAACAATGTCAATACGGCGTGTCTTATACCAGAGGTCTGCCGTCTTTATCCATAAATTTTCCTGTGGCGATCATGATGATATCCACCACATAGCCGATGCCGAAGCAGCCGCCGGTGAGCAGCCAGAGGATGCCGGTGCCGATCTTTCCGGTGTAAAAACGGTGGATGCCGATGCCGCCGAAAAAGATGCAGAGCAGCAGCGCCGTCAGCTTTGATTTGTTTTGCATTAAGGTTTCCTCCTCACAGCAGGCGCTTTCGTCTGCGCTTGTCAAAATATATCGAATCTTCTGTTGCTATATTATCACAAATCGCATAAAAAGTCAATAAGAAAGCAGATAAATGTTGAAAAGGAGAAATGCTTCAGAAAAATCGACGTAAAAAAGCAGGCATTTCCACCATGGGAAATGTCTGCTTTTCGTTTCTATTGGGATAGGATTTTCGTTGTTTAGAGTTCTACTTTGCCGTTGAGATAGCTTACCAGCTCATCGATGGGCATGCGAACCTGTTCCATGGTGTCACGGTCGCGGACGGTAACGCAGTTATCGCTTTCGATGGTGTCGAAGTCTACGGTAATGCAGAACGGTGTGCCGATCTCATCCTGACGGCGATAGCGCTTGCCGATAGAACCGGTCTCGTCATAGTCTACAGAGAAGTGCTTTGCCAGAACGGTGTATACTTCCCGTGCCTTGTCGCCCAGCTTTTTGGACAGCGGCAGCACAGCAGCCTTGTACGGTGCCAGAGCCGGATGGAAGTGCATGACTACGCGGGTGTCGTTCTTTTCTGCGTCCACAACTTCTTCGTCATAAGCCTCGGTGACGATGGACAGGAACAGACGCTCTACGCCCAGGGACGGCTCAATGACATACGGGATGTACTTGGTGTTGGTTTCCGGATCGAAGTATTCCATGGACTTGCCGCTGTGTTCCTGGTGCTGTGTGAGGTCGTAGTCGGTTCTGTCGGCAACGCCCCACAGCTCGCCCCAACCGAAGGAGAAGCGATACTCGAAGTCTGTGGTTGCCTTCGAGTAGAAGCACAGCTCATCCTGATCGTGGTCACGCAGACGCAGGTTCTCTTCCTTCAGACCCAGGTTCAGCAGGAAGTCCTTGCAGTAGCCGCGCCAGAACTGGAACCATTCCAGATCAGTGCCGGGCTTGCAGAAGAACTCCAGCTCCATCTGCTCAAATTCGCGGACACGGAAGATGAAGTTGCCCGGTGTGATCTCGTTGCGGAAGGACTTACCGATCTGACCTACGCCGAAGGGCAGTTTTTTCCGGGTGGTGCGCTGGATGTTGGCGAAATCTACAAAGATGCCCTGTGCGGTCTCCGGACGGAGGTACAGCTCAGACTTGGAATCCTCAGTAACGCCCTGATAGGTCTTGAACATCAGGTTGAACTGGCGGATGTCTGTGAAATCTGTCTTGCCGCAGTTCGGGCAGGGGATCTGCTTTTCCCGGATGTAGTCCATCATCTGCTGATTGGACCAGCCTGCCGGATTGGTGCCGTCAAAGTCCTCGATGAGGTTGTCTGCGCGGTGTCTGGTCTTGCATGCCTTGCAGTCCATCAGCGGATCGGAGAAGCCGCCCAGGTGACCGGAAGCCACCCATGTCTCCGGGTTCATGATGATGGAAGCATCCAGACCCACATTATACGGGGACTCCTGGACGAACTTCTTCCACCAAGCGCGCTTGATGTTGTTTTTCAGTTCCACACCCAGAGGGCCGTAGTCCCAGGAGTTTGCCAGACCGCCGTAAATTTCAGAACCCGGGTAAACAAAGCCGCGGGACTTACAGAGGTCTACGATCTTATCCATACTCTTCTGCTCATTGGTCAACATGTTTCATGTTCTCCTTTTTTGAATTTGCTATGGCAAAAAGCCGATTTTGATATCTTTTATATTGTACCGGAAAACGGCGAAAATGTCAAGGGTTTTTCCGAATATGACATCGATTCTCCTGCACAGCATCCAAAAGCAAAGACCGGACACCTGCGGCAGAGGCATCCGGTCTTTGGCTATCGGTTTCGGTTCCCTTTTTCACAAATAGAGACCCAGGCGCAGTCTCCGCAGATCTCCCGGAGCAGTCCGCGATCCAGGATCTCCGCATCGACCCGGCGGCAGAATGCGCTCCACCGCAGGACGCTGCCCGGAGCGAGTCCGCAGCAGGAGAGCACCGCGTTGTCATAGCGCGCCACCTTTTCGGCGGCATCGCAGACATGGGCGCAGTTGTGGGGACAGCTCTGACAGATGCAGTCCTCGCCCACCGTGAGGGTGAGATACGGGTCGTCCCGGCGAAACCGGCGGAGCACATCAGTCATATTGGCGGTAAAAGCCTCACTGTAGCCGTGGCCGCAGAAAAACGCCGAACAAAGCCCGTGGTGGGGACGCAGCTTATACACGCTGGATCAGACGCTTCGGCAGGCGCTTGCCGATGAGGATCGCCAGCGCCATCTTGACGCAGTCCGGCAGGATGAACGGGAATACACACCAGCCCAGTGCGGTCATCAGTCCCACAGAACCGGAATTTTTGGCATAGACGATCATGAACCACGCTGTACCAAAGGCGTAGCATACCGCAAGTCCCAGCACCAGCGCCAGGATCATGACCGGCAGCTTTTCGCCCAGGAAATGGGTGATGAGCCAGTAGAGCAGTCCGGTGAACAAAAAGCCGATGATATAGCCGCCGGTCGTGCCGAACAGAACACCGACGCCGCCGGTGAAGCCGGCAAATACCGGAACGCCCACTGCGCCCAGGACAATGTAGATCAGGACAGAGATCGTGCCGCCCTTGCCGCCCAGAGTGGCGAGGGCACAGAATACGGCAAAGGTCTGCATGGTAAAGGGAACGGTCATCGGGATCTGGATCCAGGAGCAGACGGCAATGATCGCCGCAAACAGTGCGATCTGCACCATCGCAACGATCTTTTGATGCTGTGTTTTCTTTGCCGTCATCTCCGATGCGGCAGCGGTACTGGTTTGTGCTTGTTCTTTCATGAGAAAAATTCCTTTCTGGATTGGGATTCGCAGGCGGCACTCTGTCTGGAGCCCTAAGAGTGTGCTAATGCTGCAACGTCCCTTATTATAGCACAGCAAAACCGTTGTGTCAACCTATTTTGAAAAATATTTAGGTGACTAATCGGTAAAAATTTGTGGCTCATCTTAAAATCGGCACAAATTATACAATTTTAAATTCTCTATTTTGTGCAATCCTACAAAGTTTGAAAAAGCGCTTGACAATCGTCGGGAATCATGGTAAATTTATATTAGCACTCAGAGAGATTGAGTGCTAACACTTCAAAAGTGAATCTGCCAGAAAGGATGGTTACAGTGGATGCACGAAAACGTAGAATATTATCGGCGGTAGTCGATCTTTATATTCGGACCGGCGAGCCAGTGGGGTCAAAGACCATTTCACAATTGCCGGACATTCATGTGTCTGCGGCAACTGTCCGGAATGACATGGCGGTATTGGAGGAGCTGGGCTATCTGGAACAGCCCCACACCTCCGCCGGGCGCGTGCCTACTTTTAATGGATATCGTCTGTATATTGAGGAGATCGGGGCAGACAGCTCGCTGCCGGAGGAAGAGCGGGAGCGGCTGGATGAGATGCTGGGAGACGAGTCACAGCTGACAGAGGATCTGATCCTGCAGAGCGCCACCACGGCGCTGTCTCAGATCACCAAGTGTGCCACGGTGGTCTCCAACTTCGCCCCGAAGTATTCCGTGATCTCCAAGGTGGACGTGATCCCCACGGGAAAGCGGATGTATGTGGTGCTTCTCATCACATCGGACGGCAAGATCAAAAACCGTGCTTGCCGCCTGCAGTTTGACCTGACCCATGAACACATGGATTTCTTCAAGCACTTTATGGAAGAAAACCTGGAGGGCGTTTCGGTTTCCGACTTGTCAGAGGAAAAGCTGGAGCAGATGATCACTGCCATGGGCACATATATGATGACTCTCAGCCCGCTGGTGCAGGGTATCTGCGAGATGTCCAAGGATCTGCAGCAGAATGAGCTGTATGTCACCGGGGAACAAAATCTGTTTTCCTGTGAAGATCTGGATAAAGCAGAGGTGGCAAGGTTCATTCTCCACAAGAATGAGCTTTCCGGACTGCTGGATGACTCCTTCCAGGGCATCAAGGTGATGTTTGGCGAGGAGGGCAATGATTTTGTCATCGGCAACTCCAGCATGATCGTGTCCAAGTATCAGAAGGGCGATCATACCGCCGGATCGCTTGGCGTGATCGGGCCCATGCGGCTGAATTACGCAAAGGTGATCCCGTATATTGCATATTTTACCGAAAAGATCTCACACTTGATTTCGGAGGAGGACAGTGCGCCGCTTCCGGAACTTGGGATGACAGAAGAGAAAAAAATCCCGGGACAGAAACCGGAACAATAGAAAGGATGTGTTTGTGATGGCAGACGAAAAGGAAACCAAACAGCCGGAGACCGCTGCAGAACAGCCGGAGGACGCAAAGACAGAGAAAGCGCCGGAAGAAGCTGCTGCACCGGAGACCAAGGCAGAAGAAACCAAGGACGACAAAAAGAAAAAGAAAAAAGACCTCAAGGATGCTCTGGCACAGAAGGAAGCAGAACTGGCGGATCAGAAGGATCAGCACCTGCGGCTTATGGCAGAGTATCAGAACTACCGCAACCGCACCACCGAAGAAAAGAAAAAGATCTACGGCGATGCCAAGGTGGATTGTGTCAAGGAACTGCTGAACGTCATGGACAGCTTTGAACGGGCACTGGAAGCTCCCTGTACCGACGAAAACTACAAAAAGGGCGTGGAGCTGACCTTTGCACAGATCCAGAAGGCATTTGAAAAGCTGGGCGTGACAGAGGTCGCAGCACTGGGGGAGACATTCGATCCCAATGTGCACAATGCCATCAAGCAGGTGGACGACAGCGACTATGAGAGCGACAAGGTCTGCGAGGTATTTCAGAAAGGATATCTGTTGGGCGAGCGTCTCATCCGACCGGCGATGGTTGCCGTTTCTGTGTAGGCAGGAGGGAAGCGAAGTGAACAAGCACACAGCGTCCCTCATGACGGCAGCGATGCTGCTGACCATGGCGTGGATGACCGGGTGTGATTCCAAAGAATTGGAACAGCCCGCCGGAAGCACCACCGCTCCGGCACTGGAAACCACCGCAGAGCCGGTGACAGAAGCCGCAGAAACCACTGCCGCAGAGGTACAGCAGCAGAGCTTCGGCAGCTATGATGCATTTGCCGCGGCGATGGCAGAGCAGCATCCGGAGCTGACACTGTATGCACCGCCGGAAAGCGCGCAGGAACAATGGGAATGGAAAGCCATCCAGATGGCGGAAAACACCTATCAGTATGAGCTGTACAATGCGGAAAAGCAGGAAACAGTGAGCATTCTGATGGAGATCCAGCCCACGTTTCAGGATGCGCAGGAGATCGTGGATTCCATGTCACAGATATCCGGCGTGACAGTGACACTGCTGGATGCAGGCTGCTGTCTCTGTCAGTGGGAAGAGACCGGCGTCTCTGCGCTGTACGGCATCACCGGAGATATGGGCTGCAATTATGCGGCGACTCTGGAACACGATGACGGCTCGGCGGCATCCGCTGAGGAACTGACTGCACTGCGCAGCGAGTTCTGGCTTTGATGCAAAAATCCCTGTCCCAAAAGGACAGTTCAAATAAATTATCATTTATTTTGAAAAATCTGCCCGTTTTCTCCAGGGGAAACGGAGATACAGAAAGGAAGATTTACTATGGGAAAGATTATTGGTATTGACTTGGGTACAACAAACTCTTGTGTTGCCGTTATGGAAGGCGGTAACGCAGTCGTAATCCCCAACGCCGAGGGCGCAAGAACGACCCCGTCTGTTGTGGGCTTCTCCAAGACCGGCGAGCGTCTGGTTGGTCAGACTGCAAAGCGTCAGGCAATCGCAAACCCGGAGCGCACGATCTCTTCGATCAAGCGTCACATGGGTTCTGACTATAAAGTGGATATCGATGGCAAGAAGTATACACCGCAGGAGATCTCCGCAATGATCCTCCAGAAGCTGAAAACAGATGCAGAAGCATATCTGGGTCAGCCGGTAACAGAGGCAGTTATCACCGTTCCGGCATACTTCACCGACTCTCAGCGTCAGGCAACCAAGGACGCAGGACAGATCGCAGGTCTGACGGTAAAGCGTATCATCAACGAGCCGACTGCTGCTGCACTTTCTTACGGTATCGATAAGGAAGACGACCAGAGAGTTATGGTATATGACCTGGGCGGCGGCACATTCGATGTCTCCATCATCGAGATGGGCGACGGCGTACAGCAGGTACTGGCTACTGCCGGCAACAACCGCCTGGGCGGCGACGACTTCGACCAGCGCATCATCAACTGGATGGTCGAGGAGTTCAAGAAGACCGAGGGCATCGACCTGTCTGCTGACAAGATGGCAGTACAGCGTCTGAAGGATGCCGCAGAAAAGGCAAAGATCGAGCTGTCCTCCACAACAACGACTAACATCAACATTCCGTTTATCACAGCAGATGCAACCGGTGCAAAGCACCTGGATATGAACCTGACAGTTGCAAAGTTCAACGAGCTGACCAAGGATCTGGTAGACGCTACCATGGGCCCGGTACAGCAGGCACTGTCTGACAGCGGTCTGTCTCCGTCTGATCTGAACAAGATCCTGATGGTCGGCGGTTCTTCCAGAATCCCGGCAGTACAGGAAGCGGTTCGCCAGAAGCTGGGCAAGGAACCGTTCAAGGGCATCAACCCGGACGAGTGCGTAGCACTGGGCGCTGCATATCAGGGCGGCGTCCTGGGCGGCGACGTCAAGGACGGTCTGCTGCTGCTGGACGTTACACCGCTGTCCCTGGGTCTGGAGACCATGGGCGGTGTATGCACCAAGATCATTGAGAGAAACACCACCATCCCGACCAAGAAGAGCCAGATCTTCTCTACCGCAGCTGACAACC
>CAKSJP010000019.1 GCA_934463425.1 uncultured Ruminococcus sp.
TCTGCGTATTCCGTAATGCGCAGATACCAGACTTCCTTGGTCTTCTGGACGATCTCGCTGTGGCAGATGTCGCACTTTCCGCCCTGAGAATCCTCGTTGGACAGAACCACCTTACAGCTGGGGCAGTAGTTGACCAGTGTCTTATCCCGGAAAGCCAGTCCCTTTTCAAACATTTTCAGGAAGATCCACTGTGTCCACTTATAATACTTCTCATCGGTGGTGTCGATCACTCTCGACCAGTCGAAGGAGAAGCCAACGCGCTTGAGCTGTCCGGTAAACTTTACGATATTGTCATCGGTCACCTTACGGGGATGTACGCCAGTCTTGATGGCAGTGTTTTCAGTGGGCAGACCATAGGCATCAAAGCCGATGGGGAACAGTACGTTATAGCCCTGCATCCGGCGCTTGCGGCTGACTACTTCCAGACCAGAGTACGCCTTGATGTGACCGACATGCATGCCGTGACCGGAGGGATACGGAAACTCTACCAGCGCATAAAACTTCGGCTTGGTATGATCCTCTTTGGCGCGGAACGAGCCGTGCTCCTCCCAGTATTTCTGCCACTTGGATTCTACCGCGGCAAAATCATATTTGTTGCTCATGTATATCATTCCTTTAATTATAATTTACTTTCCAAAAAACGCCTTGACATTCTTTTCAAATACCAACACTGCAGCAGCGCCGACATCCAGGAGGCCTTCCAGCAGATAGATCCACTGGCTTCCCAGATTTCGGATATTTTCTGTCAGGTGGGACAGGAACATCAGCACCAGAAATACGGCAATGATGTAGTTGATGTACGGAACACGGTTCAGCATCAGCACCAGAGCCACCACACCAACGATGAGCATAATGATGTTAGAGACGCTGAATGCTCCGATAAACAGATTCAGAACTGCCTTTACGATCATGTAAAGGCCGATGCCGAACACCCATTTTTTACCCATGGTTTCCATGCTGCAAGATCCTTTCTTCAATCATAATTTCTAAAAATCCAATCGTCAAAGACAGCATCAGATTTTTATACAGCTGTTTTTAAAATGCTGCCGAGATTCAGGACGAGAAGCCCTGGCCGCTGTCCGCAGACAGCGAAACTCTCTGTGCCATACTTTTGGCGCAACGGAGAAAAGGGTGAGAAAATCGACAGATTCTCAGTCCGGCTTTACCCACTGCGAAATATCCACCGGTTCTGCGTCCGCCCAGAGACGTTCCAGCTGATAGAACTCCCGTGCATCCTTGCAGAACACATGCACGATCACGTCGGCATAGTCCAGCACGACCCAGTTTGAGCCGTTTCCTCTGCCTTCCCGATGTATGGGTTCCACGCCCTTCTCCGACATCTGATACTCCACCTCATCTGCCAGTGTCCGGGTATGTGTGGTGCTCGTACCGTTTGCGATCACAAAATAATCTCCCAGAATGGTGAGATCCTGCACACGGAGTACCTGAATGTCCTCCGCACGCTTGCTGTCCAGTGCCTTTACGATTACTTCTAAAATTTCCTGCTGCGTCATTATGGTTCCTTTCTGATTTTACTGCGCGCCGTCCTTGCTGTCGCCCTTGCTGATATCGTTCAGATTTTCCTGGGTATCGTCATAGTCTCTTGCCAGATATTCTCCTTCCGGCACCAGCTCTACAATTTTACTTTCTTCGGGATAGATCTCGTTCTGATACGGACGGAAATAGCCGTTCAAAAGATCTACAGTTGCCGATTTGTGAATGGAGTACACAGACTGTGCCGAACCATTGCTCGGATAATAGGTCGCACCTTCACCCGGCACCATAAAGACATTGACATTGTCCATGGTCAAACGCTGGGATGCAAAATCCGCCACCATGCTGATCTGCTCCAGAGACAGGTCCGTGGCGATCCACTGGTTCTTATAGATCTTCTGCATTGCACTCATCAGCTCTGTCTGACTCATGTTCAGCATTTTTTCCATTGCTGCTGCCAGAAAGATACGCTGCGCCTTGACTCGTCCGATGTCACCCTCTGCATAACCGTGACGGAAACGGACAAACCATTCGGACTGCTGACCGTTCAGTGTCTGTTCGCCTGCCGGCAGGATCTTGTCTGCCTCATAGGTGATCTGCTCCGGCAGCGTAATGGGAATACCGCCCACAGAATCCACAATATTGGCGATATCCACGCAATTCAGCTTCACATAAGCGTCCACATAAATACAGAAATTATCCTGGATGGCATTTACCACGCGCTGAATCGGTGTCACGCCAGTTTCCTGACCGCTGTGATAAATGCTGTTGAATTTCATAGTTGAATAGGATGCATAGTCCGGCATATAGGAATCTCGGGGTATCTGGAGGATATTCATGCTGCCTGCGATCAGATCAAACTGTAAAATCCAGTCCACATCAGACAGCTCGCCACTCTCATCCATGCCCAGGAATAAGATGGTATACTGTCCCTCAATGGTCTGATCCAGATCCAGACCGTCATTCATATCAGAATCCAGATCGCTTTTCAGATTCAGAGCAGCTGCATTGTTGGAATCCACCTTGGACAGCGTGCCTTCTTTTTCCACCAGCGGCTGCCACAGCTTCCAGTATTTCATAATGGAGACCTGCTGTGTCGTAATTGTGCTTCCATCGATCTTTTTAAAATTGATGATTGGTGCATTCAATACCATCAAAAAGATCAGAACAACGCTGATAACAATACCGCCGATCATAACAGCAAGATCTCGCGGCGTGTTCTTTTTTCGTTTTTTCGGTGCATAATATCCATAATCTTCCGGGTGGTTCTTTCTGCTCATATTACAATAATCATCCTTCCTGCCGGTGCAGCTTTGTCAGTATTTCGTTATATGCTTCTACGGTATGGTGCGGGATCAGTGCTTCCCGATGCACCAGCTTCGTCAGAGAATACGCCAGGGCATAGCCCATGCCGGCATCCAGACTCTCCAGTGCCTTTTTCCGCATGATTTCCACATCCGGATAATCCCGTTCCGCGGAGATCATATCTGCCAGATACACGATCTTTTCCAGGTCAGACATTCCGGCACGGGCAATGGTATGAAACCGCACCGCACGGAGCACATCCATATCCGTTACGCCGAATTTCGTCCGCAGCAGTTCCGCTCCGGCAATGCCGTGCCATACTTTAAATGCCTTGCGTTCCTCCGGACAGACATCCATCGCAGACTGCATCATCAGGGTGTACTGCACATCCTCCGGCTCTTCCTTGCAAATGTCATGCACCAATCCGGCAAACCGTGCCTTTTTCACATCCGGAAAGCCAAACCGCTCTGCCAGCATCGCACTTGCTTCTGATACATTTTTAGAATGTACATAACGTTTCTGAGAAAGATGCGCTTTCAGATATGCATCATATTGTTCCAGTTGTTCCATGAAAAATGCAGACTCCTTCCTGCGGGATTGCCCTAACCATACAAATTATGAGATACTATATATTGTACTACTTTTTGCGGTAAATAGCAAGAAAAATCTGTGTGATTTTTTCGGTTCTCCCGAATTTTTGTAGAAGATACGGTATAGACCGGGGCATCACACAAAAAAATTTTGCCATATTGCAATAAAAACGCCTGCTGTGCCTTTAACTGCGCCAGATCTCCGTCCATCCGGGAAACCACGCCCAACGCTGCCGCCCTCAGGATCTCCTGCCAGCAATGCCAGTGCTGAAATGCAAGGAACATATCGCTTCCCACCAGCAGCACCAATTCTGCGTCCGGATATCGCTGCCGAAACAGCCGGACGGTATCCACCGTATAGCTGACACCGGAGCGTTCCAGCTCGCAGCTGTCCACTGTGCAAAAAGGCAGTTCCTCTGCCGCCAGACGGCACATTGCCAGGCGGTCTGCACCGGATGCCATATCCGGCTGCTGCTGTTTAAAGGGCGAAACATTCGCCGGGATCAGCACTACTCTGTCCAGTTCCAGCCCCTCTTTTGCCGCCTTTGCCAGGTGGAGATGTCCGTTATGGATGGGATTAAAGCTGCCGCCGAACAGCCCGATGCGCTGCATCAGAACTTTACCACCGGCTCTTTGGGATTCCGCTTGAACAGCACCAGACGGCTGCCGATGACATGCACGATCTCAGACTCCGTCTTTTCTGCCAGCTCCTGCGCCGCTTCCCGTGCATCCAGAGGGCAGTTGTCCAGAACATGGATCTTGATGAGTTCCCGCTTGCGCAGAGCATCGCTTACCTGCTGTACCAGTGTTTCGCTGATGCCGCCCTTTCCCACCTGAAAAATGGTCTCATATGTGCTGGCGATACCGCGCAGTGTCGCCCGCTGTTTGCTTGTCAACATAAAGATATTCTCCTTTTACTTTTCTTCAAAAAATGCTTTTAGCTGCTCCAGTGCTCTTCCGCGATGGCTGATCCGGTTCTTTTCCGCCTCTGTCATTTCTGCCATAGACTTTCCGTCTACATAGAACAGCGGATCATAGCCGAAGCCATTTTCTCCTCTGGGTTCTGTGCCGATCACGCCCTCACAAACGCCGGAAAATGCCTGCGGTGTGCCGTCGGCATCCAGATAGCAAAGCGCGCAGACGAACCGCGCCGTACGCTTTTCTGCAGGAACACCATCCAGCTCGTGCAGCAGCTTCGCATTGCGGTCGGCATCCGTAGCGCCCTCTCCGGCAAACCGGTGGGAATACACACCTGGCGCGCCGTCCAGTGCATCCACCATCAGGCCGCTGTCATCGGCGATGACCGGACAGTGCATTGCTGCATAGACTGCCTGTGCCTTGATGGCTGCATTTTCTGCAAATGTCGTACCTGTCTCTTCCACATCCTGGGTGAAGCCGGCTTCACGCTGAGAAATGACCTCCAGTCCGAAGGGCTTCAGGATCGCCTGAAACTCCCGGAGTTTTCCGGCATTGTTGGATGCAATGATGATCTTTTCCATAATTACTCCTCCGTCGGTTCAAACAGGGCACGGACAAAGTCCTCTCCGCAAAACGGCTGGAGATCGTCGATCTTTTCGCCTACGCCGACCAGTTTTACCGGAATGCCCAGTTCATTGCGAATGGATACGATGATACCGCCCTTTGCAGTACCATCCAGCTTTGTCAGCACAATACCGGAGATATCCGCTGCCTCCTGGAACAGTCTCGCCTGGTTTACGGCGTTCTGTCCGGTGGTAGCATCCAGTACCAACAGGATCTCCCGATGGCAGCCCTCCGCTCTCGTCTCAATGATGCGGTTGATCTTCGCCAGCTCCTGCATCAGATTTTTCTTATTGTGCAGCCGTCCGGCGGTATCGCAGATCAGCACATCGCAGTCCCGCGCCTTTGCCGCATCAATGGCATCATAGACCACCGACGCCGGATCAGAGCCTTCGGCATGCTTGACGATATCCACGCCGGCGCGCTGCGTCCAGACCTCCAGCTGGTCGATGGCTGCCGCACGGAAGGTATCCGCCGCAGCCACCAGTACCTTTTTGCCCTCACCCTTCAGCTGATGGCACAGCTTTCCGATGGTAGTGGTCTTGCCGGCACCGTTGACGCCGATCACCATGACGATGGTGGGCTTGGTGGGATACTCCAGTGTCTGATCCTCGCCCAGCATCTCTGTGATGATCTCCTGGATCATGCCCATGATCTCCTGGGGATCCTTGACACCGCGCTCCTTGACGCGCTTCCGCAGGATGTCACAGATCTCCACAGAGGTTTCCGGGCCGAGATCGCTGATGATCATGGTCTCTTCCAGTTCGTCAAACAGGTCGTCATCGATCTTGGTGAACCCATTCAGCACCTGCTGCATCCGGGACATCATAGCATCCTTGGTCTTGCGCAGTCCATCACGAATCTTCGCGAAAAAGCCCTTTTTCTCCGGCTGTTCTTCCGGTTCGGTTTCTTCCTCCGGTTCAGATTCTTGTTCCGGTTCAGTCTCCTCTTCCGGTTCGGTCTCTTCCTCCGGTTCAGATTCCGCTTCCGGTTCAGTTTCCTCTTCCGGTTCAGTTTCCTCTTCCGGTTCGGTCTCCTCTTCCGGTTCGGTCTCCTCTTCCGGTTCAGTCTCCTCTTCCGGTTCAGTCTCCTCTTCATTTTTCAAGATTCCGGCAGCTTCCAGTGCAGCCTGCCGCGCCAGAGCGATTGCCTCCTGATGCTGCTCCGATTCTTCTACAACCTCTTTTGCCGCAAGGCGGGCTTTTTCCACCTCATCCTGCTCTTGTTCTTCCCGTTCCCGGATGGCAGCAGCGGCAATGTCCTCCTCGGATTCTGGCAGCGCTTCCGGAGCTTCTTCTGAAAGTTCCTGCTCCGGCAGTTCTTCCTGCACCAGTTCTTCTTCCTGCTTCTGCTTATTGCGTTTCCAGAAGGGTACGCCCTTTTCTTTATTCTTATTTTTCTTGCCAAACAAGCCCATGGTACACCTGTCCTTTCTATCTGAGTTCTTCCTGTTCCATCCGCAGCAGGCGGGAAATGCCGTCCTCCTGCATGGTCACGCCATAGAGAACGCTCGCCTCTTCCATTGCGCTGCGGCGGTGTGTCACCAGAATGAACTGCGTGGTATCGGTAAAATTCTGCAAATACTGGGCATAACGCTGTACATTTCCCTCATCCAGCGCCGCGTCGATCTCGTCCAGAATACAGAACGGCGACGGCCGCAGCCGCAGAATGGCAAAATAGATGGCAATCGCCACAAAGGACTGCTCGCCGCCGGAGAGAGAGATCAGATTCTTGATGACCTTTCCCGGCGGTGCGACCTTGATCTCAATGCCCGATTCCAGTACATTTTCCGGATCGGTGAGCTCCAGCCGCGCTTCGCCGCCGCCAAACAGATCCCGGAAGATCTCCTGGAAATTCCGGTTGATGACGGAAAAGCTCTCCGAGAAGATGCGCTGCATCTCTTCAGTCAGCGAAGCAATGAGGTCTTCCAGTTCCCGTTTTGCCGTCTCTGCATCCTGCATCTGTTCCGACAGGAACTGATACCGTGCGGAGACTTCTTCATATTCAGCGATCGCCGCCACATTGACCGTACCCAATCCACGGATGCGGCTTTTCAGACCTTGCAGCTCCCGCTGCGCCGCCTGAAGATCCTCCAAGGGCTGCGCCTGTGCCTGCGCCTCTGACAGAGACAGCTCATACTGCTCCAGCAGCTGGCGTATCACGCCGTCATAATCGCTCTGCACGGCGATCTTCCGCTCTTCCAGACGGCTCATCTCGCCGGAGAATTTTTCCCGAACAGCATTGTTTTCCCGCAGTCCGCTCTGCATCTCCCGGATCTGCTGATCCTGGGCATCATGCACCTGCTGCCAGTGCCGGATCTCTGCCTGTCCGTCGGTACGGCTCGTCTGCATTTGTTCCAGCCCGGCATTGCCCTGAACGATCTCTTCCTGCTTCTGCCGGATGCGTTCTTCCTGCATCGCAATGTCCTTTTCGATCTGCATTTGCTTTTCTGCTGCAGCGTCCTGCTGATCGTTCTGCTGCTGCATTTCCCTGGACAGGGTGTCCATATCCTTTTCCAGTTCTATCACAGCAATTTTCAGCTGTGAGCGCTGCTCTGCGAGACGCGTTTGCTCCTGCTCCAGAGCGCTGCGCTGATCGGCTTCCTGACACAATATCTCCTGTCCCTTGCGGATCGCCTTTTCTACCTCTTCTGCCTCTTCGGCAGCGGCAGTATATTTTTCTCCGGCTTCCTGCAAACGCTGCTGCAAAGCCGCCTGCTGCGCCGCCGCTTCTTCCAGACGATCGCTGTTCTGCTTCCGGAGATACTGTTCCTTTTCCAGCTGCGCCGCCGCAGCGACCTGTTCCGATTCTGCCTGGCGGCACTGCTGCTGCAGCGCTTCCATTTGCTGTTCCAGCTGTGCAGACTGCGCCTGTGCCTTCTGAAAAGCCGCTGCTGCCGCCTGCTCCTGCTGTTCCAGTGCCTGAACCTCTCCGGAAAGCGCTGTCAGCTCCGCCCGGCGCGTCAGCATACCGCCGGAACGCATTGCCGAACCACCGGTAAACGAACCGCCGGCATTGATGACCTGACCGTCCAGTGTCACGATACGAAACCGATACTGGTATGCCTTCGCCAGTGCCGTGGCACTGTCCAGATCTTCTGCCACAGCCACGCGCCCCAGCAAAAACTGAACAACGCCGGAAAAGCGCTGGTCATAACGCACCAGTTCGCTTGCCATGGCAATAAAGCCCTCGTGCCGCTCCAATCCGGTCTCGTTCAGCGTTCTGCCGCGAACCGATGTCAGCGGCAGGAATGTGGCACGTCCGGCGCGCTGCTGCTGCAAAAAGCGGATCCACTGTTTTGCAGCGTTTTCATTTTCCACAATAAGATTCTGCATAGCGCCGCCCAGTGCGGTTTCCAGTGCCACGCCATATTTCTGGTCGGTGGTGATGAGCTGTGCCACCGTACCGAATACACCGCGGGGCTTTCCGCCGTCTGCCCGGAGCACCGCCTTGACGCTGCCGCCAAAGCCCTCCATATTCCGCTCCATATCCTGGAGCAGCTTCTGGCGCTGCCGCTTTTCCCGAAGTGCAAAGATCGCCTGATCCCGGTTCTTTCTGCCCTCTTCCAGTGTCTGCACTGCATGGGCATAGCGCTTCTGGAATCCGGCGCGCTGATTCTGCACCTGCTCCAAAAATGCCTTTGCCTGTTCTGCCTGTTCTCTGGCAGCATCATATACGGCATTCTGACTGGAACATGCCTGCTGCAATGCACTTTGCCGCATCCCCTGTTCTGCCAGCTGCGCCTTAAATTCCTCCTGCTGTCCGGCAGCGGTCTGCTGCATCACACGCAGCTCGCTCTGCCGCAGCAGCAGCTTTTGCAGAATACCGTTCGCCTGTTCGTATTCCTCACCCCGGCGCGCCGCCTGCTGCTTCAGATCCTCCCATTTCCGGTCGGTCTGTTCGGTTTCCATCCGCAGCATCTCACGCTTTTGCCGCAGCTGTGCCGTCTGTTCTGACAGCATTTCCAGGCGGCTCTCCATACTTTTGGACTGTGCCGTGATCTCCTGTTCCTGCTGATGCAGGCTTTCCAGCATCTGTTTGCTGTGCACGATCTCATTTTCGCAGACCGCCACCGAGGCACGCAGCTGCGCGGCGTCTTCCTCTGCCTGCTGGATCTTCTGGCGGATCTCCTCGATTTTCAAGGTGCTTTCCTGCATCCGCCGATAGCCCTCCTGCACCTGGGCATCCGTCCGCTGGATCTCCCGTTCTACATTCTGATATTCCGCCTGTGCCTGAAGAAAACCGTCTGACAGTCCGGTAAGCTTTTCCCGAAGTGCTTCCAGCCGGCGCACCCAGAGCGAGACCTCCAGCTGTTTCTGCTGTTCTGCCAGTTCTACATACTGCTTTGCCTTTTCTGCCTGCTGCCGGAGGGGTTCTACACGGGATTCCAGTTCCATCACAATATCCTGCAGGCGCACCAGGTTGTCCTGTGCGGCATCCAGCTTGCGCTGTGCCTCCTGCTTCTTATAGCGGAATTTGGAAACACCGGCTGCTTCCTCAAAAATGTCCCGGCGGTCCGTGCTTTTGGCGCTGACGATCTCAGCGATACGGCCCTGCCCGATAATGGCATAGCCGTCACGTCCCATACCGGTATCCATAAACAGCTCCGTCACATCTTTCAGGCGGACGCTTTTGCCGTTGATGCGGTACTCACTGTCACCGCTGCGATACAGCTTTCGGGTAACACTGACTACAGCACCATAGGTATCTCCCAGTTCGCCGGTCTCGTTGTTGATCTCCAGCGTGACCGCCGCAAAGCCCATTGCCTTCCGGGTTTTCGTGCCGGAGAAAATGACATCCTCCATCTTGTTGCCGCGAAGGGTCTTGGTGGATTGTTCTCCCAACACCCAGCGCACGGCATCACCGATATTGCTCTTGCCGCTGCCGTTGGGGCCGACTACGGCAGTCAGACCCTTGTCAAAGTGCAGCTTGATCTTATCGGGAAAGGATTTAAAGCCCTGTAATTCCAGGGATTGCAGATACATTTCTTTGCCTCACCTCTTTTTGGAGCATTTCGGCAGCACCGCATCAAATGCAGCTGACAGTGCTGCAGGTCTTATGCGGTATTGCCTTTATTTTGGGGATTGCAGCACACGCACGGCGTAGATCTGATTCTGAAAATCAGACAGCGGCACGATCTGCTCCTTTTTCTGCAAAGGATCCATGCACTGATACGTTCCGTCCTCGCTGCCCACCAGCAGGACATAATGGGCGCTGCCGCTTTTCGGCATCTTCACCCGGGCAATGGGGAAACAGCCGTCTGCCAGATACTCGTCCAGTGCGCCCTCCGGCAGCTCTGCAGCATCCTGCCGCAGCACCGGGACACCTGTCACTTGTTCCAGTACATCCCACTGCAAGTTTCCCTGTCCGTCATACACGTCCTGTTCCGAAAAGAACCGGTTCACCTCTCCGGCATCAGCATCCTTCGGCAGACCGTCCACGGAGATCTGCTGCATTTGCAGCACCGCCGCCACACAGCAGGTCAGACAGCCGGAATCCGCCATGTGATAGATAGACTTTCCCAGAGCATCGTCTTTCCAGCGGTCGTCTTTCTGACGGAAGATCACCGTTTCTGCTGCCGCAGTCTCCCGGGAAGTTTCTGCGGTAACAGGCTGTGCCGTCTGACGAAAATGCCTGCAGCACAGCGCACCGCCTGCCGCCAAAATCACCGCCGCAAGAATAATTGCCGCGAGCCCATATCTTTTTCTGGTCATGCGCTTCCTCATTTCTCCGTATAGATCCCATAGCATTTCCCATCCGCAAGGAGCGTACCCGGTGACACCCCAGCACTCTCCTGCACCCGCAGCGTTACGCCCTGTTCTGCCAGTGCCTTCCGGTTGCAGCCATGCTGCCCCAGCACCTTGCTCATGGTGCAGAGTGCCGTTTCCACAAAGAGTTCCGACTTTCCACAGTCCACCGCCGCCTTTTGCAGCTGCCGCAGATACAGACGGGATTCTGCCAGTTCTCCATATGCCGGGTGAAAATATCCGGCGCGCATCTCTGCCCGGAGCGAGGGGGTATCGTGCAGCCCCAGCCGGATCACACGCACTCCTGCATTATGACAGCGGCACAGAGCATCGGCGCAGTAGTCCAGCACCTCTTCCTGTGACAGCGCCGGATACACACCGGGCTGGCAGTATTCCGCCAGCTTCGTTCCGGCGAGTACCACCGTGGGATAAATGCGCAGAGTCTCCGGCTGACATGCCAGAAGCTGTTCCAGGGTGTCATATTCGTCCTGCAGTGTACTGCCGTACAAGCCCACCATCTGCTGCAGACCCAGAGAAAACCCTGCCTGCCGCAGCACAGCGCTTGCCGTCCGGACTGCCCGGGCATCATGTCCGCGATCATTCAGGCGCAGCACACGGTCACACATGCTCTGTGCCCCCAGCTCCACTGCTGTCACATGATACGCCTGCAGCCGTTCCAGAACTGTTGCATCAATGGCATCCGGGCGCGTAGAAATGCGGATGCCGGAAAACTTTCCTACTCCCAGAAACGGCTGCGCCGCCTCCAGCAGGGCGATCTGATACGCCGGTTCTACTGCAGTAAAGCTGCCGCCGAAAAAAGCAATTTCCGCCGATTCCAGCGTCCCGGCATGCGCCAGCATTTCCCGGCAGGTCTGTGCGATCTCCTCTGGCTCTGGTGCGTGGACTGTGCCGCTGATGGTGCGCTGGTCGCAGAAGCTGCACTGGTGCGGACAGCCCCGGTGGGGGATGAAAAAGGCAAGAGTCTTATGCTTTATCATATCCCATGAGCGACAAAGCCTCTTTGGCTGCCTGCTGCTCTGCCGCCTTTTTGCTGTGTCCCAGTCCCTTGCCGATCACATTGGAGTTCAGGCAGACTTCTACCTCAAACGCCTTGTCATGATCCGGGCCGTACTCGCTGACCAGGACATACTCCACCTTTTCCTCCGGGTTTTTCTGCACCACTTCCTGAAGCTGTGTCTTATAGTCGTGAAAGCTGGAAGGCTGCTTCTTTTTTTCTTCCGGATCATCCGGAATAAACCGCAGGATATGGCGCTTTGCCGCATCCATGCCGCCGTCCAGGAAAATGGCTGCGATCACTGCCTCAAAGGCATCTGCCAGAATGGAAGAGCGGGATCTGCCGCCGGTATGCTCTTCGCCCTTACCCAACAGTAAAAATTCGCCCAGATGAATCTCCTTGGCAAAAACATGCAGCGCCTTTTCACAAACCATAGATGCCCGGAGCTTGGTCAGTTCCCCTTCCGGCAGCTCCGGATACTTGTGAAACAGAAACTCAGAAACCACAATGGACAGCACGCTGTCTCCCAGAAATTCCAGGCGCTCATTGCACTTACGTGTCTTGCGCTTTTCGTTGGCATAAGATGAATGGGACAGCGCCTCCAGCAGCAGGTGCTTGTCCTTGAAATGATAATGAATATAGGTTTCAAACCGTCCTAAATCTACATACTCTGTATGTTCCATGATTGCTTTCCCTCTATTTCTTTACCGGTCTTCCGGTGTTTTCTGCAATGGTCTGTACCACATTTCCGGCAACACAGTCTCTCGCCTGGCGAATGGCGTTGAAAAATGCCGTGCCGTCAGAGCTGCCGTGCGCCTTGATGACTGGTTTCTGTACACCCAGCATGACTGCGCCGCCCACTGCCTTGTAGTCCATCTTCTTGGTGAGCGCCCTGATCTTTGGCAGGATCAGCATCGCCGCCAGTTTTCCGGTAAAACCTGCAAACAGGTTTCCCTTCATCTGGTGCGCCATAAACTTGCCCATACCCTCGTACAGCTTCAGCGCCACATTTCCGGTAAAGCCGTCTGTGACGACCACATCCGCTGCGCCGGCGGGCAGTTCTCTTGCTTCAATATTGCCGATGAAGTTCACCGGTGCCTGGGACAGCTGCACATAGGATTCCAGCTCCAGCTCTCTGCCCTTGGTCTCCTCTGCGCCCACGTTCAGCAGTGCCACACGGGGCTTTTCCACCTGCATGACGTTCTGCATATAAGCGCTTCCCATAATGGCAAACTGCACCAGCATTTCCGGACGGCAGTCATTGTTTGCGCCGCCGTCAATGAGCAGAAACGGTGTGGTCTCTGTGGGCAGCACCGGAGCAACGGCAGCACGCTTGATGCCGGGGATGCGCTTTACCAGAAAGGTTGCACCCACCAGCAGTGCGCCGGTGCTTCCGGCACAGACAAAGGCATCACCCCTGCCGTCATGCAGCGCCTGCATTCCCACTGCCATAGAGGTATCGGCATGCTGCTTCAGCAGTGATGTCGGCTCTTCATGGATATCGAATACCGCCGGAGCATGCAGGATCTCCATGTCCTCCAGCGACAGGCTGTTTTCCTCGGCACAGGCGCGGATCTTCTGCTCGTCTCCGACCAGTGTCACTGTCACGCCTAGTTCCTGCACCGCCTGTGCGCCGCCGCGGATCACTTCAAGCGGTGCATTGTCACCGCCGAATGCGTCGATTAGTATATTCAAGATGTATGATCTCCCTTGTATTATTGTTCTGCCTCACGCAGATACTGTTCCAGCGCCGCCATGCCGCGGTCGGCATATGCCTGGTACTTCTCCTGCTTTCCACGGATACGCTCCGACAGGTCGGGCAGGATGCCCATATTTGCGCCCATAGGCTGGAAATTCTCTGTGGGGGCGCTGCTGATATATGCCGCCAGAGCACCCATCATGGTCTCTCTGGGCAGGATCAGCGGCGGCTTGCCCTGTAAGCGGCGCGCCAGATTTTTTCCGGCGAGGATGCCGCTTGCCGCCGATTCCATATAACCCTCCACGCCGGTCATCTGTCCGGCGAAGTACAGGTTATCCTGTCCGCGGAAGTGATAATCCGCATCCAGCAGACGCGGGCTGTCCAGGAACGAGTTCCGGTGCATTACGCCGTAGCGGTGAAACTCGGCGTGTTCCAGACCGGGAATCATGGAAAACACGCGCTTCTGCTCCGGAAATTTCAGATTCGTCTGAAATCCCACCAGATTGTACATGGTTCCCTCCTGGTTTTCCCGGCGCAGCTGCACCACCGCCCACGGACGGTGACCTGTGCGGGGATCAGTCAGTCCCACCGGTTTCAGCGGCCCGAACCGCATGGTGTCCGGTCCGCGGGATGCCAGAACCTCAATGGGCATACAGCCCTCATAGACACGGAAGGCTTCTTTATCGCAGTCATGCAGAGGCGCACGCTCTGCGGAAATCAATGCCCCGTAGAAGTTCTCATACTCTTCCTTGTTCATGGGGCAGTTGATATAGTCCGCATCTCCTCTGCCATAGCGCGCTGCAAAGAAAACCTTTTCCGGATCCAGACTCTCAAAGCTGACGATGGGTGCAGCTGCATCAAAAAAGCTGAGCCGCGTGCCGCAGCGTTTTTCAATATCTGCCGCCAGTGCGCCGTCTGTGAGCGGCCCGGTAGCCACTACCACCGGTGTATCCGGGATACGATCGACCACCGCGGTCTCGAGAGTGATATTGGGATGATTCCGGATGGCTTCGGTGGCAAGGTCGGAGAACTGCTTCCGATCCACCGCCAGCGCACCGCCGGCAGCCACTGCCGATTTCCGGGCGCACTGCATCAGAAGCGAACCCAGACGTGTCATTTCTGCCTTGAGCAGTCCTGCCGCAGAATTGATGCGGTCGGCTTTCAGGGAATTGGAGCAGACCAGTTCCGCCAATCCCTCATAATGATGCGCCGGGGTATACTGCACCGGCTTCATCTCCAACAGCTGTACGGAAAATCCGGCTTCTGCCAGCTGCCAGGCAGCCTCACAGCCTGCCAGTCCGCCGCCGATGACGGTCACCTCTGCCATTTACGCACCTCCTACCGGACGGGAATAGCCGCAGCCCGGCTTTTCGCATACCAACGTACCGGACTTTCCGCCCTTCTGGAACAGGGTACAGCCGCACTGAGGACACTTCTCCTCGGTGGGCACATTCCAGGTCATAAAGTTGCAGTCCGGATAAGCGCTGCAGCCGTAGAAGCTTCTGCCGCGCTTGGATTTTTTCAGAATGATCTTGTTGTTGCACAGCGGACAGGAGCCGGCAGTTTCCTGGACGATCTTCTTGGTGTTCTTGCACTCCGGAAACCCGGGGCAGGCCAGAAAGCGTCCATAGCGTCCGATCTTGATGACCATATTTCTGCCGCACTGATCGCAGACGATGTCTGTCTCCTCATCCGGCACTTTGACGCGCTTGCCTTCCATTTTTTCCTCGGCAGTCTCCAATGTCTTGGAGAAATCGCCATAGAACTCTTCCAGCGTATCCACCCAGCTCTTTTTGCCCCGTTCCACATCATCCAGATTGTTTTCCATCTCTGCGGTAAACTTTACATCCAGGATGTTGGGGAAATGCTCCTTCATCAGCTCTGTGGTCACTTCGCCCAGAACGGTCGGCTTCAGCTGCTTGCCCTCGCGCTCTACATAGAGGTGCGTGGTAATGGTGGTGATGGTCGGTGCATAGGTACTCGGGCGGCCGATACCGTTCTCTTCCAGCGCCTTGATGAGCGTTGCTTCGGTATAGCGCGGCGGCGCCTGGGTGAAATGCTGGTTGCCCTCCAGGGACTTCACCTTGATCTCCATGCCCTTTTCCAGTTCCGGCAGGTTCTTGTTTTCGCTCTTGTCGCCCTTGGTGTCATCGTACAGCACAGTAAAGCCGTCGAACTTCACCGTCGAACCGGTCGCCTTAAAAATGCAGTTGTCCGCTTCGATCTCCACAGAAACTGTATCCATCAGTGCATCTGCCATCTGGCTGGCAATAAAGCGCTCCCAGATCAGCCGATACAGCTTATACTGATCGGCAGTCAGACTGGACTTCACCCGCTCCGGTGTCATGTCCGGCATAGACGGGCGGATGGCTTCGTGGGCATCCTGGGCGTTCTTCTTGGACTTATACGCTCTCGGCTCCGGCGGCAGATAGTCTGCGCCGTATTTTCCGGTCACATAATCTGCGGCAGCCTGCTGCGCTTCTGCGGAAATGCGCAGGCTGTCAGTACGCATATAGGTGATCAGACCGACTGCACCCAGTCCGTCGATATCCACGCCTTCGTACAGTTCCTGCGCCACCTTCATGGTACGCTTGGACTGAAAGCCCAGGCGGTAGGAGGCATCCTGCTGCAGGGTCGAAGTGATGAACGGCGGCGCGGGATGACGCTTTGTCACACGCTTTTTCACATTCTGGACGGAATAGCTGGCATTTTGCAGCCGCTCCAGCAGCGCATCTGCGGCAGCCTTGTCCGGAATCTCTGTCTTGTCCACCCGTTCGCCGTCCACCTTTACCAGCTTTGCCGCAAACACCTTACGGGAAGGCGGCGCAGTGAATTTTGCGTCAATAGACCAGTATTCCTGGGGCACAAATGCGCGGATCTCATTTTCACGATCCACGACCAGACGCACTGCAACAGACTGTACACGTCCGGCAGACAGGCCGCGGCGTACCTTTTTCCACAAAAACGGACTGAGCTTATAACCCACCAGACGATCCAGAATACGGCGCGCCTGCTGGGCGTTCACCAGATCCAGGTCGATCTTGTGGGGATGGCTCATACCAGCCTGGATACCGCTCCGGGTGATCTCGTTGAATTCTACCCGATCATCGGCATCCATATCTAAATGCAGCATCTGTGCGATATGCCATGAAATGGCTTCTCCCTCTCTATCCGGGTCGGTTGCCAGATAGATATGGTCGCACTTTTTTGCATGTTCTTTCAACTTTTTAATGACGTCTTCCTTGCCCTTCATATCGGTATACTTGGGCTGAAAGCCGTTTTCCACATCCACGCCCAGCTTAGACTTAGGCAGATCCCGGATGTGTCCCATAGAGGCAATGACATCATAGCCCTTGCCCAAATATTTCTGAATGGTTTTCGCCTTTGCCGGCGACTCCACGATCACTAAATTCGACATAATTCTCTCTCGTTCTCTCTCAAAGCAGGTTTTTCTTGGACGATTTGCCCCGAATCAAGGTCTGTTCCGCATTCTGAAACGAACTATACCAGACAAGGCCGGCTTTTACCCCTTCTGCCGGAATTGCTTTCCCGGCAGCCGTTCCAGTTTTCCATACAGTTCTAATTCTGTAAGCGTTGTGGTCAGTTCCTCCATTGATACTTCTAACTCTGCCGCGATCTGATCCATATGCATCACATTCTGTTTTTGCAGCAGAGACAGGATCTCTCCCGCCAGGCCCTCCAATGCTTCTTCCGGCATCGGATCTATAACCGGATCGGGCTCTTCTGAAATTTCCGGTTCCGGCATGCGTACTTTTTGTACAGACGGCTTTGAAAGCGGTTCCGGCTCACCCAATGTCATAACCGCGCTCTCCGACTTTTCCCGTATGCCGTCATACAATGCAGAAGCACCGATCATGTGGGCATGACTGGTGTAATATTCATAGACGATATCCCGGCTGTCAAACACCGGGATTGCACCGTCCCGAAGATATTTTATCACACCCATATACCGTTTGTCAAATATATCCGCCGGCGGAATACAGAAAACATCCCTTCCTTGTTCCATGGCGTTTTCTGCTGTAATAAGCGCACCGCTTCTGAGTGGTGCCTGAACCACCAGTGTGCCCATGCTGAGACCGGACAGCACCCGGTTTCGCAGCGGAAAATTTGACGGTGCCGGAGAGGTGCCCGGTAAAAATTCCGACAGGATCAGACCGCAGCGGGCGATCTCATGCTTTAAGTTGGCATGCGGCTGCGGATATGCCACATCCAGTCCGCAGCCCATCAGTGCAATGCTGGGTTTATCCAGTTCCAACGCACAGCGGTTCGCCGTAATGTCGATACCCACCGCATATCCCGTCACCGGAACAAAACCCATCTGCACCAGTTCCCGGCAAATGTTTTTTTCTGCCCGAAGGCTGTATTCCGAGGGATTTCGTGTGCCCACCACCGTCAGCAAAAGATGATTTTGCAGCAGGGCGCTGTCTCCCTGATAAAACAGAAGCACCGGCGGATTCACAATCGAAAACAGCTGCTCCGGATACGCTTCTTCTCCATACCACAAAATCGACAGGCGCAGCTTTTCACAGCGTTCCAGCATCTCATCGACTTTGTCATCACCGGTCTGACGAATCCGCCGCAGCGTATGTTCCGGAAGATGCAGCTCTGCATCTGTTTCCGGATGCCGCAGTACTGCTACAGATTTCTGGGGAGAGCCATAGCGGTGAAGCGCCTTCCAGATCCGGGGATTTCCTGCTCCGAACACCATTACCATCCACAGCAGGCAGCGAATCTCTTCCATCTCACAGTCCTCCATTTCCGTTCTGTGCCGTCCTTTGCACTTCCCAGAGGATAATGCCGGCAGCCATCGCCGCATTCAGTGACTCGATGGCTCCATGCATGGGAATGGTCACCCGGCGATCACAGGCAGCAGACACCTCTTCCGGCAAGCCGTTTCCCTCATTACCGATGACGACCGCCGTTCCCTTTTGAAATGCACACTGTCCCACCAGTTCTGCCTGACCGGAGACAACGGCGGCGCAGGTCTCCACGCCGGCAGCCGCACAGGTCTCCAGCACCGGCGTGATCTCCGGCACACAGCAGAGAGGCACACGAAACAGAGAGCCCATCGTTGCCCGCGCCACCTTGGGGCTGTAGATGTCACAGCTCGCACTGTAGATCACCCCGTCCAGTCCCAGAGCGTCCGCAGTGCGCAGAATCATGCCGGCGTTTCCGGGATCCTGCAGCTGGTGCAGGACGGCATAGCTGCCGCCGGGTCGGATCAAAGCCGAAAGGGTCGGCGCGGAGGGTATCTGACAGACCGCATACACGCCCTGGGAGTGTTCTGTCTGAGACAGCTCTGCCGCCAGAGCGTCTGAAAGCAGCGCGCAGCGCACACCCTCCGCAGGAATCGGAATACCCTCTTCCTGCCAGCGGGAAAGGCCGTCTTCTGTCCAAAGCAGCTGCGTCAGCACTGCGCCGTTTTTCAGCGCATCTGACACCAGCCGAAAGCCCTCCAGGACAAACATGCCGCTCCTGGTACGCTCCTTCCGGGAACGTGCCAGCTTGCGGTATTGTTTTAGGGCGGCATTTTCCCGCGCAGTGATTTTCAACAGCGTTTCCATATGTTTCTGCACCTGCTTTCGTCATGGTTTGCATTTTCCTCATGATACAACAAAACACGCCCCGTATCGTTTCCAGAGCGTGTTTCGCATTCGATCCTTACAGAGCAGCCTTAGCCTGTTCTACGATTGCAGTAAAGCCTGCTGCGTCATGAATTGCGATCTCAGACAGCATCTTGCGGTTCAGTGTGATGCCTGCCTTCTTGCAGCCGTTCATGAACTGAGAGTAGTTAATGCCGTTCATCTTGCATGCAGCGGAAATACGAGTGATCCACAGCTGACGGAACTCTCTCTTCTTCTGCTTTCTGCCGATGTAAGCATAGTTGCCGGACTTCATAACAGCCTGTTTTGCCATCTTGAAGTGCTTGCTCTTGCTGCCCCAATAGCCCTTTGCCAGCTTCAGGGTCTTATTTCTTCTCTTACGAGTCATCATTGCACCTTTAATACGTGCCATAGTTATTTACCTCCGTTATTTCTCAGATTCCAATCAAAGCCCGATCTATCGGCTTAGAGATACGGCATCAGCTTCTTCAGAGCCGGTGCATTTGTGCAGTCAGCGATACCAACGGTACGAGCGATTCTCTTCCGCTTGGTGTCCTTCTGGGTCAGTCTGTGTCTCTTGTTGGTCTTCTGATACTTTACTTTTCCGGAAGCAGTCATCTTAAAGCGCTTTTTTGCACCGGAATGTGTCTTGGTCTTGATCTTTGCCATGGTGAATTCCTCCTGTTTACTTCGATGCCTTCGGTGAAATGAACATGACCATGCTGCGGCCTTCCATTTTCGCAGGCTTATCAACAACGCCAACTTCTTTGCATGCTTCCTGGAAGCGCTTCAGAAGTTCTTCGCCGATCTGCGGATGTGCGATCGCACGTTTCCGGAAACGAACAGAGACCTTCAGCTTGTCGCCGCCCTGCAAGAACTTCTTTGCCTGGTTGACCTTCGTCTCAAAGTCATGGGTATCAATGGCAGAAAACATCCGGATCTCCTTAACGGAGACAACCTTCTGATTTTTCCGGGCCTCTTTTTCCCGTTTCTGCTGTTCAAAGCAATACTTGCCGTAATCCATGATCCGGCACACCGGCGGCTTTGCGCCCGGTGCGATCTTTACCAGATCCAGATCCTTTTCATAAGCGATCTTCTGTGCATCTCTTGCAGACATTGTGCCGAGTTTTTCGCCGTCCTGACCGATGACCAGAACTTCTCTGTCCCGGATCTCCTCGTTGATCTGCAGTTCCTGTTTGCTGATAAGCCAGCACCTCCAAACATGTTATTTTCAAACAAAAAAAAGCGTCCACTTTCTGGTGAACACTCCTTCTCCATACGTCAAGGCGATCCTCTCTCCGGAGAGAAAAGCCATGATACACGAGTATTGACCGTTTCGACTAAACGCCAAACGGTGAGAACGGGAATGCTCTTCTTTGTTTACTTTTGCTATTGTATCATATTATCATTCGTCTGTCAAGCACCACTCTGATATTTTACAGTTTATTTACAAGTTAGCTTCTGCGCTGCATCAAAACCACTTTTCCAGCCATTCCACGCATTTCAGCTTTACCGCATAGCGTTCGTGGTGCCGCAGCAGATCCTGTTCCGACTTGCCGAAAGCGTCCTTGGCAGTCTCTTCATCTGCGGTGACTTCGCAGGCATTGGGGACGCACAGAGACGGGTACATCACGCACCACCAGTTCTGCCCCTGTGCTACGCCGATGGTAATGCGCAGGGCGGTGTATTCTCCTGCCGGCATGACCCAGTCACCGTAAGTACGGTCATCGAAAGGCATCTCCACCAGCTGTGCTTTCACCGGATAGGAATAGCCCGCATCCCAGACCAGCTGCTGTGCCGTCTGCTCCAAAACTTCCAGATTCTCAGCTGCAATATGCTGCGCATCCTCCACAGATTCCGCATGGCCGTCAAAGAGCGTGTCCGCCTGCTCCAGCACCTTGTCCCGCACTTTCAGCTTCAGTGCCTGGTCGTCGATGCTGTCTGAATTCGCCAGGATATGCAGCCGCAGCACATTCCGCTCCAGAGACCGGTAGCTCTGCGCCGTCCCCGACAGTGCCGAACAGCAGACCGCGCCGATCATGCCCAATAACAATGCCCATTCCAGTTTTTTCATATCGTTCACCTCGATGAGAGTATGTACCGAAATGGGGAAGGTTATACTTGCGGAGGGATTTTTTTCATGGTATAATAGAAATGAAAATCACGTTTCGGCAGACGGCATACAAAGCCAACAGATGTGTTTTATATGCTGCTGCCTTTCTTGACTGGAGGAGTCCCCATGAAAACATATACCATTATCGGCGGCGTCAACGGTGTCGGAAAAAGCAGCTTTTCTGGTGTTTTGCGGCGGCAGCGGCTTGATTTAGGAACGATCATCGACCCCAATCATATTGCTGCCAAAGAACACTGCAACAAACTGGAAGCCGGAAAACTTGCCATTCAGGAAGTCGATCAAGCAATAGAAAACGGCTAGAATTTCACACAGGAGACTACATTGTCCGGAAAACGCACTCTGCAAACAATTCTTACGGCACGGCAAAATGACTATCAGATACGACTGTACTACATCGGTGTCAACTCTGCCGAGGAAAGCCTCAGCCGCATTGCCAACCGGGTGAAAAAAGGCGGTCATGACATTCCGGAAAAGGATGTGCGGCGCAGATATGAAAAGCGCTTCACCGATCTGAGCAAAATTCTGCCCTACTGCGATGAAGCGCATTTTTTCGACAACGAAAACGGCTTTACAGAAGCTGCGGTTTATCAGAACGGCGAACTGATCCCCCTCTGTGAAGCGCTGCCGCAATGGCTGCAAAGCTTCCGGGAAATGTTCCTGAAATAGCTTCTATAACACCAACTCCGCCAGAATCGTATTCGACACCAGAAATCCTTTCGGCGTAAACGCGATCCGATCTCCGGCTTTTCGCAGAAACCCCAGCTTACAGTAACGCTCCACTGCCGACTGCTTTTCAGACAGCCATGCCGCCGGAACCCCCTCTGTCAGCCGCATTCCCAGCATCAGCCGTTCTTCCCGGGTGCATGGCGCATCATCCTCTGTTTCCACTGTTTGTACCGGCTGCCCCAGAAACGATTCCACAGAAGCGGGCACGAAAAAACGTCTGCCGTTCCAACAGGAGTGCGCCGACGGGCCGATGCCCAGATACGGCTCACAGTGCCAGTATTTGCAATTGTGCCGGCTTTCAAAACCAGGCCTGGCAAAGTTCGAGATCTCATACTGGGCAAAGCCTGCCGCAGCCAACTGTTCCACGGTTTGCAGATACAGATCTGCCGCCGTATCCTCATCGGGACACTGCGCCGCGATATGCTGTTGCGCAAAGGCAGTTCCCGGTTCGATCTTCAGCAAGTAGGCAGAAACATGCACGATAGGAAGCTGCGTCAGCTGCCGGATGGTCGCTTCCAGCTTCTCCGGAGTCTGTCCCGGAAGCGCAAGCATCAGGTCACAGGACAGATTGTCAAATCCGGCTGACGCGGCTGCGGTTACTGTTTCTATGGCTTCCTGCGCGGTATGCAGCCGTCCCAGGCGTTTCAGCTGGCTGTCTGAAAGGGACTGCACTCCAAAAGAAAGCCGGTTTACGCCACTGTTCCGGAGCTGGCGCAGCTGTGCCGTGGTCACTGTGGCAGGATTCGCCTCTAGCGTTACTTCCGCATCCGCTGACAGCGAAAAGCACGCACCGGCAGTTTCCAGAATCTGCCCGATCTGTGCCGGAGACAGCAAGGACGGTGTGCCGCCGCCAAAATAGACAGTATCCACGGTTTCCTGCCGGGCATAGTGCCGCAGATTCCGGCAGACCGCCTGGGTATATGCCTCTAATTGCTCCGGCTCAGTCGCAATGGAGTAAAAGTTGCAGTACGGACATTTCCGGCGGCAAAACGGCACATGGATATAGAGCCCGGCAGCCATCAGCTCAGCACGTCATTTCGGATGGGCTTTTCCAGCGGACCGAAAAAGGCATCAAAGATCCGGCACAGAACATACGCCGCGGCCACTGCTCCAGCCATATAGGCATAATCCCAGGTGGAATTTCCCTTGAAATAGATCAGCAGCACGATCACCAGAGCGACAATATACACCAGCGCGCTGAAGATCATAGAAGCCTTTCCATTGACGCAGTGCTGACCGCACGCCATGCAGACCTTGCCTTTGGTGTGCAGACCGCCGGTAAACGCTTTTTTCAGCGGATTGAAGGATTTTGCGCCGCAGTACGGACAAGTATAGATTGATTTCATAGGTAAGAGTCCTTTCCGAGTGTTGTTTTTTCAGTATCACAAAACTGCTGCATCAGACAGGCTTTGTGCAGTGCTTGCTTCAATTATAGTCGGTTATGCCGAAAAAGTCAAGGCAGCAACAAAAAACCGCCGGCAGGGCGTTTCCTGTCGGCGGTCGTTATAATTTCAGAAAATCATTTTTCAGCTGAGCTGAGAAAAATCAATGTCATAACGATTTTCTATAAAATACGGAGACTCTGCAACTCCGCTTCCCAGACGAGAACTGCAGATCATTGCACTCATGACATCATGAAGATCAACCACGCCGTCTGCGTTTAGATCCATAAGATTTTTGCAAACAGGATTTTTGTAGGCATAGCCTGCATAAATGTATGATGCACCCTTATGGGGTGTGCAGTGCTCTCCCATATTTCCAAGCGGCTGCAGACTTGCTTCTGCATAGGCTTTCATTTGATTTGCAACCAATTTACTGTTGACAGCAGCACTGGTTTTCTTTCCGGTCAGTTCAGAATCGCCGAGATAGTATTCTGCATTTTCCATAATCAGATCTGCATCTGCCTGATCCAACCCGCCATCGCTGTTCACATCACCGAGATTCTGCAGTTCTTTCGGCAGCAGATCCGGATCTTCATATAAGAAACGGGTTATCATGGCAGCATCATGTTCTGTGATATAGCCGTCTACATCTACGTCGCCCGGCTCCGGATCGAATATCGTAACCAGATTCATATCATATCGGCCGTCTGCGTAAGGCTTGGCGATCAAGCCCGCGCCCTCTCTTACGCCATATGCCATACAGCAAGTGGAATCTGAATTGGTCAGTATGCCGTTTCCGTCAAAATCCAATAAATTGAAATCTACCTGTGTGATATAGCCATCATTCCAGTTAGAGCCAATATGATTTTCTTCCACTCCATCCAAAGTATTTACAACTTCAATATTATCCTTCGCAAATTCCTGAACAAAGCTTAAAATGTATGCAGCAGACCGACCGTCAATCGTTTCGTAATTTTTTCGTGTAACGTCACCCATTGCGATCTTTTTGGCCGCATAGATCAGATCGGCATCCGTCTGGTCGACAACGCCGTCACCGTTCATATCAGCCAGTTCCAGCTGCTCTGCATCCAGCAGATCCGGATCGACATAAAGATACCGGGAAACCACTGCGGCATCGTGTCCGGTAATGATACCGTCCCGATCCACATCCCCTGCTTCATACGCCGAATCCGCAGCAGCAACGCTGCACACAGACAGGGGCATTGCAGCAACTGCCATAACACCGGCAGTCAGCATAGATATCAGCTTCTTTTTCATAAAAATTCCTCCCTCAGCACTCATGCCCGAATCGGGCAGAGAATAAAAAAATATCCTTTCTGTGGCGCTGATTCCTTCCCTGTGCATTTCTGCACATCAGCTACTCCACCATGTTCATTATATAACAAATAATGCAAAATGTCAAGCCGTATTCTCCGCAAATCTGCGCACCGTTCTCTTTTTATGAAAACAGATTCACGAAATCCGGATAAATATAAAAATGACCGATGTTTTTCAGCAGTGCCGGATCATAGTCATATCTTTTTTCTGCAAGCAGTCCATCCGGCATCAATCCCGCGCCCTCCAGCGCACTGACATACAGAGAAATCAGCGCATCGATCGCGTCCACATCTCCATCTGCATCCAGATCCATCAGGTGATAATCCAGTTCACTGATTCTTCCGGTCTCCTGTATCTTTTGAAAAAGGAATCCCTGCCCTGTTTCAGCATTCCAGGCACGTCCGCCAAATTCCACAGTGTTTCCGGCATAGACCCAGGAACAAAGCTGCATCTGGCAGCTTGTCAGCCTTGGATCTATTGCATAGAACGGCTTTTCCTTTCTCCAATTTCCCAGTTCATATACCTGGCTGGCATAGATCTGATCGGCATCCGACTGGTCAATCACACCGTCTCCATTGACATCTGCCAGCTGTTTCTGCTGATCTGTCAACAGATGCGGATCAACATACAGATAGCGCGTCACCATAGCAGCATCGTGTCCGGTGACCACCTCGTCCATATCCACATCTCCCGGCAGATATACCGTTTCTGCCGCCGTTGCCGGAATCGCCGGCAACATTCCGGTACACAGCAGGACTGCCGCCGTGCAGACTGCTGCCGCACCCTTCTTTCCTCGTCTCATAAAAATCATCCTTTCCGGGACAATCGTTTCCCCTTTGAAAATCTGTCCCAATCTTATTTTACCTTTTTTGATACGATATGTCAACCGTTTCAGCCAAAATCATAAAAAACCGGTAAGAGATATCCTGGAAAAAACAGAACAAATCCCCTTGACGAATCCGGTAAAAAGTAGTACAATAAGAGAAGACGCCGGCGACTCGCCGGCAGCATTTATGGGAGGTTATACTTATGTCTGAAAAGTTTATTGTGGAAACATCTGCAAGACACGTTCACCTGACCGCAGAAGCATTTGCCGTTCTGTTCGGTGAAGGAAAGGAACTGACCGTCAAGAAGATGCTGTCTCAGCCGGGACAGTTTGCAAGTGAAGAGCGCGTTACTATCGTTGGTCCGAAGAAGGAACTGCCGAACGTTTCGATCCTCGGCCCGTTCCGCAGTGCAAACCAGGTTGAGCTGTCTGCAACTGATGCGCGTTCCATCGGCATTGCTGCACCGGTTCGGGAATCCGGTGATGTAGCAGGCTCCGGCGCATGTACCATCGTCGGCCCGGCTGGTCAGCTGGAGATCTCTGAGGGCGTGATCGTCGCAAAGCGTCACATCCATTTCACTCCGGAAGATGCTGCTAAGGCAGGCGTAAAGGACAAGGATATTGTCTGGGTTCGCATCGACACCGACGGCAGAAAAGCAATTCTGGGCGACGTGGTTTGCCGCGTTTCTCCGAACTATGCAACTGCTATGCACATTGATACAGACGAGTCCAATGCTGTAGGCGCAGGCCGCAGCCAGATGGGCGAGATCGTCACAGTTGACTAATTTTTGTTAATCCACAAATCAACGGCGGATGCTGAATCTCTTTGGCATCCGTTGTTTTTTTAGAAAGGAACAGCATTATGAAATCTTGGAAACAACTCACGGCGCTGCTGCTCGCCGGCGTGCTGGCCGGCTCAGCATTCACAGGCTGCGGCAAGCAGAACAGCGACAGCAGCAAACCGGAATCTTCTGCTGCAGAGGAATCCTCGGAAAAGGAGACCACTGCAGAAGAGACCACCGCAGAAACCACCACGGTGCATGTCAGTCCCACCGAAACGGTTTCGTCCACACTGGGCACAGAGCTGACAGACATCAACGCCATGCTGGACAAGGGCAGCGATGCCTCCAACAACTACAAGGCGAAGCTGGACAACTTTATAGAAGAAGGCGATGTGGTACAGTCCTTCACCTTTATCGTTTACTCCGCAGACGGTTCATCCAGTCTGGGCGACTTTAAGGGCGGCTACGGCGTTTCTGTAAAGGAAGGCTGCGCCAGCGCTACCGACGAAGGATGGTATCAGGCAGCAGACTTTGAACAGTCCCAGAACAGCGCCTATGCCGAATTTACCTGGAATGTACCGGCGGAGATCCAGACAGAGATCGACCCCAGCGGCGAAGTGCTGTTTGGGCACTGGTGGAGCAATGTACAGCAGGTAAAGCTGTCCAGTATCGTCTGCACCTATACCCGTACCAAGGAAGTTCCGGTGGACGGCACAAACTCCGTCAGCCCGGCATCCACCCTCAGCTTTAACGACGAGGCAGCCAAAACAGCAAAGATCGACCTGGCCGATCTGATCGGCGCAGACGATACCCTTCAGACGGTGACCTTCGACATCAGCAGCAGCGGCGCACTGGGCAAATTCACCGGCGCATTCGGCGTATCTGTAGATGAAAATGCAGACTGCGCAACCGATAAGGGCTGGTATCAGACCAAGAATGTCTGCGTATTCACAGACTCCTCCAGTCTCTCGCTGACCTGGATCGTACCGGATGAGGTAAAGGAAAGCATTGACAACGGCGGCGAAGTGATGCTGGGATACTGGTGGAGCGACCAGCCCAGCATTACGCTGAACAATGTGAGCGTCCGCTACAGCAACAGCACCGGCACAGCCACTAAAACAGAGCCGAAGTCAGAGGAATCCTCCAAGGGCGGCGCAGTGGCAGAGGTAACCGGTGACACACCGACCAAAGACCAGGTCAACGCCATGAGCAGCAAACAGATCGTGGAGAACATCAGGGTGGGCTGGAATCTGGGCAACAGCCTGGACAGCCACAGCACCAGTTCCAGCGACACAGAGACCGGCTGGGGCAACCCAAAGACCACACAGCAGATGATCGACACGGTAAAGGCTGCCGGCTTCAATGCGGTTCGTATCCCGGTCACCTGGGGTGAGCACATGTCCGCAGACGGCACCATTGATGCTGCCTGGATGAGCCGCGTCAAAGAAGTGGTAGACTATGCCTATAATGACGGGCTGTATGTCATTCTGAACGTGCACCACGATGATGCCCTCTGGCTCGTCCCCACCAAGGACAAGCTGGAAAGCGACAAGGCTACTCTGACCGCCATCTGGAAGCAGATCTGTGCGACCTTCCAGGACTATGACCACCGCCTGATCTTCGAGGGCATGAACGAACCTCGCGTGATCGGTTCCGCAGAGGAATGGACCGGCGGCACACAGGAATCTTATGATGTCATCAACGAACTGTTCCAGGCATTTGTGGATACTGTACGTGCTTCCGGCGGTTCTAACACAGACCGCACCGTGATCGTCACCGACTATGCTCAGTCCGCAGAGAAAAAGGCGATCGAAGGCATGATCGTGCCGAAGGATGACCATGTGATCGTCTCCCTGCACATCTACGCACCGTGGAAATTCTGCGGCCCGGACGATACCCGTGCCGACTGGGGCAGCGATGCCGACAAGAAGGAACTGGATGAAACATTCCAGTACCTGGACGATACCTTTATCAGCAAGGGCATTCCGGTCATCATCGACGAAACCGGCTGTGTCAACAAGAACGAGAATACCTCTGCCAGAGCAGCATGGTTCAGCTATTATCTCAGCGCAGCCAAGAAGCATGGCATCAAGTGCTTTATCTGGGATAACAACGAAACGAAAAACGGCTTCGGTTTGCTGAACCGCAAGGACTGCACCTGGTATTATCCGGAGATCATCCAGGCAATCCAGGATGCGGTAAAGTAATCTTGTCTATTGTGAAACTGCATAAATCATTCCCCATATGAATGTACAAAACGTAGAATTTCTATAAAACGCATAAAAAAAGCATCGTAAACCGTGCAAAATTCTGCAAAGTATGCTATAATAGAGAAAAGCACTTCAGAGGAGGCATTTTACTATGAGTCATCGAATTATTACTATTGAACGAGAATATGCAAGCGGCGGCCGTGAGATCGGTGAAAAGATCGCAGAGCGGCTGGGCATCCCGTGCTATAACCGAGAAATTCTACAAATGGCGTCTGAACGCTGCAATGTTTCTATGGAATATCTGGAAACCGCTGAAGAGGCTGCGCCGAAGAGTTTTCTATATACACTGATGCTGACATCCAGCCCGACACGCACCATTGAAGAGAATCTGCCGCTGTCGGATAAGGTTTATATCATCGAGACCAACATTATCCGGGAACTGGCGGAGAAAGGCGACTGTGTTATTGTCGGACGCTGCGCAAGCTATATTCTCCGGGATCTGGAAAATCTGTTCAACGTGTTTATCTACGCCGACACCAAGTCCCGTTCTGAACGGGCTGTGGCAGAATATCATGTGGACGAACGCCGGGTAGAGGCAATGCTCCGCAAGATCGACAAGCGCCGTGAAACATTCTACAGCATCAACACCGGCGGAAACTGGTATGACAAGGATAACTATCATCTCTGCCTGAACAGCGGTGCGCTGGGACTGGATCTCTGTGCAGACATTGTTGTTGAGACTGCTAAAAAGATAATTTATTGATAAACGCAAACCGAATCATTTCAGGGCAGAAGCAGACGCTCCTGCCCTGTTCTTGTTTCCGGAATCCATTACAAAAAGGAATGATTCTCATGTATTACATTTGTTATGCGCTGCTGTACTGCATCATCTTTGCTTTTGGCGCAGCCATCGGCAGCTTTTTGAATGTCTGCATCTACCGTCTGCCGAAAGAGGAATCCCTCTGGCGGAACAATTCGCACTGCATGACCTGCGGTACGCCCATTCGCAAACGAGATCTGATCCCCATTGTCAGCTGGTGCTGTCTTCGGGGAAAATGCCGCAGCTGCGGCGCAAAGATCCCGTTTCGCTATACTCTGGTGGAAAGTCTGAACGCCGTGCTTTATGTGCTGATCTATGGATACTTCGGCATCTTCGACCGCCCGCTGTACGCCGGTCTGGTCTGCCTGTTCTGTTCGGCACTGGTGGTCGTCTTTTTCATGGACCTGGACACACAGCTCATCAATCTCTATGTACTGGGATTCATTGGGCTGCTGGGCATTGGCGCGACAGTATATGACGTATGCACCGGAAACGGAACGCTGCTGTCCCATCTCATTGGCGCAGCGGCGGCATCCGTTCCCCTGTTTCTGCTGGTGATCCTGTCCGGCGAGCGTGCCATGGGGCGCGGCGATGCGGAGCTCATGCTCGTGGGCGGTCTGTTCCTGGGCGTGAAAGGCGTCGTAGTCGGGCTGTTTCTGGGGCTGATCCTGGGGTGTATCTTCGGGCTCATCCACAAGGCAAAGACCGGGGACTCGAAGTTTGCCTTCGGCCCATATCTCTCTGCCGGCATGGCGCTGGCGCTGGTGGTGGGCGAACCCATTGCGAATCTGTATTTACAGCTGTGCGGCTTGCAGTAAATGCCGCAAAAAAGGCTCATTTCCGGTGTGCATTCCGGGAATGAGCCTTTTCTTTTGGAATAAATTTACGCTGCCGGAGAAATGCCCTCCACATGGATGGTATAATCCGTCATGCTCTTGTTGCACCAGAAGAACCACTGGTTTGTCTTAGGGTTATAGTTGTTCTTCGGAGAGAGCACCTCGGTGCCGACCTTTACGGTATAGCTGTCGGACAGGGCGTAGCCTGCCTTAGGCGTGATGGTAAAGTAGCACACACCGCTGTTGTTGAACAGGGGCTCGCTGAACGTGATGCTGCAGCCTGCCGCACTGGATTCGTCCAGCCCGACGTTTTTGCCGTTTTCGCTGGCGGCGATGGGTTGGGTGGTTGTGGTTGTGGTTGTTGTGGTGGTTTGAAGGGGAATTGTTGTTGTGGTAGGAGTGGTTGTTGCAACTTCGTTTGTTGCATCAGAGATACTCTCTGTAAATATTGCACTTATAGATTCCCCTCGTGTCATAATACGAGTAAACTTTGCTGTTGCTGTGTCATTTGAATAAATAAATTTAATTGTTTGAACTTTTGCGTTTCCACTATAGCTTGTTAGTTTAATCGAAACATTTTTTAGTAAACTTAATTTATTGATTTCAGAACTTGGAATAGTATAAATATCTGTCTCGTTTCCTGATATGTTTCTACAATAAGCAAATGTTGCTCCGCTGCCACTCCAATTTTCTGTTTGGAATTGTGATGCTGATAATTCCGCTTGACAATTATGATCTCCCTTTGCAAATTCAATTTGAATCTGTTCGGGAACTCTTTTTGAATCTTCACTATTTACAAACCAGTATTTTGATATGTCATAAGATTGATTGTACTTAAAAGCGTCTCCATCAAATACAATCATATTTTCCTCATAACTCGGCTTTTCTTCTACTGGAGTTGTTCCACTTTCATCAGATTGCTTATAGTAGAATTTCACAGATACAAGATCTCCCATTCCATCATAAGTATTCCAATTTTGAACAGTCATAGCTGCATCTGCGTTACCATTTACACTAATATAGATGCTATTATTTTCATCTAGCATTCCTTTGCTTTGAATGTCCAAGTATTGTGTGTAGTTGTTAAAATACCATTTAACATTCGGGAAATTACCACATGATGCAAATTTCAATTCAATACCAATCAAATTATTATGATTTGGAATAGCAATGGAAACACCATAGTTCACCCCAGTCACCACACTCGTCACCAAATCGCTTGTCTCGGTGGTTGCGGAAGCCGTGGTATCGGTGGTATCCTCGGTGGATTCCGTCTCAGACGATGACGCAGACGCAGAGGTGCTGCTGGTGGAAGCAGAGGTGGTCTCCGTAGCGGAAGTTGTCTCCGCGGCGGAGCTGCTTGCGGCAGAAGTAGAAGCCGTGGTCGGTGTGGTAGAGGTTGTCACGGTCGTTGCTGCGGTGGTGGTCGTCGTTGTGGTCGTGACGGTTGTGGTAGTTGTAGTGGTTGTGGTAGTTGTGGTGGAGGTTGTGCTGCTCTCGGTGGAAGCGGAGGTCTCCGGCGCGGTGTCGGATGTCTTTGCCGATGTCTCGGTTTCGGTCTCCGCAGAGGTTACGGTAGTGGTTGTCGTAGTGGTGACCGGCGCATCCGGTGCAATCACGCTGCAGGAAATATCCTCCGGGCTCACGTCCTTGCAGTAGAGATGTATGATCTGATCCGCGGCGGCAGATGCAGAGATCTTACTGTTGCTGCCCATCATCAGTTTCGTCAAGCTCTGTCCGGGTGCCAGCAGCGAATAGTCCTTCGAGTAGACATCATAGGAAAAACCAGACGGATACTTGTCGAACTGGATGCCGACCTTGCTGACATCCGTGATATAGTCGCACTTCGTCCAGTCCAGGGTGATGTTGGTGTAGGTGTTGTCGCCGTTGAGGGTGAGCATGGGGGTGTAACTGTCGATCGTACTTTCAGACGAGTTTCCGCCGGAGTAATCCATTTTCAGGCTAACGTCTACATCTGTACTGGTTGCACCAGATGTCCAAAAGCTGCTAAGAAATACTAATTTCAAATAAGGGTAGCGGCTGTATGTCATGACAATAACAATTCTAGCTGTAGAATTGTCTGATGCATCTGGCTTTTCTGCCCAGTAATTCCCGCCGTTTTCCGGTTTTCCGTAAATAAATGAACTTTGTTGAATACTGCCATATTTTACGCCGTCATATCCATCATAGGACTTGTTCTGTCCAATGCTTACATCTCCCGTTCTTCCATTTTCCATGGAATCGATCAGTTTATCGGCATCAACATTGTGAATTGTAATGCTCAACTGATTTCCCACAGAGTATCCGCATTTCGAAACGTCCATATAAATGGAAGTATTCCAACTCTGCTTATCCACTTCATATCGATCTGAAAAGTCATTCAGTTGAGAACCATTATTTGCATACACCAGAAAATTTGTCTTTTCCGGAGAACACTTTTTTCCGGTTCCGGCATATGTTCCTTCTACATAGAGCCAGCCACGGCTGGATTCCTCACCGCTGTTAGTTCGTAAAAGTACACGGTATTTTATCTTTGTATTATTTACAAATGTACTGTCCGGATTTACAGTAATGGAAGAATCGTACTTATTTTGAAAAGCACTGATATAATCCGGATTTCCGTCGGTTCGAAAATCACCCCGCCCGTTTGCAAAAATATCACTGTATTTTACCCAGCCATGATCGTACATTGCAGCACTGTCGTAGATCTCATTTCCGTCAGCATCTTTATCAATGAAGTTCAGATCTTCTGTGTTATTGTCATCGCCTATGTAAATATAGATTTTTTCCCATGTACTTTTGGAACCGTCACTATAACTGGTAACTGCATACTGTGCACCGTCGCCTGCACCATTCAGACTGTACATAGACGGAAAGGCATAGCTTCCTGCATATTCGACAGGATACCAATTGGTTTGATGATAACCGCAAAAATAGGGCATGTCAAACTGCACGAACTTACAGCTGTTGGAAACATAGTCTGTCAAATTGACGATCGTGGTGTCCGGTGTCCACCAGTCACTCCAAGTTGCATCTTTTGTAAAGTCATTCTCGGGATGTGTTTTTCCCCATTCTTCCCAGTACGATTTGGTATTGACTCTATCGTCCAGATTCCCCCAGCCTTTGGTTTCTGTTGTGGTGATCGTGGTGCTGCTCATCGGATACGCTCCCGCATCCGTATAATTCGTCTTCAAAACCAGACTACAGCTCTGCGCCGCTTTCGCCGCAGCATACCCGTCGCAGGAAACCGCAATATCCACTTTCTGGCTGGTTTTGTCTGCCGGCTGATAGGTCAGCGTCACCGTAAACACCGCTTTGGCATCGCTGCTGGCACCGGTGATCTGATACACCTTTTGATTATCGGTACTTTTTTCTGTATCCAGTGTCACGCTTCTCCCGGCATCCGAGCACAGAATGCCATACGCATTCCGCTGCACCTCCTCCCAGTTCCAGTACCGGCTCTGGGGCAGCTGGGTCTGCAGTTCGTCCGCCAGATTATTCGCCACAGTCTGGTAGTTCTGGATCTTCGCCGCCTGCACATAGGCAGAGATATTGGGTGCGCACAGCGCTGCAATGATCGCCATGATCACCAGCACCACGATCAGCTCCACAAGAGAAAAGCCTTTTCGATTTTGTTTCATCTCTCTCACCTCTCTGAAAATATACAGACGGACACGCCGGAGCATGCCCGGATAACACTTAACTTAACAGATCCAAAATCTCATTCTTGTTGTTGGATACCCGGATCGCATCCTCCCGGCGGATCGTGCCGGCTCTCACCAGACGCGCCAGGTCGGCGTTCAGTGTGTGCATGCCCAGGGCTGCGCCGGACTGCATCACAGTTGCCAGCTGGAAGCATTTGTTGTCACGGATCAGACTGCCCACAGCGTCCGTTCCCACCAGAATCTCTGTGGCAGCCACACGGCCGCCGCCCATTGCCAGCGGAATCAGTGCCTGGGTGATAACGCCCTTCAGAATCGTGGACAGCTGCGTCCGGATCTGGTTCTGGGCGTGGGGCGGACAGCTGTCAATGATACGATCCAGGGTCTGCGCCGCGCCGGTGGTGTGCAGGGTGGACATGACCAGGTGTCCGGTCTCGGCAGCGGTGACAGCGGCGGAAATGGTCTCATAGTCACGCATTTCTCCCACCAGAATGACATCCGGGTCTTCACGAAGCGCCGAGCGCAGGGATGCCGCAAAGCTCTTGGTGTCCACGCCGATCTCGCGCTGATGGATGACGGACATGCCCGACTCGTAAACATATTCCACCGGGTCTTCGATGGTGATGATATGCTCCGAGCGGTTCTTGTTGATATAGTCGATCATGGCAGACAGGGTGGTGGACTTACCGCTTCCCGTCGGGCCTGTCACCAGGATCAGACCTCTGGGCTGGTCTGCCAGACTTTGCAGCACCTTCGGCATCTGGAGCTGTTCCAGCGTCGGAATGGTGTTGTTCAGCAGTCGGATGGTCGCCGCCACCTTTTTCATCTGCCGGAATACGTTGACACGCTGACGGCAATAGTCCGGCGTCTCAATGGCAAAGTCCACATCGTCGCCGTTTTCCAGCTGCACGCGCTGCGCATCGCTGAGCATCGACAGGATCATTTCCCGGGTCTCAGCCGCTGAAAACGAAAAACCGCTGTCTAGCAGCTGTCCGTGAATACGGAACGAAACCGGCATACCCTCGCTGATATGGATATCGGAACATTTTTTCTCCCGGGCTTTCATAATGAGTTCATTCATTGTCATGGCAGTATACCGTCCTCTCTGTTTAATCAGAATAATAAGCGATCTTCATTACTTCTTCCGGCGTAGTCACGCCCTCTTTTACCAGATCGATGGCGCTGTCCATCAGGCTGCGCATCCCCTGGGTCTTTTTTGCATATTCCAGCATTTCCTGGCTGTCTGCGCTCCGGGCGATCATGCGCTTCAGCGTTTTGTCGATATAAACCATCTCGTGGATGGAGATACGCCCCTTATAGCCGGTGTTGTTGCACACCTTGCAGCCCTTGCCCCGGGTAATCATGGGGATGCCGTCGCCCACAATGGCGATGTCATCTGCTGTCGCCGGCGCTTCGTATTTACAGAACTGGCAGACCTTGCGCACCAGACGCTGCGCCACGATACCGACCACGGAGTTGGAGATCAGATACGGCGCAACGCCCATGTCCGCCAGACGAACGATGGAAGAGATCGCATCGTTCGTATGCAGGGTGGAGACTACCAGGTGTCCGGTGATCGCCGAACGAACGGAAATCTCTGCTGTTTCTGCGTCACGGGTCTCACCAATCATGATGATATCCGGGTCCTGACGCAGCAGAGCGCGAAGTCCCACGGCGAAGGTCATGCCGGCAGTTACATTCACCGATGTCTGCGTGATATTGGGCAGATCTTTTTCCACCGGATCTTCAATGGTGGAAATATTTACCGGACGTTCCGCCAAACGCTGCAACACCATATAAAGAGTTGTTGTCTTACCGGAACCCGTCGGGCCGGTGATATAGATAATGCCGTTGGGAGCGGACATCATTTTCATCAGCATGTTGTAGGAGTACTCGTTCATGCCGAAATGTCCGGCGTGGTCGATCTTGGTATCCGAAACCAGATAACGCATAACGATCTTTTCTCCGTGAGTAGTGGGCAGGATAGAGATACGCATACTGATATCAATGCCTTCCAGCACGGCGTGAAAGTTGCCGTCCTGGGGGATACGCTTTTCGGCAATGTTCAGGTTGCTCATGATCTTAATACGGGCAACGATGGAATTATGCAGCGCCTTTTCCAACGTCAGATAGCTGATCATCTGTCCGTCGATACGCATGCGTACCTGGGTGAAATCCTTAAACGGCTCAATGTGGATATCACTGGCATTGGTGCTGTAGCCTCGTACCAGCAACGAGTTGATCAGCTTGATGATCGGCACATCATCGTCAGCATCGTCAGCAGTGAGCTGCGGCACTTCAATGTCCTCCGCGGAAATATTCGCCTTTTTCGCTGCCTGCTTGGTGCTGATCTCCGCATAATAATATTCAATCGCCTTCTTGATGCGCTTTTCTTCACTCAGCAAAACCTCCAGCGGCATATCCACGATCTGCCGGATGTCCTCCTGGGCGTAAAAATTCAGCGGATCAGACATCGCCAACTGCAGTTTTCCGTCATTTTCCGAAAGTGCAATGACGTTATACTTTTCTGCCAGCTGCTTCGGAACCTTCGCCACCACATCTACATTGACTTCGTATTCCTCCAGATTCACCATCTGGAGATCCAGTTTTTTCCCCAGTGCCTCCAGAACCTGTGTCTCTGTCACAAAACCCATTTCCTTCAGCAGTGTGCCAAACCGCACCTTTTTGCCGGTCTGCGTTTTCTGAAACTGCAGCGCCTGGTCGATCTGTTCCTGCGTAATATAGCCATATTCCTTCAGCACTTCACCAATGGGTAAATTCTGCAATGTTCTCACCTTTTCTCTGTTGTTTCATCTTTATTCCAAACTGCCGATGTATAAATATGCGGATGCGGATGTGCCTGTATTGCTGTAAATATGCGTTGAACCCGCAGCAGTTGTCACATTCACACCGCTGTTTTTCAGTGCCACAGTACGTTCTTCCGAATAATACACCGTATCATTCCGCTTGATTTTCACTGTTACCACAACAGAATTTCCTGCGCTGCTCTGCACATCTATGTCAGCATCAAAATTCCCCAGCTTGCATAGGACATTGCGGATCTCATTTTTGCTGTCCTCTGCATCAGAGTAATATAAATAGCCGATCTCCTGCAATTCCTTTTTGCCGTCATCACCATCTCCCACAGAAAGCAATACCTGATGAGCGCAATCTGCTTTATGAGCAAGTGCGGAAAGCCCGCTCTTGTCTCCGCTGATCTCTGTTGCATATGCCAAATGGTCTTCCAGCTGTTCCATCACCGCAATGCCCTTGGACTGGGCGTTGAACATAATGACATTCTGACAGAAGATACGCATGGCGTTCAGCAGGATTGCCGAAGCCGAAGCTACCAGAATACCGATCAGCAGAACGGTCACCACTTCTTCTGCCAGCGTAAAGCCTTTTCGGTTTTTACAAGGTCTCCGCATCTGGTTTCCCTCCTTTGGCAGCCCGGAGTCTGTTTCACATTGGTATTGAGCAAACTATTTTTTAAGATTTCGGGCAATACTTTACAAAGCCGTCTGCCGACCGCTTTTGCACCGGCACTGTAAACGTTTGAGATGCGCCGTCTTTTCCGGTCACGGTGATGATCTCATCTGTCACAACAGCACCTTCACCATCCAGGTCGGCCACAGCCTCTTTCCGCTGCTGATTTTTCAGCCTTGCGCCGGAATTGATAAAGTTCGCCCCGGATGCAATGCCGATCATGCCAATGGCAAAAGACATGGAGATCATTGCAAAAGCAATGACCACTTCTACTACAGTTGTTCCCTTATGCTGCTTTTGCATATGCTGCATCTCCTTTACAGATGATAATAAACTGCCGGCTGCCAGATACCGCTTTCCGCTTTCATTTTCGCGCAGATTTCGGCGAGTTCTTTTTCCGCTGTGCTGCCGTTTTTATCCTTGCCGGTCGTCTTTCGGGTCACCTTTGCGGTGAGATAGATCTCTCCCGTTGTCCGGGGCGAGGATGGATTCACTACAGAATGATTTACCGTCACGGTACAAGTCCAGTTTCCGGCATCCGGAAACGAAATCGTATAGGTCACTGCGGTATTGCTCTCGCTGACATACACGCTTTGATAGGTCACCGGATTGCCGGATGCATCCGTTTTCGGGTTGCCGGCTTCATCCTTTTCCTCCTGACCCTCTTTGCAGATGTCTGACTGTACCAGTTCAATGGCTGACTCTGCGTAGAGCTTCGCCTGCAGCCGGTTGTTCTCCTCCTGCTCCCGCATAAAGTACATCCGGTCTACCAGAATAATTCCAGCAGAGATCAGGGAGATCATCAGCATGACCAGTACTGCCCATAAGATGGCCGAGCCGTTCCGCTGTGCTGTTTTGCATTTCATAGGGCATCACCTGTTCACGCAGCATCCTGCTGCACGGCAGCATCGACTTCTTCTGTTGTATCTTCCGTATTCTTCTCTGCATCTGTCTCCAAAGGACTTTGATACATATATGCGGTTATGGTCATGGTAAAGCTATACTGATCCTGGAATCGCGCGGTATTGCTTCCGCCGTTCTGGTCTGCGGTCTCCTGCTTTTCCACACTGTTGAAGGAATATGCTGTGATTCCTAAAAAAGAGACCCGATTCACAAAGTTCAGCATCTTTGTCATGTCCTGATAGCTGCCCTCCATGGTATAAGTGAAATCGCAGGCATACTCTCCGGTGGCGGTATAGTTCGCGCCGCCGTCGGTGCTTCCGTCAGTACTTCCGGAACTATCTGCGCTGTCGCCGCTGACATCATCCGGAGAAGCTGTTATCAGATTTCCCTCACCGTCGATATAATACTGCACGGTCTGGCCGATAGAAAGCCCGCTGACACTGACACCACACTCATTCATGACGAAAGTCAGAAAACGATCCAGCCGATTCGGATCGCTGAGAGGAAACAGCTTGCTGGTCTCTTTGCTGTTTTTTTCTTTCCAGCCCTCCAGCTGCTCCATGTTCTGATCATAGCTTTCACTTTGCAGCAACAGATCAGAGTACTGCTGTTCTAAATTTACCAGATATGCTTTTGCCTCAGATGCCCGGGTCAAAAGTGGCCGGATCAACAGCTGTACAAACAGAACAACGACCAGCAGAGCGCCCAGAACAGAGAGCAAAATAGCTTGTTTTCGTGTAATTTCCGTTGTCATTGCTGCACCGCCTCCGTTTCTGTTGTTGCCGTTTCTACAGGATCGCCGTTTTCATCGGTGGCAGTTGTCTCTGCCGGCTTGAATGAAGCATTCACCGTGTAAGTATAAACGCCGTCTGACAGAGAATAGCCATCATAGGTGAGAGACGAGAACAGTCCCAGACGACTCAGATTTGCCACAAATGTAGAAACGTACTGGCTGTCTGTCGAATCCGCCGTGATCGAAAGGACTGTGCCGTCATAAGACAACCCGGTGATCTCTGCGATCTGCAGCTCGCCGGCTGTCGGGCTGATGGTATCCTGACAGCTCAAAAGCTGCTGGATCAGCTCATCGGAAAAGTCATCACAGTACGTCTGCGAACCATCAATGGTCACGCGCACCTCATCATAAGCATTTCCGGCAGTCCGCAGGATGCCGATATCCGCCGCAACCGCATTGGCGTTCTGGATCTTTTCCAGAAGCGCAGCGTCATTCGCCTTTGCTTCCATTTCTGTCACGAGTTTTTCCTGTGTGTGGACATAAATGCTCGTACCCACATAGCCGCCCGCCAGAAGCAGCACTGCCGCCACGCCCAGAACGCCGTAGAGTGCGCCCTTTTTCATGGTGTTCTTTTTCGGCGCAACCACAAGCGGATACAGGTTGATATCCTTCTTCGGTATTTTTGCCATGCGATATCCCTCCTGTCTGGCTTAATCTGAATAGCGGATGAGACTGCCCAGCAGAACGATATACTCTGCCGGATTCACGTTTGCCGGAAGCATCAGCTCATTGGGCAGAAATTCCGGAAACGCCCGCACGTTCACGCCGAAGTTTTCAGCATAGTGCGGAAAAAACTGCACCGTATCTCCGGGAAATCCGCACAGATAGATGTCTGTGATGTCCGAGCCGGTCTGCTCGGATTTGTTGAACTGAATGATGCTGTTGATATTCTGCCCCACTTCCCGCTCAAAGCCCTCGTCCGTGGGGTCGGCCAGAATGCGGCTGCGGCGGGTCATGACGAAATTGTCATTGGAAAACAGGCACTGCATCAGCATGTTCTTGTCCAGAATAAACACAGCATAGGTTTTTCCCTGGAGCGATTTCAGGCGCTTCATCAGCTTAATGAGGCAGTTCTGCACCAGGTCGATGATCTCCAGCTCGATCTTCGCCTCTTTGAACAGATTGATATAGCTGGTGACAAACTCCTTTGTGGAGACCACTGCCAGGATGCTGCACGAGCCGTCCTGGTTCTTGGGATTCACCACGGAATAGTCCACCAGCATATTCTGGATGCCGTCGGTGTCCTTGAACTCTGTCCGGATGAGTCCCGGCACATTCTTCGGGTTCACCTGTGGGATTTTCAGGGGCTTTACGGTAATGGAACTGCCGTTCACCACCAGCGTCACGCCCTTTGTGGGCAGGCTGTACTTCTGCCACATCTGGGTGAGCGTATTCTGGAGCGAATAGATGTTCATGATGATGCCGTTCAGAATACAGCCCTCCTCCAGAGGTTCTTCATAAAGGTTCAGCACCTGGAGTTTATTTTTTACACAGCTGCCCGTGAGCACCTGTATTTTGTTGTTGGTAATACAAACATGCGCGGAAATATCCTTTTTCTTCACAGAGATTCACCTCTTTTTCTCATTCTCTTATCTCAAAAATCTGCCGCACATCTGACCGATCCAGGCGAAAACCGCCCCGGTATTCTCGTCGATGTTGCCGTACATGGAGTACATGGGCACGAGGACAGAGACCATAACGCCGGCGACGATCACGCCCAGAATGACGATCATCAGCGGTTCGATGACGGACATCATGGACTTGATGGCGGCGCTGGATTCATACTCATAGTCGTCCGCGGTGGAGAGCAGCATGGCGTCCAGCTTACCGGTCTCTTCGCCGACCTTGATGGTATCGCCCAGCTTGCTGTCGAAGCCGTCCATCGCCATGATGGATTCCGACAGGGCATTTCCCACCCGGATGCTCTTGATGCAGTCGTCGAACTGCGACCGGAGATAGCTGTTGTTCACCGTGTCCCGGGAGATCTGGAGCGCATTCAGGATGGACAGGCCGCTGGTGTACAGCGACGCCAGTGTCCGGGAAAAGCTCGCCGTATAGACGATGCGCACCAGATTGCCGATCTTCGGGAGATGGACGATCATGCGGTCGATCCCCAGGCGCGTGGACGGCGTTCGCATCAGGAAGATAAACACCGCCACCAATACGCCCACCACGCCGACGGCGACGTACCAGTAATGGGTGAGAAAGCTGCTGATGCCCATGAGGATCTTCGTCATCAGCGGCAGCTCCATATCCGTGAACATGTCGCCGAACATGGGCAGGATAAATGTAAACATCACGATAATGACCAGCACCAGCAGGATCATCAGCACGATGGGATACGCAAGCGCGCCCTTGACCTGGGACTTGATGCGCTGCTGCTTCTGAAAATGCTCGCCCATATTCAAAAAGGTATCGCCGATCTTACCGCTCGCCTCGCCGGCGCGGACCATGCTGATGAGCAGCTCCGGAAAGACCTTGCCCTGGTCTGCCATTGCCTCAGAAAGCGCCTTGCCGTGTTTCAGGTCGGTGGTGATCTCTGAAAAGCACTTTCTGGCAAACTTTGAGATACTGGCGCGGTTGGAAATAATGTTAAAGGACTGGATCACCGAAACGCCGGCATCCAGCAGACTTCCCAGCTGGCGGCAAAAGTCCGTCAGTTCCTTGGCTTTCAGCTTTGAGCCGAAAGAAGTCTTGCTCGTCTGGGTATAGTCCAGCAGGAACAGGTCCTGTTTTTTCAGTTCGTTCAGCAGCGCCTCCGGGTCAGAAGCCGTCAGTGTGCCGCGCACAGTCTTTCCGCTCATGGCGGTGGCGCGGTATTTATAATTTGGCACGGTATTCACCTCTTGTCGTGTCCTGGCGATCAGGTCATATTTTCAAATGGTAAATGGTTTGGTAGGGGCGAACAGCGTTCGCCCCCTCAGTCACCTACGGTGACAGCTCAAGCCTCCTCTCATAGAGGAGGTGCCCGAAGGGCGGAGGAGTTGCGACGGCGAAGTCGGTGTTTAGAAAGGACTCCCAGTTCTTTCGCGTACTTTTTCCTCTATTGCAAGGCAAACATAATCAAAATTCTGGTCAACCTCAGAATTCAAAAAGCGCATAACTTCTAGCTGATATCGTTCCAGAACCTCAGTACGGATACTATCATACTCCTCGCCCTCTTCTGTATAATGCTGCGAGCCGTCCAGTTCGATCACCAGTCTTGCCGAGTAGCAGAAAAAATCGACAATATAGCCGTCAATCGCCCGCTGGCGTTTCCAGTTTTCCTGTCGGTACCTTAAAAAATCGTACCACAAATGACGCTCTTGTTTTGTCATATTTTTTCGCAGTTCTCTGGCTTTCTCTTTTAATGCATGATTATATCCGGTATACATCGGTGGTCGTTCGTTTTCCATTGTTTTGTCCTTTCTCTGATTTTTGCCTGCCGGCTTCTCTCGACTCCTCCGCCCTGTCGGGCACCTCCTCTATAAGAGGAGGCTCAATTTGTCTCCCCTTTAGGGGAGATGTCCC
>CAKSJP010000020.1 GCA_934463425.1 uncultured Ruminococcus sp.
CTCGACTCCTCCGCCCTGTCGGGCACCTCCTCTATAAGAGGAGGCTCAATTTGTCTCCCCTTTAGGGGAGATGTCCCAAAGGGACAGAGGGGTTTACAACAGGAAAGAAAATACTTTTGCTTGCTTTTCTGCTCGTCAACTCCTGCCGACTCCTCCGCCCTATCGGGCACCTCCTCTATAAGAGGAGGCTCAATTTGTCTCCCCTTTAGGGGAGATGTCCCGAAGGGACAGAGGGGTTTACAACAGGAAAGAAAATACTTTTGCTTGCTTTTCCGCTCGTCAACTCCTGCCGACTCCTCCGCCCTGTCGGGCACCTCCTCTATAAGAGGAGGCTCAATTTGTCTCCCCTTTAGGGGAGATGTCCCGAAGGGACAGAGGGGTTGAGCTAGCAGCCGTGAGGCTGACTGAGGAGTCATACAGCATCGTTCACTTTCGCCACAAAAAATCCACAAATGTGAAAAACAACCAACAGAACGCCAAAACGCCCAGAAACCAAACAAAGCACCCAGCACCCAATGTGCTGAATGCTTTGTATTGTTTTAAGTGTTAATCAGAGAAAAATAAACTTAGGAATGCTTCTTAATCTCATAAACCTTAGTTGTGCTGTCCTTATCATAAACAGCATCAATGCTAGAATCCTTATTAGTATAGCTGAGATCAGTAACTTGACCATTTTTAATAGTAACAGATGTAACTGTTCCATCAACTTCTGCCATATCCTGAATTGCAGTAACAAGATCACCAGATGTAACAGCTGTACCACTAGTCATATCAACATTAAACTGCAAGGAAGTACCTGCGTTAGTTTCATAAGAATAGGAATTATTAGGATCTGCATATGCAGAAGAAGCAATGGTCTGAGCAGCGGATACGCAAGAAGCCGCTTCATTCTGCACATTAGAATACTTTGTCTGACGAATGTAGCCAATCAAAGACGGAACCAGGGCAGCTGCCAGAATCGCCATAATTACCAGAACAACGATCAGCTCTACCAGGGAGAAGCCCTTGCGGTTCTTTTTCTTCTTCATTGCAGTGTTATAAATATCCATCGGAGTTTTCATATTGGTTTCCACCTTTCAAATTTTTAAATAGTAAAATAAAATAACTGGGTTCTCAGTTCCGCGGGGTTTTGCAGTTAGCCGGCGTTGCATCCCGGCGGTGCTGAGAGATTCAAACGAGAGTTCTTATCAACGTTCCCTCTCGTTGTTTGCAAGTTTATTATAGCACAATCTGGCACTTCTGTCAAGAGCATTTGTTCATATTCTGCATTTGCCACAACGATTCTGACAACTTTTTGTGCACATTTACATAGGTGCCAAAAAATAGCGCAATTGCGTTGTTTTTAATTGCCTGTTTTTGGCAGCTCCTTGAGCGATTCCGACAGCGCTGCTCCGTTTTTGATAAACCTGTGACATTTTCGTTTTAAATTGATTGGCATTTCTGAAATAACTGAAATTTTGTCGTTTTTTCAAACGCAAATGCAGACGAAAAATTATCCCCACGATTTTGCGTAAATTTGATACATATCCGCCAAAAATGGTGTAACAGATTACACACCGTCCTTTTTCTCCGGGAGAATGTTGCGCTTTTCTGCTTCCTCACCACATCTGATATCCCATAAGCCCCAGAAGCCCCGCGAACGCCGCCAGAAGCAGCGGAGACGACCAGAAGAGCCGGTTTCGCGCCGCCTGTTTCTGGGTGGGACAGGGCAGGGGCTGTTTCCGCTCACTGCTGAACCAGAACGCGATGCCCATCACCGCCAGGGCGAACACGACGAATCCGAACGGCATCATCACCAGAATGCGCAGCCGCTCCGGGACTTTCACCTGCACCAGATTCAGCAGCGTGCTGCCGGTGTTGATCGCCATATGCACCAGAATGGACGGCAGCAGGGAGTTGTGCCGCGCCGCGATCTTTCCCAGAAACAGCCCCATAAAGATACCCAGGATGCACTGCTGCACATTGCCGTGCATCAGCCCGAACAGCAGGGCGCTGGTCACGATGCCGAAGCGGACGCTCACCGCCGAAAGGCTCTTCATCAAAAAGCCCCGGAACAGCAGCTCTTCTGTGATCGGCGCAAGGATGCAGGTATACAGCAGCGCAAACAGCGCGGACTGTGCCGTCTGGAAAAAGTTGAAGCTCACCTCCGGAAAGGTCAGTCCCCAGTGCTGCCCCAGAAGCTTCACGCCCTGATAGCCGATGCCTGTGGCGTACTGCAGCCCGAAGCCGATGCAGATGTACTGAAAGGCTTTCCACGCGGAAAAATCCGCCGTCTGAAACAGTCCCCGAAGGGGCTGGCGAATCCGGCGGCAGCCCATGACGGCGACGAGGGTATTCATCCCGGCAAAAACCAGAACATGCAGCGCCATATAGATGCCGCTTTGCAGCATGGCGTGCATCGCCCCGGACTGGTCTCCGTTGAAATAGGCGGCGACGCTGCCGTCCATACACAGCAGCAGCACGAACAGCAGCAGCCGGAACAGCAGCTGGCTGCCCAGACTGCTGAGCAGCACCCCTGCGCCTGCGGTGTTCAGCTGGCGGCGGAGATTCCGGCGCTCGCCGCGCTCCGGGAACAGAGGGATCTGAAAGCCGGGCAGCAAAATCTGCGGCAAAAACCGGCGGTAATCCGTCCGGTACGCCGGATTCTCCAGAGAATTGTCAAAAGGGTTTTGCGGATCGATCTGTCCTGCAGTCTCCTCGGTAAAGGGTTCGTTCGTCATGGGTTGACCTCCTTCGTGTTTTTGTGCAGTGTTGTATAGATAGTATACCATATTTTTTCGGTATTGTACAGAGGCAGACACACAAAACACGCAAATCAATTTTGATAAATGCCTCCCTTGAAAAGGGTGATTCCCCACGGGGTGGGGAAATGTCACCGCAGGTGACAAAGGGGACCGCTCAGTACGAGGTGGCACGAAGTGCCGGAGGGATTTTTCATAAAATTTGCATAATGATCCCCCTGTCCCTGCGGGACATCCCCCTTTTCAAGGGGGACTTTCTCAAAAAATGCTTTGCGTGATACAAAAAGCGGACAGGCTGCCCCGTCCGCTTCTTTTCGATCGCTGTATTTTGTCTTTGTTACTGATAGTCAAACACGCTGACCCACCGCATGAGAAATTCCTTTTCCTGGGGGTTCTGCTTCGCCAGCTGCGATGCTGCCACAATGGGCATCCACTGGGAGACATACTGCTTTGCCACATCGTTCATGTCGCAGAACATATTCAGATACAGCTCTGCCCAGTCGTCCCTGCCCTCCAGCATGAACAGCAGATAGGTTCTGGCTGCATCGGCGCTGCCGTTGCCCTGTGTGGCGTGAGACCAGTCGATGACGTAGAGTCTGCCGTCCTTGTCTACAATGACATTGCTGGGGTTAAAGTCCCCGTGGCACACCTTAATGTGATCGTGCATGGCGTTCAGCCGGGTGTGCAGATCGTACCGTGTGGTAGCGTCCAGTCCGGACTGGCTGATCTTCCGGTTCATTTTGTCCTTCAGCTTGGTCAGCAGCGGCGAACGCTTGCTCTGGATCTCCTTTTGCAGCAGCACGAACTGTTCCATATAGCTGTGCAGCTGATCGGGGTTCTGCTCCATCAGAGACTGCAGGGTCTCGCCCTCCACAAATTCGGTGACGATCGCCCACTTGCCGTCCACCTTGCGCACCTCCAGCAGCTTCGGGATGCGCAGTCCGGTCTCCTCCACGCGCGCCTGGTTCAGCGCTTCGTTGAGGATATCCGATTTCTTAAAGCCACGGCCGAATACCTTCACACGGGTATCGCCTTCATGATAGCTGGTTTTCTCCAGTCCTTCCAATAACGGTTCCATAGATTAACGCTCCTTTCGCCATGCGCTTATGCTTCTTCCTTTGTCTCTGCCGGAACTTCGCCGTAATATGCCTTGAGGTACATTGCCCTGATCTCCGAGATCAGCGGATACCGGGGATTTGCGCCGGTGCACTGGTCATCGAACGCCTGCTCGCACATCTCATCCAGTGTTGCCAGAAATGCCTCTTCGGTCACGCCGTAATCCCGGATGGTCTTTTTGATGCCCACCTTTGCCTTGAGTTCTTCGATCCTGGTGATAAAGTTCTCGAACACTTCTTCATCGGTATTTCCGGTCACGCCAACGAACCGTGCGCATTCGCAGTAGCGCGGCAGTGCATTGGGGTACGGATACTGGGAGAATGTGCCCATCTTCTGGGGCGCTTCTGCAATGTTATAGCGCATGATATCCGTAATCAGCACTGCATTTGCCACACCGTGGGGCAGATGGTGGAACGCGCCCAGCTTGTGCGCCATAGAGTGGCACACGCCCAGGAATGCGTTTGCAAACGCCATACCAGCCATTGTGGAAGCATTCGCCATCTTTTCCCGTGCCAGGGGCGCGTGCTCGCCGTTTTCGTAGCACTCCGGCAGATAGGTGAAGATATTCTTCAGCGCCTTCAGCGCCAGACCATCGGTAAAGTCGGTCGCCATCACAGAGGCATATGCTTCCAGTGCGTGCACCATCGCATCAATACCCGAAGCCGATGTCAGGCCGCGGGGCTGAGACATCATCAGGTCGGTGTCGATGATCACCATATTCGGCAGCAGCTGATAATCCGCCAGCGGATACTTCGCGCCGGTGGATTCGTCGGTGATAACAGCGAAAGGCGTTACCTCCGAACCAGTACCGGAAGAGGTAGGAACTGCAATGAAGTATGCCTTTTCGCCCATCTCCGGGAACTCATAGGTGCGCTTGCGGATATCCAGGAATCGCATTGCCATATCAGCAAAATCTGCGTCCGGATGCTCATACAGCACCCACATGATCTTTGCAGCGTCCATTGCCGAACCGCCGCCCAGAGCAATGATAACATCCGGCTGGAAGGTACGCATCAGTTCTGCGCCCTCCTTCGCACACGCCAGAGTCGGGTCAGACTGTACATCAGAGAAAACCTGATACGGAATACCCATCTGCTGCAGCGGTTCTGTGATGCAGCTCATCTTGCCGCTCTTGAACAGAAATTCGTCTGTTACCAGGAATGCCCGCTTCCGATGCAGCACATCCTGGATCTCACGGAGGGCAACCGGCAGGCAGCCCTTTTTAAAGTACACCTTCTGCGGTGTGCGGAACCACAGCATATTTTCTCTCCTCTCAGCGACAGTTTTGATGTTCAGCAGATGCTTGACGCCTACGTTTTCCGAGACGGAGTTTCCGCCCCACGAGCCGCAGCCCAGCGTCAGGGACGGCGCAAGCTTAAAGTTATACAAGTCGCCGATACCGCCGTGAGAAGAGGGGGTATTGATTACAATACGGCAGGTTTTCATCCGTGCCGCAAACTGTTCGATTTTTTCCCGGTGGTTCACTTCGTCCACATAGAGCGAAGAGGTATGACCATAGCCGCCGTCCTTGACCAGCTGATCTGCATACTCCACCGCCTGTTCAAAGTTCTCTGCGCGATACATTGCCAGTACCGGAGAGAGCTTTTCATGTGCAAATTCTTCGCTGATATCCACAGAAGTGACTTCACCGATGAGAACGCGTGTCTCCTCCGGAACGGTCACGCCGGCGAGACCTGCGATGGTTGTTGCGCGCTGGCCTACGATCCTGCTGTTGAGCGCGCCGTTGATAAGAATGGTTTTCCGCACCTTTTCGGTTTCTTCCGGTGTGAGGAAATAGCAGCCGCACTTCAAAAATTCCTGACGGACAGCATCGTAAACGGTCTTATCTACGATCACAGACTGCTCTGAAGCGCAGATCATGCCGTTGTCAAAGGTTTTGGAGTGGACGATGGAGTTTACTGCCTTCCGGATATCGGCAGACGCATCAATGATGGCAGGTGTATTGCCTGCGCCAACGCCCAGTGCCGGCTTGCCGCTGGAATATGCTGCGCGTACCATGCCTGGACCGCCGGTCGCCAGAATGATATCTGCTTCCTGCATCAGGGTATTGGTCATCTCCAGAGACGGCACATCGATCCATCCGATGATATTTTCCGGTGCGCCTGCCTTTACTGCAGCATCCAGGACGATCTTTGCCGCTGCAATGGTGCTTTTTTTGGCGCGGGGATGCGGAGAGATAATGATCGCATTTCTGGTTTTCAGGCAGATCAGCGATTTAAAAATTGCAGTCGAGGTCGGGTTCGTGGTCGGAATGACCGCAGCCACCACGCCGATCGGTTCTGCGATACGAGTTGTGCCATAGGCGGGATCCTGTTCGATAATGCCACAGGTCTTGGTGTTTTTATAGGCGTTATAGATATACTCCGCAGCGTAGTTGTTCTTGATCACCTTGTCTTCTACGACGCCCATACCGGTCTCTTCCACAGCCATTTTTGCCAGCGGCAGTCTTGCATGGTTTGCCGCCAATGCAGCTGCCCGGAAGATCCGGTCTACCTGTTCCTGCGAGAATGCTGCAAACTGTTCCTGTGCCTTGCGCACCTCTGCCAGCTTACGCTCCAATGCCGGAACGCCATCCACCAACGGTCGGTTGTTTTCTGTCTGATTCATTCAAATACTCCTTTTTGGGAAACGCCGAAGCAGTCTGACATCCGTTCGGGCGGAAGAGAGCACCGAGCGGAATTTTCCAAAAGCGTGAGAGATTTGCGGGAAAGTGCGGTGTCAGAGAGACGGCTCTCCCGGTTCACCGCAGAGAAAGACTGAAACAGTCGTTTCCTCTGAATCATAAAACGGTTTTCTTCTGCGACAATGATGTACATAGATCCCCATCTGCGGCATCTTTGTCACTGCTATTATACCACAACCCTGCTGCTTTCGTCAAGTTTGAAAGCGCCGTTTTTTCGACATGATTTTTTCACAGTTCCCGCACCCATTCCCGACAGGCATCGCACCGCAGCTGTGATATACTGTACATAGAGGTGATGACAGTGCCCACGATCTACCTGGACGTTCTGCTGTTGCAGAGCCTCTATGTCAACTATTTTCTGCTGCGCGCCGCCGCAAAACTAACGCATTCGCCATTGAGCTGGCTGCGGTGCGGACTGGCTGCTGCCGGGAGCAGTCTGTTTTCGCTGATGATCCTGCTGCCGCCTTTGCCGATGCTGCTCCAGCTGTTGTGTAAGCTTCTGGCAGCAGCTGCGGCGGTCGCTATGGCATTCGGACTGCACCGGGAAAGCTTTCTCCGGCAATGGGGCAGCTTTTTTGTCTGCAATTTTCTCCTTGCCGGGCTGATCCTGGGTGCAGACAGCCTCGCGCCGCGCGGTTTTGCCGCCTGGGGAAACAGCTGCTGTTATGTAGATTTTTCCCTGTTTCAGCTGATCCTATTCACTGCCGCCGCATATTCCCTGCTGCATCTCTGTACAGTGCTTCGGCAAAAGTACTGCCACACTAACAGCCGCTATCAGGTTTTTTTCCGAATAGGAACAGCACAGCTTATGCTGGAAGGTCTGGCAGACACAGGAAACAACCTCACCGACATCTTTTCCGGTACACCGGTAATCGTATGCAGTGCCGCATCCCTTGCGCCGCTTCTGGGTGACACGCCGCCGGAACAGCTGAAAGGCTATCGACTCATCCCCTGTGCTACGATCACGGCACAGGGCATGATGCCGCTCTTTCGCCCGGACGAGATCTGCATCCGAAATTGTTCCACCGGAAAAAGCCGCCGGACTGTTGCAATGGTCGGCATCGGCGGCACACAAAAAAGTGCCATTTTCCATCCCCGGCTCATCGAATGAAAGGAGTCCTTTACATGCAACCCATTCTTCGGAAGTTCCGTCTGCTGTTTTTACAGCTGCGGGAAAAATTGATACCCCCTTGCCGAATCGACTATATCAACGGTTCAGATACGTTTCCGCCGCCGCTGTCCAAGGAAGAGGAACAGGCGGTTTTTGCCCGGCTGCACCAGGGTGACAGCTCCGCCCGGGAAACGCTCATCGTCCACAATCTCCGCCTTGTGGTCTACATCGCCAAAAAGTTTGAATCCTCCGGGTTAGGGCTGGAGGATCTCATCTCCATCGGCACCATCGGTCTCATCAAAGCCGTAGAAACCTTTTGCCCCGAAAAGAAGATCAAGCTGGCAACATATGCCTCCCGCTGCATCGAAAATGAGATCCTCATGGTGCTGCGAAAAAACGCCCAGCTTCGCGGCGAGATCTCCATCGACGAGCCGCTCTCTGCCGACTGGGACGGCAACGAGCTGCTGCTCTCTGATATTCTGGGAACAGATGACGATATCGTCAGCCGGGACATCGAAAGCGAAGCCGAACGGGAAATGCTCCTTGCCGCTGTCTCAGAGCTAGGAGAACGGGAACAGGAGATCATGCAGATGCGCTTTGGACTATGCGGCAAAAAAGAGCGCACCCAAAAAGAAGTCGCAGAAGCCATCGGTATTTCACAGTCCTATATCTCCCGGCTGGAAAAAAAGATCATCCGAAAGCTGCGAAAGAAACTGGAAGAGGCTGACCAGCCCATCACCCATCACGCAACCTGAGCGCCGCATCCGGACATGCAAAAGAGCCGCAAGGAAAACACATCCTTGCGGCTCTTTTTATAGCTTTCTGTCAGAGAAGCACATTATCGTTGCTTAGTCTGTGCACGGCAGCTCTGTTACCAGAGATACCAGGAACTTCAGCAGAACAAGCGCATCATTGCTTCCGGTTTCGCCGTTTGCATCACAGTCAGAGTTCAGGATCTGCTGTGCGGTAGACAGCTTTACAGCGCCTGACACTGCCTTGTTCAGCAGAACAGCATCAGAAATGTCCACACGGCCGTCACAGTTTACATCACCGTAGAAAGCAACCAGCGGTTCTGTTACAGTTGTACCAGTGCTCTTAGTTGTGGTGGTTGCAGAAGTGCTTCCACTAGTCTTTGCAGTAGTCTTGCTGGTTGTAGTAGTGGTTGCAGAATTGGATGTAGTTGTAGTAGAGGTGGTTGTGGTAGTTTCAGTTACCTCTGCCAGAACATTCAGTGTGATATCCTTTGTCTGGCCACCCGGTGTGGTGATCGTCAAAATGGTAGAACCTACATTTTTACCAGTGATGATCAGCTGCTTGTCATTGTCCGGGCTCGCAGCAACAGAAGCCAGATTGCTGATCTTCAGTGTGCCGGTGCTGCCCGGTACATTGACATCCAGTGTATACTTTTCGCCGATCTTAACATCGATGGAATCTACAACCTCCAGCGGATCTTCAAACATATCGAGCTTTGCTTCGTTCTTCTGATCGTCTGCTGCATAGTATACAGTTACATTGTTGATGGTGTATTTCTTGGATTCCGTTTCACCCAGGTTTGCATACCATACGCCGAAGCTCAGGTGTGCATCCTCTGTTTCTGTGGAGATCTGGTTCCACTCATTATAGAGCTTGCCGTCCTTCTCACGGATACCAGTTGCCAGGGTTGCCGGCGGAACCCACAGATAAGTATAGGTTTTCTTTCCGGTCGCATCCTGATAAGCTGCATCCTTGAGCGCGTTATCGTTTGCATCCGGACGGCTACCTGCGGTACTCTTTTCCCAGTACAGCAGTGTCGGTGTAGTCTCGTTTCCGCCTTCCTTTTTAAAGATATCATCCGACTGGAACCAGTTGTCCTTCAGACCAGCCTTTTCCAGAACAGTAGTGCCTACACCCAACTGTACCTGATTTGCATCCTGATCTGTGGTGATGTCAAATGCAACCGCATAAACATCTGCGGTCTTTTCATACTTCATGCCGAAGTCGGAATACTTGATCTCTGTAGACTTGCCAATGCTCTCAGAGCCTGCGCTCTTGATAGAAGCAGAAGCGGTGCACGGGAAAGTCAGTTCTTCTTCATAAGTCAGTGCTGCAGAAACAATGGTGCAGTCCTTAAATACGCCCTTTGTCAGGGATGCATACCACAACTGGAAGGAGATCTGGCTGGTTTCCATCGTTGTTTCGCAATCGATGACCTGTTCCGGAACGTCCCAGGTTACTGTGAAGTAGCTGCCCAGTTCCTGCTTTGCCAGGTCAGAGCCGCCGCCAACGGTAAAGTCACCCTTGCCATTGCCCCATTCTACACCTGCATCGGTGCATTCCTTCAGTGTTTCTGCACCAACGTCATTATACCAATAGCCGGCAGTCGCAACAGACGAATCGCCCTGCTGTCCCTTCAGACCAGCCTGTGCCTTTGCATATTCTGTATCTGCCAGACTCATATTTTCTACGTTCAGACCGCCGCCGTACATGATACGGTTTACACAATCCTCTGTATTGTCCAGCTTCAGGGTAACGCTCAGTGCAGTTACCTTTGCGCCATCTGCCACGGTAGTGCCCGGGTTGAAGTTAAAGTCACCATAAGTAAACTTGTGGCTGTTCAGCGGCAGACCTGCTTCACGGATCGCACTTTCAGAATTTAGTGCAACACCGCCGTTTGCTTCCTTGAATGCTTCAGAAGCGTAGTAATCTTCGCTGCAGTTGTCACCAGGTGTCAGCTTGATGTCCAGACCGTCCAGCTTCAGAGAGTTCTGAGTCTTTACAGTCATATTCTCGCCGTCCTGCTTTACAGAAACCACTTCGCCGTTTCCGATGGAGCTGGAATAATTCAGACCGCCGGTGTTTTCTGCACCCTTCGGCAAAGTCGGGTCAACTTCCTTGATCCAGCCCGGCTTTTCCCCGGTGCTGGTATCTGTTGTGCCGTTTACGGTGATAGAAACCAGTTCAATTTCTGCATTCTGTGTCCGGGTGGTCTTATCTTCCTCGTTGATCAGTCCGGTGTAGCAGTTCTGGATCTGGAACTTCGCAGATTGATTCGTAGACAGCTCTTCGGTAACGCTTGCCGGAAGTTCTACCACAACAGAGAATTCCTTCGCGTAGGGGTGTACCTGAGGTGCTTCTTTTTCGCCAGTCACCTTTTTGATATCCCACCAATATCCATTAGCTTTTGTATCAGATGCGCCGACATAATAAGAAAAATCGGTAACCATCTGGTCGGATTTAAAGTTGAACTGCAGAGAAGTGATGTTCTCCCCATAGACATCTGCCGGAGACTTTCCAGAAGTATCTGTAAATTTTGTCCAATCATCCGTCTCTGCTTTGCACATATAAGTGCAGTCCTTTGCATTTAACGGATCATCTTCCTTCGGATCCGGATTCGGGATGGATGTCGCCAGCGTCTTTCCAATGCTGACTGTTTTCCCCTCTGCTGCATTTGCAAAAAAGCTGCTGCCGGATGTTACCGCCAGAGAGGTTGTCGCCATAACAACACTGACAAGCAGTGCGCTGACGCGTTTCCGTGTAATCTTGCTCATGTGCATATCGCTCCTTTTTTCCTTGTTGAATTTCATCTGAAATTTATTTTCCTGACAGTAACCGCTGCGGCAGACTGCTGCGGGCACTGTTTATGCTTAAAAAATGGTACATTCATTTTTTAGCTATACTCATTATACCAATTATACTTCAAAATGTAAATGTATATTTCATGAACATTGAGATTTGACCGTAAAAGATTCTGATTCTGTTTTGTGCAAGTTGCACATAAGTATTGCACAATGAAAACAGAATCCGCTGATTTAAAAAAAATAGAGGTTGATTCTAAATAGAACCAACCTCTATTTCATAGCATTGGAAAAAATATCTATGTTAATTGCTTCCATTTACAGCAGACTCTGTCGGGTTTTGACCTGAACTGGAAGTCCGCACGCCCTTCACGGCTACCCGATAGTCTCCGACTGCCCAGACCGTGTTGTATTTACTGCATGAAATGGTAGGCGTATAGTTAAAGGTGACCGTGTCGCCGTCTACGGCATCTGCCTGTGTAGAATAGCTGAGGAGATCTACATTGGCCGTCAGATCACTGGCATCCAGTTCTTCCATCACGTCTGCAGGGCCGATGATGCTGACCTTCAGCTGCTGCGTCAATACATTGAAGTCATAGGTCGCCGGCGCATTGACAATGCCGATATCCGAGATCACATAGTCCTTTTTCACCAGATCAGTGGAATCCAGAGACAATGTCACAGTTGAGAAGCCAGACTGGTTGACATAATCATCCGGAACATTTACAACGAAATCGTTGGAATAATCCAGATCAATATCCCGCAGTGCCACAGAGCCGATATTAAACTCGCTCATCTCCTCCATAGAGGTATTAGGTGCTGCCAGTGTGATCTGCTGTTCTGACAGGTTCAGCCGCTTTTTCAGCGCTTCCAGGTCGAAGTTTGCCGGCGCGTTGGTGATCTGATAGGTCACATCCATAGTCTTTTGATACAGCACAGGCACCTCCAGCGAGAACGCCGCCACATCGTAGGAAAAGTCCGTAGAATCCACCTGCGTTCCTGCTTCATTGTAGAAGAGCAGCGTATCGGTGGTATAGATCTTAGAAGCACTGAGCTGTTCTTTCTGCTGTGTCTCTGCCACGCAGTATTTCACCTGATTCAGCTGCTGCTGCGGTCCGGTGACATCGATCGTCGATGGTGTGCAGGCAAAGTTTTCTTCATCCAGAACGCACCCCTCTGTAAAGGTGAGGTTCGGCGCAGACGGCTTGATCTCAAAGGTATAGGTATCGATCTTATCGAAAGTCACATTCACCGTAGACGGTGAAATAGACTTGACATTAAACTGTTCGTTTTCGTTGCCGTTAACAGTGATCGACAGCTTTTTTGTTCCGGCAGAGGTGACATTTTCCACTACTGCTGTTGCAGTTAGGTTATCTGCATCGATATTACCGATCTTCGAGCGATTTCCCTCGATCTGCACGGTCACATCCTTCACATCATAATCGATCACACTAAGTCCGTTTTCCTCCGCAGAGGTTCCTGTGATCTCAACCTTCAGAGGAACATGGTGCAGGGTACGGGGGGTGGTAGGATAAATTGCAATGGAGATCACAAACCACAGAACAATGGCAATGGCAACCGAAGTCACCATCATCGCGGGACGGCTGTCATAAAGCCGCTGGAACAGAGAACCATTACTGCCGCTGTTCCGGTTCTTCTGTGATGTCTTTTTCTGCCGGTTTTTCCACGGATTCTTTGGCATGTTCTTTCTCCTTTCCGCTGTTTTTCTGATGCCGCTTCAGGAACGGAAGCTTTTTTGCAACCTTGCCGATGGTAGTTTCTTCTCCGGATGCGATCAGCCGGCTGGTCAACAGCTGATGCAGGGATTCTCGTGTAAATCCGCTTTTCAGCACACCATTTTCTGCCACAGAGATTGCGCCGGTCTCCTCAGAGACAACGATCACCACTGCATCGGAATTTTCGCTCATGCCGATGGCAGCACGATGCCGGGAGCCGAGGCGCTTGTTGATGAGTTCCTCTTTCTGCGGCTTCGGCAAAAAGCATGCTGCCGCCAGGATCTTGCCGTCCCGGATAATCACTGCGCCGTCATGAAGCGGCGTTTTATTGAAAAAGATATTTCCAAAAAGCTCTTTACTGGGGATGGCGTCCAGGATCGTGCCATTGTCGATCTGCTCGCCCAGTCGCGTCTGGCGCTCGATGACGATCAGCGCACCGGTAGAAGTTGCAGACAGTTCTACACAGGCATCACAGATGACATCGATCGTCCTGCTCCAGACGGAACTGTCCACATTGGAGCTGCTGCCGAAGCGAAGCCCCAATTTGGTGTAGCCTGCTTTCTCCAGGGTTCGGCGAAGCTCCGGCTGAAAGAGGATGATCAGAGCGATGAGCCCAATGTTCAGTGTTTCAGAAAGCAAGTAGGAGATCGCTTTCATATTGATCCAGGCAGAGATGATGTAGACCAGAAGCAGCAGAAAGATACCCTTGATGAGCTGTCCTGCCCGCGTTTCCCGTATCAGCTTCATGGCAACATAAACCACATAAGAGAGCACCAGGATATCTAAAATATCCACCGGTTCTGCTGTTTTGATGACGCTGAAAATCATATCCAGTATATCCCGTAAAGCCACGTGCATCATCTTCCTTTCTGACTTCTGTTTTTCCGTCCTGTATTTTGTCTCATGTTTATGTAACGGACAGAGCGCTCTTTGCACTCTCTGTCCGCATATTTCTGCTTTGAAAAGCGTCCTATATCTCTATTGTAACATATCACCGGGATTTTTCAATAGGTTTTTGGGACTTTTCAGAATATTGACATAATTTTTCACATGAAAAGCCAGTCGGCGTGTATCCGAAGCCCGGCTGAATGCCGACGGTGCAAAACGGACTGTGCCGTCCTTTGTCCCCAATTTTTCATGTGCCAGCGGTGCACAGTGCAGTCCGGCGCGCAGACAAAAGCCCTGCCGATCCAGATACGCCGCCGTTTCTTCCGGCGATGCTCCCGCCACCGTGAATGAAACAATGGGCACATAAGCCACTCCCGGCTGACGATACACCGTCACCTCCGGAAGCTTTTCCAGTTCATCGCACAGCAGTTCACAGAGCTGACTCTCATGCCGGTACAATCCTGCCACCGTCTGCCGGCGAACGAAATCGATCCCGGCACAAAGAGAAGCTGCACCAATGACATTCAGCGTGCCGCACTCCAGACGGTCGGGCAAAAAGTCCGGCTGCTCCGGACTGCGGGAGGCGCTGCCGGTACCGCCCTGCATCAGCGGCTGAATGGGAAATTCACAATCCGTCATGAGAATACCAGTGCCCGTGCTGCCGTACAGTCCCTTGTGTCCGGCGGTACAGAGAATGTGCATGCCGTCCCGCTCCAGAGACAGCGGCAAAATCCCGCATGCCTGCGCCCCGTCTGCGATCATGCAGATACCGCGGCTGCGGCACACCCGGGCGATCTCCCGATAGGGAAGGATCTGCCCTGTCACATTGCTGGCAATGGTGCAGACCACTGCCCTGGTGTTGGGTCGGAACAATCCCTGCAAGCGCCGGATGGTCTCGCCGTCATCCCCAGAGACCTCCAACAGGCTGTAGGTGACCTTTCCGGCACGGGCAAGCGCCGCAATGGGACGGTATACAGAGTTGTGTTCCAGGTCGCTGAGGATCACATGATCTCCCGGCTTCAAAATGCCCTGGATCGCCACGTTGAGCGCATGGGTGCAATTTAAGGTAAAGATGGTGTTTTCCACCTTAGCATCAAAGAAATCCGCCGCCGTTTCACGGGCGTGGTATACCAGTTCTGAGGTGCGTTCTGCGATCACATGACCGCCGCGCCCGGCGTTTCCGTATTTTGCGATGGCGTCCGCCACGGCGCGGCGCACCTCCGGCGGCTTGGGATAGGTGGTCGCCGCGTTATCAAAGTTCACCGTCACCGCATATCACGTCCTTCCCGGGGACTCCGAAACGGGATTCCCTCTCTGGACAGAAGTGCGGAGACGCGGCCGCAGTCTGCTCTCGCCGCCAGTACAAAGCCGCAGCCCTCCGGGCCAAGGTGCTCCAGCCGCCGGATCTCACAGGGGATTCCCTGCTGCTGTAATATCCGCTTCGCCCGGTTCGCCTGGGTATAAGAGACCATTGCCGCTTTACATTCCAACATCTTCTCACCCCTTTGCAAATCAAATTGATACGGGGAAACACTTCCCCGTGTCAGTATATGCAGGGCGGCGGCAATAGGGCAACAGAATTATGCTTTCACCAGCAGGCAGACGCAGTGTGCCGCAATGCCCAGACCCTCACCGGTAAAGCCCAGCTTCTCCTCCGTGGTAGCTTTTACGCTGACCTGCTCCAGAGAAGCACCGCAGGCGGCTGCAATTTTTTCCCGCATAGAAACAATATACGGTGCAAGCTTCGGCCTCTGGCAAAGGATCGTGGCATCCAGATTGCCCACAGCATAGCCCTGTGCCTTCACCTTTTCCACCACCAGCTCCAATAGCTTTACGCTGTCTGCGCCTTTATACGCCGGGTCGGTATCCGGAAAGTGCTTTCCGATATCTCCCAGTGCCAGTGCTCCCAGCAGGGCATCTGAAACAGCGTGGAGCAGTACATCTGCATCCGAATGGCCCAGCAGCCCCTTTTCATAGGGAATTTCCACGCCGCCCATAATGAGCTTTCTGCCTTCTGCCAGACGGTGTACGTCATAGCCGTGTCCGATACGAAACGGGATGTTTTCCATTTATGCTTCCTCCTTTTGCCGTGCCAGCAGAATCTCTGCAATGGCGATATCCTCCGGTGTTGTGATCTTGATGTTGGTATAGTCTCCCTCAGTCATGTAGACCTTGCAGTTGATCGCTTCGATCAGCTGACAGTCGTCCGTGAAATCCAGGGCGTGTTCTTCGGCAAAGGTCACTGCCTCAAAATACAGCTGCCGCTTGAACACCTGAGGTGTCTGGGTGCTGAACAGATGCGGACGATAGGGTGTATCCACAATGAGATGATCATTGACCACCTTAATGGTATCCTTTACCGGAACGCCCAGCGTCGCGCCGCCGAAAACAGAAGCATCCCGAATCACCTGCGCAATGTGTTCCGGTTTTACCAGCGGCCGTGCGCCGTCGTGGACTGCGATTATGGTCGTACCCTTCGAGAGTGCGCGGAGACCGCACATCACGCTCTCCTGCCGGGTCGAACCGCCGGCAACGATGGCGTGAAATTTGGTAATGCCGCACTGCTGTGCCGTCTCCCGAATGGCATCGTGATCGGACGGGCGCGCCACCACGATGATCTCCGCCACACGCGGACACGCCTCAAACGCACGCATGCTCATACCAATCACATTAGTATCTCCCAGAGGGAGCAAAATCTTATTTTTCCCCTGCATTCTGGTGGCATTTCCGGCACACACCAAAATGACAGAAGTATCCTGTTCCTGTGTCATTGCTTTCATTCCTTTCGATTTCTGCTGTTACAAAAAGGGCACCGATTTTCGCCAAAACCAGTACCCTTTTCCAACGATTACAAATTATGCAGCTTATAAGAGAGTGTCATCAGGCTGTCATCCAAATGCATGGTCACAACCTGTGCCTGCTCTACCGCCAGATCGCAGTGACTGAAATTCCACAGTCCCCGCACTCCCAGCGAAACCAACCGCTCTGCCACCGCCTGCGCCGACTCCTTCGGCAGACACAGCACAGCGGCAGCGGGCTGATTTGCAGCGCAAAAGGCATCCAGTTCATCCATCGACTGTATGTGCAGTCCTGCAAGCTGTCTGCCGATCAGCTCCGGCTTGATGTCGAAGATGCCGATCAGTCGAAAGCCACGCTGTTCAAAGCGCACATTTTCCGAAACAACCTTTCCCAGGCTTCCGGCACCGATCACGATCGCCGGGAGCTGTTCGGTCAGTCCCATGATGCGCTGTAAATTTTCCCGCAGTTCCGCTACAGAATAGCCGCTGCCCTGCTGCCCAAAGCAGCCGAAGCAACAGAGATCCTGCCGGATCTGAGATGCCGTCATGCCAAGCCGCCTGCCCAGTTCCCGGGAAGAGGTGCGGATCTGTCCGCTTCGTTCCATTTCTCCCAAAAGCCGGTAATACCGCGGCAGCCGCCGTACAACAGACGATGATGCATCATATTTTTGTGTCAAACGAATCGCTCTCCTATGCACTGATTTCCATTCTGCAGGGACATACTCAGCATATGTTTCCATGAAGCACTTTCATTTTTATGAAAACACACTCTGAACAATGCCGCACAACGTCCGCGTGATACTGTCTTTATGCCATCAGCTTTGCCAGACGCTCGTTGATCGCTTCCAGAAATTCCTTGGAATTGACCTTTTTCTTGTTCTCCAGCTTGGAGATCAGGTACAGGTCACCGGTCATAATGCCGTCCTCGATGGTCTGGATGGTTGCCTTTTCCAGCTTGTCTGCGAAAGCCATCAGCTCCGGCAGCTTATCCAGTTCGCCGCGCTTGCGCATTGCGCCGCTCCATGCGAAGATGGTAGCAACCGAGTTGGTAGAAGTCTCTTCACCCTTCAGGTACTTGTAATAGTGACGCTGTACTGTACCGTGCGCTGCCTCATACTCATAGATGCCTGCCGGAGAAACCAGAACAGATGTCATCATTGCCAGAGAACCATAAGCGGTGGAGACCATATCGGACATAACATCACCGTCATAGTTCTTGCAAGCCCAGATATAGCCGCCGTGAGAACGGATCACACGCGCTACTGCGTCATCGATCAGCGTGTAGAAATACTCGATGCCGGCAGCCTCGAACTTTTCCTTATACTCGTTGTCGTAGATCTCCTGGAAGATATCCTTGAAGGTGTGGTCATACTTCTTAGAAATGGTATCCTTGGTTGCAAACCAGACATCCTGGTGCAGATCCAGACCATAGTTGAAGCATGCCCGTGCAAAGCCGGCAATCGAGTTGTTCTTGTTGTGCAGACCCTGTACAATGCCGTCGGTATCCTCAAAGTTAAAGATCAGTTCGCGGCTCTCGTTGCCCTCTGCATCAGTAACCACCAGTTCTGCCTTAGAGCCCTTCTTTACCTTCATTTCGGTATTCTTATACACATCACCGTAAGCATGACGGGCAATGGTGATCGGTGCAGTCCAGGTCGGGATATACGGCTCAACGCCCTTTACCAGGATCGGAGTACGGAATACGGTGCCGTCCAGGATGGCACGGATGGTGCCGTTGGGGCTCTTCCACATCTGGGACAGGTTGTATTCCGGCATTCTTGCAGCATTCGGAGTAATGGTAGCACACTTGACTGCTACGCCGTACTTCTTGGTAGCGTTTGCACTGTCGATAGTTACCTGATCCTTGGTCTTTTCCCGGTATTCCAGACCCAGATCATAATACTCGGTCTTGAGGTCTACATACGGAGTCAGCAGAATGTCCTTGATCCACTGCCACAGGACACGGGTCATCTCGTCGCCGTCCATCTCGACCAGCGGCGTTGTCATTTGAATCTTTGCCATTTGATTTTCCTCCTCAAATTGTTTCTCATTGCGTTTAGGAAATACCGCACAAAGATTGTGCGACAGATGCGTCGTCAAATTTTTCGTCAGATGAAACAAAAAGCGGAGTGAATACTTGATGTATTCACGAGCATTTTTGTGAAATATGACGGGAAATTTGCAAGCAAATGGCGTGCAAAGTCGCCAGACGCTCTTTGTGCGGTATTGCCTTTATACTTCTCACTGCGTTTTTGGTAACGGCATTACAATGCTTCCGCCGGAGCGATCCGATGCCCGGCTTGTTCTGCCAACGCAGAAATTTTGTCATATTCCGCAGCCGTCACAAGGATCAGCTGCAAATCATCGCTGTCAATGTCCACACCGCAGAGCAGCATGCCCTGCTGCCGGAGCAGTTCGTTGCAGGCGGCACACCATTGGAACACGTCCTCGTCCTCCCACAAGTCCAGTCCGGAAAAATCCAGCTCCTGTCCGCCGTTCAGCTGAGACACTGCCCAGAGGAAATCCTCCAGTTCTGAGCTGCTGTCCACGCCGATCAGAGCATGCGCCGCTTCCAGTTCATCCGTCATGGCGATCCAGCACAGGGTGTCCTCGTCGCAGGATGCCGCATCTATGCCGCGTTCGGCAAAGCGCTCCGCAAACTGTGCCGCATACGCTGTCCGATCATTCCGGCAGCGTTCCAGGTTGGCATGCACTGCCGGATGGTTATGGCTGATGCAGTCGGCAATTGCCAGAACATATGGGACTTCAGATGCAGCAGTTTGCTCCGGTGCTTTTTTCTTTTTGAAGAATCCAAACACTTACGCAAACACCACCCATCGTAAAATTCCCAGCACCAACAGGTGCAGCGGATAGAACACATAGAAAAACCACTTGTGAAAGGGCTTTTTGCTTCCGCTTTTGCCGTTGTAGCAATACTGTATGAGCGGTATCACCAGAAAGATGCCCAGCTGGAACAGTCCGCTCCACATGGGTTCCGATGCCAGCATGCTGACACAGCACGTCAATGTAATAACACTGAACGTCAGCCATTTCTCCCTGGGATTTTCCCGGTATCGAAAAAAGGTCAGTGCATACAGCACATCAAACATCGCCCAGTCGCCGAATACAGACAGCAGGCACAGTCCAAAGATGCCCAGCCACTTCACCGGAAGAGCGCACTGTACCCTGTCCCAGAACCAGATCGCCAGCAGGCTGAGGAACAGCGTGTAGATCACGCCAAATGCCGGACGAATGCCGCCGTTTTCAAAATAGCTGAACGGCAGCCACGAGATCACGGCGAAAATGCCCAGCCGCATAGCGTATTTCTTTACGTTCCGGGTATAGTGATACCCCTCTGCCAGCATATACGCCATCGTCGGCCCGGTCAGCCGTCCGATGACATGCATCACCTGCCCCAACAGCGATGCCGTGGGAACAAATGCCCAGGCAATGTGGTCGATGAGCATGGCAACGATGACCAGGTACTTCAACTGGTTGCGGTTGAGAAATCCCTTTGTGTTTGTCATTCTTGCTTGTCCTTTTCCCGGCGAAGCTCCCGGATCTGCCATCTCACCAGATGCAGACCGGCGGCAAGCAAAAGCAGCAGTGCCACCAGTCCGATTCCGGAAACCGGGCGTTTCTGCAGCAGATGCAGATAGTCCATGATGTCATGCTTGGAAAGCAGTGCATAGACAAAGACAACGACCATCACGATACTCCAGTCATTCCCATAGCCTTTCCAGAACTTCCGGTATTTCTCGATTTTCTTGTTCTTTTCCGGATCTGCCACTTACTTGCTCAGCTTGTCACGGGTATAATCCAACAGACCGCCTGCCAGAATGATATCCTTGGTGCGTCCGGTCAGTTCGCACAGTACCGGGATCTCTGCACCAGTGGTCTTGTTGATCAGTGTCAGTGTAGTTTCACCTGCTTCGATATGCTTGCGGATATCCGCCAGTTCCAGAACATCGCCCTGGGAGATCTTCTCATAGTCTGCCTCGTTCACAAAGGTCAGCGGCAGAATGCCGGCATTGATGAGATTTGCACGGTGGATACGCGCAAAGCTCTTCACCAGAACCGCCTTCACGCCCAGATACAGCGGCGCCAGCGCAGCATGCTCACGGGAGGAACCCTGACCATAGTTAGAGCCGCCCACGATAATGCTCTGTCCCATTTCCTTGGCGCGCTTCGGGAATGCTTCATCACAAACGGTGAAGCAGTGCTGTGAAATTGCCGGAATGTTGGAACGCAGCGGCAGGATCTTTGCGCCTGCCGGCATGATGTGGTCGGTGGTGATGTTGTCTCCCACCTTCAGAGAGCAGCCAGCCTCGATGGTAGCTTCCAGCGGAGCAGTCTCCGGAAAGGGCTTGATGTTCGGGCCGCGGAGGATCTCCACCTTGTCCATTTCCTCTTCCGGTGCCGGCAGAACGATCATATTGTCGTTTACAGTGAATTTTTCCGGCAGTACGAAGTCCGGCATCTCTCCCAGTTCTCTCGGGTCGCTGAGATAACCGGTCAATGCAGAATATGCAGCCAGTTCCGGAGATACCAGATAGATCTGACCGTCCTTGGTTCCGGAGCGTCCCAGGAAGTTCCGGTTAAAGGTACGCAGGGAGATACCGCCGGAGTTCGGGGACTGTCCCATACCGATGCACGGACCGCAGGCGCTTTCCAGAATACGCGCGCCGGCAGCGATCAGTGTGCCCAGGATGCCCATATCTGCCATCATATTCAGCACCTGCTTGGAGCCGGGGGCGATCGCCAGAGAAACATCCGGGTTTACCGTCTTGCCCTTGAGGATGTGTGCCACCTTCATCATATCCAGCAGCGAAGAGTTGGTGCAGGAACCGATGCAGACCTGGTCGATCTTCAGCTTGCCGATCTCAGCCACAGTCTTGACATTGTCCGGAGAGTGCGGACATGCAGCAAGGGGTACCAGCTTGCTCAGATCGATATGCAGTTCTTCGTCATAAACAGCATCCGGGTCTGCCTTCTGCTCGCTCCAGACTTCGCCTCTGCCCTGTGCTTCCAGGAACTGCTTGGTCACCTCATCCGACGGGAAAATCGAAGTGGTTGCGCCCAGCTCAGCACCCATGTTAGTGATGGTGGCACGCTCCGGAACGGACAGAGTCTTAACACCCTCGCCGCAGTATTCGATGACCTTGCCGACGCCGCCCTTTACGGACATCTGACGCAGGACTTCCAGAATAACGTCCTTTGCTGCGACCCACGGAGACAGCTTGCCGGTCAGTTCCACCTTGACTACCTTCGGGCAGGTAATATAATACGTGCCGCCGCCCATTGCAACTGCAACGTCCAGGCCGCCTGCACCCATGGCGATCATGCCGATGCCGCCGCCGGTGGGAGTATGGCTGTCCGAGCCGATCAGAGTCTTGCCGGGAACGCCAAAGCGCTCCAGATGTACCTGATGGCAGATGCCATTGCCGGGACGGGAGAAGTAAATGCCGTGCTTCTTTGCCACACTGCCGATAAAGCGGTGATCGTCTGCATTTTCAAAGCCGTTCTGGAGTGTGTTGTGGTCGATATAGGCCACGCTGCGCTCAGTGCGTACCCGCGGTACACCCATTGCCTCAAATTCCAGATATGCCATTGTGCCGGTCGCATCCTGTGTCAGTGTCTGGTCGATGCGGATTCCGATCTCAGAACCCTTTACCATCTCGCCTTCTACCAGATGTGCTTTCAGGATCTTTTCTGTCAGGGTCAGTCCCATTCAATATCATTCCTTTCGTAGTTGGCACTGCAAATACACGGCAAGCCATCCATTTACAATACGATTCTTATACCGTATTATTATAGCAAAAAAAGGGCGTCGTTGTCAAGTATGCGCCAACTGCTTTAAAAAGATAAAAGAAAAAAACGGATTTACTTACAAATAAAATCCCCTAACTCCGGCAAAAATACGAAAACAGCCCGGAAGCAGGAGACCCCCGGGCTGTCTGCCGGACTTTCTCCGGCTGTTATTCTGTTTCAGAGAAATCGTATATATGATCGCCGCTGAGCCGCTTTTCAAATTCTGCATGGGGCAGCGGACGGTCAAACAAAAATCCCTGTGCCATACGGCAGTTGATGCCGCGCAGGAACTCTGCCTGTTTTTGGGTTTCTACTCCCTCTGCGATCACTTCCATGTCCAGATCGTTCACCATGTTTACGATGTTCTTGATGACGATAACATCGTTTTTCCGGTGCTTTTCCATATTGTTGAGGAAGGACTTGTCCAGTTTGATGATATCCACATTCAGATCCTTCAGCAGGTTCAGAGAAGAATAGCCTGTGCCGAAATCATCGATCGAAGTGCTGACACCGTTCTCGTGCATGGTCTGGACAAAGCGGAACAAGGTCTCATAGCTTTCATAGCCGGACATCTCCGTCAATTCAACCTCAATATATTTCGGTGAAATGTCATATTTTTTCAGCACTGCCAGAATCTCTTCTGCCAGGTGGGGATTTTGCAGATGCGCCTTGGAGAAGTTGACCGAAACGCGAACCGGTTCAATGCCTCTCGACAGCCAATTCTGGATATCCCGGCAAACCTGCTCCAGCACATAGAAGTCCAATTTGCAGACGCTGCCCTCCCGTTCCAGCACCGGAATAAAGCTCATAGGCGGAACCATTGCACCATCCCGGAACCATCGTACCAGTGCTTCACAGCCGCAGAGATGATTGTCTGACAGCGTTACCTTCGGCTGATAGTAGACCACAAATTCCCGGTTTTCCAACGCCTTCGGAAACATCTGCGACACTTCTTTCTGCCGCAGCGCATTTTCCAGCATAGTATCATCAAACCAGAACCGGTCATTTTTTCCGGACATTTTTGCTGTATGCATGGCTGTGGAGGCGGCGTTGATGCCCTCGCCGGTGGTCTGTCCTGGCTGCATCTCATAGACACCGATTCTGGAACGCAGGTCAAAGATCTTGGACTCATTTTCGCCGTAGGAGACTGTCACCTGCGTACCGTCGATCTCTGCCAGCAGCATATCTATGCGTTCTTTTTTCGCCAGAAGCACGAAATTGTCGCCGCCCATCCGGGCAAAAAACTCATCACGATTCAGCTTCTGCTGTGTCAGGCGGACAAATTCCCGCAGAACCACGTCGCCCTGCCGTGCGCCGACGGCACGGTTAATGTAGTTGAAGTTCTTGATATTCAGAAATGCGCAGGCATATTCCTGGAGTTTTCCCTGTGCCATCAGTCTGCCGCCGGTCTCATTGATGCCCCGCGTATTCAGCGCACCAGTCAGAAGATCCGTTACCGCAATGCACTTCAGCAGCTGTACCAGATGCACCCGTTCCAGCATCAAAAAGATCTGCTGTGACAAAAACCGCAGCATCTCCTCCTGTATCGGCAGCCAGGTACTGCCTTTCAACGGATAATACGAAAACACTGCACCGCAGCTTTCATCCATGCGAACCGTTTTGACACACGGCGGCTCTGCAAAACCATCCACGCTCTCAAAAATCAGATAATCCTCATCTTTTCCATCGGGATACATAATCGATTTTGCCGCCTGAAAGTGCAGTACAAACTTGCCCAACGAAAATACATGTGCGATCTCCTGCGTTTTTACGCGCAAAAGCGCAGACATATCATCAACGGTATTCACTTTGGCTTTCATCAATTCAAGAATCTTTTGACAACACTTTACTTGTGAAATCATATCCATACGCTCACCTCATTATTTCTGCACTCAAATTCCGTGCTTTCCCCTGCTATTTATCATTAAAACTATAACACATTTTTCTGAAATTGTCAATCAGCAACAGAAATCAAATTTGTTTTACGCAAATGTTTGGATGATATCACGAAAACAAAAGATCGTTTTTGTTGGATATCACAAATTTGACAAATGGGAAAAAATGCGGTACACTAGAGTGGGCGCACATAAAATCTCGTGCGGAAAATGCTTGTGCGGATTTTCGAGCAGAATTATCAAAAATCCGCAGGCATACTTTGTGTCTGACAAGGATTTTTAACACAGTTGGCGTAAAAACCTGTCTTCACAAGCGCATACACGTATCTTTTGGGCGAATTTTGCCGAAAAGACATGCATTTCATTTTTATGGGAACACGCTCTAACAAAATGAATCAATCGAACGGATGTGAAACACATGCAAGCTGTGCTGCAAAATCTCTCTTTCAGTCTGAATGCCACCATTCCTGTATTTTTGATGATGGTATTCGGCGGACTGATGAAAAAAGGAAATCTATTGGACGACCATACCACCGGAAAGCTGAACCAGTTCGTATTCAAGGCACTGCTCCCGGCGCTGCTGTTCATGGACTTGTCCCAGGCGGATTTTCGCGCAGTGTGGGACGGAAAATTCGTCCTGTTCTGTTTCTGCGCCACATTTCTCAGCATCGGCATTGCCTTTCTCCTGTCGCTGCCGCGAAAAAGCTGGTCAGAGCGCGGCGAGATCATCCAGGCTTCCTATCGGAGCAGCGCTGCAATCTTGGGCATCGCCTTCGTCAACAACATCTACGGTCACGCCACCATGGCGGCGCTGATGATCGTGGGAACAGTACCGCTGTACAATGTGGCGGCGGTGCTCATCCTCTCCCTCACTGCGCCCCATGACGGCGAAAAGCCCAGCGCCAGAAAGCTGCTGCTGCGCACGCTCCGGGATGTGGCGACCAACCCTATTATCCTGGGAATTCTCGCCGGAATGCTCTGGTCGGTGCTGAAGATTCCACAGCCCGTGATCCTGCAAAAGTCCGTATCCTATCTGGGCAATATGGCGACACCGCTGGCGCTGATCGCCCTGGGCGCATCGTTCCAGCTCAGGAGCGCCAAGGGCAAGCTGGGGCTGACGCTGGGCATTTCTGCGGTAAAGCTGTTCCTGTTCTGCGGTCTCTTTCTGCCGGCGGCGATCTGGCTGGGATTCCGCACGGAAAAACTTATCGCGATCCTCATTATGTTGGGCAGCGCTACGACCTGCAGCTGCTTTGTCATGGCGAAAAACATGAAACACGAGGGAACGATCACTGCCTGTGCGGTAATGATGACAACACTGCTCAGTGCGTTCTCGCTGACCATGTGGCTGTTTGTGCTGAAAAGTTTGGGGTATATTTAATAGTTCCCTTCACAGCATGTTCTAAATCTTTTTTATTGTTTCGTTAAATCCCAGTCAGGAAGAAGATAGTGTATTTCTTCTGATATTGTTTCATAGGAATTTTGCTCATAAAAGTCTGTGATCTGCCATTTTCCATTCTGTTTTTCTATTTTAAATTTTGTTCCCACTTTAGGACCGCCTTGATTGTCTGTCATTATATTGCCGTTCTTGTCAACAACATCGAAGTGAATCACAACCCAAATGTATCCGGAATGAAAATTATGCAGCGTGTATGTGCGATGAATATCTATGTTTTGCATTTTATAGCCCTCTAAATATTCTTCGATTGACATTTCACGTGTAGGGGAATAATACAGCCGATAATCATCAAAAATTTGATTCCAGTGATATTCTTCATATTTCACTTGATTTTCGTCCAGCAATAGACGTTCTTCCATGGCTAGTTCATGTTCCGACATCGCATAATATGTATCATTCTGTACAGCATTTTCGATTTCCAAAACAACGGCATTTGTACTTTGCTGCATCATTATCCATATCGTTGTAATTCCAAACGTCAAAAGCACGATAATAAAAATTATCACTTTACTTTTTTTGCAACATCTTCGCATTTCCTCACCATTATCCTTACCACATCAAAATCCAAACCGCCGGCACGCAGATTTTTCTGTACGCCGGCGGTTTGCTCATTTATCCGATTTTCTCCGTCTCAGACCTCATTCTCCTGCAATTCCTGGAAGAATGTGAAATAGTCCTGACGCTTGTCATTGGTGAAAGCGATTGCCGTCCGGGGATGCTGATTCAGATAGCCGGTCAGCAGGTACTGAATGTCATAGCCCCATACCACGCCGTCATTTTTCAGCTTCTGCATTTCATCCTGGAGGAAGCGCAGCACTGGCTTGATGTCATACTTCGGGTTCTTCAAAAAGCCCAGCAGCAGCTCCATGGCGCAGTTGCCTGCACCGCGTCCCATAGCTGCCATCGTAGCATCCAGATAGCTGACGCCCATCATGGCACACTCGGTAGTGTTGGCGAATGCCAGCTGCTGATTGTTATGGGCATGGATACCGATCTTCTTGCCGTACTTTTCGCCGGCTTCCAGATACCGCTGTGCCAGCTGACGCATCTGCAGCGGATAGAGAGAACCGTAGCTGTCTACCAGATAGATGACCTCCACACTGCTCTTGCCCAGCATTTCCAGCGCTTCTTCCAGTTCGGACTCCTGCGCCTTGGAAACCGCCATAATATTTACGGTGGTGTGATAGCCCTTCTTTGTACAGGTCTCGATCATCTCGATGGCTGCCGGAATGGTGTTGATATAGGTTGCAATGCGGACAACATCCAGGATGCTGTCCTTCTTGTCCGGCAGGTCACGCGCCACGTTGGCACGTCCCACATCTGCCATAACTGCCAGCTGCATTTTCGGGTCGAGAATGTCCCCCAGCACCTCCCGGATAGCATCCTCATGGCAGAACTTCCACTTGCCGAACTTGGACTCCTCAAACAGCTCCGGGTCTGCCAGATAACCGATCTCCATGATGTCCACGCCGGCGCGGAGATTTGCCAGATACAGCTTGCGGACAAAATCGTCCGTAAACGCAAAGTTGTTCACCAGACCGCCGTCCCGGATGGTGGCATCCAGCACTTTTATGTCAGGACGATAAGAGATCATCGTACCTTTTATCATATCACTCATTACATTATTCCTCGCTTTCTGCTTTTCCGTGTTATATTTCTCAAACACGATACTTATATTATACCAAAAAATGCACCTTCCTGCAAGCATTTCCGCCTTTTTTCTGCATATCCTGCATAAATCGTGATTTTCTACAATCATCTCCGGAAAAATTTAGGCATTATTTCGCGGCATCTGCAGAAAAACTGACGCAAAATCACATTTTTTTAAGAAATCCATACAAAACAGACTTTACAAAATCAAAAAAAACAAGTATAATAAAAAAATGTTCCCATAAGAACTGTATGAGAACCGTTTTTTAATCCATTCAGGAGGTATGCTATGTTTTTTTCTGAAACCGATCTATCCGACTTCATTGAGGAGAATGACGTAAAATTTATTCGCATGACCTTTTGCGACACCTTTGGAAATATGAAGAACATCGCCATCATGCCGCGGGAACTGCACCACGCCATCACCGACGGCATCCCGTTCAACGCCACTGGACTGCTGGAGGCATCCCATCAGAATCTGCTTCTGAAACCGGACACCTCTACCCTCTCTATCCTGCCCTGGCGGCCTCAGTCGGGCAGAGTGGTCCGCTTTTTCTGCAAGCTCTACTGCATGGACGGCACACCCTATGAAGGCGATCTGCGCCGGAATCTCCGGGAGACCATGAAGTCCATCCAGAAGCAGGGCTATCAGTGCGAAATGGGAACGCGCTGTGAGTTCTATCTGTTTGAAACCGACATGGCAGGAAAGCCCACCCGGATCCCCTGCGACCAGGGCGGCTATCTGGATGTTGCCCCGCTGGACAAATGTGAAAATACCCGTCGTGAGATCTGCCTGTCTCTGGAGGAAATGGGTCTGAATCCCACTACATCCTGTCACAAGCACGGGCCGGGACAAAACGAGATCGACTTTGCATGCAGCAATCCTCTGACCGCAGCCGACAATATGGCGCACTATAAAACCGTAGTAAAGACACTGGCTGCCCAGAACGGCTTTTACGCATCCTTTATGCCGAAGCCGTTTAAAGACTGCAGCGGCAGCGGTTTAAAGATCACCCTTTGCATCAAGAAGGACGACAAGAGCATTTTCGGCAACTGCCACGAAGATCTGACCCCGGAGGGACGAGCTTTTATCGCCGGTATCCTCAACCGTGTCCGGGAGTTCACCATGTTCTCCAACCCCACCATCAACTCCTATGACCGCTTCGGTTACCGCGCAGCACCCTCCCGCATCAGCTGGTCCGATGAAAACCGAATTCCCCTGGTACAGCTGCTGTATGCGCCGGGCAGAGACGGCTCTATTGAGTTCCGCTCCGCAGATGCGTACTGCAATCCCTATATCACCTTCCAGATGCTGCTGAGCGCAGGCATGGCAGGTATTCAGAACGGCGAAGAGCTTTCTGACAACATGAATGCGGCAAATGAAAACTCTGCAATTCCCACCCTGCCTCACTCTCTGGAAGAATCCATTCAGCTGGCACAGGAGAGCGAATTTGTCCGCAGCACCGTTCCGGAGGCGATCCTCCACGACTTTTCCGCTGCAATGCAGAAGGAAGTCGATGCATATCGACTGGCGAAAGACCCGGAGGCGTTTTGCTTTGAACGATATTTTTAAGCAGCCGGCAAGCTGTAATCTGAAAAAGAGGAGGGAACGCAACGGTGTATTCTGAACGCACGCTGATCATTTCCGGCTCCGAAAAGGGGATAGACAGTGTCGCCGGCTTTTTAAAGTCCTGCGGATGCGGCTCTGTAACGATCGTCTCCAGCGGCAGCGAAGCTAGACGTATGATCCCCCATGATGACTATGATCTGGTTCTTATCAACACGCCGCTGAAAGACGAATTCGGGCATCAGCTTGCCGTAAAGCTGTGCGAATCCACCTGTTCCGGCGTGATCCTGATCTGCAAAGCCGACCTGGCAGAGGAAATGGAAAACCGCACCGGAGACTATGGCGTCTGCGTGGTTTCTAAGCCCCTGAACAAACAGGAATTGACGAAAGCGCTCCATACCGGAAGTGCCTTTCGCCATCGCCTGCTGACGCTGCAAAAGGAAAACAACAAGCTTCGGACAAAGCTGGAAGAAATGCGCTATGTCTCTCGTGCCAAATGTCTGCTTATCACAGAACAGGGCATGACAGAGGAAGCGGCGCACCGCTATATTGAAAAAAGCGCCATGGACACCCGGCGCACCCGAAAGGAAGTGTCCCTGGAGGTCATCGCAAAATACGAATAAGCATTGTTCTGAAAAACAAAAAAACCGCAGCGGAAAGTGTTCTCTTTCCGCCGCGGTTTTCTATTTGCAATCTTTTGGATTCTTACTTCGTACCGAAGATGCGGTCGCCGGCATCTCCCAGACCCGGAACGATATAGCCCTTTTCATCCAGACTCTCGTCCACGCCGCCGCAGTAAATGTCAACATCCGGATGTGCTGCCAGCAGGGCATCGCGTCCCTCCGGGCAAGCCAGGATGCACAGGAACTTGATGCTCTTGACACCCATTTCCTTCAGATCCTTAATAGCTGCGATCGCAGAAGTACCGGTCGCAAGCATGGCATCGACCACAATAACCTCACGCTCTGCGATATCATCCGGCATTTTGGAATAATACTTCACCGCATCGTGTGTGCCCGGTTCACAGAAAATGCCGATATGACCGATCTTTGCTGCCGGGATGAGAGAGGTGACACCGTCTACCAGTCCCAGTCCTGCGCGCAGGATCGGAACGAAAGCCAGCTTTCTGCCGGAGATCACCTTGGTCTTTGCGATACCCTGGTGGGTCTCGATGGTGACTTCCTTCATGGGCAGATCTCTGGTTGCCTCATAGCAGATCAGCATTGCTGTCTCAGAGGTCAGCTCCCGAAATTCCTTTACACCTGTCATTTTATCCCGCATCAGTGAGATCTTGTGCTGCACCAGCGGGTGGTCTACTACATGAATCCCTGCCATGTTCTTATCCTCCTGTTACCATTCTTTTTCCAGTTCAGTAATCATATTCACACGAGTCTCGTGTCTGCCGCCCTCAAAGGGAGTGTCCAGGAAAATTTCCACCAGTTCCAATGCGAGACCGCTGCCCAGTGTACGAGCACCCATGCACATTACATTGGCATCGTTGTGCAGGCGGGTGTACTTTGTGGAAAATGCATCGGCGCACAGTGATGCGCGGATGCCCCGGATCTTGTTGGCAGCGATAGACATACCGATGCCCGTGCCGCAAATCAGAATCCCCATGTCACCCGGATGAGATGCCACCGCCGTTCCGACTGCTTTCGCAATCACCGGATAATCGGCTCTTTCGCCGTTACAGCCGCAGTCCTCCACTTCCAGCTGCCGTTCTTTCAGCAGTGCAATGACCTCCTGCTTGCGTTCATAACCGGCATGGTCACAACCAATCCAAATCTTCATGTTCTTCTGACTCCTTTGTCTTGAGATATCTCTATTATACCATATTTATCAGACAATTGCAAGGTGCATTTTCAGCAATTTCAACGAGAAGCCGCTTTCTGCTTTTCCTGCAGCTCCTTTTCTGCTTTTACCAGCTGCAAATACTCCGGCATCAGCTCCGCCGGGGTCTGCCACTGTGCCTGCGCCGCCGCCAGACAGATGCCTGTGCCGTTTTGCAGACATGTCATGGGAGAAGCGACCGTCAGATGTTCACCCGCCGGGAACAGTTCCACGGCATCTCCCACCAGCAGAACCGGCTGTTTCAGCGCTGCCAGTTTTTCTGCCAGTTCAGCTGCCGGCTGCATGCTGTCCGGCTGCATTGCTGTGATCTGCGTGCCGTCACTCTGATACAGTCCGGCATAGACCAGAGACTGTCTCGCCGTCATGACCGCACAGATCACGCCCTGCCAGGACAGATTCTGCCACGCCAGCCCTTCCAGCGTAGAGATTCCTGCGCACGGGATCTGCAAAGCGTAGGACATGGCTTTTACCGCCGCAATGCCGATGCGCAGTCCGGTGTAAGAACCCGGTCCCTTCGCCGCAGCAAAGCCGTCGATATCCTGCCAGTTCAGCCCGGTATCTGCCAACAGGCGCTCTGCCAGAGGCAGGATCACCTGAGAATGGGTACGCTTGGTATAAACGGTCTGCTGTGCCAACAGACAGCGGCTTTCGCTGTCATACAGCGCCGCAGCTGCCACTTTTCCGGAAGTGTCAATCCCCAAGATCCGCAAAGCGCTCATCTCCTTCTACTGTGATCTGTCTGCCGTCATCGGAAAGCCGCTGGATGGTAATCCGAATGCAGTTTTCCGGCAGCTCTGCCGCAATGTTCTCCGACCACTCAATGGCAAATACACCCTCATCCAGAGGGTAGTCATAAAACCCGGTGGATTCCAGATCCAATGCACCCTCAATGCGGTACATATCAAAATGATAGAGCGACAGCCCATCGCCGTGATATTCCTGCACAATGGCAAATGTGGGCGAAGAGACCACATCCGGCAGCCCCATGCCCTTTGCCAGTCCGCGGGTAAAGGTCGTCTTTCCCACGCCGAGACCGCCGAAATAGGCGATCACATCCCCGGCATGCAGCTTTTCTCCCAACCGCTCCGCAAAGGCGATGGTCTCCGCCGGCGATGCCGTGGTTTTCTGTATTTTCAACACGCTTGTTCCATCTCCTTAGAACAATCCGGTAATGTTGCCGTCATTGTCGCAGTCGATCCGCAATGCAGCCGGTGCTTTCGGCAGACCCGGCATGGTCATGATATTGCCGGTGAGAACAACCACAAAGCCTGCGCCATTGGACAGGGTCACGTCACGGACAGTGATGGTAAAGTGTTCCGGCTTGCCCAGCTTCGCAGCATCGTCCGACAGAGAATACTGTGTCTTTGCCACGCACACCGGCAGATTGCCGCAGCCCAGAGCGTTGATCTGTGCCAGCGCCTTTTTTGCCGGCGCCGTAAAGGTCACACCGTCTGCACGGTAGATCTCCTTTGCGATCTTCTCTACCTTTTCCTCTACAGAGAGATCGGTGTCATACAGTACATGGAAGTCGGACGGCTTATTTTCAATGGTCTTGCAGACCTTTTCTGCCAGTTCTCTGCCGCCTGCGCCGCCCTTGGCGAATACTTCGGTCAGAGCGAACTCAGCGCCCAGAGCCTCGCAGAACTTCTGGATAAAGTTCAGTTCTGCATCGGTGTCGCACTGGAAGCGGTTGATGGCAACCACTACCGGCACGCCGTACTTCTTCATGTTCTCGATATGCACCTGGAGGTTTACGATACCCTTTTTCAACGCATCCAGATTCTCTGTGGTCAGTTCTGTTTTCGGCACACCGCCGTTGTATTTCAGTGCGCGGACCGTTGCCACCAGAACCACACAGCTGGGGTTCAGACCGCCGTAACGGCACTTGATGTCAAAGAACTTTTCTGCGCCCAGGTCAGAGCCGAAGCCTGCCTCAGTCACGCAGTAGTCGCCCAGCTTCAGCGCCAGCTTTGTGGCACGGAGAGAGTTGCAGCCGTGGGCAATGTTGGCGAAAGGACCGCCGTGGATCAGTGCCGGCGTGTGCTCCAGGGTCTGTACCAGGTTCGGCTTGAGAGCATCCTTCAGCAGTGCAGTCATAGCGCCGTTTGCGCCCAGATCCTTGGCATAAACCGGATTGCCGTCCAGATCATAAGCCACCAGGATCTTGCCCAGGCGCTCTTTCAGGTCTGCCAGGTCAGATGCCAGGCACAGAATGGCCATTACCTCAGAAGCCACGGTAATCTGGAAGCTGTCACTCCGGGGAATGCCGTCCACCTTGCTGCCCAGACCAATGACGATGTTCCGCAGTGCACGGTCATTCATGTCCAGCACGCGCTTGAGCATCACCCGGCGCTGGTCGATACGCAGCACATTGCCCTGCTGCATATGGTTGTCCAGCATAGCGCAAAGCAGGTTGTTTGCTGCAGTAATGGCGTGCATATCACCAGTAAAGTGCAGGTTGATGTCCTCCATGGGAACGACCTGTGCATAGCCGCCGCCGGCTGCACCGCCCTTGATGCCGAATACCGGGCCGAGAGACGGCTCACGCAGTGCCAGAACGGTCTTTTTGCCGATCTGATGCAGTGCATCTGCCAGACCAACGCTGACGGTAGTCTTGCCCTCGCCTGCCGGAGTCGGATTGATGGCTGTCACCAGGATCAGCTTACCGTCCGGCTTGCTGTCCAGCTTCTTAAACAACTGTTCCGAAAGTTTTGCCTTATAGCGGCCATAATACTCGATATCTTCCTCTTCAATGGACAGCTCTGCCGCCACTTTGCCAATGGGGTACATTTCTGCGCGCTGCGCGATTTCAATATCCGATAACATAAATTTTTTCTCCTTTTTTTACAGATCCGGCGGGATATTCCCTGTCGGTCTGCGCATTTTTTCTCGTTCAGAAACATAGTTTTATTATAGCATTTTTTCACAGGCAATGCAAGGCGAATTTTTCTTTTCGGTGATTCGCTGTATTTCCACAGATTTTTCCGTGAAATTTTTCACGGAACTGCATGCATTCCGGAGGTTGAACATTCATGATACACAAATTTGCCCCGATCTCACTGCTTTTTTTGCTGCCGCTCCTGACAGGCTGTATGAGCCGTGCAGAGACAAGCGTGCCGGAAAACGCCGCTTTCTGCGATGATATCACCAAGCATGTCCAACAGGTGGAACAGCTGCACGTTGCCAGCGGCACTACAAACTGCACACCGGATGATGTCCAGGCAACTGTCTGCAATTATGACACTGTATACGGCATGTGGTTTCCCTATCTGGACTACGCAGAGACGCTCGCCGGAAAAACTGCCGACCAGTTTCGGGAGAGCATGCGCCAGCGGTTTCAGCAGGCGGCAGATATGGGCATCAACACCGTCTATCTCCATGTACGGGCATTTGGTGACGCCTATTACAACTCCGCCCTTTTTCCCCAGGCGAAGGAAGTGGGCGATTATGACCCGTTTCCCATTTTGCTGGAAGAGGCACACCAGCTGCACCTGTCTGTGCACGCCTGGATAAATCCGCTGCGGCTGCAAAAGGATTCCGGCATGACGGCAATGCCGGACAGCTGTCCGGTAAAGCAGTGGTACAATGATGCCGAAAAAAAAGGCACTTACCTCACGAAGGTAAACGATCACTGGTGGCTGAACCCGGCATATCCAGAGGTGCGCCAGCTCATTGCCGACGGCATATCTGAAATTGTGACGCAATACAATGTAGACGGCATCCATCTGGACGATTACTTTTATCCCACTACCGAAGCCGCTTTTGATGCTGCGGCGTTTGCAGAGGCAAAGGCAGACGATCTGAAACAATTCCGGCTGGCACAGGTCAACACCATGATGCAGCAGATCTACAACACAGTCAAGACTGCATCATCTGACATACAGCTGAGCGTTAGTCCGCAGGGAACCATGGACGGCAATTACACGAAGCAATACGCCGATGTGCGCCGCTGGGGTACGGAATCCGGCTACTGTGATGTGCTGATACCGCAGCTGTACTTCGGGTTTGAAAATGAAACTGCGCCCTTTGCAGAAGCCCTGCACACCTGGGCAGAAACAGTCTCCAGCGATGCGGTTTCTCTGGTGATCGGCATCGGCACGCACAAATGCGGCAAAGAGGACACCTGGGCAGGCAGCGGCAGCATGGAGTGGTGCAATACGCCGACGCTCCCCATCCAACAGGCAGCGCTCGCCCTGGAAACCGACGGAACAGACGGCGTTGCTGTCTATGACTACGACACGACCTTTCAACCGGACACTGCCGCAGATGCGCTGACGCAGATTCGGGAGGCGTTGGGAGAATTGTTCCGGGCAGGAAAATGAAAAGAGCTCTTTCCAATTCCCTGGAAAAAGCCCTTTTTTACAAATTCAACTTATCGCTTACTGAAACTTTGCGACCGCAGCTTTCAGTTCATCGACCTTGTCCTTGCGCTCCCAGGCCACGCCCAGATCTTCACGACCCATGTGGCCATAAGCAGCCAGCTTCCGATACTGCGGCTTGCGCAGATCGAGCATGCGGATGATGCCGTCCGGTGTCAGCTGGAACACTTCCTGTACTGCCTGAGACAGTGCCTCTTCCGAGGCGGTGCTTGTCCCGAAGGTATCTATGCGAACGGAAACCGGATGCGCAACGCCGATGGCATACGCCAGCTGCACTTCGCAGCGCTTTGCCAGACCAGCCGCAACGATATTCTTCGCAATATAACGGGAAGCATATGCGCCGGAACGGTCAACCTTCGTCGGATCCTTACCGCTGAACGCGCCGCCGCCGTGACGGGCTGTACCGCCGTAGGTGTCTACGATGATCTTTCGTCCCGTCAGACCGCTGTCGCCCTGCGGGCCGCCCACAACAAACCGTCCGGTAGGATTGATGAAATACTTGGTGTTTTCATCCAGCAGTTCTGCCGGGATCACTGCCGGGATCACATAATGCATCATATCCCGGCGGATGGTTTCCAGCGTTACGTCTGCGGCGTGCTGTGTGGAAATTACCACAGTATCCACGCGAACCGGCTTATCTCCATCGTATTCCACAGTGACCTGTGCCTTGCCGTCCGGACGGAGATAGGTCAGCGTCTTATTCTTTCGCAGCTCTGCCAGCTTTTTGCACAGCTTGTGGGACAGGGAGATCGCCAGAGGCATCAGCTCCGGTGTTTCATCGCAGGCATAGCCGAACATCATGCCCTGGTCGCCGGCGCCGGTCTCTGCGGTTTCGCCGCCGCGTGTTTCAATGGCATCGTTAACGCCCATTGCAATATCCGGCGACTGCTTGTTGATTGCCTGGAGCACAGCGCAGGTATAGCCGTCAAAGCCATACTTGGCGCGGTCATAGCCGATGTCCACGATCACGTCCCGGGCGATCTGCTGAATGTCCACCTTTGCGGTTGTGGTGATCTCACCCATGCACAGCACCATGCCGGTCTCTACGATGGTCTCGCAGGCAACGCGGGCCTTGCTGTCCTGTTCCAAAATCGCATCCAGAACTGCGTCAGAGATCTGGTCGCAGATCTTGTCCGGATGTCCCTCAGTTACGGATTCAGAGGTAAATAAAGTTCTTGCCATTTTACTAGTTCCTTTCTGTGTCGTTGGGAAAAGTATCAAAAAAAGACACCCATACAGGGTGTCCAAAGCTTTTTGTACAAACCCCTCATCTCTCGGTTATACCGCAGGAATTGGCACCGTATCGGCAAAAAGCGCCGCTCGGTTGCCGGGCTTCACAGGACCTGTTCCTCCACCACTCTTGATAAGGTATAAGGTATAGGTTTATTATACAGGATTTCTGCCGCTTTGTCAATAGGGAATTTCGACGTTTTTCGCAGCAGACGCAAAAAGACCGCGATCCCGAAGAATCACGGTCTTTTTTTACGTTATCATGCTGTTGTTACAGCAGATTCGTTCTTATGCGTTTTCCGGCAGAGATTCGATGGTGTGAACCAGGAACTTCAGCAGAGCGGTTGCATCGTCTGTACCGATTTCGCCGTTCTGATCGTAGCAGTCACCATTCAGATTCTGCTGCTCAGTGAACTGAACTGCGCCAGCAACTGCCTTGTTCAGCAGAACTGCGTCAGTGATATCAACGCGAGCGTCCAGGTTGGTGTCGCCCAGGAGGATATCGCCCGGCTTTACGTTGTTTGTAGTGGTAGAACCATTGCTGTCAGAAGTAGTGGTTTCACCGGAAGCAGTTGTTGTGGTAGTTGCGTTGCTGTCAGTTGTAGTAGTTGTAGCAGACGGCTTAGTTGCAGTAGAGCCATCGCGCTGAATGTTCGGTGCTTCGTCATCCAGGAAGGAAGCAACCCAGCACAGCGGAGAGTTCCAGTTGATGGTGCACTCGTTTACAGACCAAGCTTCTACGTTATCCAGGTAGCACTTCATCGGAGCGATAGAACCTACCTTGTAACCCTGACCCTGAACCATCGGGTCTTCCATGTTGGAGTTCGGACCGCCGGACATTACGCCGTACGGAGCATACGGGAAGTCGTCGCTGTTCAGCTGACCAGACCACCATCTGTGGTGCGGGTACTTTGTGGAGTGTTCGCCGTAACCAGTTACATAGCCCTGTTCCAGCGGGTTGCGACCCATCAGGTAGTCCATAGCAGTGGTAACGCCGTCGATGTACTTCACTTCCTTGCCCTCAGAAGCATCATATGCCAGAGCCAGAGCCATGGAGTTGTTGATTACCATGGAGTTGGAACCCCACTCGTAACCGCCTTCCAGGTTCAGAGTTTCCATATCGCCGGAGCCACTTTCTGCGTTGTACTTCCATACCTGAGTGTCATAGTCATGACCAACATACGGGATGCCGTATGCGGAGCTGTTCTGTACGTCCAGAACAGCGTCAGCTGCCTTCAGTACCTGAGACTTCAGGGTGTCAACTTCATCAGCAGTCAGCAGACCCTTTTCGAGCATTGTCTTGGAGTTTACATACAGGGAGATAGAACCAACAGAGTTCAGAGTACCCCATGTGAACAGAGAGAATGTACCGTTGTTCTCACCGCCGACCAGAGTGGTGGAGATTTCCAGTGCCTTTGCATTGTCCTTGCCGTAAGCATTGGTACCGTACTTCATCAGTTCGTCATAATAGGTCTTGTCGCCAGTGGTGATGTACAGCTCGCAAGCTGCCCAGTAGAATTCGTCGCTGACTTCGGTGTCACCGTACGGGCCACCGCCCTTGTTCTGATCCAGCGGAGCATACATGATGTCAGCAGACAGGCCGCCTTCACCCTTGGTGTCGCCGCCCCAGCTGGTGAACGGCTTGTAGTTTGCCTTTGCTGCTTCATAGGTCTTGATTGCAGCATCTTCCATAGTCTTTGCATAAGCTGCATCATAGTCCTTGAACAGACGAGCTGCCTGTGCGAAAGCTGCAGAAGCGTTCAGAGTTGCAGCATAGGTAACCGGCTTTACGATTCGCATCGGAGCCTTGTTTTCCTTGCCGTTTTCATTTTCGTCATACGGAGCAACAGCCAGACCGGTCCACTTATAGTCGTGAGCCTTGTGGTAAACCATGCCGTCGTCACGCATCATCTTCAGGAAGAAGTCCAGCTCTACCTTGCACTCATCCAGGATATCCGGGGTGCCGTTGCCGGTTTCCGGAATATTCATGATGTCAGAGCCGTCTGCCCACTTGTCAGCCTTGCCGACCATCAGGGATCTCTCGTACATGTTCATCAGGGTCCACAGGGAAACACCGCCGTTTACAACGTATTTACCATAGTCACCTGCATCGAACCAACCGCCGGTAACATCAATGGACTTGCTGTAGCTCGGCTTGGAGGTGTAGATATAAACCCACTCATCTGCGATATAAGCAGTATCCGGGTTGTGCTGTGTGTCCTTACGTCCCAGAGTCTTCTTGCTTCCCTCAACGGTCTGCGGAGACGGGATGTACTTATCTTCTGTATCGCTTGCGCGGTTCTGATAGAAGTAGTTCAGGGCATAGGTCAGCATGCTCTTATCGTTATAAGTTGCATACAGATCCTTGTCGATGTCGAAAGCAATCGAAGTCTTGCCTGCAACATTCAGTGTATAGCCCTTGCCGTCTTCTGTGAAGTCGGTGAAGTCGATCTGCTGGGTGTAATCCCATGCACCAGACTTATCATAAGTGGTATTGCCATCGGTTGTGCCAGTGTAAACTGTCTTACCGCTTGCATCCTTGATCTCATAATCGTACTTGGTGGTGTCTCCCTCAGAAAGAACCAGTGTTGCCTGCTTCTTACCGTTGGTGTAATAACCAACCTGGTTCACTTCAACGCCAGTCGGTACATAATCTACTGTTTTCTGATAGTCAGACGCATCATCAGTCATATCGATGAGTGCCAGGTTATCGAACAGGATGGTAGTATCCTTCGGGAAGCAGTCGCCTCTATCTGCATACTTACCCTGACCGCCCATGTGGAAGGTCCACTCTCCAGTACCCTTTACGGTTTCTGTTGCCTGGAATTCATAAGCAACTGTCGTCCACTCATTTGCCGGGTATTCCTTGTTGTACCAAGCATCCCAGCCAGAACCATAGTCAACCTTGTTGCCGGTCTTAGAAGCGCTCTTCAGCTTCTCTTCCAACTGTTCCTGTGTCAGACCTGCCTCATAAGTCATGGACAGCTCATCACCGTTGCTGTGCCACAGTTCCTGGTCATCATTTGCCATGTTGCCCAGCTTCGGATACATGTGACCGCTGTTAGACGGTTTCACACTATAGGTGATACGATAGGTGTGGCCGCTCTCAATGGTCAGGTTTCTGTGACGGAACTGGCAGTCCCAACGGCTCTCACCGCCGTTTGCAGTACCACCGACGTTAACCAGCTTGATCGCATAGATACCGCCAGTGATGTCGAACTTCATGACAGCAGTTGCGTTTTCGCAAATGTGCCACGGCAAGCCCTTTCCGTTTTCGAAGGTACCTTCGCCCAATTCCTCACCAGCGAATGCCGTCATAGACATTGCGGTCAGACCTGTAGCAGTGGCAGAAACAGCCATTACTGCTGCAGAAGCGAAGGCGAGTGCCTTCTTGCCGAGTTTTTTCTTCAGCATAGATATCCTCCTTGAAAATTAAAGATTTTTTGGTTTGGGGACATGGGTACGCATGTCCCGCCTGCAACGATTCCTCTTGCCGAACACGCCGGCAGACATGCCGATACGGGGATAAATTCAGACGCACTTATCCCGTCCCAAAGCATATCTTTCTCGTTTCATTTATTATAACACATGAAAATTTTATTGTAAAGCGGATTTTCAAATTTCAGTAAAACATGCTAAACAGTTTCCGTGCTTTTTGTGCAACTTGCTATATGTTATTGCAGTTTCTTCGGACAACCCGGCGAATATTTGTGATATCTCTGCGAAAAAAGCGACAAAAAAGGATACAGACAGTAACCCGTCCGTATCCTTTTTCACAGATTGCCGCAAATTTTGCGTGATATCCCTTAGTTATTTGCCGGGAGAGAAGTTACCAGAGTTACCAGGAACTTCAGCAGAACGATAGCGTCCGCAGAGCCGACACCGTCATCGGTGCAAACGTCTGCATTTGCATACTGCTGCTCTGTGAGCTTTACAGCGCCTGCAACTGCCTTATTCAGCAGAACTGCGTCTGTAATGTCTACACGGCCGTCCAGATTTATGTCACCATACAGAGTCGGTGCTACGCTGCTGCCGCCCTTTGTGGTGGAAGTGGTCTTTGCGGTCGTTTTCGCAGTTGTCTTTGCGGTTGTTTTCGCGGTAGTTGTGTTCTTTGTGGTTGCAGTGGTGTTCACTGTGGTAGAAGTGCTGCCATAGTGGAGTACAACCTTTGTGATCTCAACGCTGTTTGCGTCCGGATAGAAGATCATTGCCTTGACAGTCTGACCTACGTTAGACGGGATGGTGTAATCTGCGGTGCACGCACCGTTTGCCGGAACACTTACCTTGAAGTCTTCCTGAATCCAATCACCGTTCCATGTGCCGAACGCGCCGCTTGCCTCAGTGTCGCTGGACTTCACCTTGAAGTATACAGTTGCAGACTTTGCGCCGTTGGGTGCGAACTCTGCGTATGCCTGCTTGTCTCCAGCCTCGCCGGTCTGAGTACCGGTGGAGATGTTGGCATCCTTATCGCTGCCGGAGTTGCCGCCTGCAGCTGTTGTGGTAACAACAGAGCTGCTGCCATAGTGGAGTACAACCTTTGTGATCTCAACGCTGTTTGCGTCCGGATAGAAGATCATTGCCTTGACGGTCTGACCTACGTTAGACGGGATGGTATAATCTGCGGTGCATTCACCATTTGCCGGAACGCTTACCTTGAAGTCTTCCTGGATCCAATCACCGTTCCATGTGCCGAACGCGCCGCTTGCCTCAGTGTCGCTGGACTTCACCTTGAAGTATACAGTTGCAGACTTTGCGCCGTTGGGTGCGAACTCTGCG
>CAKSJP010000021.1 GCA_934463425.1 uncultured Ruminococcus sp.
CCGTCGAATACCGGTGTCATGATGTGCCAGCCCAGTGCCTTGGCAGCCATACCCAGATGCACTTCCAGAACCTGTCCGATGTTCATACGGGAAGGTACGCCCAGCGGGTTCAGCACGATATCCAGCGGCGTGCCGTCCGGCAGGAACGGCATATCCTCTTCCGGCAGAATGCGGGAAACGACACCCTTGTTGCCGTGACGGCCCGCCATCTTATCGCCCACAGAGATCTTACGCTTCTGTGCGATATAGCAGCGTACCAGCTGGTTTACGCCCGGAGACAGCTCGTCGCAGTTCTCACGGGTAAAGATCTTGACATCCACGATGATACCTGCCTGGCCATGAGGCACCTTCAGGGAATTGTCGCGGACTTCTCTTGCCTTTTCGCCGAAGATCGCACGCAGCAGGCGCTCTTCTGCGGTCAGCTCAGTCTCGCCCTTCGGGGTGACCTTACCGACCAGAATGTCGCCGGCGTGTACTTCTGCACCGATGCGGATGATACCGTTCTCGTCCAGATCCTTCAGCGCATCGTCACCCACATTGGGGATATCCCGGGTGATCTCTTCCGGTCCCAGCTTGGTGTCACGGCACTCGATCTCCAGTTCCTCGATGTGTACAGAGGTAAAGACATCTTCTCTTACCAGACGCTCGTTCAGCAGGACGGCATCCTCGTAGTTATAACCTTCCCAGGTCATGAAGCCGATGAGGGCATTCTTACCCAGAGAGATCTCACCGTCAGCCGTTGCCGGACCGTCTGCCAACACCTGACCCTTATGGATCTGTTCACCGGCATCCACAATAGGACGCTGGTTGATGCAGGTAGACTGGTTGGAACGCTTGTACTTCTGGAGTACATATTTATGGTTCTTGCCTTCGGTATCGGTCAGGACGATCTCGTCTGCGGAAACAGAATCGATCACGCCGTCATACTCAGAAACCACACAGACACCAGAGTCTACGGCTGCCTTATATTCCATACCAGTGCCGACGAACGGGCGCTCGGTCTTCAGAAGCGGCACAGCCTGACGCTGCATGTTCGAGCCCATCAGCGCACGGTTTGCGTCATCGTTTTCCAGGAACGGGATCATCGAGGTCGCCACAGAGACTACCATCTTCGGAGAAACGTCCATGAAATCAACACGATCCGCTTCGATCTCCAGGATCTGATCCCGGAAACGGCCTGCGACCTTGGCATTTGCAAAGTGTCCGTCCTCTGTCAGCGGTTCATTCGCCTGTGCGACAATGTAGTTATCCTCCATGTCCGCAGTCATATAAACCACTTCGTCAGTAACGCATCCGGTTTCCTTGTCTACCCGGCGGTACGGCGCTTCAATAAAGCCATACTGATTGATCCGTGCAAAGGTTGCCAGATAGGAGATCAGACCGATGTTCGGGCCTTCCGGCGTCTCGATCGGGCACATTCTTCCGTAGTGGCTGTAGTGTACGTCACGAACCTCAAATCCGGCGCGGTCACGGGACAGACCGCCCGGACCCAGTGCAGACAGACGGCGCTTGTGCGTCAGTTCTGCCAGCGGATTGTTCTGATCCATGAACTGGGACAGCGGGGATGAACCGAAAAACTCCTTGATCGCGGAGGTGACCGGACGGATGTTGACCAGTGCCTGCGGTGTGATGACATCCATATCCTGTGCCTGGATGTTCATGCGCTCCCGGATCACGCGCTCCATACGGGTAAAGCCAATGCGGAACTGGTTCTGGAGCAGCTCGCCTACGGAACGGATACGGCGGTTGCCCAGGTGGTCGATATCGTCGATATTGCCGATACCGTCGCACAGGTTCAGGAAGTAGCTGATGGTCGCATAGATATCATCCAGGATGATGTGCTTCGGCACCAGCTCGTCTGCACGCTTGCGGATGGCGGTGCGCAGTTCATTTTCATCAGCGGCGCTGTCCAGGATCTCCCGGAGTACGGAATAGCGTACCTTTTCGCTGATGCCCAGTTCTTCACAGTCGAAGCTGACATACTTGCCGATATCGACCATGCCGTTGCCGATGACCTTTGCTTCCTTTTCCACAAAGCGGATCTCGTTCTCGCCGGACTCGGTCACGAAGTATTCCTTGGTCTCTGCCTTGATGTAGGCTTCCTTGACGCCTGCCTCCTGGATCTGCATTGCCTGATCGAAGGTCAGTGTCGTGCCGGCATCAAAGAGGATCTCGCCGGTCGCTTCGTCTGCCACCGGACGGGTCAGCTCGTGGCCTGCCAGACGGCTGGCGATGCCCAGCTTTTTATTGTACTTGTACCGGCCGAAGCGGCACAGGTCATAGCGCTTTGCGTCAAAGAACAGATTGTTCAGGTGCGTCAGGGAGCTTTCCACCGTCGGCGGCTCGCCCGGACGCAGTTTCTTGTATACATCGATCAGCGCATCTTCGGTGTTCTTGGTAGTATCCTTCTGGATGATCGTCTGAGACAGCCGCTCGTCATTGCCGAACATTTCAGCGATCTCTTCGTCAGAACCGATACCCAGGGCACGAATGAATGCGGTGATCGGGATCTTGCGGTTTTTATCGATGCGGACATAGACCACATCGTTGGAATCCATTTCATATTCCAGCCATGCGCCGCGGTTCGGGATAACGGTAGCCTTAAACAGGTCTTTACCCGTCCGATCCTTTTCCGATGCGTAATAAACGCCCGGCGAACGCACCAGCTGAGAAACGATAACACGCTCCGCACCATTGATGACAAAGGTTCCGCTTTCGGTCATCAGGGGGAAATCGCCCATGAAGATCTCGCTCTCCTTGACTTCACCGGTCTCCTTGTTCCACAGAGTCGCAGTCACACGCAGCGGTGCTGCATAAGTAACGTCGCGCTCCTTACACTCGGCAATGGTATATTTCGGGGTGTCATCAATACGATAATCGGTGAAATTCAACACCAGATTGCCGTTATAATCCGTAATGGAAGAAACGTCAGAAAAAACCTCTTTCAGTCCCTTTTCCCGGAACCACTTGTACGAGTTCTTCTGTACCTCGATCAGGTTCGGCATTTCCAGAACTTCGTTGATCTTGCCGAAGTTCATGCGAACATTTTTCCCGCACTGCTTTGGCGTAACTTTCACCATTGGCGAAAAACCTCCTTAACTCTTTGTCAGACAAAAATCCGCCTGCCGTGTGCTTCCGCAGAGAAGCGGCTCTGCAGAAGCACAAAAACTTTTTTGCATTTTCTTGAAAAAAGCACTTGACAGACGAGGGCGGAATGTGGTATACTATTCTGCTGAAATGTGCATTTACACATTACGATACATTTTATTATTATATAATGTCAGCGCCTTTTTGTCAAGGGCGTTTTTTTATTTTTGTAGGAATGCCGATGATAAAGCAAAATCCATTCTGCTTTTCCGTCATCCTGCACAAACCGCAAACACACTTATTTTTCCATACAAATGCAAGTAAAAAAATTTTTGTGTCCGGTTTACTTTTTCCGAAAATCATGGTATACTTAAAAGCGTACAGTGCGGCGCTGCGCCGCCTGACAATTCTGAAAAAATGAGGTGAACCCCTCTTGTATACCCAAATCAAAAGCCTGGGACTTTTCGGTCTGAACGCCTTTCCTGTGGATGTCGAGGTGAGCATGGGGCGCGGAAAGCCGCAGTTCGAGATCGTCGGGCTGCCGGACGCCTCTGTCCGGGAGAGCCGCGAGCGCATCCGGTCAGCCCTGGCGTGTCTCTCCATTGCGCTGCCTGCCCGGCAGATCACCGTCAATCTCGCCCCGGCAGATGTCCGCAAGATCGGCACCATGCATGACCTGGCGATCCTGCTGGGCATCCTGGTGTGCATGGTGCGCATCCCACCCCAGCCGGACAACCGCTATTTCATCGGTGAGGTTTCTCTGTCCGGCCACGTCCGGAGCATCAGCGGCGTACTGCCCATGGCGCTTCTGGCGGCACAGCAGGGCGCAGCAACGCTGTTTGTCCCGGCAGAAAATGCCGCAGAAGCATCTGCAGTAAGTATGCCTATTTACGGTGTCCATGCCCTCAGCGATCTGATCTGCCACCTGGAGGATACTGCAAGACCAGTACTGCAGCCGCAGCCCACTTATACGCCGCAGCCGGAGGAATACCGGGAGGAACTGGACTTCGCCGATGTCAAGGGACAGCAGAACGCCAAATATGCCCTGGAAATTGCCGCAGCCGGCGGTCACAATGCCCTGATGATCGGCAGTCCCGGCAGCGGCAAGAGCATGCTGGCAAAGCGTATCCCCTCGATCCTGCCGGAAATGACTCCGGCGGAATCTATGGAGACTACCCAGATCTATTCCATCGCCGGACTTCTGGACGGCAAGCGCCCGCTGATGACGCGCCGGCCGTTCCGTTCGCCCCACCACACCATTTCCGGTGCAGGACTGGTGGGCGGCGGCACGATTCCCCGGCCGGGAGAGATCTCCCTGGCGCACAACGGCCTGCTGTTTCTGGACGAGCTGGCGGAATTTGACCACCGCACCCTGGAGATCATGCGCCAGCCTCTGGAGGATCGCCGGGTCACCATTACGAGGGCATCCGGTTCTGTCTCCTATCCCTGCTCGTTTATGCTGGTGGGCGCGATGAATCCCTGCCCCTGCGGCTATTATGGTCACCCCAGACGGAAGTGCACCTGCTCTGAGAAACAGGTGCGGCAGTATCTGAACCGCATCTCCGGGCCGCTGCTGGACCGCTTCGACCTGCACATTGAGGTGGAGCCGGTGTCTTTCGATTCTCTTTCCGCCAAAACCAAAGCAGAATCCTCTGCCGCCATCCGGGAACGGGTACAAACCGCACGAAAGCGCCAGAACCAGCGCTTTGCCGGAACAGATATCTTCTGTAATGCCGCCATCCCTGCCGGAATGCTGCAAGACTTCTGCCCCATGGATGACGGCGCAACAATGCTGCTCCGGGCAGTCTTCGATAAGCTGGGGCTGAGTGCCCGCGCCTATGACCGCATTTTGAAGGTTGCCCGGACCATCGCCGACCTGGACGGCAGCGAGATCATCCGGAAGCAGCACATTGCAGCTGCCGCACAGTTCCGCAGTCTCGACCGAAAATACTGGGGCACCGGCGGCTGACGCACCCCCTTTTCTGAAAGGATACAACATGAATCGACTCTATCAATCCAAATCTGCCAAGCGGGAAAAGCCCATGAATCCCCTGCTCTCCTACTGGCGGCGGCTGGACAAGTCTCTCATTCTGGCGGCGCTGCTCTGCTCTGCCCTGAGCATTGTCCTGCTGTACTCCATCTGGCAAAATCACATCATCAGCTCGGTGGGCGCCAGCTATTACCGGACGCAGCTGCTCTCCTGCGGTCTGGGTATGGCCTGCCTGCTGGTGCTGTCTGCCATCGATTATCACAAGCTCGTCCGGCTCTGGTTTCTCTACGCGCCCATCGCCCTGATCCTGACACTGCTCACCTTTACGGCGTTGGGACACAAGCGCGCCGGCGCAGACGACCAGGCATGGCTGAATCTGGGCTTTATCCAGTTTCAGCCCTCTGAGGTGCTGAAGCTGGCGTTTATCCTTACCTTTTCCCTGCATCTGGCAAAGGACGAGAAGAACATGAACAAGCCTCTGCACATGCTGCTGCTGTGCGTACACGGCGCGATCCCCACAGGGCTCATTGCATTGCAGGGCGACTATGGTACTGCCATTGTCTTTGCAGTGATCTTCCTGGGAATGCTTTTTGCCGCAAAGATCTCCTGGAAGTACGCCCTGGCGTTTTTGATCGCCATTCCGGTGGCGCTGATCGCCGTGTGGAACTTTCTGTTGGGAGACACTCACAAAAAGCGTATTCTGGTGCTGCTGCACCCTGGCACAGACCCGGAAAACATCGAATATCAGCAGGATCGCGGTCTGGAGGCGCTCTCCAATGGCAAGATCTTCGGCGTGGGACTCCATGCCGGCAAGGAAAACTATGTCTCTGTCCCGGAAATTCACAACGACTTTATGTTTGCACAGGTGGGACAGGCACTGGGGTTTGTCGGCGCGATCGCCGTCATTCTGGTACTGACGTTCCTGTGTCTGAAAATCCTCTATGACGGCTTTCGCACCAAGGACAAGCTGGGCATGTTCATTTGTACCGGCGTATTCTGCATGCTGTTTATCCACTGTGTCATGAACATCGGCATGGTACTGAAAGTCGCACCAGTTATCGGTGTGCCGCTGCCCTTCGTCAGCGCCGGCGGTACGGCAACCGTGAGCATGTACATCGCGCTGGGCTTTGTGGTAAGTGCTTATGGACATAATGAAAAAAAGTACAGGGTATTTGAATAGAAGCCACGCCGCACATACAATCCAGTCCTATCATGAATCCAAAAAAGCCGTCTGATCTGCAGAGATCAGACGGCTTTTTGTTTCGGTTGAAGATATAATGCTGCCTGCAAGCCACTGATTGCTTATCCACCTAAAAATGTATCATCAGGTGGCTTACGGGTAAAAAAGTGCGAAATTACGCTGTTCTAAAAAGGGGGGTTATTATTCCCACTCGCTCCTTGAGCCGTAATCTTAACCGGTTTTAGTTAAGTTTTATCGCTCGTGGTATCTCTATTATCTCAGTAGTCTGTCAGATTTGGAGTATCTGATTTTTTGTTGCCATTGTGTTGCCGGGGAACATATTGAGTATAGCGCAGATTAGAGCGGCTGTCAAGAGCCTTCACTATTATTTACTATTTTGTCATATAGGGATTGAGCAAGTTGTCTCATAATCTCATTGTTTATATCTCGTATATTTTGATATTTCGATACATCAATAGAAACTACATTTTCCAAATCACTTTCGCAAATATTCTCGTAAGAATTCATGATCTGTTCTGAATATTGTTTAAGCTTATACTCTATATACGCTTCTTTTTCATCTTTAGATAGAAGCCCAAATGAAAACTTGCAGCTAAATCTTGATCGTAATTCTGGGGGAATGTACTGACCGACATTTTCTTTCGACATATTTGAAGTAAAAATAATAATATACTTGTTCAAATTATATTCTCTACCTAATGAATCCGTGAACCTTCCATCTTCCAACATCTGAAGAAAAAAGTTGTATACAGGTTTTCCTGCTTTTTCAAATTCATCAATCAATATAACTTTACTTTTACTATGCTGTAATTTATCTGTCAACTCACCTTTACTGCTTCCAATATAGCCACGAGGGCTTCCTATCAAGCTATTTAATGCATCTTGCGTACTATAATTTCCGAAATTGATTTTTATAACAGGCTCGTTCGGACTTAATTCTCTATGCAAGATCCTTGCTACCTCAGTTTTGCCTATTCCAGATGCCCCACATATTAATACAGAAAAAATAGGCTGACATCCGATTCGATTGAAAAAACGGTATTTTATTAGTTCTTCCTTAAATCTATCCTTAAAGATTTGGTTGCCAAATAGTTGATCTGAGAAATGTGACATTATAGTATTAAACTTATCGTTATTAATATCAACAATATTGTTAATCTCATCCAATTCTATCCCTATTTTTTCTTCAAGCGATTGTATTCCTTCTACTCTGTAATACAAGTAATCTGAAAGTGTTTTTGCGTACTGGCTTTCAACTATATAGTGTATCTCTGCACCATCAGAAGTTGCATTAAAAAGTGTTTCAAGCAATGGAATAATCATATCCGCCCGATCTTCACTATGAAACAGAGATGAAATGTCTATATAAAGTGAATTAGTGCCTTGTGGGAACTGAAACTTACTGTCATTTTTAGAAAAAAACGCCCAATTTACAATACAACCTGAATTCTCCTCGATTTGCTGAGTGAATAATTCACGATTTCGTCTATCATATTCATAGATGATCTTTTTATCCATAGTCATATTCCCTTATTATAGATTCAATTCCTGAATAATTGATATTACATCGATATAATGAACTTTTCCAGCATTATTAGACGTTTGATCTGAACTACCATCTTCAATATCCGAACCGTCATCACTACTTTCTGTTGTTGGAGCATTATTCAAAGCCATCATTATATTAGATTTTTCTAGAATTAGTTTTTTATCGAATTTTCCACGATAAATTCCAATAACCGTAACATCACCTATTTCAAGATCTGATACGCTATAGTTACTTTCAAATTCAGCCTCAGAATTCATAGGTATTTTAATAATAAATTCTTCAATATCGTCAATTTTCTGTTTGAATTTTCCTTCAATAACATATGTAGAATCTTTAAATAATACGGGAAAAATAGATGTCAAATCAAGATTGTCATCATTAACTGGAATCTGCTTAATCAAACCGTTCAGAAGGGTTTTTATGGCAAGTACATCAGAAAGATTAACAACCGAAAGATTAACGCCTTTGATCTTTATTAGATTTCCCACTTTACTATCAGATAGCTTTTTTACCTCTGTTGCCTTTTCATATAGAGGACGAAGCATCGTCGATTTGGTGCTTACAACCTTTATTGTATCTTCAACTTGCTTTGACCTACTATGTGATAAACTTCCATCAAAAGAAAATGTAGGAATATGTTTTCCAATCAATGGGATTTTAGCTAATGGATCGGTAGAAACATCTCCCTCACCCTCGGCAGAAGTCTCTTTTCCTTTGGTTCTAGTTATAGATTCAATTACTTGATTATCTATTAGCATAGAAATCTCGGTTGCTTTTTCATAGTTAATGTAGTAGATATTAAACATATTTTTCATATGTAAGCCCTCCATTAAACAAAGAATCCCCTGAAACAACACGATTATCCAGTATATCTATATTATACCACAAAACCAGTATTATTTCAAGGGAATTTTACTAAATATTCTATTATTCCTGCCCCGACTTCTTCAAATTACAATCCCTGCAAAGCATCTGCAAGTTCTCCGGAACGGTCCTTCCGCCTGCGTGCCAGGGAGTGATGTGATCGGCATGCATTCTGTCGAGTTCAAAATGTTTCTGACAAATCGGACAGATTCCATTTTGTTTGGCATAAGCAGTAGCTTTCTGACTATCGGTAAATGCTCTGATGCTGAGAACTTTTTCTTTTCCGCTTAAAAGATACTCATAAATCCCTTTTTTAGAGGTTACATCATCATCTGCCATAAGTTCGGTTATTCTTTTCTCTAACATATCTGGGTTATAGGAATTATTTCCAAACACATTATAAAACAATCCCCATTCAAGCCCTTTCATTTCCTTTCGATATTTCGGGAAGAGTGTGTTCACCCATGAAATAACGTTCTGGAAATAAAGCCATAATGCAGTGCCGTCTGAATCATGCTGATGTTCTGACATATATTCTTCAATGCTCTTATTTTCTTTTGAAGCGATCCACTTGATTGCCTTTTCAAGATAATCCTGACGGATCATTTCACCGCTGAGATATTTATTTCCGATCTTATATGCAGGACAACCATTCTTGGAAAAATATTTTTTGACATCTGTCAGCCATGGACCGGTATAAATCGCATTTCTCAGTTCCTGATCAGCAAGTTTTACACCTGCAATATTTATCGTCTTGAACCACTCCAGCTTTTCAAGATCATTTCCTTTGCATATGTAGATCATAAGCTTGTAATCCAGAATACGTTCTCTTTCAGTATTGGTGAGGTTATGAAAAGTTCTGTTATTGATTGAAAAATCTCCGCTGCAATACTGACAAATGCTGATCGTTCTTTGCTGTCCGTCAAGCAGTTCATAGTTTCCATTATCATCTTCGCACCAATACATCACATTCAAAGGAAAGCCTTTTGTCACAGTATCGATGACGGCATTGCGTTCTTTTTCCTTATAAACAAACTCTCGCTGAAAGGCTGGTCTGACGTTAAGTTTTCCACCAAATGCAATAACTCCGTTATCTGCACTATCTTTGTACCCATCGAATATTTCTCTGATCGTATGTTCTTCAAGTCTGATTTCCATTATTTTTCCTTCTTTCTAATCAAAATTCTTGCATAGCGAGGCTTACCATTAATCGCCACTCTTCCACCAACAAGGAACTCTTTTGGAACCGTATATCTGTCAAGACCGATAATTTCAAATTGTTCTGGATTGTATTTGTCAAGAAATGTAATAGGCACTCCCATTATCCCATAATAATCACATGGAATCTCTGAAACTTTGCTTACTTCAATCGCATTATAATTATCATAAGAAGGATATTCCTCTTCTGAATAGCTTTTATAAAGGATTAAATCCTCATGTCTTTTGCTGTGGTCAAGATTTGTATACCAACAAATATTTCCAAAACTTCTCCATTTTTGACCACTCTCATCAACCCAAAACCGTGTTTCTCTCGCTTCATATGACTCTGGAACTGTAAATGCCATATCTCCGCACTTAAAGCCTAACCACAACCTATTTTCTTTGATTAGTGGGAAAACCTCCTTATATGTAATTGCGTTCTGATTTCCAATAATAATAAATTTTTTCTCATACTCCATAAGCTGTGCAACGTATTCTCTGAAAAGGGAAAATGGGGGATTTGTCACAACAATATCAGCTTCTTTCAAATATTCAATACATTCAGCAGAACGAAAATCGCCGTCCCCCTTTAATATTTTCGGCTTATTCTTCTTTAAAATCAACTCAAAATCAGTCAGATCAACCGCACCATCGCCATTTTCATCTGTAACTTCAGATATTTCAATGACATATGGTTTCTTTCCACTATAAGCAACGGAAATTACTTCTTCCTCGCCAAAAAATGTAAGCTGCGTATACATCACGGGAGAAGTCGTATAACAAGTTGCAATAAGCTTTTTCAATCCGAGAGCATTAAAATTCATTGCAAAATACTTCACAAAATTGCTCTCATAAGGGTCATCACAATTGCAGAAAACAATCTTATCCTTGAAATGTTCCTTATAATGCCTTAATTCGTTCTCTATATCGACTAACTGAGTATAAAACTCATCTTTCTTTGCATTTTTCGCAGCAGAAAGATTCTCATTTTTGTTTGCCATTTTACTATGCCTTTCGATTTGATTATATATCATGTTTTTTATTTCAAACTTGATTATATATCAAGTAGTATACCATAAAATTGCATATTTATCAAGTGGTTTGGGGTATAATTTGAGTATACTACAAATTCTTGAGGTGCAAAATGGATGAAGTGTACGATTTCGGAGTAATTCTTCAAAAATTACGAAAAGAAAAGGGGTTTACGCAAGAGCAGCTTGCCCGTCTGATTCATAAAGAAAGTTCAATCATAAGCCGATATGAAAAAGGGTTGCAAAATCCAACCTTTGAAACGGTAAAAGAATTCGCCGCTATTTTTAACGTTTCAATGGATTATCTTGCAGGAATGGAAAAGCATTCAAATATTTCCACTTTTGGTATGAACCCAGAACAGATCGCTATTACTAAAAATCTTATTGAAGCTTTCAGAAAGAAGAACATATCAACGTTCCAAAAAATGAGTGCAGAACATTACCAGATTATAGGAAAGATTGCGGTAGAGTTATCAAAGGGCAAATAAAATATCCCGACAAATCAGCATTACAGCTTCGATTTGTCGGGATTTATTTTTCGAGTAATTTTTTTACTGTTTCACACTCTTACTTTCCTCACACATACACCAAATCCGCATACACCGCCTCCTTCGCACACAACCTCATCATATTTTCCAGTCCCTCTGCCTTAGCGACATCACCAACAGCAAGTGACTGCTGATATTCCTTATCGTCAGCTTTCCACTTTTCAACCTGTCTTTCCATAGCATTTTCCACTGCCTTATCAAGTTCAGTCAGATAACCCAGAATTTCGCCGTTATTTACAAGTTTTCTCAGTCTGTTCTTACGGTGTTCCGCTGAATAATGCAGGTGATACTTGATATACTCGGAACGGAATGCTGTTACTGTTGGCTCAGTATCAACTGTATTGTGTGTAACGGTAAGTGCATTGGTATCCAACACCCAGACCGACTTGTTTTTGCCGATCACCTGAACTTTGTCTTTGCTTCTGATAATCATAAAATTTTTCTCCTCATTCCAAATTCTTGCTTTTTATTGTGCTGTTATATCTGAACTGCTGATAGTCGGAACTCAATCCACAAGCAGAGATAAAAGCCTCCGCCTTTTTCAGTTTGCGTGAAAGCTCGTCCTCACGGCTGATACGCTTTGCTTCCTTGTTTAGCTTCTCACGAGTGAAAAGAGCCTTTTCCTTTTCAGCTTTCTTGTAAGCGGCAAGCTCCGAGGAAACAGCCGACAACTGCTCTTTCAGCTTGTCACGCTCCTGCACTGCCGTGTCATGCTCGGATCTGAGCTTCTTGTTGGTCTTGACCATTGCCACATACTTCTTTGCCGTGTCGCTGAGCTTGTCATAGTCCTCTTTTGTGAGAGTAACTTTCTTTCCAAACATCGACTCCTTGGCTTCAATGCTCTCGATCTCATCGAGCTTGACTTTCTTCTTTGCTGCCTTGTCAAGCTCCGCACGGGCTTCGTCACGCTCAGAAAGAGCCTGCTCCTTTTCTTCATTCAGCCGCCTAATTTCGTCTTGATGATTGCCGTATTCCTCAACCGTATAGCTGTACCCTCTGGACTTCTTCGGCTCCGCAATTTCAACACCGTGAGCCTTGCAAATCTGGTGCAGGATTTCCCACTCTGTTAAACGCCAACGGTTGATTGCATTTGCACCTTTGCCGTGTCCCATTTCTTCGAGAGCTTTCGCCATAGCATTTCGAGTGTCAAGCCCTCTGTCGAAATGCCCGACGGGAATATAGTCGATGTGCAGATGGGGAGTTGCTTCATCAAGGTGCATCACAGCATTGAACACATAGAAATTCGGATTTCTTTCTGAAAAGCCCTCCATGTACTCCCGTAAACAGGCAACAGCAATCTCCGAATCGGGAGTACCGACACCTGTATCATCTTTTGTCCCGATCTGGACTAAGTCTTCATAGAAACTCTTTTGCTTATTTGTCCCAGTGATAACACTTGCACTCGGTTCACGGCTGAACAGGTGATGAAAGTAGTCTGGGATACGGCGGTCATTTCGTTTCTGACGGGTATTGTATCTTTCTACTGCATCGCTGAAAAGAATATCATAAGCATCACGCAAATTCTGATGCACAAATGTAATGTTGTCCGCTGTTCGGGAACTGTCGATATTTTTGGTAGCAAATGCACGGTTGTTGTGGGACAAGCTGCCCTTGCCCTGACACATTGAGATCGTCTTTTGACACATGGGAACACCTCTCTTTCTTTTTAAATTGACCCTCTGATGAGGGAATGCCCTATGGGCGAAACGGTTTGCAGCGATACGGAGATCGGTAAACCAGACGGCTCGGAGAGCCGAGTTACCTGCGGAATGCCGCCGGTAACCCCATAGCACTTTCGACAGCCTTACGGACTATCAAAAATGCTATCGGGGCTCTGCGAGGCTTGAACGGCGGATAAACCGCCAACGCCGTGACGATGTGTGACGATGGTGACGATGATTACACCGCTCACAAAACATCGTCACGACCGTCACGGACTGACACGCCAACCACTTGAAATTTACTCTTTTGATAACAAAGAAAAGAAAATCATGCGTCCGCTGTGGTTACGCTTATTCGTGTATCGAATGCTATAATCATTCATCAATCTGCCTGCATTGACATTGAGTTTCAGCGAAACCACATTCGGCTTCATATCCAGCCCAAGCTTTTCTATCAGTTCAGTCGCTGTACCCTGCCAGGTCGGATTTTCTTCTGTTACAAGATTGGCGATACACTCCAGCAACGGTTCGGGCGGTTCTTTCCAAAGTTCTGTTTCTGCTTTTTCAAAGTTCCAGCAGAGTTTTTCTTCATCACGCACAAGGTGGATTTTTTGATCTTGCTGATCACGACCTGAAATTTCAAGAATTGCTTTATTGGAAGTTCTGGTTTCCTTGTAAAGCATAAATGCTCCGTCTGCACAGCCAAGCAAACCATTTGTTCCTGAGATCATGTCGAAGTTATCAGATGACTTTTGCTTTCTCGTATGATGAACTAACAGCAGACATATTCCCCAACTGTCAGAGAACTGTTTCAGCTGATTGATGATCTCGTAATCTTTGGCATAGCTGTAAGAATCACTGTCCACCTCACGGATTTTTTGAAGTGTATCAATAATCACAAGCGTTGTGTCAGGGTGTTCTCGGATAAAACCGCTCAGCTGATCGGTTAGACCATTTCCAAGCGGTTTGGACGATACGGAAAAGTACAAGTTTTCCGTACTGTCCGTTCCGAACATTCGGTACATTCGTTCCTGCAATCGTCTGTAATCATCTTCCAGTGCAAGGTAGAGAACCGTACCCTTTTTCACAGGATAGTCCCAAAGCGGAGTACCTGTGCTGACATGATAGGCAAGCTGTGCCATAAAGAAGCTTTTGCCGATCTTAGGTGAACCGACAAACAGATAAGTACCTTGATAGAGCAAGCCCTCAATAACAGGCGGTTTCTTGCTGTAAATATCCTGATACAGTTCCTGCATCGTGACTGTTTTCATGTATGACGGATCAATTTTCTTGAAAAATTCGTCAAAGGGGTTGAAATTTACATCACGATTTGATATACTATTAGTAGTTTGTTTTATGGATGACTGCTCCGTATCTACGCCAATAGATACGTTCGGAGCGGTCATTTCTTTTTCTTCTGACATCAGGATTCTCCTTTCATTCCATTTAATGTGGTGTTGATGAGTCGTATCGTTTCAAGAAGTTCATCACTTACAGAACTATTTTCGATTCTCTGCAATTCTGAAAGCACTTCCGCAAGCTGATTTTTCAGAGCTTTGTATACTCTCGGATTGCCCTGCACTACCACATCACGGCACAGCAGCCGTTTCACGATATAGTCCTGCTTGGTAAGTCCCGAAAGAGCGACTGCCGAGTTGATGAGCTGATCTTCTTCAGGCGATACACGAAACCCGATCGTCTTCGCCCTGAACCTGCCCTTGCTGTCAAGGTTTTTCGCTGACATCATCTTCACCTCCCTCCGCATCATCACTTCTCAGGTCGCTTAGCCTGTCCGCCATTTCATTCTGCGTACTGGGGAACAGGTGAGCATAACGATAAGTAATATCAATGCTCTCGTGTCCAACCCTATCCGCTATTGCCACGGCAGAGAACCCCATTTCAATGAGCAGAGAGATATGAGAGTGTCTAAGGTCATGAATGCGGATACGCTTTACACCTGATTCTTTCGCTCCTCTGTCCATTTCGTGATGAAGATAGCTCTTGGTTATCATGAACATACGGTCATGTTCTCCGATACTATAAAGCTGACCAATGAAGTCCTGTATCTCCTGAGAAAGAAAATCAGGAATCTTCACAATACGGTTGCTCTTTGCTGTTTTCGGATCAGTAATAATATCCTGTCCCTTGATACGCTGATAGGACTTTGTGATCGAGACCGTCTGCTTCTCAAAGTCGAAATCGGCAGGCGTGAGGGCGAGAAGTTCACCCTCACGGATACCGCACCAGTACAGCATTTCAAAGGCATAGAAAGAAACAGGCTTGTCCATCATCACTTCTGCGAACTGCTTGTATTCCTCCTGCGTCCAGAACAGCATCTCCCGGTTCTTCGCTTTTCCCATATTGCCTGCCTTGGCTGCGGGATTGCTCGGAAGCCCGTAGAACTTTACTGCATAGTTGAACACAGCACTGAGCTGATTGTGTAGCGTTTTCAGGTACACGGGCGAGTATGGCTTGCCTGTCTTGGTCGAACCTTCGAGCATTTCATTCTGCCACGCTATCACATCTTTGGGCTGAATATCGCACATCTTTCTTTTCCCGAAGAACGGGATCAGCTTTGTGCGAAGGATATGCTCTTTGGTGTGCCATGTGTTGTCCTTCAGACGCTTCTTCATGTCCTCGAAGTATATCTCCGAAAAGCTCTCAAAGGTCATATCAAGGCTGGATTCCGTCTTGTTCATCTGCTCACGCTCCCACGCCTGAGCTTCTTTCTTTGTGGAGAAACCACGCTTTTGTGTCTGTTTGCGTTCTCCACGGCTGTTGGTGTAGCGGTAGATCACACGCCACTTGCTGCCGTCCTTATAGACTGACATCGTATCACTTCCTTTCGCTGTCCTCGGCAGAACCGCCGTAGCAAGTCCTTTCGAGGAAGTATTGTCTGTTCACTCTGCCTGAGATCGTGATATATCCCTTGGCTTCAAGCTCCTTGTTGAGCTTCTGTACTATCTTATAAGCATAGGACTTAGATACATCAAGCTCCCTGGCAACATCTTCTACTCTCATAAAATTTTTATCTGTCATTAAGAGTATCTCCTTTCTCTAACTTAACTCTAAATCGTTAAGTTCTGATTTTATTATACTAAACATATATCGTTATGTCAAGTATAAAATCACTAAACATTTTTATTTCTACTATCTTGACAAACACTAAGCATATATGTTATAATTAATTTGTGAAATATGGCGGCGCAAATCGTCAGCCGATTGAAAATGGAGGGCAACATCATGGCAATAGGTGAAAGAATCAGGTTTATCAGAAACCTCAGAGGTATGACACAGAAGTTCTTAGGCTTGCAGGTCGGCTTCTCGGAACGGACTGCCGATATTCGTATGGCTCAGTATGAATCGGGGTCGAGAACACCCAAGGCTGACCTTGTGGAGCTGCTTGCCGATGCACTGGACGTATCTACTGAGGCTCTGAATGTTCCGAATATTGACAGTTACACCGGGCTTATGCACACACTCTTTGCTTTAGAGGACTTATATGGCTTCAAGATCGACCGTCTGGACGGTGAAATCTGTATCCGCATCAACAGGCAAAACGGCTCGACATTTTCCAAAATGACAGGTCTGCTCGAACCTTGGGAGGAAATGGCCCAGAAGTACCGCAATGGGGAGATTAGTCGTGAGGAATATGACCAGTGGAGATACAGGTATCCGAGGTCGGAGGCGGAGAGAAACGAAACTGCAATCAGAAAGATGAAGTAATGCGACGTATAAGATATGAATGCAAAATATCTTATCATGGAGAAAGAACATGAGGTGAAAGAATGCAGGATAATATGGATAGGTATTTCTCAGGAGTATTTAATATTAACGGTGAAGAAATAGCTGGAGACTTAATCTATAATAAAGAGAGCGGTGCTACAATTCTTAATCTTATGAAGAGAGTAATAGATGCTTTTCCAATTGGAAGAAGTTACGGAAACTTGGATATAATCACAGGTGTTCTTAATTCCGGAGCAATAGTTACTCTTTTTCACAATCATTGCGCAAGGAATCATACGCAAGCATTTCAGACTCAGCAACTTGTTTTTGTTGCTGATTATGCAATATGGTCAAAAGGAGATGCTACAAACGTAAAATTCAATAAATTAGAGTGCGTATTAGAAAACGCTCTGAATTGGAGCGGGTTGTCTACCATAGATACAAGTGATTTTTCGACAATTAAAATCAAAAAAATTGACAACAAAAATGAATATCATTGGTTTGGAGCAAAAATCACATTCTCAACTTCATTAAACTGTGAATTATTTAGTTTACCACATAAGGAAGAGTCAAAGGTTGTTGAACGTTTAATTGTAAGTATTGAATCAGATGAAAAGTTGGATGCATTGAATTTCATCTCAATACGTAATAAAATAATATCCTTGATTTCATTCGCAATAAAAAACAATGTTAATATTGATGAACAGGTTTTATATGACTATGACGATAGTTATCAAATTGGTCCACATACTGAATACTTCAAGTACCATTTGTATACATCAGAACAGCGCCTTACAATTCATGGAAGTAACCGATTGGACTATAATTTTAATCTTTGTCAATTATCGCCAGAAAAAGATATACAAAAAGAATTAACGCTATTGGAACCAATTTTCAACCTCTATTTATCTCTATTTAAGTATAAGGATATGCCCCCAGAAATGGTTTTTCTGAATATCGTTCAAGCATTGGAAACATTTCATGCGAGATTTTTTTATGATGACAGCAAGGATAAATATGTTGCCTCTGTGAATGAACGTTTTGGAAGTTTACCGAACTACCCTATTATAGAAAAATTGTTGCTGAGTGATACACAAAAAGATGAAAACTGCAAATACATAATTTTAGTGTCAAGATTGAATGATCTTCTCATTGGAAAGTATGATGGATTGTTTATAGAATACTATTTATCTGATGCTGGTTTTGCACAAACTGTCGCAGATACAAGGCATTATTATACTCACTATGGTAGATCCAAAGAGAAGAAAGCTTTAAAAGGTGATAAACTAATTGATGCGATAAGAATTCTGTCCCTGTTGCTTGAATATAACGTTTGTTTACAATTAGGAATTGACGATCAAGAAAAAGTGAGAGAAGAGTTAAGAAGCATTTCAGATTGGAGAGCGTTTCAAGAATACTATCAGAAAAAGGATGAACAAATATAAACATAAATCATGTTTTGTGAATAGAAGCTACAAGAAGATGTTCGTAAACCACTTGCTTTAAAATAAGAAAAGAGCTATCCGATTCAAATACAAATCAGATAGCTCTTATCTTTTCAGACAATTATTATATCACTGTTGCCGATAATAGAGAAATGTTGCCAAATCGTTGCCATTCAGCTTAACCGCACCTTGAAAAGCACGGTATTACGCCATTTCAGCAATTGCTTGCATTATTCCCACTCGATCGTAGCCGGCGGCTTTGTGGTAATATCATACACAACGCGGTTGATATTCTTTACCTCGTTGACAATGCGGGCAGAGATCACTTCCAGCACCTCATACGGGATGCGTGCAAAATCTGCGGTCATAAAGTCGGTAGTAGTCACACCGCGCAGTGCCAGCGTGTAATCATAGGTTCTGCCGTCGCCCATAACGCCGACAGAGCGCATATTGGTCAGAACAGCGAAATACTGGTGGATGCTCCGATCCAGTCCCGCCTTCGCGATCTCTTCCCGGAAGATCCAATCGGCATCCTGGAGAATGGCCAGCTTTTCGTCTGTGATCTCGCCGATAATGCGGATCGCCAGTCCCGGGCCCGGGAACGGCTGACGCCATACCAGATTTTCCGGCAGACCCAGCTCGATGCCCAGCTGCCGTACCTCGTCCTTGAACAGCAGACGCAGCGGTTCGATGATCTCCTTGAAGTCCACATAGTCCGGCAGACCGCCTACATTGTGATGGGACTTGATCACAGCTGCATCGCCGGAACCGCTTTCGATCACGTCCGGATAGATCGTCCCCTGTGCCAGGAAGTCCACCGTGCCCAGCTTCTTGGACTCGCGCTCAAAGGCACGGATGAACTCTTCGCCGATGGTCTTACGCTTGGTCTCCGGGTCAGAAACACCGCTCAGCTTTTCCATAAAGGCAGCCTTGGCATTGACGCGGATAAAGTTGATGTCCTTGTCGGCAAAAGCAGCCTCTACCTCGTCTCCCTCGTTTTTCCGCAGGAAGCCGTGGTCTACGAAGATGCAGGTCAGCTTCTTGCCGACCGCACGGGACAGCAGAGCAGCACAGACAGAACTGTCTACACCGCCGGACAGCGCCAGCAGAACTCTGCCGTCGCCCACCTTTTCCCGGATCTGTGCAATGGCAGTCTTGGCATAGTTGCCCATGGTCCAGTCACCGGTGCAGCCGCAGACGTTTTTCAAGAAGCTGTCCAGCATGGTCAGACCATACTGGGTGTGGTTTACCTCCGGATGGAACTGTACGGCATACAGCTTCTTTTCCGGATTTTCCATAGCAGCTACCGGACAGTTCTCGGTATGTGCCGTTACGGTAAAGCCTACCGGTGCTTCGGAGATGTAGTCAGTGTGGCTCATCCAGGAGATTGCCCGCTCCGGCAGTTCCTCATTCTGGAACAGTGCACTGGACTTGTCATAGATGGTCTCGGTCTTGCCGTATTCCGATGTAGTACAGGTAGCAACCGTACCGCCCAGGGTGTATGCCATCAGCTGACAGCCGTAGCAGATACCCAGGATCGGGATACCCATTTCAAAAATTTCCTTGGCGATATGGGGAGACTTTTCATCATATACGCTGTTCGGGCCGCCGGTGAAGATGATACCCACCGGTTTCCGTGCTGCGATCTCTTCCAGCGGTGTGGTATAGCGGATCACTTCACAGTATACACCGCATTCCCGCACGCGCCGGGCAATAAGCTGATTGTACTGACCGCCGAAGTCCAGTACCAGAACCAGTTGATTTTCCATAGATTACGTTTCCTTTCTGTGTCACTTTCGCTTGCACAGCGAAATCCTTTCTTTTTATTATGCCACTTTTTCCGAAAAAAAGCAAGTATATTTTGTGAAAATGCAGAAATTCAGATCGTCTGTACTTCTGTTGCCGCAATGTACTGTTCTTTCCACTGTTTCAGCTGCTGCATATGAGGCTGCTGGAGATGCGTCTGCTGCTGTTCCGCCGATGCCCATTCTTCCACCAGCAGGATCTCTTCCGGGCGCTCTGCCGACAGGAAATAGTCATACCGCAGGCAGCCGTCCTCCTGCCGGATGCTCTCCGCCGCGCCGCTTTGCAGCACCGCCTGGAGAAAGGCATCCCGCTGACCGGGTCTTGCTGTATAAGTCACCAAAAGGCGCAGAGATTTCATCGCATTCTCTCCTTTCGCTTTTCCAGGAATGTAGTGAACTGAAAGCGCTTGTCCATCCAGTTTCCGCAGATGCCCACGCCCTTTCCCATAGTAAACGCCGCCACGATCGTGCCGATGCCCAGACCGTCCAGATGTCCCAGACAGAAAAAGGTCATCCCTGCCGTCACCGCCAGACAGATCACATCAAAGCCGATCTTGATCTTGGGATAGTCTACGCCGGTGATGTCCGAGAGCTCCCGGGGAAACAGGTCGGTGGGGACAATGGGCAGTCCGCACCGGTTCGACAGGGCAATGCCGATGCAGATCAGCACATAGCTGACAACAAAGTACAGAATGCGCCAGGGCAGCGCGGTGGGAAGTACCCCGATCCACAGCTCATGGACATCCAGCAGTTCACCGAACACAAAGCCCACCACAAAGCTGAACAGATACGGCGGCACAAAGCGCCGGCGCATCACCATCAGACTCAGCACCAGCAAGCCCTGGAAGAGATATGTCCATGTGCCGAGAGTCAGCTTGGGAAATACTTCAGAAAAGGCAAAGGGAACGCTGGAGATCGCCGAGATCCCGGCACCGGAATAGAGCATCAGCACTACGCCGAGGCTATTGATGCATACCGCAAGCACCAGTATCAGTTCGCCGCGAAGTGTGCGTAAATGATTTTCATTTGTTTCCATGAAAAAAGACCTCCTGCTTCTTTATCATAAAAAGTATAGCACAGCCGCAAATCAAAATCAATTGCTTTTTCTGATGTAAAAAATGCAGGCATGCCGGCGGCGATGTGCTCCTGCAGAGCGCCGCAAAGTGCATGCTCTCTGTATTCGACAAGGTCTATCGGGTAGGCGGAGACGAGTTTATTGCCCTGCTGGAGAAAAAGCAGGCGGCGGAGCTGCGTGCCATGAACGAGGCGCTCTCGGAAAAAGCACAGGAAATGAACCAAAGCTGCAGCGACTACGGCGAATTTGCGGACGAGCCGCGCAGATGATGCCATGTATCAGGCAAAAAAGCGGATGCACCAAGTGCGTCGATAACGAAAATGAGCGGACTGCCCTCTCCCGGCTGTCCGCTCATTTCTGTTTTCTCATTTTTTCTTTTCTGGTTCTTATGCGCGGATACCCGGCGCATCCACCCCAAGATAAACTGCGCCCGACCGGATGTCGGACAGGATCTCGCCGTCACAATGATGCGCCAGAAGGAACTGCACTGCGGCTTTCCGAATTTGCATGATAAATCCTCTGATTCTCTTGCTTTTTTCTCAAAAATGTGCTATACTGGAATCGTCAAACAAAACTCGTGCGCCAGAAGCAGTTTTCTGCTTTTGATTCCAGAAAGGAAGCTTACAATGGGATTTTTAACCAATAAAACCGCAATCATCACCGGCGCCGGCAGAGCTGTCCTCAGTGACGGCAGATGCGGCTCTATCGGCTATGGCATCGCTACTGCCTATGCCAAAGAAGGTGCAAACCTGGTCATCACCGGCCGCAACGTGCAAAAGCTGGACGCTGCCAAGGAAGAACTGGAACGGCTCTACGGCATCCGCGTCCTGACGGTACAGGCAGATGTCAATGCCGGTGCTGACAACGCCGCTGTAGTGGAAAATGTAGTCAAGCAGGCAGCGGACACCTTCGGAGATATTCATGTTCTCATCAACAACGCCCAGGCTTCTGCCTCCGGCGTCACCCTGGCAGACCACACCACCGAACAGTTTGATTTGGCGATCTATTCCGGTCTGTATGCCACCTTCCACTACATGAAGGCATGCTATCCCTATCTGAAAAAGACCCAGGGCTCTGTCATCAACTTTGCCTCCGGCGCAGGGCTGTTCGGCAATTTCGGACAGTGCGCCTATGCCGCTGCCAAAGAGGGCATCCGCGGTCTGACTCGTGTTGCTGCCACCGAATGGGGCAAGGACAACATCAACGTCAATATCATTTGTCCGCTGGCATGGACGGCACAGCTGGAAAACTTCCAGAAAGCATATCCGGACGCTTTTGAGAAAAACGTCAAGATGCCGCCGGTCGGCCACCTGGGGGATGCAGAACTGGAGATCGGCAGAGTCTGCGTACAGCTGGCTTCTCCGGACTTTAAGTTTATGACCGGCGAGACCATCACCCTGGAGGGCGGTCTGGGACAGCGCCCGTAAACACGCACACAAAAGAATATCTTTTCGGCAGAGATACCCCAAAGCGGTGTCTCTGCTTTTTTGTGCACGCTCTAGCGCTTTTTGAACACCAGCCCCATGGAAAAGCCGTGGGATTCTGTGCTGTTATAAGTGATGTGCGAATTTTGGATGCGCGCCTGTGCCTCCCGGAGATTACTCAGATGCAGCAGGATCTCCGCCGTATTCCTCGCGTCCGCCAGCGCACCGTGCTCTGTACCCTCAAAATAGATCTGCATTGACCCCAGTGCACTGGTGAGGTTCATGGGACGGCGAAATCCGTATACGCGCTGATGGATGCGCTGCAGATCCACCCAATGCCCGTAGAACATTTCATGCAGCATCTCTTCCTTTAGTTCCGCCTCCCGCAGCAGTACAGCCTGATCAGAATTGCTCCAGGTATAAAACCGGCTTTTCCCGGAGCTTCTGATCCACTCTGTAAACTGCATCACCGCCTCAGCATACATCGGCGCATGCGCCACCGTCTCTTCTGTAATGCCAGTGATCCGCGTAATATGCGGCGGAATGCTGCTGTACTGCGGTTTGACATAGGTCTGAAACTCATCTGTAATCACATTGTCTGCATTCAGCTTGACTGCACCGATCTCTAAAATTTCACTGTTTGCCACCACTTGCAGTTCCGGATCTCGAATCGGCGTAAATTCCAGATCCAGGACAATTTTATTGCCATACATGTAAACTTCCCCTTTTTTCACCAATATAACAATTCTATTATAGCACAATCCTCCCGAGATGGCAATTCATTTTGACAGCTTTTAGCACATTTTAAGGAAAATCGTATAAAAGCAATTCCACACAAGTGTTTTACGGTACTTTCTTTATAAAAAACGGGCACAAATATCAATTTGTGCCCGTTTTTTTAATTATAGTTATGATAGGCAAAACCGCACAAGCCTTATGCGGGATTGCCTATGGTCTCTGTTTTTCTGGTTATACCAGTCCGCATTCATCATAATCCTTCCACTTTTCCCGGCTGATATGCCGGCGATGTGTGGAAAGTGCGTAGACGATACCTGCTACACCCACTGCAATGGCAATCAGTACCACAAGCAGGCCGCAAAGGGATGACTTTTCCTCTCTTTTTGCCATAATCAGACCGCACTCCCTTCTGTTTCCGATGCCGCACCGGTCTGACCCATTTCAGCCATCAAACGCTGTAATTCCGCATCTACATCAGCATCATGCTGAAGCTGTGCAAATGTTTTTTCATCGGCAGCGCCAGAGGTGCCGGACATTTCAGAAAACGCCTGTGCTTCTGCTTCCTGCCGTGTCACTTTTTCTTCCATGCGATCGAACTTATCCAGTGCGCTGGAAGAATCCAGACCGCCCACAGACTGTGCCAAGCTCTTCTGGGTCTTTGCCATCTGAGAACGAGCAATCAGCATCGCCTGGCGGCTCTTCGCCTCCTCCAGCTTGGCTTTCAGCGCCTCTACCTGCTCTCTGACCTGTGCGGTCTGGGCAGAAATCTGCTCATACATCTGCTGATACTGCTTAACGCTTTCGTCCGCCTTTACCTTGTTAGACAGTGCCTTTTTCGCCAGATCCACTTCTCCGGCATTCAGCGCAGACTTAGCCTTCATTTCCCAATCCGCAGAAGCCTTTACGGCATCATCATACTGGCGCTTTGCGATCCGTTCGCTTGCCATCGCCTTACCCAATGCCTGTGTTGCCTGGCTGACTTCTTTCTGCAGATCCAGGATGATCTGCTTTACCATTTTTTCCGGATCCTCTGCCCGGTCGATCATATCATTAATATTTGCCTTAAACACATCGCCGATTCTTGAAAAAATGCCCATATCGTTCCTCCATGCTCTCAGAGCCAATTCTATACCGTCCTGCGGTATTGCGGAAACATTGGATAAAGCCCCGACAGTTTTACATGCAGTTCACTGGAAAATCCAGACGCATATCCTGTGCACAAGCTCTATACAGCGTTTCTCCATGTCATGTGTTGTTCTTATTATATCGTATTTTCCGCGGTTTGTCAAGAGAAATCTTACAATTCATTTACAAAGCCGCCTGTCAATCCGGCAAAATGCCTAAAATTTCAAAAGGAACAAATAATGTCCCTTCGCGTATTTCCCGGAATTTCTGAAAACTTCCTACAAAATGCTTACAAAACACAGCAGCGGCAGACACCGCTCTGCTTGCCGTGCCTGCCGCTGAAGGTCATGCGTTTGTGTTAAAAGGGATTACTTCCGTTTTTTCCGGCTTGCCCACAGGAGCAATACCGCAGCACCTGCGGCAATGCAAACGGCATAGCCCTTATCCCCGGTTTTCGGAGAACCGGATACCCGGGAGGTGTCGCTGCCGGATCTGCCATAGCCGTTGTTTCTGCGGGAAGTAGTCGCAGCCGTTGTAGTAGCCGTAGTCGTTGTGGTAGTCGTTCCCGACGTGGTGGAAGAACCGGAGCCGGAGGTCGTCATGGTAGTCGTCGAACCGGAAGTGGTCGTTGTACCGGACGGTGTGTGGCTGCCGTTGTTTTCCGTGGTATTCCGCGGCGTGGTGGTTGTGCCGGAAGTGGTTGTAGTTGTTTCAGTACCGGAAGTTGTCGTCATTCCGGATGTGGTGGTTGTGGTAGTCATCGTCGGCCCTGCAGAGGATGCAGTGGTCGCGGTAGTCGTTGTGCCGGAAGTGGTTGTAGTTGTTTCAGTACCGGAGGTGGTTGTCATTCCGGATGCGGTGGTTGTGGTAGTCATCGTCGGCCCTGCAGAGGATGCGGTAGTCATTGTTGTAGTAGTGGTCATCGTGCCGGACGGTGTGTGGCTGCCGTTATTTTCCGTAGTATTCCGCGGCGTGGTGGTAGTCGCAGAAGTCGTAGTTGCAGCAGTTGTGGTTGTGGTGGTCATAGTTGTCTCCGACGTTGTGGTTGTCGTTTCCGTTGTCACGGATGTGGTCGGCGTTGTAGTCACCGTTGTTGCAGTAGTCGGCACAGTTGTATTGCTGGTGGTAGTTGCTGTGGTGGTCGTCGTTGTCGTCGTTGTCGTCGTGGTCGTCGTGGTAGTTTCCGTGGTCGTCGTTGTGGTTTCTGTGGTGGTAGTGGTTTCTTCAGTTGTGGTAGTAGTGTTGGTGGTTGTCTCTGTGGTTGTAGTGGTCTCCTCTGTAGTGGTAGTAGTCTCTTCCGTGGTGGTGGTAGCCGTCGTTTCTGTAGTGGTTGTCGTAGTTGTAGTGGTGGTGGTTGTGGTTGTGGTGGTAGTCGTTGTCTCTGTGGTTGTTGCAGTTGTCAGCGTGGTGGGAGTCGTCGTTGTGCCTGCTGTAGTCACTGTAGTTGTAGTGGCTGCGGTAGTCGAAGAGGTGGTTGTAGTTGTAGTTGTAGTTGTAGTGGTAGTGGTGGTGGTGGTGGTTTCCGTTGCAGACGGCGTAGTCGGGCCGGCAGAAGAGAGTGTGGTAGCGGATGTAGTGCTGCTTGTAGTTGTTGAAGTCGAAGTGGTTGTGCTGTCTGTTGTTTGGGTCGTATTGCTTGTAGTTGTGGTTGTGGTAGTGGTAGTGGTAGTGGTGGTGGTAGTAGTTGTTGTTGTTGTGGTGGTAGTGGTGGTAGTCGTTGTAGTGGTTTCTGCCTTTTCGTTGGGCACCTGAATGCAAACGGTATTGCCGTCAGTCACCTTGAGGTTTGCCGATGCAGTATCCTTAATATCCACATAGTACCGGATTGCCTGAATCGTTGCGTTCCAGTAGGTGACTTTCATTCTGCCGCCCTCGCCGAATGCAATGCCATCTCCGGTAAAGGTGTTCGTCCCCTCGGAGATATCCTTCTGCATTGCCATCGCATCGCCGGTGGGCTTAAACTGAATCGCATGGGAAGCACCCTGAATATCGCTGGCATCTACTTCGATTTTGGTAATGAGCACATTTCTGTACTCATCACCGAAATATTCTTCCGCATCGCTTGCCGGAGAAACCGACTCCACATAGGACGGTCTGCCCACGGTGATGGTATAGTTGCTGTTGACAACAAAGTACATCTTCTGTCCCACCAGTGTGTCCTTATAGCCTGCCGGCGCTTTGGTTTCCACGATGTAGTACATGCCGGGTTCCAGATAGCCATCCACCTGCTTCTCGCCGTTCCAGTCGCAGATCTTTGCGTCATTGGATGCACGGTACAGCGCCAGTTCTGCGCCGCCGTCCGGGATCACATCGTCGCTCTCGCTGTCCACCTTTTGCAGAGTTACCTTTGCGCCGGTGATGCGAACGTCGATCATGGTGACAACGGTATCTGTGCTGACAGTCGCCTTGCTCCAATCCGGCTTGCCATTCACCTCAGCCTCGGTGGTGTGCACGGTATATACGCCGTTCTCCCCGGCTGTCACATAGAAGTAGATAGGCTTCGCCAGCTCGTATTCCGCAGAGGGTGCTGCAATCTCCTCCAGAACATAGTAGGGGTTCTGGCTGGCATCGGCAACGTGGATATCTGCCCGATCAATTCTGCCGATGCTCAGGGTCTGATCTGCCTGTGTGCCGTCAAATCCGGCGACTGCCGTTTCCGTACCGTCTTGAACCTTCTTCAGCGAAAGCGTTGCGCCATTCAGCAGAGAGCCCTCGTTATCCTTCTTCTGAATCGTCAGTCCCTGCTGGTTCACAATCGTCGGAACAGCATCGGGCGATGCCGGCCCAACGGCGGGTTGCTGCGACGGTGCCTTGAACGGCGGATAGATCAGCATGTTTTCGGTGTCGATGCGCATGCCAGAAATAGTGGCGTCGTCAAATCGGTTTTCTGTCGAGAGGACGTTGCCCCCATATTTCCAGTTGTCGCCGTCCCTGGTCAGAGTATAGATCGTGCCGTCATAGGTAAACTGCTTCTCCTGAATCTCGCCGGAAACAATGGTATACGCTGTATTCACCACATAGGTGACACCGCCGGTCTGGGGCTTCTGGGTGTCCGTAGTCGCCGGATACATGGTGACACGAACTTCCGTCGAAACGATCAGACCATTCTGTTCCTTGTAGGTTTCCTCATAGTCGATGTAGTACCGCATCTCGGATTTCTGGTAACCGTCCGGTGCGTCCTCCTCAGCAATGTAGTACTCATGTTCCAGTTTGGTAGGTGCATCCGAATCTTCCTCGCCGATGTCAAACTGTGCATTATAGGATGCCTGCAAGTCCTCGGTATCCATGGCATCCACGGCATCCCACTGACCGTTCGCCTGCTTCTGATACAGCACGAGAGTTGCGCCGGACAGCAGGTTTCCCTTGGCATCCAATTTCTGGAGATCTACGGTATAGCCGGTATCTGCCGAAAGCAGACTATACGGGCCGGTGTACGGGCGATAGCCGAACTCCGTACCGCCGTCAAAGCTCTTGGCGATAAGTGCACCAGAAAGATGGCCTCTATGGTTGGAATTGCTTCTGCCCTCCAGCGTCCATTCGTCTGTGACATCCGCCAGCGGTGCCAGAATCGTTCCCTGGAAGTTGTTCGCCAACACGACACGTGATGCCTCATAGAAGTTATACAGCAGACTGGTTACACCGGGGTGGTTGTTTTTTGTCTGATCTGTGTCCGAAGAATCGGTACGTCCCACAGCAACATTATTGATGTATGTGAATTTCTGTCCGTTTTCATTATTGATATCTGAGATATGCACATCACCGCTTCCGGCAACATTGACCACGATATAAGAATTATTCCAAGTGGTGGTGCTGCCGTCATTGGCAACGACGGTACGGGGCGTTTTCAGCTGCGGAATGTTCTCATACTTGACGTAGATACACTCCTGATACTGCGCCCACTCCTCCGGTGTCAGGGTGAATACCACCTCTTCTGCTGTAGATGCGCTGCCGGTATACGTAAATGTTGCAGTGTCTCCGCTGACAGAAAATGTGCCCGTTGCCTTCTGACGGCTCAGCTTCTGACTATTCTTTCGGAGCATTGCAAACTGATCTGCCACGGAAAAGTTTGATGACTGAAAGAACTGGTTCTTGGCGTTTTGATATGAACCATACTTCATGTAATTCGTAGTGGTATCATTCATGTCCACGTTTTCGCCGATCCAGAAGATTTGCCCCTTGTCGGTGTTCAACTGACGCAGCGGTCCGTTGTTGATGATGAGATGGGCATAACCGCTGTCTCCTAGCAAATTCTCTAGCGATTCACTGGTGTTATAGTCTCCCTTGCCTACTTCGTAGTCCCAACCGATGTACTGCGACAGATTAGCCCCGCCACCTACAGCAATACGGCCCTCTGCATCGGAATCATGAGCTTGAAAATCATTTTCCAGAAATACGCAGAACTGCGAAGCAATACCAAGCGCATACATTTTGTTAGCATTGGCGAGAGTCTCCGCCACCGTTGCGCCACGAAGTGTGCTCTTCTCGCCGACCAAAAGCGTCACATCGTCAGACTGTACATCGCCGCCCCAGCTAGTGATTACATTTGCTGCGCCAACCGTCAGCCCGGACATACCACTCACCGTACTCGTCACTGCCATAGCGGCTGCCGCCACTATTCCGGCAATTCTTTTTCTCATAGATTTCATCTAGGTTCGCTCCTTTCATATGGTAATTTCTCCTATGCGTCATTCCCCCATTTTGAGTTTTAAGTAAAATAGAGAATATTGGTAATTGTCAAAACAATCCCATTTACACAGAGAGCTATATTGTTCCTACGATAAAATTATAGCACAATCCAGCTCAAATTGCAACACAAAGAAGTTGATAAAATATGCTGCATTTTTTGTGCATTTAAAACAATAAATGTGGAAAACTACTGTTCATTTGCAGGTTTTTTTGGAATTTGTCGAATAGCTTATCTTTTTCCATAGGCGAGCGCAATATTGTTGTATATCAATTTAAAAGCACCAAAATTTATTTGTTTTTATGCTGCCAAATCATTTTTACCATAAAAAAATGGCGAAAGCATTCCGATTCATACTTTCGCCATTTTATACTCTTCATTTGATTTGCAGTTATTCTGCTTCTTCCGATGTTTCAGATTCTGCCGGATCTGGCTGCCGCAGGATGCGGTCCAGTGCGTTGCTGTTCAGCTGGGTAGACAGCCGCAGACGGTTGATCTCTGCCTGCATGGTGTCCATCTCCGCTGCAACTCTGCCCAGGATCTTCTTTTCCCGTTCCTTCGCCGCCAGCAATTCTTCTTCTAACCGCTGGATCTGGATCTCCAGCGTCCGGTTCTGGATCTCCAGTGCACGCAGCCGCGCCGCCGTGCCCTGGTTGATCTGATTCTGCCGCACCCCGAACACATGGATCTGCCGCGGCCAGCTTTTCAGCTTCTGCTGTTCCCACGATGATTCCTCATAGGCATCTGAGGGCGCACCGTATCCCATATCTTCTGAAACCGTCTCCGGCTTTTTTTCCAGCAGTTCTTCCACTTGTGCCATACGCCTTCGCCTCCTCCGGCAATTATTTCAGCTTCTTTTTCCACTCGTCCAGTGTCTCTGCAATGGTCTGTTCCAGCGGAATCTCCGGCTGCCAGCCGGTGTCCGCCTGCAGCTTCGAGATATCCGCCCGGATCATGGGAATTTCCACCGGGCGCAGCTTTGCCGGATCGACCTCTACCGTAATGCTCTTGCTGCTGTGTGCAATGATGCGGTCGAGGATCTCCTGGATGGTGATAGCTCTGCCGCTGCCCACATTATAGACTTCACCGGAACGCCCGTGTTCAATGAGCATTGCATACGCCCGTACCACGTCACGCACATCCGTAAAGTCCCGGGCAGCCGTCAGATTACCCACGCACATCACCGGTTCGCGCATGCCGGCAGAGATCTCCGCCACCTGCTTGCAGAAGTCCGAGACCACGAACTGGGGCAGCTGTCCCGGCCCGATGTGATTAAACGCCCGCACCATCATGACATGCATATCATACGCCCTGGCATAGAGTGCGCCGAACAGATTCTGGGTCAGCTTGGTGATGGCATAAGGGTTTGCCGGATGCACCGGTGTCGTCTCGCTGACCAGGCTCACATTTTCCGGCAGTACGCCGTACTCCTCGCCAGAACCGATCAGCAGGATCTTCGGCGAATACTCCGGCATATCTCGTACTGCATCCAGCACATTCAGACAGCCGCGGATGTTGATGTCTGCTGTCAGCTGCGGATTTTTCCAGGAATACGCCACCGAGCTCTGCGCTGCCAGATGAAAGATCGCGTCCGGCTTCAGGCGCACCAGCAGCGCTTCTACCGCGTCCTTGTCCAGAATGTCCAGATTATATGTTTCACAGCCGTCCACCGCTGCGTTTTCCTTGGGCAGCTTTGTCAGAAATGTTTCCCAGCCGCAGTCCTGCACCAGATGCTCTGCCAGATACTTCCCCACAAATCCGCCGCCGCCAATAATCAGTGCTTTCATGTCCTTTGCCGCCTTTCTGCAACTTCTTTCAGCGTGGCGTAGACCTTGTCCACCACGTCCGCCTCTTCATACTCTTCTTCCACGCGTTTCGCCGCCGCGCTGCCGTATTGTTCCCGGAGCGTCTTGTCATCTGCCAGCTTCTGTATGGCCTGTGCCAGTGCGTCCGCATCCTCCGGCGGCACGGTGATTCCCGTTACGCCGTCCAGACTGACGTGCGGTACACCGGTGGGCAGCGCTGTGTTGATGACCGGCTTGCCGTAGACCATTGCCTCCTGCTGCACAATGCCGAACGCCTCACTGTTCGCCACCGAGGGCAGCACAAAGATATCACAATCCGCAAACGCCGCCCGGAGATCTGCTTCTGAAAGATTTCCCAGGAAATGCACGCGCGCCGCCATATGTGCTTCTTCCGTCATGCGATGCAGTTTCTCTTCCATCTCCGGTGTGCCGTGTCCCACCAGGAACAGCTCACAGCCCTTTACCCTGGCAAAGGCGCGCAGCAGCACCTCAATGCCCTTATAGTACACAAAGCGCCCCACAAACAGCACACGCACCGTTTCCGGGTGCTGCTGCACCTGCCGCAGGATGGGCTTTCGCCGGATGCTCCGGTATGCCTGCACATCAATGCCATAGGGAATGATGCGGCACTTCTCCCGGAACTGGGTCAGAAACGGTGAGCTGTCGATATGTCCCTCTGTCGCCGCAATAATGCAGTCCGCCCGGCGCAGAAATTTCAGCAGCAGCGGCTTATAGAACCGGAGCAGCGTCTTTTGCCGTACCACATCGCTGTGCCAGGCGATCACCACGCCGCCCCGATAGCCAGACAGGAGACACGCCAGGTCCGCCAGCGGAAAGGGCACATGAAATTCTACCACGTCCGCCCATTTCGCCATCTCCCGGAACTTCCGCAGAAAGGAAAAGGACAGCGGACAGGAAAAATAAGTGCCCAGGCTGGATGCATAGTGCACCGGCACGCCCTCGACCACGCGTTCCTCGCCCTTTCCCTTTTCCTGACAGACCAGAACTCTGACCTCTGCCCGCTTTTGCAGCTCCCGGGAAAATGTCCGCACCAGGCTTTCGATACCGCCGATATGGGGATAATACGCCTTGTTCACCTGCAAAATGTGCAGTTTTCTCTGCTCACTCACCGCAAGCCTCCTTGTACACTTCGTACAGCTGCTCTGCCGAACGCTCCCAGGTGAACTGCGCCGCGCGCTTGGGGCCGGCTTCTTTCAGCCGCTGCCGCAGCGCCTCGTCGGTATAGAGCCGCTCTAATCCGGCAGCAATATCCTCCGGAGAATAGGGGTCTGTGACCACTGCGTCCTCGCCAACCACCTCCGGCAGGGATGCCGCATGGGTGGTCAGCACCGGAACACCGCATGCCATCGCTTCCAGCGGCGGCATGCCGAAGCCCTCATAGATCGACGGGAACACAAATGCCAGTGCACCGCACATCAGCGGACAGAGCATCTCATCCGGTACATATTCCGTAAACTTCACCAGATCGCTCCGTCCCAGTTCCTCAGCCTTTTTGTAAATGCCGCTGTCCAGCCAGCCCTTGCCGCCGGCAAGCACCAGATACGGCGGGGTGTCCTTTCCCTGACAGAACCGGTCATAGGCTTCGATGAGCCGCTCCAGATTCTTTCGCGGCTCTACCGTCCCCAGATAGAGGAAATAGTCCCGGTCGATGCCGTACTTTTCCTTCACGGCGCGGATCTGTGCCGGGTCGTCCACCGGATGGAACTTTTCCGTATTCACGCCGCAGTATACCACGCGGATCTTGTCTGCAAACTGCGGGAAATAGCGGATGATCTCCTGCTTGGAAAACTCCGAATCCGTCACAATGCAGCTGGCGCGCTTCATGGACTTTTTCAGCCCGGTGTCCAGCATATAGCGTGTTCTGCCCCGAACGGTCTCCGGAAAGGTCTTATACACCATATCGTGCACCGTGACCACGGTTTTTCCTGCCACCTTGGGCGGTACGATATAGTTGAAAAAGTGCGTCACCTGCGCCTTGTCCCCAAAATAATGCCGATAGGATATGGGCAGAAAGTTGGACACCAGCCGATAGATATAGCCGGACGCCTTTGCCCAGTGAGGCTTGACATTTTCCCGGAGATAGGGCTGCAGCCGCCCGATCTTGATCTCCTCATTTTTTCGGGAGAAAAATTGCAGCAGGAACTCGTCCTCCGGGTGCAGCTTGGTGAGCGCCTGGATCTGTCCCGCCTCACAATAGCCGATGCCGGTCATACGGCAGCCGATCAGCGGCAGTACATCAAATGCAATGCGCAATCCGTATTCCTCCTTCGGTGATGATATGGAAACAAGGGCAGAGAAACTCTGCCCCTGTTTTTATGATTTCATTGTCTGTTGTGATATAATGCTTATACGTTCTGGCACTTTAGCTCGTGCTCTACCAGAGCCATGTCGTTCTTTACCATGCGCTCTACCAGATCGGAGAAGGAAATGTCGCGCTTCCAGCCCAGAACAGACTCTGCCTTTGCCGGGTTGCCCAGCAGCACGTCTACCTCTGCCGGACGGAAGAACTTCTTGTTGACGGTGACGATGGTCTTGCCGGTAGCCTTGTCGATACCGATCTCATCTACGCCGCTGCCCTGCCACTCAACAGTAATGCCTGCGTGAGCAAAAGCAGTCTCTACAAATTCCCGAACGGTACGGGTCTCATTGGTTGCGATCACATAGTCATCCGGCTTGTCCTGCTGGAGCATCAGCCACATGGCGCGGACATAGTCCTTGGAGTGACCCCAGTCACGCTTGGAATCCATGTTGCCCAGTTCGACATGATCCTGTACGCCAAACTTGATTCTTGCCACTGCATTGGTGATCTTACGGGTTACAAATTCCAGACCGCGGCGCTCGGACTCGTGGTTGAACAGGATGCCGGAGCAAGCGAACAGACCATAGCTCTCGCGGTAGTTCTTGGTGATCCAGTGACCATACAGCTTTGCAACGCCGTACGGGCTTCTCGGATAGAACGGAGTCTTTTCGGTCTGCGGCATTTCCTGTACCAGACCGAACATCTCAGAAGTGGATGCCTGATAGAAGCGGCACTCCGGCTTTACGGCACGGATGGCTTCCAGCATGTTGGTAACGCCCAGTGCGTCGATCTCTGCGGTAGCCAGCGGCTGTTCCCAGCTGGTAGCAACGAAGGACTGTGCAGCCAGGTTGTATACTTCGTCTGCCTGGGAGATGCGCATTGCGGAGATCAGGGAGATGACGTCGGTCATGTCTGCATAGATGAAGTGGATCTTCTCCTTGATGTGCTCGACGTTGCCGTAGTCAACCACGCTCTTGCGGCGCATGATGCCGTATACTTCATAGCCCTGCTCCAGCAGCAGTTCTGCCAGATAAGAGCCGTCCTGTCCTGTGATACCTGTAATCAGTGCATGTTTGCTCATAGTATTTCTTTCCTTTCTATATTGGAACCTGCCGTTTCCGGCGGTTTCGGTTTCTGATTTATACCAGCTGACTGCGGTTGCAGATCTTCAGGTTTTCAATAACCTTTTTCACATCCTGGGTGCTGTCCTTGGCGCAGATCAGCACGGCATCGTCGGTGTCCACCACGATGAGATCCTCGACGCCAACCGCTGCGATCAGGCGCTTTCCGCCGCAGATGGTGCTGCGCTCTGTACCGATGGTGACAACGTCGCCCTCGATATAGTTGCCGTATTCATTGGTGGGATTGATGCGCTCCACTGCCAGCCAGTTTCCCACATCATCCCAGCCGAAGCTGCCCGGCAGGGTGTAGATGTTCTCCGCCTTTTCCATGACGCCAAAGTCGATGGACTCACTGCGGAATGCGTGATACTCCGTTTCCAGTACTGCTTCGTAGCTGTCTGTGCCGACGGCTGTCTCGATGCGCTCCAGACCCTCATAGATGTCCGGCATCAGCTTCTGAATGTTCGCCAGAATGGAAGACGTTTTCCACACGAACATGCCGCTGTTCCACAGATACCGGTGAGATGCCAGGTACTGCTTGGCAGTGTCCAGATCCGGCTTTTCCACAAAGCGCTCTACCCGATAGACGCCGGGCATGCCCAGGTCGGTATCGCGCTCAAAGTTGATATAGCCATAGCCCGTTTCCGGATAGGTGGGTGTGATGCCGATGGTCACCAGGTTCTGTTCCTTTTCTGCCACTGCCACTGCCTGACGCAGGGTGTCCACATACATTTCCTCATAGCGGATAAGGTGGTCAGAGGGCAGCACCAGCATCATGGCTTCGCCGTACTTCTTGCGGATCACAGCGGCAGCCAGACCGATACAGGGCGCTGTGTTTCTGGCACAGGGCTCTAACAGGATGTTCTCCTCCGGCAGCTGGGGCAGCTGTTCCTTGACCAGTGCGGCATAGCTCACATTGGTCACCACAAAGACATCCTCCATTGCCACCATGGGCATCAGACGCTTTACGGTTTTCTGGATCATGGTTTCTCCGTCCTTGGTCAGAGAGAGAAACTGCTTGGGATAATTCACACGGCTCTTCGGCCAGAAGCGCTCGCCTCTGCCGCCTGCCATGATAACTGCGGTCACTTTCATTGGTGATCTCCTTTCTCTTTTTCCTGTTCCTGCATCTGTATCTGTTCTTCCTGATACAACAGCTCCTGCGCATCATGGGCGTTTGCCTCTTCGTTGGTCTCGCCGGGGAACAGCGCGGTTTTCAGTGTCATCAGAATAATGCGCAGATCCAGGAAAATGGAATAGTTCTCGATGTACATCAGATCCATTTTCAATTTATCATAGGGCAGTGTATCATACAGACCGGTGACCTGCGCATAGCCGGTGAGTCCTGCCTTTACCTGAAGCCGGAATTCAAACTCCGGCATGGTCTTTTCATATTCCTGCGCCAGTTCCGGGCGCTCCGGCCGCGGCCCGACCACAGACATCTCTCCCCGGAGAATGTTGATGAGCTGGGGCAGCTCGTCCAGCCGGCACTTCCGCAGGATGCGTCCCACTTTAGTGATGCGGCTGTCGTTTTCCTTTGCCAGCTGCGGCCCTGCCTTTTCGGCATCCACCACCATGCTCCGGAACTTATAGACGTAAAATTCCCTGCCGTGATAGGTCAGACGCTTTTGCTTGAACAGCACCGGCCCGCCGTCATCCAATTTAATGGCGACAGCAGAAGCCAGCATCACCGGGGACAGGATCACCAGAAAGACAACGGCAAAAGCCAGGTCAAACAGGCGCTTGCCCAGCTTTTGCTCAAAGGTGAGCCCATAGTTCCGGCACAGCAGCAGCGGTGTATCAAACAGACGTATCTCCTCTGCGCCCCTAAGGATAATGTCGGATATTTTCGGCGCAATATACGCCCGGACATTCTGCGCAAAGCAATATTTGATGAGATCATTGCGCAGCTTGCCGGAGACCTCACAGAGGATGATGCCCTCATACCGGGAGATCGCCTCGCGGATCTCTTCCGGCGGCGCATTGGCGCTGACAGATTCACAGATCATATACTTGTCCACCCGGCGGCTCATTTTCAGCACCAGCTCTGCGGCATTCCGGTCGCCGTAGATGACCACCAGCTTTCGCGGCGGATAGAGCCGGAAATACAGCTTGTTGATAAGGACGATCCACAAAATCAGCACTGCCAGATCAACGATGGTCAGCAGGATCATCGGCACCGTGGCAGAAAAGTCGCGGTTCACCACGCTGATCTGAAAATAGGTCACCACATTTACACAGAAAATGGACAAGGTCTGGGAATAGAACATATCCGTTCGCTTGAGATAGCCGATCTTCAGCCCGCCAAAGGACTTGGCAAACAAAAGCACCAGCACCACATAGATCAGGATCATGACCCAGTTTCCGCGCCGATAAAAGGGCAGTAGAATGGCATCGCTATAGCTTTCATACCACACCCAGGCAAAACCAACGGCATAAAGCCCCACCAGGAGCACTGCCGCAAAAAAGGAAAAGATGCGCTTGAACTGGTCTCGATTACAGTTATTTTTCATGAGAATGTTGCGGCATGTCCTGCATGCCGATCTGTCTTCCTTTCCGATCGTGCCGTCTGGACGGCACTTCTCACAGTACACATTGCTATTATAACAGACAGCACACCATTCTGTCAAGCAAAATCCATAAAGTGCAATGAATTACGCGCCGATCTGTGCTTTTTTTTGCACAAAATGACGGTCACAGAAGGCATTCCCCCAGAATATGCCCCAAAAAGACAAAAGGCATGCCGCCGCGCACCTCTGTCAGACAAGTATATTTCGGCGCAGCTTTCCCGATCACCGCCCAAAAAGCCTCTCACCAATGGCGAGAGGCTGAAAGACTACTTGAGCAGCACCGCACAAAACTTAAGGCAATACCGCACAAAGATTGTGCGACAGATGCGTCGTCAAATTTTTTGTCAGATGAAACAAAAAGCGGAGTGAATACTTGATGTATTCACGAGCATTTTTGTGAAATATGACGGGAAATTTGCA
>CAKSJP010000022.1 GCA_934463425.1 uncultured Ruminococcus sp.
TTACGATAAAGGAAACTACATCCATCATCATGCATCACCTCCCATCGATTATAAAATCATGGGAGCAGAAACAAACCAGCCCGTCGCCCAGTGGAAATGGCGACGGCAGACTCGCCCAAGGATGACGAGCCGCCTACCATTATTGGTATACCCTCAGAACTCCAGTATATTACACTTAACGAAAATCTCAAATTCACCGTAGGGGCGAACATCGTTCGCCCGCATGCTGCAAAGCCCTTTCCCAAAAAGAAAATGCATCACCTTGCCGGACACCCCGGCAGGCGGTGCATTTTTTGCATTCTGCCGCCGGGCAGGCGCATATCACAAGGAAAAATCCGAAAACACCTGGATCCAGTGCCGAAAATGTGATTATCGCTAGGGCAGCAAAAAAGCGGCAAAAGCACCTCAGCTTTCACCGCTTTTGTATTGTCAGTTTATTCTGCCAACAGACCTTGTTTCACCAACATCTGCATCAGCAGAAGCGCGTCCTTGTTGTCCAGATAGCCGTCTCCGTTCAGATCTGCTTCCTGCCGTTCTTCCTGGCTCATGGGAATCTGCCCCACCAGCATTTTGTTGAGCACGACCAGATCAGCGAGATCTGTCTTTTCGTCATGATTGACATCACAGGAGGCAGTCTCTTCTGCCGGAAGCACCGTCACACGACAGGTATACAGCTGCCCCTGGTACAGCACTGTCACATCCGCCGTCCCCGAAGCTGCCCCCGTCAGAGTGATTTCCGCAGGATTCTCTCCGGCAGAAACCTGTACCACGCCGGGGTCAGAACTGAGCCATACACAATCCTCTGCCGTTCCGTGAACCGGATAGAAATGCAGCCAGCTGCTCTGACCGACCCGGATCTGAAGCTCCGTGCGGTTCAGCCGATCGGCTTTTGCAGTTGTCACAGCCGCAGTGGTCTCTGTCACAGTGGTTGTCGCCTCTGTCGTTGTCACCGTTGTAGTTGTCGTCTCGGTTGTGGTTTCTGTGGTTGTGACCGTTGTTGTAGTTGTCTCCGCAGAAGAAGCCGAGGTCTCCGTTGTTGTAACCGTCGTCTCTGTCGCAGCAGTTGTGGCTGGCGGAGTTGTAGTCGTCTCTTCCGCATTTGGAATAATGGTGATCGAACCGGAAAGCAGTGCCGGAGAAGACAGCGAATTGTCGGCCGCCTCTACCACCGCCGCCGTTCCGTCTGAAGAGATGCTGACCGCAGACAGATCGATCACATCTCCGGGCTGCAGACCCTCCGGCACCCGCACCCGCAGCGTTGCCAGCTTCTTGCCGCGATAGACATAGCCGTCCTGCGGACTGACCGCACTGAATTTCAGCCATACCATTTCTGACGAAGAGGTAAAATCCTTGTCTACGCCTACAATATCAATGTCTGTGCTGTTCAGCTCCTTGGGGATCAGTCCCCGGTCGCCCCAGGAAAGCCCGAAGCACAGGGACGAGATGCCGCTGTTCTTATTTAAAGTGATGGGAATATCCACCAGATTGCTCTTGATCCACAGATCGCGGGGCGAGATCTGCACATCGCCGATCTTCACCGTTGCCGCCGCACTGAGTTCGCTCTGATCCACCAGATTGATGATGCCGGGCTGCATATTCAGGCTGCCATAGGTACCCTTGGTGCTGACGATCAGCAGGCTCTCGCCGTCCTCGTTAGAGGTTGTGGGTGTCAGCTCGATCTTGTCTCCCATAGAAACATCCGAACGCACGCGAAACGTCAGGGTACAGAGGGCAGTCCCGGTATACGCGTCATACTGACCGCGATAGAGAAACTGCAGCCATACCGCATCATTGTTGTCTGAATAAGTTTCCATCAGCCCCAGATTTTGCTTGTCATCACAGGTACAGCTGACCGCGCTCAGATCATTGGTATTCCATTTCACCCCGAACGCCAGCTGCGTAAAAGCACTGTTTGCCGTAATGGTGATCGGCACAGAGATCAGATGATCGCTCTGCTCCAGATCCTCCATAGACAGCGAGATCTCCGGCAGCATCACCTTGCCGAATGCAAAAGAATTGGCTGCCTGGGTAGAAGTCACAAAGATCTGTCCGCTGGTCATAGTAAGTGTGCCCGCCTTGCCGGAGCGGCTAAAGACCTGCGCTTCCCGTCCGCCGTCAGAGGTACACGCCGTCACCGAATAAATGTCTCCCGGCTTACTGGTGTCCGGCACCTGAAACCGCAGCGTACAGATCTGCTCTCCGGTATAGGAGCTGTCTGCGATCACATGGATCCATCCCACACCGGCATCGTTGTCGATCTCCGGGATCAGCGACAGACCCTCCGGTGTATCTCCCGAAGGCGGCTCTGCAGTCATTTTGTCCGTATCCCACCGAAAGCCGAATACCATCTCGGCGAATCCGGTGTTGACAGAAGCAGTCACCGGAACCTCTACCACATAATCGTTTTCATCCAGATCCCGCATAGAAGGCTTCACGCTGCCGATCTCCAGTCCCACCTGCGATGCCACATCGTCTACAATGGTGATGGTCCCGGAATAGATGGTGACCTCCTGATTGACCATGTCCGCACCGCAGTACATCGCTTCGCCGGAGGCATAGTCCTTATATGCGCCCTCCAGTACAAAGGTATCGCCCACCTTCGCCGTTGCGGGGAGCAGCGCCGTCAGAGAAACGATGTCCGTCTCCTTACAGTCCTCGTCCAGAAATGTCATCCAGATCTGGCGGTTGTCGCCGGAAAACGTCAGCACCGGCAAACGGAACTCCCCTGTGCAGCGTGCCCCCTGCACAGAAAATTGGGACAGATCCCACTTTACGCCGAACTGCAGCAGCGTAAAGCCCGGATTGTTGGGCATGGTGACCGGCACAGTCACTTTATAATGGTCTTTGATGAGCTGATCCAGCTCTACTTCCACATCGCCGATGATAATATCTCCCGGCGCACTGCCTGCCTTCACAGAAGATGTGCTGTTCTCCGGCTGTGCTTCTGCCTCTGCTGCCGAGGTATGCATGCCGCCGCAGACAAATGCCGTTAACGAAAGCAACACTGCCGTCAGAACCGCGACGCTTTTTCTCCAGATTTTTTTCATGTTCGATTCATCCTCTCACTGCAAGATCAGAAGTACCACAAGACTTCCTCTTCTTTAATTATAGCACTCTTATATAATATCGTCAACAGATTTTGTTACTTTTTGTATCATTCAACAAAGCAACAGGGGCATTTTTGTGGATTTGGTTGATTTTGGTCATTTCCTTCTTTACTAGAAAGTGTACCACGGTTTTCATAATTTGTCAATTGACGAATCCTATAAAAGCACTCGACGATAACATGTATTTCTTATGCGGAATCATGCAGTGAAATATGGATATTTTTCAGAGCAGTGCACAAAAAAGTGCACCCCGTCTGCTTGTACGCAGCACAGGAGTGCAGTCTTTCATTTGAACTTGTATCGGGCATCAGTGGCTCAGATAAGATTTCACCAGTGCCTGGAGCAGTTCGTCCCGGTCGATGTGACGAATGAGACTTCTTGCATTGTTATATGTGGTTATGTAGGTGGGATCCTCGGAAAGGATGTAGCCTACAATCTGATTCACCGGATTATATCCCTTTTTCGTGAGTGCATCATAAACAAGCATCAGCGTTTTCTTCATCTCGATCTCTTTTTCATCACTGACAGAAAACGTCATCGTTTTATCATACATGAAAATTCTACCTCCTTCGGAACTTGGATACTCTCTTATTATACCCGAAAATCAGGCATAGTACAAGGGATTCCCCCTTTTTTTGCCGTTTTGCATCTGAATGCACCTGCATTTTTGTGCAGTTTGACGAAAAGCATCCCGAAAAATCGCCTATGTAACCGAAGGCACTGCTCCGGGCAGTACCTTCGGCAGCTTCGTTCTGACAAAAACGCGCCTTAGCGTCCGTCAGCCCTCTGCGCCGCTGCGCTTTACGAAGGAGTCACAGTTGGTGCACTCCGGCACTGTGGGGTTGGACTCATGTGTGCCCACACAGATGCAGTCCAGACCGCAGTAGTTCTCATTCACCATGTTGTGCTTGCACTGGGTCACAGAGCAATGGATATTGCTGTTCTTCTTTTTGATCTCCATGTTTTCTTCTCCGTTTCTGCGAGCCTTTCGGCTCTGAAAATCTGCCGCCGGGCGTTCTGCCCGGACGGTACACCTTCAGTATGCCCGTCTGCCGCCGGATTATACAGAGAAGCATGCGCCGTCAATTTTTTGAGATCACCTCTGCCAGTGCCTTCAGTGCCTCCTCGTCTGCCGGATGTACCGCAGAGCGAATGGTCACCGCCGCCTCCGGCACCTCGATCTCCTTCATCTGTTCCAGGAGACTGCGCATCTTTTTCGCGGCACAGGGTGCCCAGCTGCCGTTTTCCACCAGATACGCCGTGCGCTTCTGGAATGCCTTGTACTGCAGATGCAGCAAAAACGCTTCCATGGGCAGGAACACGCCGCCGTCATAGCTTGCCGCCGCCAGCACCAGCCGATCATACCGGAACGCCTGCGCCACAGCCTCCGCCATATCACAACGGCACAGATCCACCAGTGTGACCGTTTCGCCCATAGCTTCCAGCTGCGCCGCCAGATATGCCGCTGCCTTTGCGGTGTTTCCGTGGATAGAGGCATGCGCCACCAGAACGCCCCGTTCCTCCGGCGCATAGCTGCTCCAGGTCTGATACTTTTCCAGATAGGGCGACAGATCGCCGGTGAGCACCGGCCCGTGGAGCGGACAGATGGTGCGGATGTCCAGCTTTGCCGCCTTTTTCAGCAGCGTCTGCACCGGCGCGCCGTACTTTCCCACAATGTTGATGTAATACCGCCGCGCCTCGTCTGTCCAGGGCTGCGATCCGTCCCGTGTGCCGAATCTGCCGAAGCCGTCTGCGGAAAACAGGATCTTTTCCGTCGATTCATAGGCCGCCATGACCTCCGGCCAGTGCACCATAGGCGCCATGATAAAGTGCAGGGTGTGCTCCCCCAGCTCCAGAGTCTCGCCCTCTTTCACTGCACGGGTGGGATTCTGGGGCATTTCGGGCAGAAACTGGGGCAGCATCCCCAGCGCCTTGGCGGAGCCCACCAGCGTCATCTCCGGAAAGCGCGCCGCCAGTGCGCCGATGCTTCCGGCGTGATCCGGCTCCATGTGGGAGATCACCAGATAATCCGGCGCTGTGCCGTCCAGTGCTTCCGCTACATTCTGAAGCCACTGCGCCTCTGCCCGTGGGTCTGCCGTGTCCATAACGGCGGTTTTGGTGTCGCGGATCACATAGGAATTATAAGAAATGCCCTCCGGCACCGGATATTGGTTTTCAAACAGGTCTATGGTCTGGTCATCGACACCGACCTCGAAGATTTGGTCAGAACCGGGAATATTTTTGCGCATAAGATGTCCTCCTTGCAGGTCTATTAATAGGAATAATTCTCATTAACTTTAGTATATCAGCTTTCCTCCGCCGTTTCATGAATTTTCCAGGGCGTTTTCGTGAATTATCCGGCATGCGTCCCGGAAAAACAAAAAACGCCCCGGGGTGAGGGACGTTTTTTGCTATGATATAGGGATTATTGGGGATTTTCCGCTTCGCATCGGGGTGTACGCGAAGCGGCTTAGAGGATGTTACATGCTCTCTTTGAGCATGGTTTTAGTATACAGGGTCAATGTGTTCGTTTCGTGAAATCACGCTGAAAAACCGCTGAAAACCGCGAGAGAATCGTTTTCACACGATATTGTTCATGAAGCAGTTTCACACATTTTGTGAACAATCGCTAAATTGAAAACGGGCTTTTTCAGCAAATCGTCGAAATTTCTCCGCGGCGCAGGAATCTGCAAAAGAATCGCCGTTTTGCTCTTGCACTTTTCCTGAAAATGTGCTACAATAAAAAGTGTCAAAAACCAAGCGGTTTAGAACGCGCTTTTTGTGTATTTATACGAAAAACGGAGGAGCTCCCATGAGACAGAAATTTACACCTGCGACCCCGAAATTTCCGCACATGCTGCACGGCGGCGACTATAACCCGGAGCAATGGCTGGATCAGCCGGAGGTTCTGGAGGACGATATCCGTCTTTTTCAAAAGGCGCACATCAACTGTGTGAGTCTGGGGATCTTCTCCTGGGCGAAGCTGGAGCCGGAGGAGGGCGTGTATGACTTCGGCTGGCTGGACGAGATCATCGACCGGCTCTATGCCAGCGGCATCTACACCGTCCTCGCCACGCCCTCCGGCGCAAGACCCCAGTGGCTGGCGCAGAAGTATCCGGAGGTGCTGCGCGTCCGTCCCGACGGGCTGCGCAACTTCTACGGACACCGCCAGAACCACTGCTACACCTCGCCGCTCTACCGGGAAAAGGTCACCCGGATCGACACCCGTCTGGCGGAGCATTATGCCGGTCACCCGGCGGTGATCCTGTGGCATATCTCCAACGAGTTCGGCGGCGAATGCCACTGTGAGCTGTGCCAGGCGGCGTTCCGGCAGTGGGTGCAGCAGAAATACGGCACACTGGACAACCTGAACCACGCCTGGTGGGCAAACTTCTGGTCCCACACCTATACAGACTGGTCACAGGTGCACAGTCCCAGTCCGGTGGGCGAGACCTCTGTCCACGGACTGGATCTGGACTGGCGGCGGTTCGTCACTCACCAGACCATCGACTTTATGAAAACCGAGATCGCCGCGGTAAAGGCGGTGAACCCGGACATTCCGGTCACCACCAATATGATGACCATGTATACCTATGAACTGAACTATTTCGCCTTCCGGGATGCGCTGGACGTGATCTCCTGGGACAACTATCCGGAATGGCACAATCCCTATATGGGCAACGAGGAAGTGGCGAAGGACTGTGCCATGACCCACGATATGATGCGGTCGCTGCACAAAAAGCCCTTCCTGCTCATGGAATGCACCCCCAACGCCACCAACTGGCAGGGTGTCAGCAAGCTGAAAAAGCCGGGGATGCACCAGCTCTCCGTCATGGAGGCGGTGGCGCACGGTGCGGACTCCGGGCAGTATTTTCAGCTGCGCCAGAGCCGGGGCAGCTGTGAGAAGTTCCACTCGGCGGTCATCTCCAACACCGGCACGGAAAACACCCGGACGTTCCGGGAGGTCACGGACATCGGCGCGGTACTGGAACGGCTCTCCGACCGGGTATACGGCAGCGATTCGCCGGCAGAGACGGCGATCCTGTTCGACACGGAAAACAAGTGGGCACTGGACAAATGCCAGGGGCCGCGGAACATCGGACTGGACTATTTCGGGAACATCCGCCGGAACTACAGCTATTTCTGGAAAAACGGCATCAATGCTGACATCATCGACAGCACCTTTGATCTGGACGGCTACAAGCTGGTGATCGCGCCCATGCTGTATCTCTTCCGGGACGGCATCCAGGAAAAGCTGCGCCGGTTCGTCCGGGAGGGCGGCACACTGGTGACCACCTGTTTCACCGGGGTAGTCAACGACACCGACCTGAGCTTTCTGGGAGAAGCCACCGAGGACAAGCTCTCCGATGTGCTGGGGCTGTGGGTGGAAGAGGTGGACAGTCTGTATGACTGCGAATCCAACCGCACCACCTGGAACGGCAAATCCTATGCCCTGAAGGAGCTGTGCGAGATCTGTCACCCCACCACCTGTGAGACTCTCGCCGCATACGAGACGGACTTCTATGCCGGACAGCCGGTGCTCACGAAAAACCAGTTCGGCAAGGGCACGGCATATCACCTTTGCGCCGGAGCAGACACCGACTTTTTCCACGACTTTTACGGCAGGCTTGCGGCACAGTGCGGGCTGACCTATGCCATGCGCACGGCTGTGCCGGACGGCGTCAGTCTCACCTGGCGGCAGAGCGACACAGAAAAGCTGATCTTCGTGCAGAACTTCGGGGACAGCGCGGCAGCCGTACAGCTGGACAAGCCCTATGAGAATGTACTCACGGGCGAGACGGTCTCCGGCAGCCTGACCATCGAAAAATACGGCTTTGCAGTATTGGCAGAGCAGATATAGAAATCATGCAGGCAGCGCCGCGCAAAATTTTTTCTGGCTTTTTTGAGAAGCAGCCTTAATACAGGCTCCCGGAAACGGGTTTTACGCAGTGTTGTCCGAGAATTATAGGAGGTACGCGCACACATGAACATTCCTGAGTTATTGCAGCAGCTGACCCTGGAGGAAAAGGCAAGCCTTTGTTCCGGCGGCGATTTCTGGCACACCAAGGCCATCCAGCGTCTGGACATCCCGGCGATGATGATGAGCGACGGGCCCCACGGACTGCGCAAGCAGGACGAGACGGGCGACCATCTGGGTGTCAACGACAGCATCAAGGCGGTCTGCTTTCCTGCCGGATGCGCCACCGCCTCGTCCTTTGACCGGGCGCTGGTGGAGCGCATGGGCAGAGCCCTGGGCAACGAGTGCCAGGCGGAAAACGTCGGCGTTCTGCTGGGGCCGGCGGTGAACATCAAGCGTTCGCCCCTCTGCGGCAGAAACTTTGAGTATTACTCCGAAGACCCCTACGTTGCCGGCGAAATGGCCACCGCCTTCATCCAGGGCGTACAGAGCCAGGGCGTGGGCACCAGCATCAAGCATTTTTATGCCAACAACCAGGAGCACCGCCGCATGAGCAGCTCCTCGGAAATGAACGAACGCACCGCCCGGGAGATCTATCTGGCTGCCTTTGCGCGTCCCATCCGCAAGGCGAGACCGTGGACGGTCATGTGCGCCTATAACCGCATCAACGGCGTTTATGCCGCGGAAAACAAGGAAGCTCTCACGGATATTCTCCGGGGCGAGTGGAATTTCAACGGCATTGTCGTCAGCGACTGGGGCGCAGTCAACGACCGTGTGGCAGATCTGGAAGCCGGCATGGATCTGGAAATGCCCTCTTCCTTCGGCATGCGCGATGTGGAGATCGTCAAGGCGGTGCGCTGCGGCAGACTGCCGGAAGCCGTTCTGGACAGAGCAGTCACACGCATTTTGCGCGTGGTGCAGTGCTATCTGGACGGCAGACGGCCGGGCGCGGTGTTCGACCGGGATGCAGACCACGAGCTGGCCCGGGAGATCGCTGCCCAGTGCATGGTGCTGCTGAAAAACGAGGAAAGCATCCTGCCCCTGGACAAAACTGTTCCGGCGGCGTTTATCGGAAAGTTCGCCAAGTCGCCCCGGTTCCAGGGCGGCGGCAGCTCCCACATCAACTGCCACAAGGTGGAGTCGGCGCTGGAAATGGCGAAGGACTATCCGGTCACCTATGCCCAGGGCTATGAGACCGCGGACGATGTGATCCGGGACGACCTCATGGCAGAGGCTGTGGCGGCGGCAAAGGCAGCGAAGGTGGCTGTGGTATTTGCCGGACTGCCGGACACCTTTGAATCCGAGGGCTATGACCGGGAGCACATGCGGCTGCCTGACTGTCAGAATGCCCTCATTGAGGCAGTGGCAAGGGCAAATCCCAACACGGTGGTAGTGCTCCACGGCGGTTCGCCGGTGGAAATGCCCTGGCTGGGACTGGTCAAGGGCGTTCTGGAAGCATACCTCTGCGGTCAGGCCGTGGGCGGCGCAACGGTGCAGATCCTGTACGGCGACGTGAACCCCAGCGGCCATCTGGCGGAGACGTTTCCGGTAAGGCTGGAGGACAATCCGTCCTATGTGGCATATCAGGGCGAGGGCGATGTGACGGAATACCGGGAGGGTGTTTTTGTGGGCTACCGCTATTACACCACCAAGAAAATGCCGGTGCTGTTCCCCTTCGGCTACGGACTGAGCTATACCACCTTTGCCATCTCCAATCTGCGGACAGAGCGGGACGAGTATCAGTCCCACGATATCATGACTGTCTCGGTGGATGTGACCAACACGGGAGACCGCGCCGGAAAGGAAGTGGTGCAGCTGTATGTCCTGCCCCAGACCAAGACCGACGCGGTACAGCGTCCGGTGCAGGAGCTCCGGGACTTTGAAAAGGTCGAGCTCCAGCCGGGTGAGACCAAGACAGTGACCTTTACCCTGCACAACAGCAGTGCGTTCTCCTATTACTGCTCCCAGAAAAAGCGCTGGGTCGTAGAATCCGGCGTGTACAAGCTGGCAGCCGGAAACGCATCCGATCACCTCACCGCAGAGAAAAATATCCGCATCCACGGCGAGCGGGCGCTTCCTGCGGAAATCACACTGAACACTACCATCGGCGACATCCTGCGCATTCCCGGCGCGGATCAGGAGATCGTGAAGTATGCCGGCGCATTCGGCATGAACAGCGGTTCTGATGAAAACGCAATGGGAGAAAGCACCGCAGACATGATGGAAGCCATGATGCGATACATGCCGATCCGCGGCTTGCTCTCCTTTGGAGGCGGCAAGGTCTCCATTGCAGATTGCAAGGCGCTTGTGGAAAAGCTGAACGTCCTTCTGGAACAGGCAAACCTGGACAACAGGGACTGAGTCAACACTGCGCAGGCTTTGCGCGGTGCTGCTGAAAGACATCTTCTCCACCTTTCATTGCAGGCGGCGCATATCGGGGCAACGACCGGTATGCGCCGTTTGCTGTGTACCGGCGACCCGGATGTTGCAGAACACTGTCACCGAAAGCACGGCACGGGGCAGCAGCCACGGGATCGTCACCAGCGGCAGCATCTGGACGGCGTACCAGCCCAACAGCGCCAGCAGTTCCTTTCTGCCGCCGCGCATGATCTTCAGGGCGGCAAAGGGAATATGCCAGACGGGCAGTTCCGGACAGGCAAAGCAGACAAAGGGCGCACACCACAGCCCCAGGCAAACATACACCCAGCCCAAAAGGCAGAGCGTCCCCAACAGCAGAAGCTGCACGGCGGCGAACAGATAGGGGGCGCTTTCGGCATGGGCTGCGCCGGTTTTCGCCAGTGCATATGCGCCGAACAGGCAGAGAGCCGCCGGCTGGAGCGAAATCGTCCGCAGCAGGGTACAGCACAGGGCTGTCCCGAAGCGTCTGCCCATGCCGGGTGCTTTTCCGCCGAGCAGCAGCGAGATCGCTGCGGTGCAGCGCACCCAGAGCGACCAGCTGCACCAGTTCCAGCACAGCCACGCCGGGACGAGCCAGCAAAGCTGTATCAGCCGCCACAGGACTGCCTGCTCTGTCAGCAGCGCCGCAGCCGGGATGCCCCGGAAACGGAGCAGCAGCACGGCGGCAAAAAGCTCCAGCAGCCACAGCATGCCGCCCAGCCACACCACGCCCCAACAGGCACGGAACAGCCCGGGACAGTGATGCAGGGTCTGGCCGGCAAACTGCTGATTCTGACGGATCTGCATGATGATTCACCTCCGGTGGGATCTCTGCTGCAAGTATGCCCCGTCCGGCGCATTTTATACGAAGCCAGGGCAGCACTGCACCAGTGCTGCGCACCCAAAAGGAAGTGATTTTTTGTCAGAACTGCATTTTCACATGGATCAGCCCCACCCCATGCCGCTGGAACAGTTTCTCCGGCGGCACAAGGGCGTTTCGCACCGGATGCTGGTACGGCTCAAGCGCATTCCCGGCGGCATCTGCTGCAACGGCGCGCCCATCCGCACCATCGACCCGGTACAGCCGGGAGACGAGATCGTCCTCACGGACCGTGAGGCAGGTTCCGCCCTGGTGCCCTCTGCGGCCGCTGTCCCCATTCTGGGCGAAACAGACAGCTATATCGTCTACAACAAGCCGGCGCACATGCCGGTGCATCCCTCGCAGGGACACCATGACGACACCCTGGGGAATGTTTTTGCGGCGCAGTTCCCCCATCTGCCCTTTCGTCCGGTCTATCGGCTGGACAGCGGCACCAGCGGCATCTGTCTCATTGCAAAGTCTGCCTATGCCGCAAAGCTGCTCCAGGGCAGCACCCAAAAGACCTATTTCGCCCTGGTCTGGGGTGTACTCTCTGCCGGCGGCACGATATCTGCGCCCATCGGCCGGGAGGACGGCTCTGTGATCCGGCGCTGTGTCCGCCGGGACGGAAAGCCGGCGGTGACGCACTACACGCCGCTGCGGCACAATGCCCGTTACACCCTGCTGTCCCTGGAGCTGGAAACGGGACGCACCCACCAGATCCGGGTGCACATGGCGTATCTGGGGCATCCTCTCGCCGGAGACACCTTATACGGCGGCACGGGAGAGTTTTCTCACCACATGCTGCACTGCGGTACACTGGAATTTTCTGACCCGGAGACCGGAGCACTGCGGCGGTTTGCTGCGCCCTGGGCGGCGGAAAAGCTTCTGTAACCGGCGAAAAATCGGCAAATTTGCCCGAATCTGTCGCTACGGCGGGGAGAGTTTTCTCCCAATCTGCCCCATTGACTTTTAAGGGAAATATATGCTATAATAGAAACCGGATAGATGGTTGCACGGGGCGTTTGCCGCCCGGTGTCATTGGAAACGCACATTCTCCGGAATGATTCACGAACAACACGCTAGCCGCAAGAACCTGTCTGCATCTTGGCGCAGACCGGACGGCTGTGCACAGGTGCGCGAATCATTTAGGAGGATTTTTTTATGCCCAAAAACAAAGTACAAGAAGTGATCTTCACCATTCTCATGGTATTCGTCATGGTCTATGCCATGATCTGCTACAACATCGCCCTGGAGACCGGCGGCATGACCAACGCCGTCTTTCTCCACGCCTTCGGCGAGCTGCCTCTGATGATGCCCATTGCCTTTCTGCTGGACTTTTTCCTGGTGGGCGGTCTGGCGAAAAAGGCGGCATTCCGCATCGTGAACCCGGAAAAGGACAATCCGTTTCATCTGGTGCTGGCGATCTCGGCAGTGTCCGTCCTGCTCATGTGTCCGCTGATGAGTCTGGCGGCAACGCTGTTGTTCAAGCATGCCGGTGCGCAGGTCATTGCTGTCTGGTTTGAGACCACGGCAAAGAACTTCCCCATGGCGCTGCTATGGCAGTTGTTTTTCGCCGGCCCGCTGGTGCGGTTTGTGTTCCGGCACATAACGGCACTGGCACAGCCCCGGAAAAAGGCGGCTGCGGCAGCAGAAGAGGCTTAAAAGCTACAGAAAACCCGTTCCATTTTGCTGCGGAGGCGGCAGAATGGAACGGGTTTTGGTTTTTTGGAAAAGGGGTTTGCAGCATGCGGGCGAACGATGTTCGCCTCTACGGTGAATTTGACATTTTTCGTCAGGTGTGGTATACTGAGATTCTGAGGGCATACCTGAAACGGTAGGCGGTCAAATCTTTTTCTGATTTTTGCTCCCACTGCTCATTGGAACAGATGGGAGGTGATCGGTATGATGGATCAATACATCACCTTTGGTGATTTGCTGAAGATCGGCAGTTTTCTGCTAGATTGCATCAGTGTGATCTTATACATTTACTATAATCATAAAAATAGTAATCAGAATCACCACGGCAAGAAAAAGAAATAACCGCCCATAAGCGACCAAACTTGCGGCGGTTAAGTCTTTAACTTAAGCGGTGGGAGCAGACCGTCTACTGGTATGCTCTCTCTTTATCTTTATTATACGCCAGAATGAAGCGTTTGTCAAGGGGTTTTTGCCGGAAAAATGCAGCGGTTTTGGTTTTTGGGAAAGGGTTTTGCAGCATGCGGGCGAACGATGTTCGCCCCTACGGTGAATTTGACATTTTTCGCTAGATGTGATATACTGAGATTCTGAGGGCATACCTGAAACGGTAGGCGGTTTGTTTCTGCTCCCATGATTTTTTATAATCGATGGGAGGTGATGCATGATGATGGATGTAGTTTCCTTTATCGTAAGCATTCTTTGTAATGTTTTTCGTGCGATTCTTGCATACTTAACATACAAAAAGAAATAACCGCCCCTAAGCGACCAAACTTGTAACGGTTATTTTTAACTAAAACTTGATGGGAGCAGACCGTCTACTGGTATGCTCTCTCTTTATCTTTATTATACGCCAGAATGAAGCGTTTGTCAAGGGGTTTTTGCCGGAAAAATGCAGCGGTTTTGGTTTTTGGGAAAGGGTTTTGCAGCATGCGGGCGAACGATGTTCGCCCCTACGGTGTAATCTTGTACATTTTATACGCATTTTTTGCGCGATTTCCTGAAATGCGGCGCGGCGCAGGAGAACGATCAAAAAATCTGTGTAAAATTGTAAAAAAGCACTTGTATTTTGCTCGTCCCTATGCTATAATAAAAGTACTGGCCAGGGATATGTGCCTGGCAAATCTTACTATTTTACGAAAAGGAGTTTCCCCATGAAATTTGGCTATTTTGATGACGCGAACAAGGAATACGTCATTCAGAATCCGAAGACCCCGTACCCGTGGATCAACTACCTCGGCACACAGGAGTTCTTCTCTCTGATCTCCAACACTGCCGGCGGCTATCACTTCTACAAGGATGCCCGTCTCCGCAGAATCACCCGTTACCGCTACAACAATGTCCCGGTAGATATGGGCGGCCGTTACTTCTACATCAAGGACGGCGAGACCGTATGGTCTCCGGGCTGGTCTCCGGTAAAGACCGATCTGGACGCTTACACCTGCCGTCACGGTATGGGCTATACCATCATCTCCGGCAAGAAGAACGACATCTCTGCTGAGGTCACCTTCTTTGTGCCGCAGAATTACAACGGCGAGATCCAGAGCCTGGTTCTGAAGAACGAGGGCAGCGAGGCAAAGACCATCAAGCTGTTCTCCTTCATTGAGTGGTGTCTGTGGAATGCACAGGATGACTCCACCAACTTCCAGAGAAACTTCAACACCGGCGAGGTAGAGATCGAAGGCTCTACCATCTTCCACAAGACAGAGTACAAGGAGCGCCGCAACCACTTCGCTTTCTACACCGTAAACGATGCCATCGACGGCTATGACACCGACCGGGAAAGCTTCCTGGGTCTGTACAACGGCTTCGAGAATCCGCAGGTTGTAGCAGCAGGCAAGGCATCCAACTCTGTGGCAGACGGCTGGTCTCCGGTGGCTTCTCACTACAAGGAGATCACACTGGCTCCGGGCGAATCCAAGCAGCTGATCTTCATCCTGGGCTATGTTGAAAACCCGAAGGATCAGAAGTGGAATGCTGACGGCAGCATGAACAAGTCCCGCGCATATGAGATGATCGAACAGTACAACACTCCGGAAAAGGTTGCTGCTGCACTGGCTGAACTGAAGGCAATGTGGGATGCACTGCTGTCCAAGTACAGCGTCAAGACTCCGGATGACAAGATGAACCGCATGGTCAACATCTGGAACCAGTATCAGTGCATGGTCACCTTTAACATGTCCCGTTCTGCTTCTTACTTCGAGAGCGGTATCGGCCGCGGCATGGGCTTCCGTGACTCCAACCAGGATCTGCTGGGCTTTGTACACCAGATCCCGGACAGAGCAAGAGAGCGTCTGATCGACCTGGCTTCCACACAGCTGGAGGACGGCGGATGCTATCACCAGTATCAGCCTCTGACCAAGAAGGGCAACAACGAGATCGGCGGCGACTTCTCTGACGATCCGCTGTGGATGATCCTGTCTGTCGCAGCTTACATCAAGGAATCCGGCGACTATTCCATCCTGGATGCAATGGTACCGTATGACAACGACGAGTCCAAGGCAAAGACCATGATGGATCACCTGGAAAAGAGCTTCTTCCATGTAGTTGAAAACGTAGGCCCGCACGGACTGCCGCTGGCAATGCGCGCAGACTGGAACGACTGCATCAACCTGTCCTGCTTCTCTGACGAGCCGGGCGAATCCTTCCAGACCTCTACTTCTCCGAAGTACGGCGAGGATAAGTATTCCAAGGTTGCAGAGTCTGTAATGGTTGCTGCTCTGTTCACTTACGCTGGCCCGGAATATGTGGCAATGTGCAAGAAGAAGGGTGACGAGGCCGGCGCTGCAAAGGCACAGGCTGCCATCGACCAGATGAAGAAGAATATCATGGAATACGGCTGGGACGGCGAATGGTTCCTGCGTGCATATGATGACTTCGGCAAGAAGATGGGCTCTCACGAGTGCGAAGAGGGCAAGATCTTCATCGAGCCCCAGGGCTTCGCAGTTATGGGCGGCTGCGGCAAGGAGACCGGCGCAGATCTGAAGGCTCTGGAGAGCGTAGACAAGTGGCTGAACTCCACACACGGTCTGGTTCTGAACCAGCCGGCATTCACCAAGTACTACATCGAGTATGGTGAGATCTCTACTTATCCGGGCGGATACAAGGAAAATGCTGGTATCTTCTGCCACAACAACGCATGGATCATCTGCGCAGAAGCGTTTGTTGGTCACGGCGACAAGGCATTTGAGTACTACAGCAAGATCGCTCCGGCATATCGGGAAGAGAAGTATTCCGACCTGCACCGCACAGAGCCGTATGTATACGCGCAGATGATCGCAGGTAAGGATGCAAAGCGTCACGGCGAAGCAAAGAACAGCTGGCTGACCGGTACTGCTGCATGGAACTTCGTAGCAGTTTCTCAGTACATCCTGGGTGTGATCCCGGATTGGGATGGTCTGAAGATCGATCCGTCCATTCCGCACGAATGGGATGGCTTCACCATTTCCAGACAGTTCCGCGATGCAACCTATGACGTGACTGTCAAGAACCCGAACCACGTTTGCAAGGGTGTGGTATCTGTTACTGTTGACGGCAAGGCAATCGAAGGCAATGTCCTGCCGGTATTCAGCGACAACAAGCATCATGAAGTTGAGGTAGTAATGGGCTAAGTTCCCGTTCTGTTTCCTTTTTTGAAAAAGGGGCTGCTGCACAAGATCGTGCGGCAGCCCCTTTTGCGTGACGCGAAAAGGCGTGTACCCCATTGCGGGCACACGCCTTTTTTCGAGTGCATTCATTTTTATGGGAACACACTTTCCTATTCTTCTGCAAATTATAATGCTTCCAGCTTTAGCAGCAGCATCGCCGGGAGACCGTTTTCGTTCTCGCTGTCGGCATAATCCAACGTAGAAAGCATGACCCAGCGGTCATTCTCTGTAATGGTATACTCGTGCTTCTGTACAGCTGCGGCTTTCATCAGCTGCTCCAGCTGAAACGTCTTCTCCTCTTCCACCGTCAGCAGTTGATGCACCAAAACGGTCACCGGCGCACTTGCAGAAAAGCTCGCTACGGGCGTCAGGCGGTACATCCCATCCGACAAAATCAGCACGCCGTCCTGGGCGCTCTGGAAATAGTCCGCATCCTGATAAGCATGAAGCCCGCTGAACATGGTATTATTATTCATATCGTGCGCACAGATCAGAGAAAAGTAATCCGTGAAATCTACGGCATTCCGGCTGTCCAGAAAGGGTGTTCCGTACAGATCTTCGCTGCCGTCCCAGCTATGGTTTCGGTATTTTTCGCTGTCTGTGCCGCCCATGACCGGATAGTCGATCATCGTGTCCGGCAGCACCAGCCATGCCGCCATATCTGTATTTTGCGCGCTTCCTTCCTGAAAAAGCAGCTGACGGCGTTTCAGGTTCTCCCCGTCCTCCGGTGATGACACTATGCCCGTTCCTCCATGCAGTCCCTGGATCGCCTCCAGAAAATGGGACTCACCGGAATGGAAATAGTCCGTTTTCCGCAGCCATATTGCTGATGCAAGCACTACCACCGCCAGGAACAGACTCACAACAATAAAAAAAGTCTGACGTTTGCGCTTGTGGCGCACTGGTTTTTCTGTATCCATTTTGATGGTCTCTCTTCCCACTGTTTATTTTCATACATATATTATAACAAATATATACAAATAATAAAACAGGATTTTAAGAAAGATGAGGGAAATATTACCACATCAAAATTAACCTGTCACTGATGGTGTATCAGATGATCTGCCAGAATCTTTATGCCAATGAGGATGAGTACCATGCCGCCGGCAATCTCCGCCTTTTTCTCGAAGCGATTTCCAAAACGATTTCCGATCCAGACGCCAAGAAAAGAGAGCACCAGTGTCACGCAGCCGATGATGGAGATGGAGCTCCAGATGGCAACATCCAGACAGGCGAAAGCGATTCCCACTGCAAGTGCGTCGATGGAGGTGGCGATCGCCAGCATAAGCAGTTCCTTATGGTCCAGCTTGGCATCTGCCTTTTCGGCAGCTTCTGCATCCTTTTCGTGAAATGCATCCCACAGCATTTTTCCGCCGATAAACGCCAGCAGTACAAATGCGATCCAGTGATCAAACGCCTGGATGTACTTAGAGAACGACGTGCCCAGCAGCCAGCCCAGAAGGGGCATCAGCGCCTGGAATACGCCGAAGTATAATCCGATCACGAGTGCCTGGTCATAGCGCATCCGGCGCATGCCAAGCCCCTTACAGACGGACACCGCAAAGGCATCCATCGCCAATCCCACTGCTGTGAGCAGCAATTCAAGCAGTCCCATAGTATTTGTCTTCCTTTCTGTTTTTCATAGAATATTCTATGCAGCCGAAAATCAGTATAGCACACAGAACAGCGGTTAGTCAAGAGAAACAGTCCGGACGGCAAAAACAAAAAACCCGGCATGGGATCGCTCCCACGTCGGGTTTTTCTTATGCTGTCATTTCCTTGCTGTCAAAAATGCTTTTGCATTCTTTCTGAGTTATTCAGCCCAGCAAGAACCTTCCAGAGTTTTCAGTGCAGGGCAAACTTCCGGCCACTTCGGATCCATGCCTGCGCCGTCCTTTGCACTGTAAACCAGTGTGAATGCGCCGTCCTTAGCGTCCAGAGAAATGCTGCCATCTGCAGAATCTGCGCCGATCTTGCCTTCGGTGTTGATATCAGACAGGAAGTAAGACAGAGTCTCCAGATTCGGATCTGCTGCAGCTGCCTCTGTGTTCAGAAGCTTGCCGTCCAGACCAGCACCGATCTTAGCGCTGTATACCAGAACAACTGCAACGTCCTTTGCATTGACTTCCTTATTCAGGTCAGTATCGCCCTTTACGCCGATATAAACCTTAGCTGTACCAACTTCCTTGCCGTCATACATGATCTTCAGATCAGAAGCAACATATGCTTCGTCCTTTGCCTCAAACATTGCAGCCGGAGTAGCATACTCGAAGGTCAGCTTATCCATGATGTCTGCATCATCCAGAGTTGCGCTTTCAACCAGGTCAGAAGCCTTGAATGCGCGCTCGTCAGCAGACAGATAGAAGTGCGGCTCATCCTTTACCTTAACAACCGGTGTTGCATCGTCGCTAGCTGCTGTGGTAGTTGTACCAACCGGAGCAGTGGAGCTGCCAGAAGATGCAGTTGTGGCTGTGGTTGTAGTTGTGCTTGCAGTTGTGTCGGAGGAAGTAGTTGTATCAGAAGATACAGTTGTAGTTGTGGTAGTTGTGGTTGTGGTGGTTGTAGTAGTTGTGGTGGTTGTAGTAGTGGTAGTAGAACCAGTTGTGCCGGTGCTCTTTGCTACCTTAACCAGGATATAACCATCTTCCAGAGTTACATAGTCATCGAAGATGCTTGTGTTGGAAGCGTCTGCATAGTCGAAGCGACGAACCGGAGTCATCTGGTTACCGGACTGCATGTTGTCAGTGCCCGGCTCTGCCCAGTTGATCGGGAAGATGTAACCGCCCTGTGCTTCGTCATATTCCAGACCGTACTTTTCAGCGATTGCAACAACAGTTGCTTCATCCGGAATTGCGATCGGCAGATCCAGCAGAGAACCGTTTGCAGATGTCGGAGCGATGCTGCTGGAAGCAGTCATGCCGAAGTGCAGCAGGTACTGTTCTGCCTTGGAGGTGAAGTTTGTGAAGTCGCTCTGGATGTTCGGCATCTGGTTGTATACGCTGGATACAGCAGCCTGATCGATGGTAGTATCCGCATACGGGAAGCCGTTCTCCCAGCTCAGCAGTTCCTTTGCAGCAGCAGAGAACTCAATTGTACCCTGGAGGCCGCAAGCCTTGATTGCGTTTGTGATAGAAACCTTGTACAGCAGATCCTCTTCGCCGTTGCCCTCTTCCGGAGATACAACCAGCTTAGCCAGAGACCATGTGGACTTGTCGCCAGGACGCGGCTCAGCGGTTTCAGAAGTGGTAGTTGTAGTTGCGGATGCGGATGTTGTTGTGGTTTCAGATGTGGTAGTTGTAGTGGTCTCAGATGTTGTAGTGGTGGTAGCCGCAGTAGAAACTGTGGTGGTTGCGCCGTCTACATAAACATTGATCTCACCAGCGTTGTAGGTTACACCAGTGGTGTGGATATCTACGCCGTTTTCGTCGTGATATTCAAAACGCTTGATGTCAACTTCCTTACCGTCGGAGATGCCCTTATCGGTGCCGTCTTCCATCCACTCTACCGGGAAGGAATAATAGGTCTTGCCGTCAGCATCGGTCTTGAGTGTCAGACCAGCAGCCTCTGCAGCAGCCTTTACGGTGTCTGCATCAGCGATGTTCATGGTCAGAGTTGCGATTGTGTCGCCGGACGGTGTGTCGAAGCCCTCACCAGTGATGATGAAGCCCAGACGGCCGTTCTTCTCATAGTCCTTGGTGTTTGTCTGTACCTTAGACAGGTTCAGGTATGCATCGCCGGTTACGAATGCAGAATCCCAGTCAAAGCCTTCCGGCAGAGACAGGATCTTACGGGTTGCTTCCGGAACCATCAGCGCACCGCTGACACCGTCAGATGTCTTACCGTTAACCTGAGTTACAGTTACTTCTGCTTCTTCTTCGCCAGCATTGTAGAAATTCTTGCTGATGTTCCACTCTACCTTGTCGCCCTGGGGCTCAGAGGAAACATAAACGTTGATCTCACCAGCATTGTAAGCAACACCAGTGGTGTGGATATCTGCGCCGTTTTCGTCGTGATATTCAAAACGCTTGATGTCAACTTCCTTGCCGTCGGAGATGCCCTTATCGGTGCCGTCTTCCATCCACTCTACCGGGAAGGAATAATAGCTCTTACCTGCAGCATCTGTCTTGAGTGTCAGACCAGCAGCCTCTGCAGCAGCCTTTACAGTTGCTTCATCAGCGATGTTCATGGTCAGAGTTGCGATTGTGTCGCCGGACGGTGTGTCGAAGCCCTCACCAGTGATGATGAAGCCCAGACGGCCGTTCTTCTCATAGTCCTTGGTGTTTGTCTGTACCTTAGACAGGTTCAGGTATGCATCGCCGGTTACGAATGCAGAATCCCAGTCAAAGCCTTCCGGCAGAGACAGGATCTTACGGGTTGCTTCCGGAACCATCAGCGCACCGCTGACACCGTCAGATGTCTTACCGTTAACCTGAGTTACATTTACTTCTGCTTCTTCTTCGCCAGCATTGTAGAAATTTTTGCTGATGTTCCATTCTACCTTGTCGCCCTGGGGCTCAGAGGAAGTGGTGGTAGAAGAGGTAGTTGTAGTGCCTGCTGTGGTAGCTGTAGTAGCTTCGCCAGAACCCTTGCCGTCGCCGACAACGATCTTTACAACTGCCAGAGATGCGTCCTGCGGCAGTGCATAGGTCTCAGTTGCCTTCTTGCCGTGGATCGCAGTGGACATATCTTCCAGGCGGCTCTCAGCGCGCTTTGCGTCCTGATCTGCCTTTACCTTGTTGAAATCAGCAGCGGTCTGCAGCGGGATATATTCCTTGTTTGCATTACGGCTGCACAGCTGTACATAGTATGTACCTTCGTCTGTACCCTTCGGGATCACAACGTCGAAGGAAGTGAAGCGCAGTGCATCAGAATCGTTCAGAGCGAACTTAGAACGATCCTTGGAATCCTTTGCCAGATAGCCCCAAGCATAGTAGTTGTTGATATCCGGTACGCAGTCATCGCCATCGGTGTTCTTTACAAAACGAGTGGTGGTGTAGCGCGGCAGTTCTTCGGTTACTGTCTTTTCAACATAGTTTGCAGCAACATCTGCGCCCTGGTTGATGTAGGAATAAGTGATATACGGTGTGCCGTCTTCCTTATACAGGACATCACATTCCTGGGTCTTGGTCTTTTTGTGGGTTGCCTTATCTGCGCCCTTATCTGCCAGATAGTCATCCACATTCTCATAGTAGTCATAGGTGAACTTTACCTTGTTGTCACCGTTTGCTACCAGATCCTTACCAAAGATCATGTCGCATGCGATAGTTCTGGTCACGCAGCTGCACTTTGCAGAAGTGTACTGCCAGCCCTTCTTCTTGGAATAAGTCATCGGGGACAGGCAGAATACGCCGTCGTACAGGGTGGTTACAGTTTCGCCGTTCGGCAGATCGATGGTGTGAGAACCGCTCTTTGCTTCTGCATTAAAGACGTTGTCATAATACAGATGGTTGTCGATAGAGCCTCCGTCTGCGAAAGACTTGTCCTTGGTTGCGATCCAGTTCAGAGTTACCTGGTTCAGATAGTTGTCATCAGCCCACTCTTCAGAGTCGATGAAAACGTCCAGTGTCTTGGAGACATCGCCATTGGCAACGTCTTCCTTGCTGACCTGGATCTCCTGAACACCTGTGCCCTGTTCTTTCAGGACAAAGTTGTACGGTGTGCCGCCGTTTGCGGTCTGATCCTTATTGATCGAAGCCGAAACCGACAACGCACTGAACGGCAGAGATGTGGCTGCCATCAGAGCTGCAACGCCGAAGGACAAAACCTTCTTTGTTCGTTTCTTCATGTTTTCCTTTCCTTTCCTTGCCGGCGGCTGCCGACAAATACATAAATGAAATATTGCCTATATCAGGAGCGGCAGTCCCCCTCGGAGAGCCTCTCCCAAATATACGGATAATAAAGTGCCGGCTGATCAGTCAGCGTACGGCAGGCTGTTGACCAGCTGTACCAGGAACTTCAGCAGTACCAGTGCGTCGGAGCTGTTGACCTCGCCGTTTGCGTCGCAGTCAGAGTTTGCTCTCTGCTCGTCGCTGGTGATGCTGACTGCGCCTGCTGCGATCTTGTTCAGCAGAACTGCGTCTGCGATCTCTACGCGGCTGTCACAGTTTACATCGCCGTACAGCGCGTTGCCCGGCTTTGCAGTAGAACCAGGCTTGCTGGAATCGGCGGTATCCTTTGTTCCGGATGCAGTTGTTCCGGATGCAGTGGTTTCTGTCGTTACCTTAGCAGAAGTTGTTGTATCTGCAGAGCCGCTGGTGGTGGCAGTGGTTTCTGTAGTGGTCGCGCCGCCCTTGCCGATGGTAACAGAGCCTGCTTCAGTCTTGATCTCATAGGAAGCAGAATCTGTTCCGTAAAGGTAGCCGATCACCATGCTGCCGTTGTTTGCGCCGGAGCCATCAAAGGTCTCACGGGTCACCGGAGCAAAGTCGATGGGCGTTACAGTGCCGTCCTTCGCGTCCTCGCTGACAGTACCGCTGATGGTCAGGATCACGCCGTCTTCTGCGATCCAGGAAGCGCTGTCCAGTGCTGTTGTCCAGCTTACTGCAATCTCGCCGTCCTTGATGCTTGTCGCAAAGACCGGAGCGTCCTTTCCTGTGCTGTCGCCGGAAACGTCTGTGTCTGCGCTCTTGCCGATGGTCACGCTGTCTACATTCAAAATGCTCTTGTCATAAGTCAGTGCAAAGTCCATGACATTTACCTTTGTAGAGGGAATATCCTCCAGGGAAACGTCTACAGAAAATGCGCCGCCGGCCTCAGCCTCTACCTTTGCCCCCTTCAGTGTCACAGCTGCGCCTGCAGCAGAAACCTGAAAAGAAACGGCAGAAGTCGCCAGCATTGCGAGTGTCAATGCGCCAGCAAGTGTTCTTTTTGCCTTCATGTGTTATCCTCCTCTGAACGTCTGCATTGTCTGCCGGCGTTCCGGACCGGCAGCATGCAGCTCATAAAATTTGGTCGAAATCTCCGCAGGAATCGCTTCTCTGATTCATGCTGTTCCAATTATTCTTATTATAGAATATCCCAACAGAAAAGTCAATAGATACGCAAAGTTTTTGTGTAAACTGGCCGAAATCAGAAACCCAGAATTGTATAATATCCCAATGCCGCACAACAGCACGCCCGGTTTCTAAAACAAAGCCGGATATCGTCTCCAAAAACGGCCTGGCGAAATCCATACAGCAGCCGCCGATCCGGGCAAGGGGGCACCCAAAAAAGCGGGTGCTCCCGGAATCACACGGCACATCTGCACGCATCATTTCCGCAGACACAAACAGAGCAAAGCTCTCATTTCAATTATACTCGAAAAGCAGTCAAATGTAAAGAGACATACGCATTTTTTAGTACACTTATACAAATTGTGTACTTTATTTTTATGATATTTCACAAAGATTCTCGTAGATATCCCACAAATTTAAGATGCGTTTTGGAAAACAAGTTGTCAGTTCTACAAAAGCCTCGTGGACTGCGGCAAAAGTGTTTTCCACAATTTCTGCCCAATTCCGAAAAACTTGTGGAAAACGTCCTTTCCTTTGCCCGGGCAGTTTTCCACAGTGTGGAAAATGTCTGCTGTGCTGCCAGACGGTGTTTCCACAAAGCTGTGCGGCGATCTTTCCACTTGGGGAAAAACGGAGTGCGGTTCACCCGGAGAGAAACAAAAACAGGCGAAACATCCCGGGGATGCTTCGCCTGTCTGTTCGGCATAGGGCATGCCGTTTTCTTATTGCAGATTAAACCAGCTTGATGATCGCCATTTCAGCGGCATCACCGCGGCGGGGGCCGATCTTCACAATCTGGGTATAGCCGCCCTTACGGTCAGCATACTTCGGTGCAATTTCGTCAAAGAGCTTCTTAGCGACGCTCTCCTTGGTTACATATGCCATAACCTGGCGCTTCGAATGCAGATCATCCGACTTCGCGATGGTGATCATCTTTTCAGCAACTGCACGTACTTCCTTCGCACGAGTGACAGTTGTTTCGATCTGACCATTTTCCAGCAGGAATGTTACCATTCCACGCAGCATAGCCTTTCTGTGATCGGTCGGTCTGCCCAGTTTTCTGGTACCCGGCATTGTTATTCACTCCTTTTTCTAGCTGCGGGCGTTTCTCTTGAAAAAACCCGCAAGGCTCGGTCTTGTTGAACGTCTGGCTTTTTCGATACACCAGACGATTAGTCTTCCTCACTGGCGAGATCAAAGCCCAGAGACTGGAGCTTTTCCCGCACTTCATCGAAGGACTTCTTACCCAGGTTACGCACCTTGAGCATTTCTTCCTCCGACTTATTGATCAAATCGTCTACGGTATTGATTCCGGCACGCTTTAAACAGTTGAATGACCGAACGGACAGATCCAGTTCTTCAATGGTCATTTCCAGAATCTTTTCCTTACCCTTATCATCCTTTTCCACAAGCACTTCTGCGATGCTTGCCTCATCAGAGAGGTCAATAAACAGCTTCAGGTGCTCATTCAGCAGATTTGCTGCCTGTGAGATGGCTTCCTTTGCAGAGATGGTGCCGTCTGTCCACACCTCCAGTGTGAGCTTGTCATAGTCAGTGACCTGACCCAGACGGGTATCTTCTACATGATAGTTTACCTTCAGTACAGGGGTATAGATGCTGTCTACTGCGATGACATCGATAGGAGTATTCATCATCTGCTTATTGCGCTCTGCAGAGACATAGCCTCTGCCGCGATCAATGACGATTTCCATATAGAGCTTTGCGCCCTTTCCCAGGGTTGCGATATGCATGCCCGGGTCCAGGATATTCACTTCAGAGTCGGTCTTGATGTCGCCGGCGGTGACTTCGCACTCGCCCTCTGCTTCAATATAGACCGTCTTCGGTCCGTCGCCGTAGAGCTTTGCGGTCAGGCCCTTCAGGCTGAGGATGATCTCAGTCACATCCTCTTTCACACCGGGAATCGTACTCAATTCATGGTGTACGCCATCAATCTTCACGGAATTCACAGCCACGCCGGGCAATGAGGAGAGCAGCACGCGCCGCAGACTGTTGCCAAGGGTGATACCATAGCCACGTTCCAGCGGTGCCAATACAAACTTACCGTATTTTCCGTCGCTTCGCAGATCCACTGTGTCGAGTTCCGGCTTTTCAATCTTCTCCAGCATAAAAACACCCTCCTATGCTTGGTAGCTTTGTCTGTGGTTGTTCCTGACATACCACGGCCGCAGATGCTCCTTGGTACGGCAGGACTTTGCATCGGACATCCCGAAGCGCGCGCGCCCCGGGACGTCTTCTCTTGTTCCGTAAATTGCAGATGATTACTTGGAGTACAACTCGACGATCAAGTGTGCTGCAACTTCATAGTCCAGATCTTCCGGTGTTGCCAGACGGGTGATCTTTGCGGAGAAGTTTTCCTTATCCGGCTCCAGCCATACCGGTACGGTACGGTCTGCGGTCTGTTCTGCAACATCCTTGAACTTTGCGCTGTCACGGCTGCCTTCGCTCAGAGCGACTACGTCGCCTGCCTTTACGCGATAGGACGGAATATTCACACGCTGGCCGTTTACGGTAAAGTGGCCGTGAGTTACCAGCTGTCTTGCTTCTCTGCGGGTCAAAGCGAGACCCATGCGGAATACCACGCTGTCCAGACGAGACTCCAGGCAAGCGATCAGGTTGTCACCAGCCTTACCTTCCATCTTGGTTGCGATCTCGAACAGGTGATAGAACTGCTTTTCGCCTACGCCGTAGATAAACTTCAGCTTCTGCTTTTCTTTCAGCTGCATTCCGTATTCAGAAACCTTTCTGCGGTTTCCGGCACCCGGATTGCGGTTAGACTGCTTGGAGATACCCATAACCATCGGGCTGATACCCAGATAGCGGCATCTCTTGAGAATCGGTTCTCTGCTTACTGCCATGATATATTACACCTCCTGCAAGTGTGATTAGACGCGGCGTCTCTTAGGCGGACGGCATCCATTGTGGGGGATCGGAGTAACATCCTTGATCATCTTGACCTCCAGACCTACGGTCTGCAGTGCGCGGATCGCTGCCTCACGGCCAGATCCCGGTCCCTTAACGTATACTTCTACCGACTTCAGGCCGTGTTCCATTGCTGCCTTTGCTGCAGTTTCTGCTGCAGTCTGTGCTGCAAACGGAGTCGACTTTCTGGAACCGCGGAAGCCCAGTCCGCCGGAGCTTGCCCAAGAAATGGCGTTGCCCTGTGTATCGGTGATCGTTACGATGGTGTTGTTGAATGTAGACTGAATGTGTACAGCGCCGTTTTCAATATTCTTACGCTCTCTGCGGCGGCGAACAACAACCTTCTTACCTTTCTGCTGTGCCAAAACGAGATACCCTCCCTTACTTCTTCTTGTTTGCGATGGTCTTTACCGGACCCTTGCGGGTTCTTGCGTTTGTCTTTGTCCGCTGGCCTCTTACCGGCAGACCCTTGCGGTGACGAACGCCACGATAGCAACCGATCTCTACGAGTCTCTTGATGTTCAGAGCAACTTCACGGCGGAGGTCACCCTCAACCACGATGTGCTTGTCAATATAGTCACGCAGCTTTGCTACGTCCTCTTCGGACAGATCCTTGACACGGATATCCGGGTTAACGCCGGTACCTGCCAGGATTTCGTCTGCTGTGCTGCGGCCGATTCCGTAGATATAAGTCAGACCGATCTCGATCCGCTTGTTCTTCGGAAGGTCTACGCCTGCGATTCTTGCCATTCTTCCTGCACCTCCATGTTTAAAAAATCCCGAGCTTAGCCCTGACGCTGCTTATGCTTCGGATTTTCGCAGATTACCATTACTTTGCCTTTACGCTTAATTACCTTGCATTTTTCGCAAATCGGCTTTACGGAAGGTCTTACTTTCATTGCAACTGTCCTCCTTCTCGGAACAACTGTGCAGCCGGACTGTGCCGCCTGCGCTCTTTACGATGGAAAGCAGCCCACCCAAAAGCGGGGCGCGGCTTTCCTGTGCGTTATCTGCACAATTACTTGGCTCTCCAAGTGATTCTGCCCTTGGTCAGATCATAGGGCGACATCTCGACGGTCACTTTATCCCCCGGTACGATACGAATGTAGTTCATCCGCAGCTTTCCGGAAACGTGTGCCAGAATGGTGTGCTTGTTTTGCAGCTCCACCTTAAACATTGCGTTGGGCAGCGATTCGAGAACGACGCCTTCTACCTCAATGACATCCTGCTTTGACAAATTGATAACCTCCCCAATGGGTATCTTCTGGGCATCTGAGCATTTTACTCAGCCGCCTGATATTGTTTCAACAAATTTCTGAGCTTTTTGTCCGTGACGTCCTCCAGTGCGATACACTGGTTCGTCCGCTGGAGATGACGGATGTTTTTCCGCTTCGGCGACGCGAGCCTGCGCCGCTTTCCGTCTGCGATCATGGCGTAGCCATTTTCCACAGACAGCACCACAAAAAAGCCATCCATATCCCGTCCGGCGCGCGCCCGAACCACCAGTCCTCTCTTCAGTTCCATCCGGAAACCTCCGTTACGGTCTGGAAAGAATCACCGGTCCATCCTGCGTGACTGCGATTTCATGTTCAAAATGCGCCGCAAGAGAGCCGCTGCGGGTCACAACCGTCCAGCCGTCACCGAGCACACGGACGGCATCGCCTTTTCCGTTGATCATCGGCTCGATACAGAACGTCATGCCGGGCATCAGCCGCATGCCGTGTCCGGGCTTGCCGTAATTCGGCACCTCCGGATCCTCATGCATTTCATGGCCGATACCGTGACCGCAGTATTCCCGTACAATACCGTACCCACGGGAACCGCAATATTCTTCCACGGTATGAGACACATCACCGAGACGTGCCCCGACCTGTGCTGCTTCGATGGCAGCGTACAGGCTTGCTTCTGTCACGCGCAGCAGGTCTGCTGCCTCTTCGGAGATATCGCCCACAGCGAAAGTATACGCTGTATCGCCGACAAATCCGTTATAGGTCGCGCCTACATCCACGCTGACGATATCGCCCTCATGGATCACACGCTTATGACTGGGGATACCGTGAATCACTTCGTCGTTGATTGAAATGCAGGCACTTGCCGGAAAACCGCCGTAGCCCAAAAAGGTAGGAACCGCGCCGCAGCCGATGATGAAGTCATGGATCGACTTATCCAGCTGCTTGGTAGTCATACCGGGGTGGATCACCTTTCCGGCATGCACCAGAGCATTCGCAGCGATTCTGCCTGCTTCCCGCAATTTCAGTATATCAGATTTGGATTTGATCGTCACACTCATTTTACGCCCACAGCCTTCAGTACCAGGGCAGTGGTATCAGCCACTTCTTCCTGACCGACGACGGTCTCAAGCTTACCCTGTTTTTCGTAATACGCCTTCAGGGGTTCGGTTGTGTTGTGGTATACAGCCAGACGATCCAGCACAGTTTCCGGCTGGTCATCCTTGCGGATGATGGTCTTTGCGCCGCACTTATCGCAGACACCCTCGACCTTTGACGGCTTGAATTGAATGTGATAGGTTGCACCGCAGCCCTCGCAGACTCTTCTGCCAGAGACACGCTGCTTGATGGTCTCATCGGGAACGAAGATCTCCAGCACCTTGTCGATCTTCACGCCCATTTCATCCAGGGCTTCTGCCTGGGGCACGCTGCGGGGAAAACCGTCGAGAATGAAGCCATTCTTGCAGTCATCCTGTGCAATGCGTTCCTTCAGGATGCCGATGACGATATCATCGGAGACCAGAGCACCGCTGTCCATTGCAGCCTTTGCCTTGACACCGTATTCGGTGCCGGTGCGGACTGCCTCACGCAGCATATTGCCGGTGGAAATCTGGGGAATCGACAGTGCCTGTGAGATCACTTCTGCCTGAGTGCCCTTGCCGGCACCCGGTGCGCCTAAGAGAATCAGATTCATGGGAATATGCCTCCTTGTTTTATTCGAGGAAGCCCTTATGATGACGCATCATCATTTCAGACTCCAGCGTGCGGACGGTTTCCAGTGCTACGCTGACAACGATCAGGATGGTAGTACCACCCATTGCCAGAGAACTAAGGTTCGGGTCCATCCAGTTCAGAGCGATCGGGAAGATCGCAATGATACCCAGGAAGAACGCACCCACCAGAGTGATCTTGGAGAGAACACGCTGGATATAGTCCGAAGTCGGCTTGCCCGGACGGATGCCCGGAATGCCGCCGTTGCTCTGACGGAGGTTGTTGGCGATTTCGATCGGATTATACTGCATGGACACATAGAAGTAGTTGAATGCGATGATCAGAATGAAGTAGATCAGAGCGTAGGTCCAAGTTCTTGTGTTGAAGAAGTTGATAAATCCGTTATAGAACTTCTGCCAGAAACCGGTAGGATCATCGTATACCGGCTTAAACAGGCTGATGGTGCTGGGCAGAGACATAAAGGACATGGCGAAGATGATCGGCATAACGCCGCTCATGCAGACCTTTACCGGAATGTGGGTAGACTGGCCGCCATACTGTTTTCTGCCGACAACACGTTTTGCATACTGGATCGGGATCCGGCGTTCGGACGCGTTCATGAAAACAATGAAAGCGATCATTGCGATGAACAGTACCAGAATGCCCAGGCTCTCGAAGAAGTAGCGCTGCGGTTCGTTCTTGGTGAGTTCTCCCAGTGTGCCTGCCATAACCGGGAATCTTGCGAGAATGCCGGCGAACAGGAGCATGGAGATACCGTTTCCGATACCCTTATCGTTAATCTGATTGCCCATCCATACGACGATGGAGGTACCAGCGATAAAGGACAGGATGATAACAAGTGCGATAAAGACGTTGGCTGCCTTAGAACCGCCGTCCACCACTGCATTCATCTGATTTTTCAGCGTCAGATAGTATGCAAAGGACATGAATACGGACAGTGCCAAAGAAACAGCAGCTGTGATTTTGTTGAGCTTTTTCTGTCCCTCTTCTCCTTCATCGCGCATCCGCTCCAGCGGAGGCAGTGCATATGTCAGCAGCTGCATGATGATGGAAGCGTTGATATACGGAGTGATTGACAGAGAAAATACGGTTGCCTGAGACAGCGCACCACCGGTGATGATATCCAGGTATTCCAGGAAGTTACCGCCGGTCGCGTTGGATGCCATCCAGGTGCTTACCGTAGAGGTGTCCAGAAACGGAACGACTACGGCGCTTCCGAGACGGAAAATCAGGAGCATCAGTAATGTGTACAGGAGCTTTTTGCGGATCTCCGCAATACTCCAAGCATCTCTCAACGTCTTGAACACGTTACATCACCTCTGCTTTTCCGCCAGCCTTTTCGATTTTTTCAGCTGCGCTCTTTGTGAACTTTGCAGCCTTTACAGTCAGCTTGGTTGTCAGCTCACCGTCACCGAGTACCTTAACGCCGTCGCAAGCCTTCTTGATCAGGCCAGCTGCCTTCAGCAGCTCTGCGTCTACGACAGTACCCTCTGTGAACTTGTTCAAATCGGAAACGTTTACGATCGCGTATTCCTTTGCAAAGATGTTGTTGAAACCTCTCTTCGGGATACGTCTGGTCAGCGGCATCTGACCGCCTTCAAAACCGATGCGTACGCCGCCGCCGCTGCGGGCGTTCTGGCCCTTGTGACCCTTACCTGCGGTCTTACCGTTACCAGAGCCGTGGCCACGGCCGATACGCTTTACTTCTTTTGTCGAGCCCGGAGCCGGGGACAATTCGTGAAGCTTCATGCTATGTGCACCTCCTTAGATATTAACTTATGCTTCTGTTACCTCTACGAGGTGAGAAATTTTCTGAATCTTGCCGAGGGTTGCCTCATTTTCAGGCTGTACGCTGACATCGCCGACCTTCTTCAGACCCAGCGAATTTGCTGTAGCAATCTGATCCTTCTTGCGACCGATCAGGCTTTTTACGAGCTTGATATTCTTTGCCATTTCGCACCCTCCTTATTTATAGATCTCTTTTACAGTCTTGCCTCTCTTTTCAGCAACTTCTGCTGCTGTTGTGCAAGAAGCCAGACCGTTGATGGTTGCGCGTACCACGTTGCACGGATTGTTCGAGCGCAGCGACTTGGTACGGATATCCTTGATACCAGCAACTTCGATGACTGCACGAACCGGACCGCCGGCGATCACACCGGTACCGGGAGCAGCCGGCTTCATCAGGACCTCGCCTGCGCCGAACTTTCCGACGATCTCGTGCGGAATGCTGGTGCCCTTCAGCGGGATCTGGATGAGATTCTTCTTGGCATCTTCAATGCCCTTGCGGATTGCGTCCGGAACTTCGCCGGACTTGCCGAGACCGAAGCCCACGATACCGTTTCCGTCGCCTACTACTACCAGTGCAGCAAACTTCATGATACGGCCGCCCTTTACGGTCTTGGATACTCGGTTAATGGAAACGACCTTTTCAGCCAGTTCCAGTCCCTGCGGATCAATTTTAGCCAAAGTAATACCTCCCCTGTTTTAGAACTTCAGTCCGTTTTCTCTTGCACCCTCAGCGAGTTCCTTGACTCTGCCGTGGTACAGATAGCCGCCTCTGTCGAATACAACATCGGTGATGTTCTTTTCTACTGCGCGCTTTGCGATCATTTCGCCGACCTTGCGTGCGCCTTCGACATTGCCGCCTTCGCCTTCAAATGCCTTATCCATGCTGGATGCGGATGCCAGGGTCACGCCGTTGACATCATCGATCAGCTGTGCATAGATGTGCTTTGTAGAACGGTAAACGCACAGACGGGGACGCTCAGGAGTACCGGAGATCTTCGCCCGAACTCTTGCGTGTCTTTTTGCTCTGGCTTTCTTGCTATCCATCTTTTTAATCATAGCGGTTTACTCCTTTCTGCTTACTTCTTGCCCTTGCCGGCTTTACCTTCCTTGCGGATGATACGCTCGTCGACATAGTGGATGCCCTTGCCCTTATAAGGCTCCGGCGGACGCTTTTCACGTACTTCTGCGGCAAACTGGCCGACCTTCTGCTTGTCGATACCACTTACGACGATGGTATTCGGCTGCGGAACTTCCAGCTTGATGTCGTCATTTTCGGTGACGATAACCTGGTGAGAATAGCCCAGGTTCATAACGACGTCCTTGCCCTTCTTTGCGGCACGATAGCCGACACCCTCGATGATGAGGGTCTTGGAGTAACCGTTGGTTACGCCTTCGATCATATTTGCGATCAGTGTTCTGGTCAGACCGTGCAGAGAGCGGTGCTCCTTGTCATCAGTCGGACGAGTTACGATCACTTCGCCGTTTTCTACTGCGATGCCCAGTTCCTTCGAGAACTGTCTGGACAGTGTGCCCTTTGCGCCCTTTACGGTGACCAGGTTGTCTTCGCACTTTACTTCAACGCCAGAAGGAACACTAACCGGTTTTTTTCCTATTCTTGACATAATCCCGTGTCCTCCTTACCAAACGAATGCTAAGACTTCGCCGCCGACGTTCAGCTCACGAGCCTTCTTGTCTGTCATAATGCCCTTAGAGGTAGAAACGATTGCAATACCCAATCCCTTGCGTACCTTCGGCATATCTTCACAGCTGGAATAAATACGCAGACCCGGCTTGGAAACCCGGCGCAGTCCGGTGATGACCGGAGAGCGGTTGTCTGTATACTTCAGTGTGATGCGGATCACGCCCTGCTTGCCGTCCTCAATTACCTGAAAGCCCTTGATATAGCCTTCGTCCAACAGGATCTGGGTAATTGCCTTCTTTACATTAGAAGCGGGAACGTCAACTGTGGCGTGCCGTGCGGAACTCGCATTACGAATTCTTGTCAGAATGTCTGCTATTGTATCTGTAATCTGCATGCCAATGACCTCCTTTTCGTAGAACTCCTTTTTACCAGCTTGCCTTCTTTACGCCCGGGATCTTGCCCTCATGAGCCAGCTCGCGGAAGCAAACACGGCAGATGCCGTACTTTCTCAGATAAGAATGGGGTCTTCCGCAAATCTTACAACGGGTGTAAGCACGAGTGGAAAACTTGGGAGTTCTCTGCTGCTTTAATTTCATTGCCTTTTTTGCCATGACTGTTTCCTCCCTGATTACTTCGCAAACGGTGCGCCGAGGAGAGACAGCAGTTCTTTTGCTTCCTCATCGGTCTGAGCCGTTGTGATGAAGTTGATATCCATACCTCTTACCTTATCGATCTTATCGTACTCGATTTCCGGGAAGATCAGCTGTTCCTTGATACCGGTAGAGTAGTTGCCCTTACCGTCGAAGGAGTTGCCGTTGATTCCGCGGAAGTCACGTACGCGGGGGAAGCTGACATTAAACAGCTTATATACAAACTCGTACATCTTTTCGCCGCGCAGGGTCACTTTTACGCCAATGGGCATGCCCTCACGCAGTTTAAAGTTAGCGACCGACTTCTTTGCGCGGCAAACGACCGGCTTCTGACCGGTGATTGCTGCCAGATCTGTCATGATCGCATCGATCACCTTTGCATTGTCCTTTGCTTCGCCGGCTGCTACGTTTACAACAACCTTGTCGAGCTTCGGGATCTGCATGACATTTTCATAGTTGAATTTCTTCATCATTGCAGGAGCAACGGTGCTATTGTAGTAATCTTTCAGCGTAGACATATCGTTTCTCCTTTACTCAAAAGATTTGCCGCACTTCTTGCAGACGCGCAGCTTCTTGCCGTCCTCTGCGGTGTGACCAACTCTGGTGGGCTGACCGCACTTCGGGCAAACCAGCTGTACCTTAGATGCGTACAGAGCGCCTTCGGTCTCGACGATGCCGCCGACCTGGCCCATGCGAGTGGGCTTTACATGCTTGGTTACCACGTTGAAACCTTCAACGATAACCTTGCCTTCCTTCGGGCTGACTGCTACGACCTTACCGGTCTTTCTGCCCTTGGACTTATCCTTCGGATCGTTGTACAGATATTCATCCTTACCAGTCAGCAGGATAACGGTGTCGCCTGTTTTTACGTGTACCTTACTCATCTTGACACCTCCGCCTTACAGTACTTCCGGAGCGAGGCTCAGGATCTTCATATAATCCTTATCACGGAGCTCTCTTGCTACCGGCCCAAAGATACGAGTGCCCTTCGGGTTTTTATCATCACGAATAATAACAGCAGCGTTCTCATCGAAGCGGATATAGGTTCCGTCTTCTCTGCGAAGGCCTTTCTTGGAACGAACGATTACGGCCTTAACCACATCGCCCTTCTTTACCACGCCGCCGGGTGTTGCTTTCTTAACAGATGCGACTACGACATCGCCGATATTGGCATATCTTCTGCGAGTGCCGCCGAGAACTCTGATGCACATCAGTTCTTTCGCACCGGTGTTATCCGCAACCTTCATATAAGACTGCATCTGAATCACAGCGAGTTCCTCCTTTCAGAATCGCTTCCGACCTTATCGGAAACCGTTCTGTTTGTACTCTATTGATGTTTTGACTTACTTTGCCTTTTCGAGGATCTCAATGACGCGCCATCTCTTGTCCTTGGACAGCGGGCGGGTCTCCATCACCTCAACGCGGTCGCCGACTCTGCACTCGTTCTTTTCGTCGTGTGCCTTCAGGCGAACGGTTCTCTTGACGATCTTCTTATACAGCGGGTGTTTTACATTATCGACGATTGCAACAACGACGGTCTTGTCCATCTTATCGCTGACAACCATGCCGACTCTGGTTTTTCTCAAATTTCTCTCAGCCACAGTAAAACCCTCCTACTTACTGCTGTGCAGACAGACGCAGTGCTGTCTTTACACGAGCAATGTCCTTTTTAACAGCCTTAATGCGAGCTGTATTCTCCAGCTGATTTGCTGCGAGCTGGAAACGAAGCGCGAAGAGCTCTTCCTTCAGGCTGTCCAGCTTTGCGTTCAGCTCATCTACCGGCATATTTTTGATCTCGGTTGCTTTCATTACTGCTCGCCTCCTTTTTCAGCCTTTACAAACTTACACTTGATCGGCAGCTTGTGCATTGCCAGACGCATTGCCTCGCGTGCGGTCTCTTCCGGAACGCCTGCGATCTCGAACATAACTCTGCCCGGCTTAACGACTGCTACCCAGTACTCCGGAGCGCCCTTACCGGAACCCATTCGAGTGCCGAGCGGCTTCTTTGTTACCGGCTTATCCGGGAAGATCTTGATCCATACCTGACCGCCACGCTTGATGTAACGGGTCATTGCGATACGGGCTGCCTCGATCTGGTTTGAGGTGATCCATGCCGGCTCCAGTGCCTGGATACCGTACTCACCATTGCTTACAAAATTACCTCTGGTTGCCTTACCCGTCATACGTCCTCTGTGTACGCGACGGTATTTTACTCTCTTAGGAAGCAGCATTACTGGTTACCTCCTTCTTTTCTAGCGTCACGGCGGAAATTGCCGCCATTTCTGCGGTCACCGTTCCGGTTGTCACGACGGCGGCGGTCATCTCTGCCGCCACGGTTGTTGTCCCGGGACTTTCTCTCTACCTTTTCTCTCTGAGCGGCAGCCTTAGCAGCGTCACCCTTGAGAACTTCGCCCTTATAGATCCAAACCTTTACGCCGATGCGGCCATAGGTGGTGTGGGCTTCTGCGAAACCATAGTCGATGTCAGCACGGATGGTCTGAAGCGGGATGGTACCTTCGTGATAGCTCTCAGAACGAGCGATTTCTGCACCGCCCAGTCTGCCGGAGACCTTTGTCTTGATACCCTTTGCGCCCAGGCGCATGGTTCTGCCGATGGACTGCTTCATTGCGCGGCGGAAGGAGATACGATTCTCCAGATCCAGCGCAATCTTTTCAGCTACCAGCTGTGCATCCATATCCGGCTGCTTTACTTCTACGATGTTAACATAAACCTGCTTGTTCAGCATTTTTTCCAGCTGTGCACGCAGTTTTTCGATCTCTGCGCCGCCGCGGCCGATAACAACACCCGGCTTTGCGCAGTGGATGTGGATTCTAACCTTATCTGCGAAACGCTCGATCTCGATCTTCGGAACACCTGCTGCATACAGGTTCTTCTTGATGAACTTACGAACGTTATAATCTTCTACCAGCGTATCGCCGAAGTCAGACTTATTCGCAAACCAGCGGGAATCCCAATCTTTAATGACGCCGAC
>CAKSJP010000023.1 GCA_934463425.1 uncultured Ruminococcus sp.
CTTTGTCACTTCGTGACATTTCCCCACACTGTGGGGAATCACCCTTTTCAAGGGGGACGAGAGACTCCTCCGCCCTGTCGGGCACCTCCTCTAGGAGAGGAGGCTTGGGGGGACGGTGTTCGCCCCTACGGTGGGCGGTGAGTTACCGGTTTTGTTGGGCGGGGCGATGTGGGCATCGCCCCCTACGATCCCTCCGTCTGCTCCTCACGGAGCAGCCACCTCCCTTTTCAAGGGAGGCATAAAGACTCCTCCGCCCTAACGGGCACCTCCTCTAGAAGAGAAGGCTCGGGGGGACGGTGTTCGCCCCTACGGTGGGTGGTTGCCGGTTGGGGATGGATATTACCGTTTTGTTTTGGGCGGGGCGATGTGGGCGGCGAGCCATACGAATCCCCCTGTCACCTGCGGTGACATCCCCCTTTTCAAGGGGGACGAGAGACTCCTCCGCCCTGTCGGGCACCTCCTCTAAAAGAGGAGGCTCGGGCGAACAATGTTCGCCCCTACATTGCGTACCGGGAAACAGGGATTCCCCGGAGGGGGGAACAGGCGGCTGCTGCCGCCGTAAGGGAAATTATTTCTCTCCGTTGGATTGGGGGGTAAGGCTCAGCGGCGGCTCGCTATCCTTGGGCGAGTCTGCCGTCGCCATTTCCGCTGGGCGACGGGCTGGCTGCCGCCGCCGTAAGACTGCCCTTTTCTCTCCGTTGGATTGGGGGTAAGGCTCACAGCGAGCACGCTGCCTGTCACAGATTCTGCAAACTTCCGGTAAAATATTGACAATGACGCTGAAATGGGGTACAATAAAAAGGAAGGACTTTTTCAGATGTTTTCTGGAAAGATTTTAATTGTGTCAAGGAACAAAGGAGATCTCATATGAATATTGCTGTTGCCCAGTCCGGCGGCCCGACCTGTGCCATTAACGCTTCTCTGGTCGGCGTGTTTCGGGAATCCCTGAAAGAAACTGCCATCGATGCCATTTTCGGCTCTGTGAACGGCGTGGAGGGAATTATCCAGGATCACCTCATCGACCTGAAAACCATGATCCGTACCAACGAAGACATGGAGCTGCTGCGTCAGACACCGTCAACTGTCCTCGGCTCGTGCCGCTATAAGCTGCCGGACTATCACGAGGACAGCAGTGTGTATGAAAAAATTGCTGCTGTGCTGAAACGCCGCAAGATCGGCGCATTTTTCTACATCGGCGGAAACGATTCCATGGATACGGTACAGAAGCTGTCCGCCTATCTGAAGGAGATCGCCCTGGACGTCAAGGTCATCGGCATCCCCAAGACCATTGACAACGATTTGTGCATCACCGACCACACCCCGGGCTTCGGTTCGGCGGCAAAATATGTGGCGACCACCATGCAGGAGATCATCCGGGACAGCTCGGTCTACAGTATTCCCTCGGTGACCATCGTGGAGATCATGGGACGCCATGCCGGATGGCTCACAGCTTCCAGCGCGGTACTCCACGCCTACGGCGAGCCTGCGCCCCATCTGGTCTATGTGCCGGAGGCACACTTCTCCGCAGAGCGTTTTCTCCACGATGTGGAACAGGAGATGGCGAAGCACAAGGCGGTTGTTGTGGCAGTGTCAGAGGGCGTTTCGGTGCCGGAGGGGGTACAGTCCGGACAGGTGGACAACTTCGGGCACAAATATCTCTCCGGCATCGGCAAGTATCTGGAACAGCTGGTGCGGGATACCTTTGGATGTAAGGTGCGCTCCATTGAACTGAACGTCATGCAGCGCTGTTCCTCGCATCTGTGCTCCAAGACCGATATCGACGAGGCGGAGCAGATCGGCGCAGCCGGTGTACAGTGCGCGCTCCGCGGTGAGACCGGACGGGTCATGATCTTCCGGCGCATCCACAACAAGCCCTATACCATCGTTATGGAGCCGGCGGATGCGTCTCAGATCGCCAACCGGGAAAAGTTTTTGCCCAGGGAATTTCTCACCCCGGCAGGGAATAACATCAGCGACGAGGCGATGTCCTATTTCCTGCCGCTGATCCAGGGCGAACTGAATCTGATGATGCGCGGCGGCATCCCCATGCATTTCACCATTCAGGAATCTGTATTGAAATAAGCGCGTATTTCCGCAGAAAAAGCGGCAGTGTTTCACGTGAAACGCTGCCGCTTTTGTGCGCGATTTCGGCGAATCCGGACAAGCTGCCTGCATAAAAGACAAAGAAAGAACAACAGCCGGAAAGAAAAAAAAGCTCAGAAACAACGCAGCTGCATCATTTCTGAGCTTTGTGGTTTGGTGACCCGTACGGGAATTGAACCCATGATTCCGCCGTGAAAGGGCGGTGTCTTAACCTCTTGACCAACGGGCCATATGGTAGCGGCAGCAGGATTCGAACCAGCGACCAATCGGGTATGAACCGAGTACTCTAGCCAACTGAGCTATGCCGCCACATCAAATCAGGCTTTCCAAACAGTGTGATTTCCACCATCCTGAATTCCTGCGACTATGATAGTATACTACATTTCCGGATAAAAGTCAAGCATTTTTTTGAAAAACAGCAAAATGCACAATTTCAATATTTATAATTGTGCATTTTACATATATTCTGCTGTATGGAGCGCTTATTTCTGCTTCGGACGGAAGAACACGGCGCAGATGACACCGAACACCATTGCCGCGGTGATCCCGGCGGAAGAGGCGGTAAGGCCGCCCATGAAGATGCCCAGGAGTCCTTTTTCGTCCACGGATTCCCGGACACCCTCTGCCAGAAGGTTGCCGAAGCCGGTGAGGGGAACGCTTGCGCCGCCGCCGGCGAGCTCCACCAATCTGGGGTAGAGTCCCACAGCGGAGAGCGCCACGCCTGCCACCACATAGGCGGTGAGGATGCGCGCCGGGGTTAGTTTGGTATAGTCGATGAGGACTTGTCCCACGGCGCAGAGTGCGCCGCCGACCAGGAAAGCCCAGAAAAGATCCAGAGTCATAGTACCTCCTTGGCGTTTTGTTTTTTGATGTTTTCTGCGGCGTGCTCGCCGCTGAGCCTTACCCCCCAATAAAGCGGAGAGAAAAGGGCAGCGTCACGGCGGACAAGCCGCCTACAACCCCTCCGGGGAATTTATGTTGCGCGTAATCAAAATAGTATTGCCTTTCGTGTGATGCATTGCCGCACATACAAGTGTTGGCGAGAGCTTTTCTTTTTTTGCTTCTTTTTTTCTTTTTAGCAAAGAAAAAAAGAAGGGAATAATTGCGCGGCAAACGCCAAAGAATAGCATTGACCGCCTGCACAGGCAACAGGCAGAAAGACTGCGTGGCAAGTACCGGAAAGGGCAACTATGGCGTTTGCAAGCCCAGGCGGACAGCGAGGGAAACGAGCGATTCCGCCGGATGGTTTTTGGATGTTTTCCCTAGGGCGGTGTTGCCGGGAGTGTAAGGGTAGCATCGGGCGAACAATGTTCGCCCCTACGGTGAGTGGTGAGTTATCAGTTTTGTTGAGCGGGGCGATGTGGGTATCGTCCCCTACGGAATCCCCTGTCCTGTGGAGCATTGCCGTATGAAATCAGGGATCACCGGCGCAGGCAGGTGAGTTCTACCAGGTGGGAGATACCGGGGATGCTCTCGCCCTGCTGGGAGGCGGTGGGAGACATGAGCGCGCCGGTGGCGGCAAAGAGGATTTGCCCCATTGTGCCTGCCTGGAGTGCCGGGAGAAAATGGCCGCACAGCACACTGGCGCTGCATCCGCAGCCAGAGCCGCCGGCGTGGGTGTCCTGAGTCTCCGGATCGAACAGCATTGCGCCGCAGTCCCGATGGTTTCGGGTGATATCAAAGCCTTGCTTCATAACCAGGTCGCAGAGCAGCTCACTGCCGATCAGCCCCAGATCTCCGGTGACGATGGCATCGTACTGCTCCGGCGCAGTCTGGGTGGCCTTGAGATAGCGGACGATGGTATCCGCCGCCGCCGGCGCCATAGCTGCGCCCATATGACTGGCATCTGTTACGCCCAGATCCACCATTGTGCCGATGCACGCGCCGGTGACGGAAACGCCGTCCGGGATGCCGTCGGGCTGCTGAAGGATCACTGCGCCGGAGCCGGTGCACGTCCACTGTGCCGTGGGCGGACGCTGGCCGCCGTAGGACAGGGGAAAACGGAACTGGCGCTCTGCTGTGGAAAAGTGGGAGGATGTCACCGCCGCGGTGTATTCGCCCACGCCGCCTGCCGCCAGGAACGACGCCAACAGCAATCCCTCTGCCATGGTGGAACACGCCCCATAGACACCCAGCAGGGGAATTTCCAGGGGGCGCATGCCATAGGTCGAACCGATACACTGGTTCATAAGATCGCCGGCGCAGATGCAGGAGAGGTCACTGTCCCGGAGTCCGCATTTTTCCAGGGCAAGCCGGACAGTGCGGCGCTGCATGGTGCTCTCCGCCTGTTCCCAGGTATCCTCCCCGAAATGAGCATCCGGTTCGACACAGTCGAAGCAGCTGCCCAGAGGGCCTTCGCCCTCTTTTTTGCCCACGGTGCTGGCGTAGCTGATGATGCGGGGCGGGTGGGGATATTGAAAAACGCCCCGGGCTAAGTTGCGTACCATTTTGAATCACCTCGATGGTAGTATGCCCGGAGCGTTGGAGAATATGCATTTGTGCGGTGTGCTCACCGCTGAGCCTTACCCCCCAATAAAGCGGAGAGAAAAGGGCAGTCTTACGGCGGCAGCTGCCAGCCCGTCGCCCAGCGGAAATGGCGACGGCAGACTCACCCAAGGATGGCGAGCCGCCTGTTCTCCCCTCCGGGGGATTTATGTTGTGTGTAATGAAAATAGTGTTGCCGGGATTATCAAGGTATCAACGGTATCCCCCTGTCACCTATGGTGACATCCCCCTTTTCAAGGGGGACTTTCGGGCGAACAATGTTCGCCCCTACGGTGGGTGGAATTTTTGGTTTATAAAAAAGCGGGTCGATGTGGGCATCGACCCCTACGGAATCGCCCTTTTCAAAGGGGAGAGAGACCCCTTCGCCCGTACGGTGAAATTTCCGGAGCGGTGAAATAATGGCGTACCAGAAAACATGGATTCCCCGGAGGGGGGAACAGGCGGCTGCTGCCGCCGTAAGGGAAATTATTTCTCTCCGTTGGATTGGGGAGTAAGGCTCACAGCGAGCACGCTGCGGGCGAACAGTGTTCGCCCCTACGGTGGGTGGAATTTTTGGTTTGTAAAAAGGCGGGTCGATGTGGGCATCGACCCCTACGATGCGGTTGCCTTTCGTGTAATGCATTGCCGCCACATACAAGTGTTGGCGAGAGCTTTTCTTTTTTTGCTTCTTTTTTTCTTTTCAGCAAAGAAAAAAAGAAGGGAATAATTGCGCAGCAAACGCCAAAGAATAGCATTGACCGTCTGCACAGGCAACAGGCAAAAAGACTGCGTGGCAAGTACCGGAAAGGGCAACTATGGCGTTTGCAAGCCCAGGCGGACAGCGAGGACAACGAGCGATTCCGCCGGACGGTTTCACAGTGTTTTCCCTAGGGCGGCGTGCTCTATGATCCCTCCGGCGCTGTGCGCCACCTCGTACTGAGCGGTCCCCTTTGTCACCTACGGTGACATTTCCCCACCCCGTGGGGAATCACCCTTTTCAAGGGGGACGAGAGACTCCTCCGCCCTGACGGGCACTTCCTCTAGAAGAGGAGGCTCGGGCGAACAATGTTCGCCCCTACGGTGGGTGGAATTTTTGGTTTGTAAAAAGGCGGGTCGATGTGGGCATCGACCCCTACGAAATTCCCATGCCCATTCTCCTTTTCAAGGGGACAAGAGACTCCTTCGTCCCTACGGTGGGTTGCATTGCCGTGCAAAATAAGAGCGGCGTGCAGAAATGGTGCTGCAAATGTTTCACATGAAACATTTCGGTATAATCCCCGGAAAGCTGCACATACTTTCTGGCAAAGGAGGCGTTCTTATGAAAATCAGCCGTGATCTGTATCAAACCATGCAGGAGCAGACTGCGCCCCGGTCGAAGTCCTGGAAAAACATTCCCATGGCGTTTCTCATTGGAGGTCTGATCTGCACCATTGGCGAAGCCGGCATCCATATTCTCACGGAATACTGCGATGTGGAGCAAAAGACGGCATCCGCCTGGGTGTCCATCGCTCTGGTGGCAGTCAGCGCCGTCTGCACCGGGCTGGGATGGTATGCCAAGCTGGGCAAACACGCCGGCGCAGGCACGCTCGTCCCCATTACGGGGTTTGCCAACGGCGTGGTCTCCTCCGCCATTGAAGCACGCACAGAGGGCTGGATCTTAGGCATTGGCACACGGATCTTTGCCATCGCCGGACCGGTCATTCTCTACGGCACGACCGCTTCGATGGTGTACGGACTGCTCTATTATTTCTGGACGCTGTTCAGGTGAATCCAGTTGATCTCCGGCGGATTCCAAAGCCGCGGCTTTCCGATGCCGCCGGAGACGTACATTTTCGTGCCGTCTTTTTCATACAGCCCTTTGTCATATTTCGGGAAAAATTTTCGTTCCGGCGACAGCACGCCGCCCAGAAACGGCAGCCGCACCAGACCGCCGTGGACATGGCCGCAGAGCACCAGGTCTGCGCCCCATCCGGCGTAGCTGTCCAGCAGCAAGGGGTTATGCGCCAGGAGCACGGTACAGCCCCGGCGGTGTCCCAGGTCATTTTCCAGGTCTGCCGCTGTATAGGACTGCAAATGCCGGAATCCCCGGTTTTCGTCCCGGTAGATGCCATACGCCAGGTCTGCGCCTGCCAGGTACAAGGGGGCGCTGTCCGGCTTTTCCAGGGAAATGGTCTGGTTTTGCAGCAGCCGGCAGCCGCTTTGCGCAATGGTCTGCCGCAGCTGTTCCAGGATCTCCGGCGGCAGATCCAGCTCGTGGTTGCCCAGGCAGATCCACACCGGGCTTATTTTAGAAAGCGCAGTCAAAAACGACGCAATTCCTTGAAAGTCGCGCATATCCCGGGAAATGAGATCGCCGGTGAGGACGATATGATCGGGGCGGAATTTCGCTGCCTTCTGGACGATGCGGCAGTTGTTTTTTCCCATTTCCCGATGGTGGAGATCGGTGATCTGGAGCAGTGTTGTGCCGGCAAAGGCAGGGGGCAGGTGAGGAAGGGTGATGTCTTTGCAACGCACCAGAAGCAGGTGCTGTTCGATGAGAAACCAGATGAGGATAAGGAACAGGAAAATCAGTATAAGCAATCGGAAAATCATAGGATTTTGCCTCCTGGAATGGGTTGATTATAAGAAAATAGGGCGGCGTTGCAGGGAGGGTAAAGGTATCAACGGGCGAACGATGTTCGCCCTTACGGTGGGTGGGTCTCCTTTTTGAAGAGGGGTGGGGCGATGTGGGCATCGACCCCTACGAAATCCCTCCGGCGCTACGCGCCACCTCCCTTTTCAAGGGAGGCTTAGGGACTCCTCCGCCCTGTCGGGCACCTCCTCTAGGAGAGGAGGCTTGGGCGAACGATGTTCGCCCCTACGGTGGGTGGTTTCGGTTTGGGATGGATATTACCGTTTTTGGGGCGGGGCGATGTGGGCATCGACCCCTACGAAATCCCCCTGTCACCTGCGGTGACATCCCCCTTTTCAAGGGGGACGAGAGACTCCTCCGCCGCATCGTTCTCTCCATACAACAACAGCGGCAGAATCTCCGCCGCTGTTGTTTTCTATGCAATGTGCAGAGCCGCCTGCGTTACTCCGCGGATTCGTCCGCAGAGGGCGCTGCGCTGCTCTCTGACGCGTTTTGTGCATCTGGTGTGGGAATTGCCTCTGCTTCTGCTGCGGGCTGCTCAGGTGCCTCAGAATCGCTCTCTGGCTCTTCTTCATCCTGTGAAGCCTCCGTGCGGGTGAAGGCAACTACCTTCTGCCCCTCGCTGACACGCATCACACGAACGCCCTTTGCGGTACGTCCCATCTCGCGGATCTCGCTGCATGCCACACGGATGATAACGCCGTCACTGGAAATGAACATCAGGTCATCGGTCTCATCCACGACCTTGATGCCGCAGACTGCGCCGTGCTCTTCGTCTACCTTGTAGTTGGTCAGACCCAGACCGCCGCGGGACTGCATGCGGTATTCGGACAGCGCCGTCTTTTTACCGAAGCCGTTTTCGGTCACGGTCAGCAGAGATGCGCCCTCGCGCTCCCGTGCCATGGAGACAACAGCGTCGCCCTGGCGCAGGGTGATCGCCTTTACGCCGTGTGCCGAACGGGACATGGGGCGCACGTCGCTTTCGTCGATGCGGATCGCCATGCCGTTCCGGGTGGCAACAAACAGCCGGTTCGAGCCGTTGGTGAGACGGACTGCGGCGATCTCGTCGCCCTCATCCAGACCGATGGCGATCAGGCCGTTTTTGCGCACGTTCTTGTATGCCGAAAGCGGTGTGCGCTTGATCTTGCCGGAGCGTGTGATCATGACCACATACTTGCCCTCGTCAAAGTTCGGGGTGGTGAGCACGGCTGCGATCTTTTCGCCCTGTGACAGAGGCAGCAGGTTCACGATGTTTGTGCCCCGGGCATTCTTGGAGCCCTCCGGCAGCTCGTAGCATTTCAGCTTGTACATCGTGCCCAGATTGCTGATAAACAGGATGTGGGAGTGGGAGGAACTGATCATCAGCTCGCTGACGAAGTCCTCTTCCCGCTGCTTCATGCCGGTGACACCGCGGCCACCGCGGCGCTGGCTCTTATAGACATCCGCCGGAATGCGCTTGATATAGCCGTTTTCGGTATAGGTGACTACGCAGTCCTCTACCGGGATCAGATCCTCGATATCCACTTCGCCGTCCACCATTTCGATCTGGGTGCGGCGCGCATCGCCGAACTTCCGGCGGATCTCGGTAAGGTCGTCCATGATGATCTGGTACACGCGCTCCCGGTTCGCCAGAATCTCCAGCAGGTCGGTGATCTTCTGGATCAGGCCGTACAGTTCGTCGGTGACCTTCTGGCGCTCCATACCGGTGAGCTGTCCCAGGCGCATCTGCACGATCGCTTCTGCCTGCTCCTCGGTGAGCCCTTCCTTGTGTTCCAGCTGATAGCCGTCCACGTCATACTGGGCGCGATCCAGCAGGGCGGACATGTCGATGTCCTGGAACCGGGCGATCAGGCGCGCCTTACCCTCGGGAACGGTCTTGCTGTCCCGGAGGATGGCGATCACTTCATCAATATAGTCGATGGCAAGCAGGAAGCCCTGGAGAATATGGGCGCGCTTCTTTGCCTTTTCCAGGTCGAATTTGGTGCGGTTGGTGATGACCTCTACCTGGAACTGGAGGTATTCTTCCAGTACCTGCTTCAGGCTCAGGGTCTTTGGCTCGCCGTTCACCAGCGCCAGCATATTGACGCTGACGGTATCCTGGAGCTGGGTATAGGAGAACAGCTTGTTCAGCACGATCTGTTCGTTGGCATCCTTTTTCAGTTCTACCACGATGCGCATGCCCTCACGGCTGGACTCATCCTGGATGTGGTGGATGCCCTCAATGCGCTTATCCTTTGCCAGGTTGGCGATGGACTCGACCAGGCGCGCCTTGTTGACCATGTAGGGGATCTCGGTGACCACGATGGCCTGTCTGCCGCGCACCTTTTCAAAGTGGGTCTGTCCGCGGAGGGTGATCTTGCCTCTGCCGGTGGCGTATGCTGCACGGATGCCGCTCTTGCCCATGATGATGCCGCCGGTGGGGAAGTCCGGGCCCTGGATGCAGGTCATCAGCTCATCCATGGTGCAGTCCGGATTTTCCATGAGCATATGGATGCCGTCGATGACTTCGCCCAGGTTATGGGGCGGAATATTGGTCGCCATGCCCACAGCGATACCCACCGAGCCGTTTACCAGCACATTGGGGAAACGGGAGGGCAGCACTGCCGGCTCTTTCAGGCGGTCGTCGTAGTTGGGGATGAAGGGTACGGTCTCCTTATGGATATCCGTCAGCATCTCCAGGGCGATCTTGGACATTCTCGCCTCGGTATAACGATAAGCAGCAGGCGGGTCGCCGTCGATGGAACCGAAGTTACCCTGACCATCCACCAGCATATACCGCATGGAGAAGCTCTGTGCCAGACGCACCAGTGCATCATAGACCGAAGCGTCACCGTGGGGGTGATAGCTACCCAGCACGTTACCGACGGTGTCGGCGCACTTATGGTACGGCTTATCGGGTGTCAGCCCTTTTTCAAACATGGTGTAGAGAATCCGTCGGTGAACCGGCTTGAGGCCGTCCCGCACATCCGGCAGGGCGCGCGCCACAATGACCGACATCGCGTATTGCAGGAAGGAATCCTGCATTTCTCTTCCAATTTCGATGGGCGTAATTTTCTGTTTTCCGTTGGTAAAGAAATTTTCTTTTTCCATTGAAGTATTATTATCCATCATTCTATTTTTCCTATCACGGCGGAAGAAACCGCCTTTTTCCCTTTCGGGAGTGGTTGTTGTGATTTGAGTTGTTTCATGGGAACGGGCGGGGATTTTTGTTGGGTGAATGATAGCTGACTGAACATTGAATCCCCCTGTCAGCTTACGCTGACATCCCCCTTTTCAAGGGGGACCAAGTTGTCACCGTAGGGGCGAACATGGTTCGCCCGAGACTTCTCCGTCAAGCCTGCGGCTTGCCGCCTCCTCTATGAGAGGAGGCTTTGCGGAATGTTTCACATGAAACAATTATGCATTGCTGTCTGTGCCGGCCTCCGGGGCGGTCTCTTCCGGCTGCTCTGCCGCAGGGGACGCCAGCGCCGACTTCGGCAGGATGTAGAACATCTTCTTTTCGTCGCAGACCAGATAGAACTCGTCAAACGCCTGCACATAGGCGGTGGCCATGACGATCCGGGACTCCGGGATGCGCTCCTCTTCGTCGTCTGTCTGGCAGATCCGGATGCGCAGCACCTTGCCGTCATTGGAAGCGGTGAACTGTTCAAACTCCAGCTCCCGGACAGCGTCCAGCACCATGCGCTTCTGCTTGCGCGGATTGTACCAGAGCATGAACATGGCTGCCAGGCAGACCATCATCAGCACATATGCCGTCTTGTTGGACGGGTTCACCACTACAGATGCCACAAAGGACACGAACAGGATGAAGAACAGCACCAGCATGACTCTGCCGCGCTTTAGCAGAAACTTTTTCTGAAAGCGCTCGAAGCCGGTCTTATAATATTCCCGTTTGATGCTGTAGGGCGCGGTGGTATCAAATACCGGCAGGCTCGCTGTGTTTTCCATAGCTTCACCTCATCAGACGTCCAGATTCTGGACATAGCGTGCGTTCTTTTCGATAAACTCCTTACGGGGTGCGACCTTATCGCCCATGAGGATGGTGAAGATCTCGTCTGCCCTTTCGGCATCCTCCATATCCACGCGGATCATAGAGCGCGTCTCCGGGTTCATGGTGGTCTCCCACAGCTGCTCGGAGCTCATCTCACCCAGACCTTTATACCGCTGTACGCCTACCTTGGCGGTGCTGCCGTCGGCATCGGCGAACTCGGCGATATACTTGTCCCGTTCGGCTTCATCGAAGGCGTACTGATACTTCTTGCCCTTGGAGACCTTGAACAGGGGCGGCTGTGCCAGAAAGACATTGCCGTTGGTGATAAGCGGCCGCATGAAACGGAAGAAGAAGGTCAGCAGCAGCGTGCGGATGTGAGAACCGTCCACATCGGCATCCGCCATGATGATGACTTTGCCGTAGCGCAGCTTGCTGATGTCGAAGTCCTCGCCGATGGAAGTGCCCAGGGCGGTGACCACGGGCATGAGCTTTTCGTTGCCGTATACCCGGTCGATGCGCGCCTTTTCCACGTTCAGCATCTTGCCCCAGAGCGGCAGGATCGCCTGATAGCGGCGGTCGCGTCCCTCCTTGGCAGAACCGCCCGCAGAGTCACCCTCGACGATGTACAGCTCTGTACCCTCCGTGGATTTCTCCTGGCAGTCTGCCAGCTTGCCCGGCAGAGAGGCGCTTTCCATAGCGGATTTCCGGCGTGCGGTATCCCGCGCCTTTTTTGCGGCTTCCCGGGCAGCCTGGGCGGAAATGCTCTTGTCGAAGATCGCCCGCGCCACTGTGGGGTTCTCCTCGAAGTAGCTCATGAGCTTATCAAAGACCATCTTCTCCACAAAGGGTCTGACTGTGGGATTTCCCAGGCGGCCCTTGGTCTGACCCTCGAACTCGCACTCGGTGAGCTTGACGGAGACGATGGCAGTCAGTCCCTCGCGGACATCATCGCCCAGCAGCTTTACGCCGTCCTTGAGCAGCCCGAACTTCTTGCCGTATTCATTGATGACCTTGGTCAGGGCATTTTTGAAGCCGGTCTCATGGGTGCCGCCGTCTGCGGTATGGATGTTGTTGGCGAAGGAGAGGATAAGATCATTATAGCTGTCGTTGTACTGCAAAGCGACTTCTGCGAAGGAATCGCCGTCCATGCCGGAGACATAGATGACCTCTTCGGACAGTGCCTCCAGGCCGCGTTTTTTCTGGAGATATTCCACAAACTGGCGAATACCGCCCTCGTAGTGGAGGATCTCGGTGCGGGGCTCTGCTTCGGTGCGCTTGTCCGAAAAGACAATACGGATGCCGGCATTCAGGAACGCCTGCTCCCGGAGCCGTTTCAGCAGGATCTCATAGTCATACTCCGTGGTCTCCTCGAAGATCAGGGGATCTGCCTTAAACTCTACGGTAGTGCCAGTCTCGCTGGTATCGCCGATGACGCGGAGCGGTTCACTGTAGTCGCCCCGGTGAAATTCCTGATAATGTACGTGGCTGCCGTCCTTGACGGTGAGCTTCAGCCATTCGGACAGGGCGTTGACAACAGATGCGCCTACGCCGTGAAGGCCGCCGGAGACCTTATAGCCGCCGCCGCCGAACTTGCCGCCGGCGTGAAGGATGGTATATACTACCGTTGCTGCCGAGATGCCCTCTTTCGGGTGGATGCCCACAGGGATACCGCGGCCGTTATCCGAAACACGGATCACATTTTCCGGGAGGATATCCACGGTGATCTCGGTACAGAAGCCTGCCAGCGCCTCATCAATGGCATTATCTACGATTTCATAGACCAGATGATGCAGTCCCTTGGGGCCGGTAGAACCGATGTACATACCCGGCCGCTTTCGGACTGCCTCCAGTCCTTCCAGCACCTGAATCTGACTTTCGTCATAATTCTGTGCGCTTTGTTTCATTTCATCTGTCATATTTTATTACCTCAATTTTCCCGCAAGGGGAAAGACCTGTTTGGTTTTCTTTGCTCCGGCTGTGCCGAAAACGGCACAAATTTCTGCAGGATCTGCCGGAAAACCGCTTTTTTCACAGCTTCAAACAAACTTTCCACAGTGTTTTCAACAGTCTGTGGAAAACGCTATTTCACGCAGTTTCCATTCCTTTTTACAGTCCGCCGGTGAGTTTTCCCTCTTTCAACAGAAAGCGCTTTCCCGGTTTTTCAGAAAGCACCGACTCCGGGTGACAGGTGGTGACGAAAACCTGCATTTCTTCTACAATGGTAGACACCACTGCCTGGCGGGCTTCGTCCAGTTCACCCATAACGTCATCCAGCAGCACCACCGGGGATTCCTTCCGGCGCTTGCTGTAGATCTCCGCCTGTGCCAGCTTCAGCGCCAGTGCCAGGCTTTTTTTCTGTCCCTGCGAGCCGAACTCCTTTGCCGGCCTGCCGTCAACGGCGAGAAGCAGATCGTCCCGGTGGACGCCGCTTCCGGTATGCCCCAGCTGGAGATCCGCGGCGCGGCACTGGCGCATTTTTTCGCCGTACTGCTGCACCAGCGCCGGAGACACCGCCTCCGGGAGCGTGTCCTGGGCATCTCTGCCGAACACGCTGGACTGATAGTGGAGCGAGACGGTCTCCCGGCCCCGGGCAATGCGGGCATACAAGGGCACGCAGACTTCTGCCAGCCGCCGCACATAGACACAGCGCTGGACGGCGATCTCCGTCCCCAGCTGTTCCAGCTGTTTGTCCCAGACCTGCAGCAGCACCTCTGCCTGCGCCTCCGGCAGCCGCTGTTTCAGCACAGCGTTGCGCTGCTGGAGCGCCAGCTGATACCGCCGCACCAGTCCCAGCATGGGCGCATGGAGCTGGGCGCTGCACATATCCAGAAAGGTGCGCCGCCGCTCCGGGCCGCCCTCCACCAGGGAAAGGTCGTCCGGCGTGAATGCCACGCAGTGGAACACGGAAAACAGGGCGCTGCTCTTCTGGGGAATGTCATTGCACCAGAATTTTTTCTCCGGCACAGTTCCCGGCAGCATGCACAGCCGCAGAGACTGCTCCCGGCGGATATCCTGAAAGCGTGCTTCGATCTGGAGACTGCCGCCGGAAAAGGGGAGATAGTCCCGCTCCCGGGTGCCCCGAAAGCTGCGGCAGCCGGTGAGTGCCCAGATGGCTTCCAGAAGGTTGGTTTTTCCCTGGGCGTTTTCTCCCAGGATCAGATTATAGGACGGATCCGGTTCCAGAGAGACCTCCCGGAGATTTTTGAAGCCGTCCGCAGAAAAGGCAGTGAGTCTCATGCCTCGCCGGTCACCTGAACGGTGAATTTGTCTACTGATACAGTATCGCCGGGGCGGATCTTCTTGCCGCGCATGGTGCAGACCTCGCCGTTGACCCGGACAGCGCCCTGCTGCACCAGTTCCTTGGCAAAGCCGCCGGTATCACACAGCCCTGCGAATTTCAGCAGGGAATCCAGTTTAATAAATTCCGTGTGGATCGCCACGGAAATGGTTTCTTGATTTGCCATAGAAAACACCCCTCAAAACAATAAAAAGTGTGAGAACACGGGCGAAAATCGCCCGGAAGTTATTCTCAGGCTCTCAGCTGGATGGGCATCAGCAGGAAGGTGAAACTGTCGCCCTGGGGCGGCACCAGCTTTGCCACGCGGTTTCCGCCGCTGAGCTGCAGCTTTACCTGATCGCAGTCTGCCGCGCGCACCGCATCCAGCAGAAACCGGTTATCGAAGCCGATGGTCACATCCGGGCCGCTGATGTCTGCCGGGATCTTATCGTTGATCTCGCCGATGCCGGTCTTGCACCATACGCCCAGGCTGCCGCCGGAAAAGGTGCAGCGCACCGGTGCGTTATACTTGCCGCTGATGAGCAGGGAGCAGCGCTCCAGGCAGCGCGTCAGATCACTGGTGTTGATGGTGATCTCGGTATCAAATGTGGTGGGGATGCTGCTGCGGTAATTGTGGAATTCGCCCTCCAGCAGGCGGGAGAATACGGTATAGCCGTTAAATTCAAATACCACATGGCGGCGGTCTGCCGAGATGATGCAAAGCTCTTCTGCGTCATCGTGGAGCATATTCGCCACTTCCAGCAGGGTGCGCTTCGGCACCACAAAGCGGTAGTCCTCCGCGCTGGAGATGGGCTCTTTGCGCACTGCCAGGCGATAGCCGTCGATGGCTGCCACGTGAAGGATATCCCCCTCCACTTCAAACAGCTCGCCGGTCAGCACCGGCTTGGCTTCGCTGACCGAGGTGGCATAGCTGGTCTGCCGGATCATGGAATTCAGCACCGGCTGTTCGATCTGCATGCCGGCATCCAGATCCAGACTGGGCAGCGCCGGGTATTCCTCTGCGGACATGGCGGAGATCTGAAACTCCGTGGCATCGCAGAACAGCTTTACCACATAGTTATCGTCTACCTCCATGGTGACGGTGTCCCCGGAGAACCGGCGGACCGCCTCACTGAGCAGGCGGGGAATAATGACAAATTCGCCGGAGCAGTCCGATTCCACATCGATGCTCCGCTGAATGCCGAACTCCAGGTCATAGCCGGTAAGCTCCAGGTTGTCATGATCCAGACGCAGTTTCAACCGTTCCAGCGCCGGAATGGTGGATTTCTGAGAGACGCCCTTTGCCACATGGGTGATGGCTGTATAGAACGCCTGTCGGTTACAAGTAAATTTTATCATGAATCGTCTTCCTTTTTGGATTGAGATCTGCTGCCGAAATGCGGTGTCTGTCCGGGGTGGACAGGAAAAAAGGCGCAGTTTCGGCGAAATTTTATTTTTTGTATGTACTTCGCGGACAGGTAGAAGGTGTCCTTCCGGAGAAAACAGGCTGGCATTGTCTTATGGATGCCGCCGGTGAGAAGCAGCTGTTCCGAAAAACAGAACAGTGCGTCTTTATGGGAAAGCAGCGAAGCTGCAAAACAAAGAAAACATAGAAATAAAAATATCGTAGTAGTATTAGTGGACCGGAAAAGTGGAAATCTGCCTTTTTTGCCGCAAATCCCATGCTTTTTTTCCACAGGGAGGGTGTGCGGAGATTGTGGGAAAGTGGAGAGCGGATGCAGTGTGTTGGAATGGGGAAAGATTGTGGAGTGAAAAGGGAAAACTTGTGGAGAAATTCGTGGAAAGTGTGCGGGACGGGAGAAGCAGTTTCGACAGATTGTTGAAAAGAGATTCCACAGTTTTCGCCGCTGGTTTCCACAAAGGAGATGCGGCAGGGGAAGCTTTGCTTTTGCAGACCCCTGCTTTTTCTCCACATGACTTTTCCACATTGTGTTGAAACTGATGTGGAAAACCGGATTTTCTCTGTGGAAATGTTGTTGGCGGCGTGCTCGCCGCTGAGCCTTACCCCCCAATAAAGCGGAGAAAAAAGGGCAGTCTTACGGCGGCAGCAGCCAGCCCGTCGCCCAACGGAAATGACGACGGCAGACTCGCCCAAGGATGGCGAGCCGCCTGTTCCCCCCTCCGGGGAATTTACGTTTTGCATTGCCTTTCGTGTGATGTACTGCCGCACAAACAAGGGTAGGCGAGATCTTTTCTTTTTTTGCTTCTTTTTTTCTTTTTAGCAAAGAAAAAAAGAAGAGTAACTCTTTGCTGCAAACGCCTGAAATTACATTGACCATCTATCACAAGCAATGGTTTAGAAAGCCACATTGCAGGTACCGGAAAAGGCAACTATCGGCGTTTGCGCGCCAAAGGCGGACAGCGAGGGAAACGAGCGATTCCGCCGAACGATTTTACCGTGTTTTCCCTAGGGCAATGTTTCCAGAATGGTTTTCGTTAACGGGCGAACGATGTTCGCCCCTACGGTGCACATCTTATAATTGCATCAAAACGCGTACAAAAAGGCATTGATTTCTCGAAGGGGGTAAGGCTCAGTAGCGAGCACGCTGCCCCAAATGTTTCACATGAAACATTGCGCTTTCACGCAGAACCGGACTTATGCGTGGCTTTTGCTGCGGATGTTCTTGATGATGTCCTCTACCAGCTGCTTGAGATGATCGTCGTGCTTCATGGCAGTTTCAATGTTGCTGATGGAATAGACAATGGTAGAGTGGTCTCTGCCGCCAAATTCCGTGCCGATCGCCTGAAGGGGCATCTGGGTGATCTCCCGGACAACGTAAATGGCTACCTTCCGCGCCGTGGAGATCTGGCTGGAACGCTTGCTGCTGCGGATGTCCTCCGGAGAAACCCCGTAAACATCGGCAACTTCTACGATGATCTTTTCTACGGTGATGGGCACCGGCTGATCGTCGCTGAGGATGTCCTTGATGACGCTCTGCGCCATGGAAATGGACGGCTGAGAGCCTGCCAGATGCTTGAGTGCCTTCAGCTTTTTCACTGCGCCCTCCAGCTGACGGATGTTGGTTTTCAGCCGGTTTGCGATAAATTCCGAAACGTCATCCGGAATGTACAGATCCAGCAGCTCCGCTTTGCGTCGAATAATGGCGATTCTTGTCTCAAAGTCCGGTGTGGTGATGTCGGTGATGAGTCCCCATTCAAACCGGTTCCGGATACGATCCTCCAGGGTTTTCAGTTCCTTGGGCGGCTTGTCCGATGTGATGACGATCTGCTTGCCCTCTGCGTGGAGTTTATTAAAGGTATGGAAAAATTCCTCCTGCATCCGCTCCTTGTTGCTGAAAAACTGGATGTCATCGATGAGCAGCACGTCGGCGTTCCGGTATTTGTCGTGGAACCGCGCCGTGTTGTTGTCGTTGATGCTGGAGATAAAGTCGTTGCCGAATTCTTCGCTGGTGACATAGATAATCTTGTAGTCCGGGTGGTTCTCGCAGACCTTGTTGGCGATGGCGTGCATCAGGTGGGTCTTTCCCAGGCCGGACGGGCCGTAGATGAACAGGGGGTTGTAGTTCTTGCCCGGCTCTTTTGCCACGGCGGTGCAGGCAGCATAGGCGAACTCGTTGGAGCCGCCCACAATGAAGGTGTCAAAGGTGTATTCATAGTTTGCGCCTTCAAAGGTGTGCTCCAGCTCTTCGTGGCGGCGCGCCAGCTCGTCATAATCGCTGGAACGGCGGGTCTCCGGCAGCTCCTTGCCCTCTTCTTCGACGACCTGGATCCGGATATCGACTGCCAGGCCTAATGTATTGAGAAATGCCTCTTTTAACAGCTCGCCGTAATTGCTCAGGATCACGTCCCGCTGGAAGTCAGACTGGACGGTGAACAGCGCAATGTTTCCGTCCAGCCGAACCGGCTGGAGCGCATCGATCCAAAGCTTGACGGCAACCTCGGGAATGTCTCCCTCTTCCAGACAATATTGCTTCACGCTGGAAAAAACTTCGTCAAATGAAATCATGTGCGTGGAATCCTCCTCGTATTGATATGGGCAGCATTGCAGAAAGCTGTCAGGCGTGCTTTGTGCGGGTGCTGCCGATGCATCTGCCTTGTGGAAAACAGCATGTTCCAGGTGCAGATCATGCAGGGTCTACTAATATAATAGTATAACACATTCTTTGTGGAAAATCAACCCCTAATTGTGGAAAACTTATTGATTTCCCCAAAAATCCATGTGGAAAATCGGGAAAGTGCCTTGTGGAAAGGGTGGAAAGCGGCGTGCGGCGCTGCTTTTTCCACAGGCTTTGCTGCGGTGGAAATCTTTCCACAAAAGGGGGAAGCGATTTCCCCGGAACGCTTCCTGCCGGTACACGCCGCTGTCCGCCTGAGGGCCTGCCGCGCCTCTGGGGAAGCGCCGGGAGAAAAATCTCCCCGAAAAAGGCGCGGTCACGAAGTGAAAGAGGGAAGGTCTGCCGCAAAAGTGACAAATTTCGTGTGAAAAACCGTGCAGCCTGTCCAAAGATGCTGTGGAGAACCTGTGGAAAAAAGAAAAAAGCCGAAAATTTCGCAAAAAAGTTCCGCTGGGGGCTTGACAAACGCGCAGGAATCCGTTATAATATATGGTAAATGGATTCGTGCGGACGGAAGTTCCGGTCTGTGCGGAGTTCCAAGGAATCTGCAGGACGGTGCTTCGGTATCGTCTGAGTGAGAAAGGAGGTACTGTTTTGAAGAGAACATATCAGCCGAAGAAGATTCATCGGAAAAAGGTGCATGGCTTCCGCAAGAGAATGGCCACTGCGAACGGTAGAAAGGTTTTAGCTCGCAGAAGAGCACGGGGCAGAGCAAGACTGAGCCACTGATCGAAGTCGGACCACAACGCCATTGGTTTGTGGTCTTTTGTTTTTTCGAGGAGCGTATCCTGGGATTCGCCCGATGTGCCGGCCGCGGAAAACTGACCGATACCGCCATGGTGCAGGTCAGGGCGTTCCGCTGCCGGTACGGGGTGATCCCGGGATGCGCTTTTGCTTTTCCCGAAGAGCGCGGCGCGCCGGATGCGCACGGCTCTGAAACCCAAAGGCAACGCCGCACAGGCTTTGTGCGGTGCTGTCTCAAAAAAGTTGGAGTGTAAGCCATGGAAAAAACGGTGATTCTCAACCAGGACCGGGATTTTCGCATGCTGTATCAGCGGGGAAAAAAGATCGCATCGCCGTATGTGATCATCTATCTGCGCCGCACCAAGCGGAAATACAACCGGCTGGGGATTACAGTGGGGAAAAAAGTGGGCTGTGCCGTAAAGCGCAGCCGTGCCCGCCGCATCATCCGTCAGGCATATCGGGAGACCGAACATCTGATGCCCACGGGGATGGACATGGTGATCGTGGCACTGCCGTCCATTGCGGGCATACGCTCTACGCAGCTGCGTGACTATCTGGCAGGAAACGGCATCCGCCGCATCCGCAAGCTGATGGAACCGCCGTCGGAAGGAGGGAAACCAAAATGAGGTACCTCCTGGCGGCACTGATCCGTCTGTACCAGAGGTTTTCCCGACTGACTCCGGCCGTGTGCCGGTTTTATCCGACCTGTTCCTGTTATGCACAGACCGCGATTATGCGGTTCGGTGTGCTGCGGGGCGGCTTTCTCGCCCTGCGGCGTCTGCTGCGCTGTCACCCCTGGAATCCCGGCGGCATCGACTATGTTCCGGAGCATCTGGAACCGCCCCGGGCTGCCTTCGGGCGCTATGCGCAGGCATTACGACACAACAGAAAGGTTAAAACAAAACTATGATGGATTTTTTATACGATCTGTGCGGAAAGCCTTTTGGCTGGATCATGCGCCTGATCTATGACTGGGTGGACAACTACGCCTTTGCAATCCTGCTGTTCACCATTTTTACCAAGCTGATCCTGTTCCCCATCTCCTATAAGCAGCAGAAAAATTCCTCGAAAATGCAGCGCTTTAATCCGAAAATGGAAAAGCTGCGGCAGAAGTACAAGGATGATCCCAAGAAGCTGCAGGAAGAACAGATGAAGCTTTATCAGGAAGAGAATGTAAACCCCGGCGCATCCTGTCTGCCGATGTTCCTGCAGTTCTTTATCCTGTTCGGCATTCTGGACGTTGTCTATAAGCCGCTGTCCTATATCCTGAAAATGAAGGACAGCATGATCACCAGTGCTTTTGAGATCGTACAGAAGATCAATCCGGAACTGGCAAAGCAGGGCACAAGCCTGCGGCGTGAGCTGACCATCCTGAGTGCGCAGCATGCAGATGCCAGCAAGTTCCAGGATGTTCTGGGCGCAGATTTTTCTGCAAAGGTGACAGAGTTTTACGACAAGTTCAGCTTGTTCGGCATCAACCTGGGTGAAGTGCCCTCCTGGCATCCGGAGGTCTGGAATGCAACTGCCATCGGGCTGTTTCTCATTCCGGTGCTGTCCGGTCTGCTGCAGCTGGCATTGACTGTCTATATGCAGATCTCCCAGAAAAAGCGCAACCCCGGCGCACCGAATATGGGCTGCATGAACGTGATGCTCTATGCGATGCCCATCTTCTCCGTCTGGTTCGCATTCCAGGTGCCTGCCGGCGTCGGCTTCTACTGGGTATGCTCGTCCTTCTTCTCCCTGATCCAGAGCATCGGTCTGAACTGCTACTTCACCAAGGAGCGCATCGAGGCCATCTGTGAAAAGGAAACCAAGAAGAATGCCAAGAAGTATGCCAACGGCAAGAAGAGCTTCATGCAGCGCATGATGGACGCGCAGCAGGATGCGGAGGTGCAGTCCAAGCGGGAAAAGTATGAAGAAGAAACCAAGGATCTGTCCCGTTCGGAGCTGAACAAGTACAATCAGCAGGTGCTGAAGGATGCCCGGAAGCGCCTGGCAGAAAAATACGGCGACACCTATGACGAAAACGAGAGTGACAAGGATTAATGGGATGCTGGGATGACGCATCAGAAGCGCGCCGCCCTCTCCCCAAAAACCATTTCACAGGGAAATGCCCTGTGATATCCCATGATTACGAAAGGGATGAATGAGAATGAAAGAGATCTTCACTGCAAAAAGCATCGAAGAAGCAAAGCATCTGGCAGCCGAAAAGTTCGGCGTTTCTGAGGACCAGATCGTATTCCGCATTCTGGAAGAGCCGAAAAAGGGACTCTTCGGCAAGGTAAAGCGGGAAGCACAGGTAGAAGCAGTGTATGAGCAGGCAGAGACCGTGTCTGCACCGGAGACCGCCGCACCGGCAGAAGAAGCGCCGGCTGCACCGCCTGTCTCCAATCCGGTACAGGAAGCCGTGGCTTCTGTAGATGAGATCATCATCAGTCCGGACGACCACTCGCCCACACGGGGCATGGAGTCCGAAGCCATCGAGACGATCCTGAAGGAAGGGGACATGACCCCGAATCTGCTTCGTGCAAGACAGTATATCGCAGACATTTACGCCGCAATGGGCATTACCGTGACCATCACCACCATGCGCACCGCAAACGGTGTCCGCATGGAACTGCGCAGCGACAATAAGAGCGGCACGATCATCGGCAGACGGGGCGAGACCCTGGACTCCATCCAGTACCTGGCATCTATTTTGGTGAACAAGGACAGCGAGGACTACTGCCGGCTTCTCCTGGACAGCAACGGCTATCGGGAAAAGCGCCGCAAGACTCTGGAACAGCTGGCGGAAAAGATCGCCCGGAGCGTAATGCGCAGCGGCCGTTCCACCACACTGGAGCCCATGAACCCCTATGAGCGCCGGATCATTCACAGCAAGATCTCCGAGATCGAGGGTGTGACCTCCAAGAGCGTGGGCGAAGATCCGTACCGCAAGGTAGTTGTCTCTTCCACCACCGGCAGACGCAGCGGCGGAAACCGGGGCGGCAGAGGCGGACAGAACCGGGGCGGCAAGCGTCCGTACCGAGAAAAGAAGCCGGAGGATTTTCAGCGCAAGAATCTGGACTCCATGAAAACCAGCTTTGAGCGGGACTACAAGAAGCCCAAGCCGGAGGACGAGCTGAACACTGGTCTCTACGGCAAGATCGAATTTTAAGTGCTAATAAAGCAAATGGACAAACGGATTGTAGCAATGCAGTCCGTTTTGTTGTATACGGCGGTTCACGCGGCGCGGTATTGTTTCATGTGAAACATAGGAAAAATATTGCGGGGGGAATCTGTAGGGGCGAACATGGTTCGCCCGAGATTCCTCAGTCAAGCCTACAGCTTGCCAGCTCCTCTGTAGAGGAGCCAAAAGTGTAAGCAGACGACTGTTGCCCTTGTAGGGACAGATGCCTACATCTGTCCGCTGTAATGCCTTTTCCTTTTGGAAAAATGGTCGGGGCGATGTGGGCATCGCCCCCTACAATTCCCCTGTCACCTGCGTGACATCTCTTACCGAGCCGTCCCCTTTGTCACTTCGTGACATTTCCCCACACTGTGGGGAATCCCCCTTTTCAAGGGGGACGAGGGACTCCTCCGCCCTGACGGGCACCTCCTCTAGGAGAGGAGGCTTTCGGGCGAACGATGTTCGCCCCTACGGTTGAGTTTCGGGGTGGTGGGGAGCGTGGATAGAGAATATCGCGTACCGGAAAAGAATAATTCCCCGGAGGGGGGAACAGGCAGCTTGTCTGCCGTAAGACTGCCCTTTTCTCTCCGCTTTATCGGGGGGAAGGGCTCAGCGGCGAGCACGCCGCGGGAAAAGGCTCAGCGGCAAGCATGCCGCGGCGAACACGCCGCCAAGGAGAAATCATTATGCATACAATCGCAGCGATCGCAACGCCACATGCTGCCGGTGGCATTGCCGTAATTCGCATTTCCGGCAGCAATGCACGTTCCGTCGCGCAAGCCTGTTTTCGCAGCGTGACCGGAAAATCCGTATCCGAAATGCCCGGCTATACCTGCGCCTATGGCAAATTTGTTGACCCGTCCGGCGCAGAACTGGATGACGGCATTGTCACCGTGTTCCGTGCGCCCCATAGCTATACTGGCGAGGACGTGGTAGAACTCTCCTGCCACGGCGGCATTTTCGTCACCCGGCAGCTGCTGGAGAACGTCTACGCCGCCGGCGCTGCTCCGGCAGAACCGGGCGAGTTCACCAAACGGGCGTTTCTCGCCGGAAAAATGACACTCACACAGGCAGAAGCCGTGATGGATGTCATTGGCGCAGCCGGCGCACGGGAGCTTTCCTTTGCCCATGCACAGCAAAACGGCGCGCTGTTTCACCGGGTGCAGCAGATCACCCAGGGCATTGTCCGCAGTCTGGGCGACCTGGCGGCTTGGGCGGACTATCCGGAGGACGAGATTCCGGCGGTGACGCCGGAAAGCCTCCGGGCATCGCTGCTGCCCGTTTTGGAGCAGCTGGACAGCACCCTCGCCACCTATGACTATGGGCGTATTCTCCAGTCCGGCGTGTCGGCGGTCATTGTGGGCAAGCCCAACGTGGGAAAGTCCACCCTGTTCAATCTCCTGTCCGGGAGTCAGCGCAGCATTGTCACAGAGATCGCCGGGACAACCCGGGACGTGGTAGAGGAACAGATCCGCCTGGGCAATGTGACGCTGCGGCTGTCGGATACCGCCGGACTGCGTGAGACTGCCGATGTGATCGAACAGATGGGCGTGAAGATTGCCGAAGAGCGACTGGCACAGGCAGACCTGATCCTGGCGGTGTTCGACTCCACCCGGCCGCTGGATGATGACGATATGCGCATGCTGGAACAGCTGCCGGACAAGCCGGTGATCGCGATTCTGAACAAATCCGACCAGACTGCACAGCTGGACACAGCGGCACTGGAGCAGCGATTTGCACAGGTCATCACTATGGCGGCAAAGGACGGCAGCGGTCTGGAACAGCTGCGCCAGGCGGTGGAGGAGCGCTTCTACCAGGCAGAGGTAACGCCGGAGCTTGGCATTGTGGCAAATGCCCGGCAGAAGCAGTGCCTGGAGCAGGCGAAGGAACAGGTGCAGCTGGCGCTGGACGCACTGGATGCCGGCGAAATGCTGGACGCAGTGACCGTTCTCCTGGAAGAGGCAGCCGACGCGCTGCTCACCCTCACCGGCGAGCGCGTCTCCGAAGCCGTGGTGAACGATGTGTTCTCCCGGTTCTGTGTGGGAAAATGATCGCATTGTTTCATGTGAAACAATTGGCGTTTGCCGCGCAGATTGGATTCGCGTCTTTTCTGTGGCTTTTGGAAAAGGCGGGGCGATGTGGGCATCGCCCCTTACAGTTGGGGTTCGGGTTTGTGGAGCGTGTGGGTAGAATATCGCGTACCAAAAACATAAATCCCCCGGAGGGGGGAACAGGCGGCTGCCGCCGCCGTAAGACTGCCCTTTTCTCTCCGTTGAATCGGGGGGGTAAGGCTCAGCGGCGAGCACGCCGCTCGCCTACCCTTGTTTGTGCGGCAATGTATCGCACGAAAGGCAATGCTATTTTTGTTACATGCAACATAAATTTTTCGACAGGTACGCTGCGGGCGAACAATGTTCGCCCCTACGGTGAGATCGTTTTTGTTGGGGAAAAGGTGTAGTAGAATATCGCGTACCAAAAACAAAAATTCCCCGGAGGGGGGAACAGGCGGCTGCCGCCGCCGTAAGACTGCCCTTTTTTCTCCGCTTTATCGGGGGGAAGGGCTCAGCGGCGAGCACGCCGCGGGTAAGGCTCAGCAGCGAGCACGCTGCTATAAAATTTGAGGTGATACCTATGGAATATTATCATATGGGAACTTATGATGTCGCCGTGGTCGGCGCAGGCCATGCCGGCGTAGAGGCTGCTCTTGCCGCCGCACGCCTGGGCTGCCGCACGGTGCTGTTTACAATTTCTCTCGACCAGATCGCCAATATGCCCTGCAATCCGTCCATCGGCGGTACGGCAAAAGGACATCTCGTCCGGGAGATCGACGCCCTCGGCGGCGAAATGGGAAAGGCGGCAGATGTCTGCTTTCTCCAGAGCCGCATGCTGAATCGGGGCAAGGGCCCGGCAGTCCACAGCCTTCGGGTGCAGGCAGACCGGGTGCAGTATCATAACTACATGAAACAGGTCTGTGAAAAGACACCGCTCCTGGAGATCAAACAGGCGGAGATCGCCGAGATCCAGACCGAAAGCGGCAGAGTTACCGGCGTGGTCACTTCCCTTGGCGCACAGTATACCGTCTCCGCCGCAGTGATCGCCACCGGAACGTATCTCAACGGCAGGATCCATGTGGGACAGGTCTCCTATGAGAGCGGCCCGGATGCGGCATTGCCCAGCCGTCCTCTGGGAAAAAATCTCCAGGAACTGGGACTGCGGATGCGCCGCTTTAAAACCGGAACGCCCTGCCGTGTCCACCGCCGGAGCATCGACTTCGACGCTATGGAGCGCCAGGACGGCGACGACCATATCGTGCCGTTTTCCTTTGGCTCTGACCCGTCCCGGATGCACAACCAGGTGTCCTGCTACATCACCTATACCAACGAAGAGACTCACCGGATCATCCGGGAAAATCTCCACCGTTCCCCTTTGTTTTCGGGACAGATCGAGGGTGTCGGCCCGCGGTATTGTCCGTCCATTGAGACAAAGATCGTCCGCTTTTCCGACAAACCCCGGCATCAGCTTTTCGTAGAGCCTATGGGCATGCAGACAGAGGAATACTATTTGCAGGGCATGTCCTCTTCCCTGCCGGAGGATGTCCAGCTGGCATTTCTCCGCACCATCCGGGGCCTGGAGCATGTGGAGATCATGCGCCCGGCGTATGCCATCGAGTACGACTGCGTAGACCCCACAGAGCTTCGGGCATCCCTGGAGAGCAAGAAGATCGCCGGGCTGTTCGGGGCAGGCCAGTTCAACGGCAGCTCCGGCTATGAAGAAGCCGCCGCGCAAGGTCTGGTGGCAGGCATTAACGCGGCACTGGCAGTGCAGGGAAAGCCGGCATTTGTCATGGATCGGGCACAGTCCTATATTGGCACACTGGTGGACGATCTGGTGACAAAGGGCTGTGAAGATCCCTACCGCATGATGACCTCCCGGAGCGAATACCGCCTGATCCTGCGCCAGGACAACGCCGATCAGCGGCTGATGCCTCTGGGACATGCGCTGGGGCTGGTGTCCGAGGAGCGCTATCAGCACATGCTGGAAAAATACCAGTTGGTGGCGCAGGAAAAAAAGCGGGTGGAAAAAACAAATATTGCGCCCTCGCCGGAGATCAACGCCTTTTTGGAATCCCACGGTACAGCGCCTTTGGCTACCGGATGCAAGGCGGCAGATCTGATCCGCCGTCCGCAGCTGGACTATGGCAGTATCGCGCCCTTTGATGAGACCCGTCCGGCACTGGATCCGGTCATCGGAGAGCAGGTGGAGATTCAGATCAAATATGACGGCTATATTCAAAAGCAAATGGCACAGATCGACCGCATGCGGAAGCTGGAAAACCGCAGTCTGCCGGAGGATCTGGACTATACCACCGTGCGCGGACTGCGCCTGGAGGCAGCGGAGAAGCTGAATGCGCACCGTCCCCAGAATCTGGGACAGGCGAGCCGAATCTCCGGGGTTTCTCCGGCGGATATTTCCGTGCTGATGGTGTGGGATGCCGCAAAGGAGGAACAGGCATGATGACATATGAAGCGGCAAAAACACTGTTTGCCGGCGCGGAACTGCCGCTGGCGGAGAGCCACTTTGCACAGCTGCAATGCTACTGGAAGGAACTGGTCGAAGTCAACCAGCACATGAATCTCACCGCCATTACAGAGCCGGCGGAGGTGTGGGAAAAGCATTTTCTGGACAGCGCCATATTGCTGAAGCTGGTGCAGCTGCCCCTGGGCGCGTCCTGCATCGATGTGGGCACCGGGGCAGGCTTTCCCGGCATGGTACTGGCGATTTTGCGGCCGGATCTACAGGTGACGCTGTTGGACAGTCTGCAAAAGCGCGTCGGCTTTTTGGAGCAGACGGCGAAAAAGCTGGGGCTTGCCAACGTGCGCTGCATCCACGCCAGAGCAGAGGAGGGCGCACAGCAGCCGGAACTGCGGGAGCAGTTTGACATGGCGACTGCCAGAGCCGTGGCGGCGATGCCGGTGCTGACGGAGTATTGTCTGCCCTTTGTCAAGGCGGGCGGCATATTTGCAGCCATGAAAGGTCCGTCAGAGACCGCAGCGCAGGCAGAGCAGGCGGCAAAGCAGCTGGGCGGAGAGATTGCCGGAGAGGTGCAGTACGCCCTGCCGACTGCCGGCGCACGGCGCATGATCCAGATCCGGAAGGTGGAAGCTACGCCCAAAAAATATCCGCGCCGGAGCGACAAGATCAAGAAGCAGCCGTTGGTGTGAGCAGATAAGATAAAAGCAATTGCGCAAATCACGCGCCGTGGCTTCCGGAAAGAGACATCGTAGGGGCGAACATGGTTCGCCCGTTAACTGCAACCATTCCGGCAACACTGCCCTAGGGAAAACTCCGTGAAACCGTCCGGCGGAATCGCTCGTTCCTCGCTGTCCGCCTGGGGCTGCAAACGC
>CAKSJP010000024.1 GCA_934463425.1 uncultured Ruminococcus sp.
ATACGGCAGTGTTTGCCTGTGCGCCGGAGTGGGGCTGTACATTGGCATACTTTGCGCCGAACAGCTTGCAGGCACGTTCGATAGCGATCTCCTCTACCACGTCAACGTATTCGCAGCCGCCGTAGTAGCGCTTGTGGGGCAGACCCTCTGCATACTTGTTGGTGAGGGCAGAGCCCATAGCAGCCATAACTGCCGGAGAAACCAGGTTCTCGCTGGCGATCAGCTCCAGGTTGCGGCGCTGGCGGCCCAGCTCCTCATTCATTGCCTGTCCGACCTCCGGGTCGAACTGGGATACAAAACCAATGGTGTCCATCATATTCTGGTACATGGTAAAAAACTCCTTTAAAATAAATTAGGGGAACGCTGCTGCATTTCCCGATACATTTTTATTATACAATATTTCGGGGAGAATTACAAGGGTTTTGCGGAAAAAATGAAATTGGCAATGAAACGGTTTCCTTGAAGGACAGGAAAATACCTCTGGATCGAAGAAGTTCTTGTTCTGTCCTTGTGAAAAAATCACGCTCACAGCGAATTTCTTTTAACTGTGGAAAATGGAGTAAAACGGAAGCATCGTCATTTGTCATATCCGCAAACTCCAATATCTCAAACCAATCGAATTTTTCTAGCTTGGACAGGGAAAAATCCTCTTTGCGGTAAAAGTCTCCGTCAAAATATCCATAGTGAAACTGTTCTGAACCGGAAAAGGTCTCGTCTGTTGCAGGGTCAAAGTTGCAAATTATGATATCTCCCAGACGGTCACAGGACTCAGAACCGAGGGTGATTTTTTTCCCGCATAAAAAAGAACCGGGATGACTTTTGAGGTATCGGGATATATTGTCCGCGATCTCACACATCCTCTCTAATTCGCCTTCTTTTTCTTGGTCGCGGGTTTCATCATGAATTTCAAAATACATCTCAATTTCATTGCGTTCCTTGTGATAAGACGAATATGTGCATTTTATGCGTTCGTTTTCGGCGCAGATAGTTTGATTTATCTCATATTCTATATATTTGGTTTCATATTTGAAGGCAATCTTATCGTAACAAAATATAATCAGTGTCAACGTGAGAAATAAACGAACAGACAAAGCCAGGACAATGAAAAGACGTTTCGTTTTTTGATGCATATGTTCCTCCTCTGGCAGCAGCATATGGACGACGATTGGATAAATGCTTGTGTATGTTTTCATTGTACAGGATTTTACCGGAAATTACAAGGGCTTTGTGCGGTTCTTAGAAATCACCGCCGATGACCAGTTCTTCTGCTTCCTGTGTGGCTTTCCGCAGCTGTTCTGCCTGTGCAGAGAGCAGTACAGCGGTGGTTTCGGGGCAGTTTTCCGCGGCGGCAGCCGATTCCAGTGCATCAATGGCATCACAAACGGCGCAGAACAACCGGAAATAGGGCTTTTTATAATCTGTCATGGGAAATCCTCCTTTTTTATTTTATTATATACCGATTTGGTTTATAAGTCAATATACCGTTTTGGTTTAGCATATAATGAGTAAAAAACGGAGGAAAAAACTTGGTGTTACAGCGGCTTCGTGATTTACGGGAAGATGCAGATCTATACCAAAAGGATATGGCAGATTATCTGCATTGCTCACAGGTGACTTATTCCAGATATGAATTGGGAACACGGGAAATCCCTTTGGAATCATTAAATGCTCTCGCGGACTTTTATGGTGTCAGCGTAGATTATCTCATGGGAAGAACGGATGAAAAAAAGCCATATCCGCGGAAAGCGGAAAAGGTGAAGTAAGCTAAAGTATCAGAAGGAATGCGTATGCGAAACCGAATCAGAGATTTAAGAGAAGATGCAGATTTCACCCAAAAGCAGATTGCACAGTATTTAAAGATGTCACAGACCGGATATTCCAAATATGAAACCGGAGAGAACGATATACCAACGGCGGTCTGGGAACATCTCGCGGACTTTTATGGTGTCAGCGTAGATTATCTCATGGGGCGAACCGATGAGAAAAAGCCGTATCCGCAGAAAAGCGCGCGATAGGTTATTTCAAAAGAGCAGAGAAACTCTGCCTTGCAATTTCTCCGAAAATTTGTTATACTATTACTCATAGCTATCACAGAAACGGAGTGAATCGATTTTGAATATCCCACAGAAACTGGCTGCCGAGTTCCAGCTGCGGCAGGAACAGATCGACAATACCATTGCCCTTTTGGATGACGGCAAGACCATCCCTTTTATTGCCCGTTACCGGAAGGAGCGCACCGGTTCATTGGACGACCAGGTGCTGCGCGCCATTGACAACCGGCTGCAATATCTGCGCAAGCTGGAACAGCGCAAGAGCGAGATCCTGTCCGCCATCGAAGCACAGGGCAAGCTGACCCCGGAGCTGACAGAGAAGCTCCAGAAGGCGGAGACTCTGGTGGAGACGGAGGACTTGTACCTGCCCTATCGTCCCAAGCGAAAGACCCGTGCGTCCATGGCGATCGCACGGGGCTTAGAGCCGCTGGCGCGCATTCTGATGGCGCAGGATGCCGGAACAGACCCGGTGCAGGAAGCCGCAGCCTTTGTGCAGCCGGAGGGCGAAGTTCCGGACGCTGAAGCGGCGCTCCAGGGCGCGATGGACATCCTGGCGGAGGAGATGGCGAACGATGCCGACCTGCGCAAGCAGATGCGCCGTCTGGTGATGCTCACCGGCACGATACAGTCCCATGCTGTGGACGATGCGGCAGAGACACCCTATCAGAATTACTATGACTATGCCGAGCCGGTAAAACGCATTGTGGGACACCGTATCCTCGCCATCGACCGGGGCGAACGGGAGGGCGCACTGAAAGTGGCAGTCACTCTGCCGGAGGGACACGGCGCATCTATGCTGATCCAGAAGTTTGTGAAAAACCAGAGCCAATGCGGAAAACTGGTGCAGACTGCCGCAGAGGATGCCTTTCAGCGGCTGCTGTTCCCGGCGGTAGAGCGGGAGATCCGCAAGGCGCTGACCGAACAGGCGGCAACGGCTGCCATCGGTGTATTTGCTTCCAACCTGCGGCAGCTGCTCATGGCGGCGCCGCTGAAAAACCGCACTGTCCTGGGCGTAGACCCCGGCTACCGCACCGGCTGTAAGCTGGCTGTGGTGGACGAGACCGGAAAGGTGCTGGATACCGGTGTGGCGCACATCACCCTGGGAAAGGGCGCATCTCTGGAAAAGGGCAAGGACACCATCCGGAAGATGCTGCGGCAGCACCATGTGACCGCCGTCGCCATCGGAAACGGCACAGCTTCCAGAGAATCGGAGGCGGTAGTGGCAGAGCTGCTGAAAGAGCTGCCCTATTCTGCGGCGTATATGGTGGTCTCTGAGGCAGGCGCGTCGGTGTATTCTGCGTCCAAGCTGGCGGCAGAGGAGTTCCCGGAGTATGACGTCTCTCTCCGGAGTGCCGTGTCCATTGCCCGGCGGTTACAGGATCCGCTGGCGGAGCTGGTGAAGATCGACCCCCAGGCCATTGGCGTGGGACAGTATCAGCACGATATGCCCAAGGCAGAGCTGTCAGCGGCGCTGGACGGCGTGGTGGAGGACTGCGTGAACCATGTGGGCGTGGACTTGAACACCGCCTCGTTCTCCCTGCTGTCCCATATCGCCGGCATCAACCAGACCATCGCCAAGAACATTGTGGCATACCGGACGGAAAACGGCGCATTCACCGACCGGAAGCAGCTGAAAAAGGTGGCGAAGCTGGGCCCGAAGGCGTTTGAGCAGTGCGCCGGATTTCTCCGTGTGCCGGGCGCAAAGAATCCGCTGGACAACACCGCCGTGCATCCGGAGAGCTATGGCGCAGCGGAGCAGATCTTGCAGGAATGCGGCTTTCAGCTGGCGGACATCGCCGGGCAGGACCGCAGTGAGATCACAGCGATCGCCAGGCAGCACGGCATCTCTGCCATTGCGAAAAAGGCTGGCGTGGGCGAGCCGACGGTAAAGGATATCATCAAGGAGCTGGCAAAGCCGGGACGTGACCCGCGTGACGAGCTGCCGCCGCCGCTGCTCCGGAGCGGTGATATCATGGAACTGAAAGACCTGAAACCGGGCATGGAACTGGTGGGAACGGTGCGGAACGTCATCGACTTCGGCTGTTTCGTGGACATCGGTGTCCATGAGGACGGTCTGGTGCACATCTCCCAGATCTGCGACCGGTTCATCAAGCATCCGCTGGAAGCGGTCAAGGTGGGTGAGGTCGTGAAGGTCTGGGTGCTGGATGTGGACCTGAAGCGCAAGCGCATCGCCCTGACCATGAAACCGCCGAAAAAATAATTGCCTTTAGGCAATACCACACAAAAACACCCTGCCGGAGAAAAAGCAGGGTGTCGGGAAGAGTATATGGAGTTGTCAGTGGATAGAAATGACTGTGTCGCCAAATTCGATGGAGACGATGCCTTCGGGATTAATGGGCTTATCGAAATCAATGTTGTATTCCCAAAGGGTATTCTCCAGATAGGTTTGTGTCAAGCCGCTGTTTTTGCAATCCGGTGTGAACGTGCTGCCGTCTGCATATGTGATGGTTGCCGCATAAGGTTCATTGTAGGAACCGAACAGCGCCATCTCTCCGGTGCCGGAAAGGTGCAGAGAAAATGCCTGAATATCCAGATGCTTCAGATAGCCGGTCCCGTTGTCATTTGGAATAGCGATGGGTTCTTCAAAGTCGCATTGCTGATCCTGCAATGAATCGTCCAGCGTAAAAGAAGTGGAAATGGTTCCCATAAGTTCGGTCTGATCGGCTTCTGCATATCCGTTTTGCGCTTCTGATAGTTCTGTCATATCGGTCAGTCCAATGATACAATTGAGATGGTCGAAAGTAATGCCGTTTGCAAATTTCAGCTGATAGAATGCAGTATACGAGCCGTCTGATTCCGGTACTTCTGTTTGTACGGAAAAGCCGCTTTCCTCCACTCGATAGGGATCATCATCTTTTAACGCATAAATGTTGTCGATTCCCTCAATCTGCGGATATACGAGATTGGAAGTAAAGTCCATGTAAGTGCTGATATATCTTTCTGCAGGGTTGAAATCAGGATCACTGGGAACAATACGCATCATCAGATAAACGTATTTCGCATCGTTGACCACGCCGATGGGCGTAATGTCCAGACCGTCCATGCCGTCTACGGTAAAGGATTCGATCTGCCCGTTGGTGAATACTGCGGTTTCCGGCACATCCACCGACTCTGCCCAGGGGAACAGCTTCTCCAGCAGATTGGTGTTCTGTGCGGCTGCCACAGAAAAGACGCTGACTGCTGCCACACAGGCTGCCGCCGCAACGGCGATGCCGGCTCTTTTCCGCAGGGTAATGGGCTTTTTCCGTTTCGGCGTCTCCTGCCGGTGCACTGCGTCCAGAATGCGCTGTTCGCAGGTATCAGACATCTGAATTTGTTCCATGACACGCTTGTATTGCCGTTTGTCCATAGTGAAACCCACCTTTCTGTTCCAGCTGTATTTTTAGTTTTTTTCTTGCGCGTTCCAGCTGCGTTTGTATGGTGGAGGGATTGCGCTGAATCATCTCCGAAATTTCCTGGATGGAATAGTCCTCATAGTAGTAGAGCAGGACGACCACCCGGTATTTTTCCGGCAGAGAGAATACTGCCGCATACAGTGCATTGTCCTGCGGCGTTTCAAAAGTGTCTGCCAGCGTTTCCGGGAGTTCCGCCCGGTTCTTGTGCCATGCCGACCGCCGCAGATCGTGGCAGGCATTGATGGTCACCCGGATGAGCCACGCCTTTTCGCTGCCCTCGTCGGGAAAGGGTGTCTCCCGGAGATAGAACTTGAGAAAGGTCTCCTGTGAGACATCCTCTGCATCTGCGGTGTTTTGCAAATAGGTATAGGCGATGCGGTAGACCGTGTCTTTGTACTGCTTTAGCTTGATGCGGAATGCTGCCTCGTCCATGAGGAACACCTCCTTTTTTACAGGTCCTTTTTGAAGCGCTTCACCCCTATAACGATCGGCAGGGGCAAAATATCTCACTTTCGGAAAAATTTTTTTCACCCACAGAAAAAGCCGCCCGGTAAGGACGGCTTTTTTGGATGCTGCTATCTTTGTCTGTAGGGGCAAACACGGTTCGCCCGGTGATGCTGTGGGCATTACAAATTACAATACATTTTTCCCATCGATCAGCACCATCCACGGGTCGCACAGCAGGTCCAAGGGGTCGCCGTGATACAGCTGTATATCTGCGTCCATGCCCGGCGCAATGCTGCCCACACGGTTTTCCACGCCCAGGATCTCCGCTGCGCCGGCAGTGATGGCATAGAGGGCATCCTCCCGTTTCATGCCGCCCTTCACCGCCAGAGCTGCTGTGGTAGGCAGGTACTGGATGGGGATGACCGGGTGGTCGGTGCAGAGCGCCAGCTTCACGCCGGCTTTCTGCATCACAGACGGCCCGGAGATGGTGAGGTTCTGCATCTCCGGCTTGCAGCGGTCGCACAGGATCGGCCCGGCGATCACCGGGGCGTTTTCCTCCGCCAGAATATCGGCGATGAGGTGTCCCTCTGTGCCGTGGATGATGACATAGTCCAGGTTGAACTCTCTGGCAATGCGGATGGCGGTGCAGATATCGTCTGCCCGGTGGCAGTGGAAGTGCGCCTTGACATCCCGTTCCAGCAGGGGCAGCAGTGCCTCAGACTTTGCGTCATAGTCCGGCATGTGCTCGTCCGGGTCGCTCTCTGCAAAGTCCAGCTCCTGCTGATAGCGCTGCGCTTTTGCCAGCCCCTCCCGGATCATGGCAGCTGTTGCCATGCGGGTGATGGGTGTTTCGTCCCGGTCGTTGTAGACGCTCTTGGGGTTTTCGCCCAGGGCAAACTTGATGCCTGTGCCGATCTGCATCCGGTCTGCCATCCGCCCGGCGGTTTTCAGGATCGCCATAGTGCCGCCGCAGGCGTTGGCGCTGCCGGGGGAGGTCATGACAGTTGTCACGCCGGCGGCTCTTGCCTCGGCGAAGCAGTGATCCAGGGGATTCACCCCGTCGATCACGCGCAGATGGGGCGTAAAGGGGTCGGTGGCTTCGTTGCAGTCGTCGCCCTCAAAGGCAATGCCGTTTTCGATAATGCCCAGATGGGTGTGGGCATCGATAAAGCCCGGCAGCAGGAGCGAACCGCCTGCGTCGATGTCCTCCGGCGCAAGCGCTGTCGGTGTGCCTGTGCCGACTTCGGTGATCCTGCCGCCCTCGATGCAGACATAGCCGTTTTCCAGAATGCCGGCGTCGGTCATGGTATGTATGGTTGCGTTCCATATTTTCATGGATGTACCTCTTTTCGTTTCCGTGGTTTTGGCATGGTCAGGGCATAGCTTTCGTCCAGCAGCCAGAACAGTTCCGATTCCGGCAGCGTGCCGTCCAGCAGTATGGTGATCCAGTGGGTCTTGTTCATGTGGTATGCCGGAAAAATGCCGGGCTTCTGGTGCAGCGACCCGGTCTCCAGAGGGCTGCACTTCACATTGAGGATATCTGCCGTTTTTCCCGGCGCAAGCCCCAGCTTTTCCGCCGGGATGCGCATCAGGAGACCATACCACTTCTGATTCCCCAGGTGGCGCAGCACTGCCGCCTCCGGTGTGCTGTCCCAGGGGTATTCCGGCTCTGTGCCGTAGTTTTCCGCCGCATAGCGCAGCAGCAGCTCTCGCTGTGATGGTTTCTTTTCCATGATTTACTCCAGAGACACGATGGTCACGCCGTCCTCGCCCTCGCCGAATGTGCCGAGGCGGAAGCTCTTCACATATTTCAGTTGTTTCAGCCGCTGGTGGATGGCTTTGCGCAGCAGTCCCGTGCCCTTGCCGTGGATGATGGTAACGGTGGCAATGTGAGACAGAACGGCTCTGTCCAGGAACGCATCCATCTGGTATACGCCCTCATCGCAGGTGCAGCCCCGGATGTCCAGCTCCATGGTGCCGCGCCGCGCCGTCTGTGCAGAGACTCTGCCGGCGGTCTGGCGCTGTTTCTGCTGGCTCTTTTTCTTTTCCTCTGCGCCTGCCACCAGACGCAGCTTTTCCTGGGGGACTTTTGTGCGCATGGCGCCGATCTGCAAAAAGACCGTGCCGTTTTTGTCCGGCTTTCCGGCAACCACAGCTTTCTGCTTGGTATCTGTCAGCATGACTGTGTCGCCCACCTGCAGCTCCCGGGGCAGCACATAGTCCTCGTCCGGAGCTTCCGTCAGGGGATTGGCGGTCTCGTACATCTTCCGGAAGCCCCGCTTGACGCTGCCCTTTGCCCGGATCACATCGTCCCCGAAGGAAGCCTTTTCCTTTGCCCGGCGCAGCTGATCCAGCTCGGTGATCATCTCGTTGGACTGTGCCTTGGTGGTCTCTACAATGCGCATGGCTTCCAGACGTGCCTGTTCCATGACATTTTCCCGGTCGGTGCGTGTGCGCTGTACCTCTTCCCGGAGCTTTGCCGCGTCCTCTTCTGCCTGATGCAGTGCCTGCTGCATGGCGGCGCGGTCGTGTTCCAGTGCCTTGCGGGTCTCTTCCAGCTTTGCCACCGCCTCTTCAAAACGCTGGTTTTCCTGGCTCACCAGGGTCTCGGCGCTGGCGATGATGGCGTCAGACAGTCCCAGTCCCTTGCAGATGGCAAAGGCGTTGGACTTTCCGGGAGAGCCCAGGATCAGCCGGTAGGTGGGGCGGAGGGTCGCGATGTCGAACTCACAGGAGGCATTCTGCACATCGGGCTGCTCGGTGGCGTAGAGCTTCAGCTCCTGATAGTGGGTGGTGACCATCAGCTTTGCGCCGTTGTCCTTTAAACGCTGGATCACCGCTTCTGCCAGTGCCGCACCCTCGATGGGGTCTGTGCCGGAGCCCAGCTCGTCCAGGAGCACCAGAGAGCGGTCATCCGCCTGTTCCAGAATGTCGATGACGCTGCGCATATGGGCAGAGAAGGTGGAGAGGTTCTGTTCGATGCTCTGGGTGTCGCCGATGTCCGCCAGCACATGGTCAAACACGGAGATCCGGCTGCCCTCTGCCGCCGGGATGAGCATGCCGCTCATTGCCATCAGTGTCAGCAGACCGCAGGTTTTCAGCGCAACGGTCTTACCGCCGGTGTTCGGGCCGGTGATGATCAGCGCTTTGTTGGCATCACCCAGAGTAAAGCTGATGGGGACGGCCTTTTTGTAGGGGATCAGGGGATGCCGCGCCTTTTTCAGCACGATCACCCCGTCATCCGTCAGTGTAGGCGGAAAGGCGTGCATCTGCTCTGCCAGGCGCGCCTTGGCGAAATACAGATTCAGCTCGGCGCAGACCTCGTGGTCGCGGATGATCGCATCTGCCCATGTGCCGCACTCGGTGCAGAGTTCCTCAATGATGCGCTCGATCTCCTCCGCTTCCTGGAGCTCCAGCAGGCGGATATCATTGTTGGCATCCACCACGGCGATGGGTTCGATAAAGATAGTCTGTCCGGTGGCAGAGGTGTCATGCACCAGACCGGGGATCCTGCTGCGGTATTCCGCACGGACAGGCAGTACAAATCTGCCGTCCCGGAGGGTGACGCGGCTGTCCTGGAGACAGTCCTGCACGTCCTGTTTGCGCATCATGCTGTCCAGGGTGTCCCGGAGCTTCTGCCGGGAGCGTCCGATCTTGCGGCGGATGTCTGCCAGCGCCGGACTTGCTGCGTCCGCGATCTCCTCTTCTGAGAGGATAGAGCGCTCCAGCTTTTCCAGCAGATAGGGGACGGGCGCCAGCTGGCTGAACAGATCATCCAGAGAGGATTCTACCCCGGCACAGCGGTCATACCAGTCGCTGAGGGACTGGATCTGACGCAGTACCGTGGCGATCTCCAACAGGTCTTTCAGAGACAGCTTCGCCCCGGATTTTGCCCGGCGCAGTCCCATGCGCATATCCTGAAAGGCGTGGAACGGCGGTGCGCCGAACTGGATGGACAGCTGAAAGGCATCGTTGGTCTTTTCCAGTTCCGTCCGGGCATCTGCCAGATCGGAACAGGGCGTGATCGCAAGCACCTTTTCACGGGTGATATCGTTGGCGGAGAGATTCGCCAGCATTTCTAAGATTTTATGAAATTCCAGAATTTCCAGATTTTTATTCATGGGAGGTTCTCCTGTCAAAGAAGTCATGTAGCATTGGGCGGTGCGGACGGAGCTGTGACGGACTGATAAAAGGTCAGCGCCTTTGGCTTTAGTCCCAGATGATACTGCACAAAGCGTTCGGCGCATGTGCCCAGCACCCGGAGATTCTCCTCGCCCAGCTGAAACTGATACAGCCGGTTATAGTCCGCAAAGAGAATATGCCGCATCGCCTGCAGCACCGGGGCGCGGAGGAGGAGCGGGTCGCGCACCGTCTCCGGCACACCGCAGCCGGTGCAGAAAAAACAGCCCTCTTCCACGGAGAAATAGAGCCGTTTTGGTAAAAATACACCGCAGCTGCGGCACATGAGCAGGTCGGGCATCATGCCCAGCTCTGTCATAAGCCGCAGCTCGAAAATGGGTTTCAGGAGCGCTTCTGCGCGTTCTCCGTTTTCCAGATAGTGGAGCGTGTTCAGCATCAGCCGCATGACAAAGCAGTTTTCCTCCGGGGTCTGCAGTTCCCGGACACTGAGCCGTATCAGTTCGCTGAAATACATGGCGAGGCTCAGCCGGGAGAGAGACTCCCGGAGACGGTAAAAAATGCGGATGGGCTCGGCGCTGTCCAGATACAGCCCCTTCTGCTGCCTCCGGATGCTGAAATCCGCATAGGCAAACAGCTGGGTGGCAGAGAGCCCGGCGGAGGTGTTTTTCTTTGCCCCCCGGACATAGATCTCCTGAACGGTATTTTGTTCTGTGAGGATGTCAATAAACTTCCCCCGTTCTCCGGCGCTCCGTTCCGCCAGAACCAGTCCGTGATAGATCTCCATGTGCGGGCTTCTCCTTTTGCGCTGCCTGTGCCGTCTGCGGTACGCCGCCGTCCAGTCCCCGGCGGTAGTGCAGATAGTCATCGATTCGTCCGGTCATACAGAAAATATCCCATGCGTCCATACTGTGTACCTCCTGTTGAAAACAGTGCCGTGCTCTGCGAAGGCTTCCTTTTGAAAAGGAATGCACCGCCCGGCACTTTGTGCTGCCTTTCTTTTTTCAGAAAGGGGATACTGTTATGTTGCGTGGGGTATTGTTTTTTATGTGTGGCAGATTATTCCGGGCTGTCCAGTCCGAAGTTGTGGATCAGCCCTTCTTTGTTGCGCCAGTCCTCCTTGACCTTCACCCAGCACTGCAGATTGACCTGGATGTAGAAAAAGCGTTCCAGATCCTTCCGGGCGAGGGTGGCGATCCTCCGGAGCATGGTGCCGTTCTTGCCGATGAGGATGCCCTTGTGGGATTCCCGTTCGCAGTAGATGGTGGCGTCGATGTCCAGAAGCTCCTTGTCGTCCCGTTCCTGCATGCGTTCGATGGAGACGGCGATGCCGTGGGGCACCTCGTCCCGGAGCAGGTTCAGGATCTTTTCCCGGATCATCTCTGCCGCCAGCACGCGCTCCGGCTGGTCGGTGAATTTTTCATCCGGGAAATAGTGGGGCGCAGGCTGTGCCAGTGCCATGACCTCCTGTTCCACCAGGTCGATGCCGTCGGCCTCGGTGACGCTCACCGGAATGGTGGCGGCGAAGGGATGCACTGCGTTCAGCCGGGCGATCGTCCCCATGAGCCTGGTCTTGTCGCTGCAGAGGTCGATCTTGTTCAGCACCAGGATGGCCGGCGTTTTTGCCTTCTCCAGAGAGCGGAGCAGCTCCTCCTCCTGTTCGGAAAGGGGCTTGGTGCAGTCCTGAACGAACAGCACGGCATCAATATCCGCCACGGCATCCTTCACCGCTTTCAGCATATGGCCGCTCAGCTTGGTGGTGGGCTTATGCAGTCCCGGCGTGTCCATAAAGACCATCTGTGTCTCGCCCACGGTCTTGATGCCGGTGATGCGGGTGCGTGTGGTCTGGGGCTTCGGGCTGACAGAAGCGATTTTTTCGCCGATGAGGGCGTTGAGCAGAGAGGACTTTCCGGCATTGGTATGGCCGGCGAGTGTCACGAAAACCGATTTTGTCATGCGTCAGTATCCTCCGGCTGGCTGGTGAAGGTGGCTTCTCTGGAAATGCCCAGTTCGCCCAGGACTTCTTCTTCCTTTTCCCGCATTTTGCGCTCCTCCAGCGGGCTTGTCTCATGGTCATAGCCCAGAAGGTGGAGCATGGAGTGCACCGTCAGAAAGCCGATCTCGCGCTCCAGGGAGTGGCCGTACATATTCGCCTGCTTCACTGCCATCTCCAGAGAGATGACCACATCGCCCAGCAGCGCGCATCCGGTCTCTTTGTTGGTGTCATAGTGACCGTCCTGTCCCAGGGGGAAGGAGAGCACGTCTGTGGGGCGGTCCTTCTGGCGGTAGATCCGGTTCAGCCGGTGGATCTCTGCGTTGCTGACAAAGGAGACGCTGACCTCTGCATCCTGCTGAAAATGCTCTGCCACCAGCACTGCCTGACAGCAGCGCCGGATGAGCATGCGGATCCCTACGGGAACGCGTACTTCGGTTTGATTGTTTTTCACCATGACTTTTACTTTTGGCATATGGAAAGTTCTCCTTTCGTCTGACTTTCTGGACTTTATGATAATTCTGTTTTTCTGCAATTTCACTCAGATCTTTTCTGCTTTAATTTCGCGGCTTTTTCGGCTCTTTCCGGTCGGACGGCTCTGGTTTTTTTGCGGACTGGCGCCGTTCTGCCGCTTCATAGGCGCGTATGATGTCCTGTACCAGCTTATGGCGCACCACATCCCGGTTGGTAAACTCGCAGACCGCGATGCCGTCCACCTTGCGCAGGATGCGCGAGGCGATGACCAGACCGCTTTTCTGCTTGTCCGGCAGGTCGATCTGGGTGGTGTCGCCGGTGATGACCATGCGGCTGCCTTCGCCCAGGCGGGTGAGGAACATCTTCATCTGTTCCCCGGTGGTGTTCTGCGCCTCGTCCAGGATGATGAAGGCGTTGTCCAGGGTGCGTCCGCGCATGTATGCCAGAGGAGCGACCTCGATCGCGCCGCGCTCCAGCTGGCGCTGAAATGCCTCAGCGCCCAGCATCTCAAACAGGCCGTCGTACAGCGGACGGAGATAGGGGTCTACCTTGTCCTGGAGGTCGCCGGGCAGAAATCCCAGCTTTTCGCCGGCTTCTACCGCCGGGCGGGTGAGGATGATGCGTTCGGCCTCGTGGCGGCGGAATGCCCGGACCGCCATCGCCACTGCCAGATAGGTCTTTCCGGTGCCGGCGGGGCCGATGCCGAACACGATGGTGTTCTCTGAAATGGCGCGGATATAGCTGCGCTGTCCCACGGTACGGGTGTGCACCGGCTTTCCGGATGCAGTCAGACAGACCGTATCATCATCGGCGAGCTCTGCCAGCTGTCCGGCAGCCCCCTCGTCCACCATATCGGAGACATAGTGGATGGACTGGGGCGTGACGGCCTGACCGGATGCGATCATGTGCAGCAGGGCAGAGACCGCCCCGGCGGCAAGCTCTGCCGCTGCGCCGTCCCCCTGGATCCGCAGCGTGTCGCCCCGGCAGGTCATGCGGACATGATACCGCTGTTCCAGCAGCTTGAGATTTTCGTCAAAGCTGCCGCATAGTGCCTGAAATTGGTTGGTATCCTGGATTTCGATCAATCGTTCTGCCATTGCATGCTCCGTCCCTTTCTCTGAGAACTCTCTGTCTCTGGAAACACCCGGGCGGCGCTGCGCACAAGCCTGATGCGGCGCTGCCCTATTCTTATATTATAACATATTCCTTTTGAAATGTGAAATGGTATCCACTTGTTTTAACAAAAAATTCAGGAATCGCCATAAAATCGGTGATCCCTGAATGTCTCTCTGGATATGCAGCTGATGCGCTCAATAAAAGCGGTAGTCGGAAATATCAGACAAAAAGATCTGATAGGGGGAGAACAGGCTGTCATTCACGGCGGTGCGGCTGCTCCCGAAGGAAAGGGTCTTTCCCTTTTGGCAGCAGGGAAGCCGCAGGGTATACTGCACCTGCTGTTCTGTCCGCGAGGTGAGCAGCACAGCCTGATAAGCCGTGCAGAACTGCTGTACGATCTGTTCTTCGGGAGAGCGCAGCGCGGTGTCATAGAGCGGCTGGATTTCGCTGTGCCGCCGTCCGGAGGCCTCTGTCCCGTCCGGAGATGCGGTACAGCTCAGGAGGAGCTGTCCGCCCTGTTCCTTTGTCTGCCAGATGAGCCGGGCAGCCTGCGGGCAGGCGCGGCGGATCAGCAGGATCAGGCAGAGCAGGCAGTTCTGCAGCCGCCGGCGATTGGCAGAAATGCAGCAGGAGGACTCTGCTTTCAGCGTCATATGCATCGTGCGCCCCAGGACGTTTCGGCAGGAATCGACAAAATTCGACAATTCCTCGTCAGGAAAAAGCGTTTCGCCGGAGACCTCGTCTTTCTGGTAATATTTGAGCAGCTCCAGCTGCAGCATGGAGGGGCGCAGAAGGCGGCAGCAGTTCCCCTGGATGATATTCAGCAGCTCCAGCTGTTCCTCCAGCAGCATTCCGGAGTCTCTTCCGGATTCCTCCAGGCTGTTATAGAGGGCACTGACGGCGTTGGTGATGCCAAAGATCTTCTGCCGTACAGCGGCGATCTGGTTTTCGGCCTCCTGGCGCAGCTCCGGGCAGCTGAAGAAGATCTCGCCGGCAGAGGTGCGGCAGATCTGCACAAGGATCACCTCCTGCTGACCGAGACAGAGGCGCTCCTGGCGGACACAGCAGAGCGCATCGCTGTGGTACAGCAGAAAAACGCCCTCCTGAGGCGTGCCGTCCGGACTGCGCCTGGGCAGCTCCCAGGTCTCCGGCGCTGTTCTTGCCGCGCTGCCGTCGTCCGGCCAGAGCAGATCACCGTTTGTCTGATAGCACAGAACGGTATTTCCTGCCTGCTGAAGCTGCTGGCAGATCAGCTGTAAATCCTGTTGTTCCATGAAAATTGGTTCCTCCTTGCTGCGGATGCATTTGTCTCCGGCAATACCGTGCCGAGCCTGCCTGCCGGCTTTGCACACAGGCTTTGTGCGGTGCTGCCCTTGTATTTTATGCTATTATTATACTACATATTTCAAATCAGGGAAATAAAAAAAGGTGATAATTTTGTCCGCTTTTCAAACTTTGTGCATTTTGCATAAAAAGATAAGCTGTTTTTTGCGGAAAACGTGGAAAATAAGAGAACTTGTGATAGTCGCCCCGGGTTTTTTTGCGAAAGTGCTTGAATTTTTCTGCGGAATGGTGTAGAATAGAACTATCAAGGAATCACTGGGGCAAAATCGGGCGTTGTCCGGGGATGTATATCAGTGCTTTCTAAATATTAGGAGGTAATTTCCAATGTCAGTTAAAGTTGCTATTAATGGTTTTGGCCGTATCGGTCGTCTCGCATTCCGCCAGATGTTCGGCGCAGAAGGTTATGAGGTCGTTGCAATCAACGATCTGACAAAGCCGTCTATGCTGGCACACCTGCTGAAGTATGATACCGCACAGGGCGGTTATGCAGGCAAGATCGGTGAGAACAAGCACACTGTTTCCGCTGATGACGAGGCTGGTACCATCACTGTTGACGGTAAGACTCTGAAGATCTACGCAAAGGCTAACGCAGCAGAGCTGCCGTGGGGCGAGATCGGTGTTGACGTTGTTCTGGAGTGCACTGGTTTCTACACCTCTAAGGCAAAGGCACAGGCTCACATCGATGCAGGTGCAAAGAAGGTCGTTATCTCTGCTCCGGCTGGCAGCGATCTGCCGACTATCGTTTACAATGTAAACCACAACACTCTGACTGCTGATGACAAGATCATCTCCGCAGCTTCCTGCACCACCAACTGCCTGGCTCCGATGGCAAAGGCTCTGAATGACTATGCTCCGATCCAGAGCGGTATCATGAGCACCATCCACGCTTATACCGGCGATCAGATGATCCTGGACGGTCCGCACAGAAAGGGCGACCTGAGAAGAGCAAGAGCTGGCGCAGCAAACATCGTTCCGAACTCCACCGGTGCTGCAAAGGCAATCGGTCTGGTTATTCCGGAACTGAACGGCAAGCTGATCGGTTCTGCACAGCGTGTACCGGTTCCGACTGGTTCTACCACCATCCTGACTGCTGTTGTTAAGGGCACAGACGTAACTGTTGACGGCATCAACGCTGCAATGAAGGCTGCTGCTACTGAGTCCTATGGCTACAACGAAGAGCCGATCGTATCTTCTGACGTTATCGGCATGAAGTACGGTTCTCTGTTCGATGCAACTCAGACCATGGTTTCCAAGATCGCTGATGATCTGTATGAAGTACAGGTTGTTTCTTGGTATGACAACGAGAACAGCTACACCAGCCAGATGGTTCGCACCATCAAGTTCTTCGCTGAACTGGCATAAGTTTACGCTGGATTCCCGGAGACAGAGTGCGCTCTGTCACTGAATTTGCAAAAAAAAGAAAGCGGTATGGCGGCTTCGCTGTACCGCTTTTTCTTTGTCTGGCGGCGGTCTCCCTCTCCTTTCCGGAAAGGCTGTTGTGAAAATGGATTTCCGTATTTTTTGGGAAAACCGATTGACGGACTTTGGGAAAATGTGCTATAATAAAAGCAGTGTCGGAGAAAGGAGGTGGGGACATTGCACAGAACCTGGCGGCGCAGCATCGCCTGCGCAGGAGCGCTGCTGCTGATCATAACATGTTTTCTCAGATACGGCGGCGTTCTGGCTGATGCAGAGAGCGCAGAGTGGGAGGTCTATCAGGATGCGGTCTATTATACTGTGACGGCGCAGAACGAAGTGACCATCAAGGGCGCGCGGCCGTCGGTGACAGAGGCAGAGATCCCGGCAGAGCTGGACGGCTGTCCGGTGACGGAGATCGCAGAATATGCCTTTAAGGACTGCACCCGGCTGAGGCGCGTCAGCCTGCCGGACAGCGTCCAGAGGATCGGAGAGTTCGCCTTTATGAACTGCACCCGGCTGACAGAGCTGGTCATACCGGACACGGTGGCGCAGATCGGCGGCGGCACAGCCAGAGGAACGCCGTGGCTGGCATCTCAGACGGAGGACTTCGTCATTGCCGGACAGGGCATTCTGCTGGCGTATCTGGGCAGTGAGACGTGCGCGGCAGTGCCGGACGGCGTGCGCAGCATCGGCGGCTATGCCTTTGACAGCAGCACCGTACAGCAGGTGACGCTTCCGGCTTCTGTGCAGTCTATTGACGGATTTGCCTTTGTCAACTGCAGCAGCCTGCAGAAGCTGGAGCTTTCAGACGGTCTGGAGCGCATCGGACAGTATGCGTTTCACTGGTGCACCGCGCTGACGGAAATACAGATCCCCCATACGGTAAAGACCGTGGGGAATCATGCGTTCAGCTATTGCAGATCTCTGAGGCGCGTGTCGCTTTCGGCACAGCTGACCCAGATCTCCAGTGCCATGTTTCAGGGCTGCTCTGCGCTGGAGGAGATCGAGCTGCCGGATCGTGTGACGATGATCGCCAATCTGGCTTTTGACGGCTGTATCATGCTGAAAAAGCTGGTGCTGCCGGAGACGGTGGAGGAGATCGGCACAGGCGCATTTTCCGGCTGTACCGGGCTGCGCTGGCTGATCGTTCTGAACCCTGCCTGCCGGATCTCGGATACAAGTCGGACGCTGCCGGACACAGTTCCGGTCAGCGGCTATATCGATTCTACAGCCCATGTTTTTTCCCGGAAATATGCCCATCGGTTCCTGCCTCTGGACAGGCGGTGCGGAGATATCAACGGCGATCAGGAGGTGAACGCCGCGGACGTTTCTCTGCTGCTGACGTATTGTGCCAAAACAGGGGCGGGGATCTCGGTGACATGGGATGATATTGCCCAGTATTGTTCGGATTATGACGAAAACAGCGTGATCAATGCCGCAGATGCCAGCGCATTGCTTGTCTGCATTGCGAGAGAGGGCGTTGGATTTTCTGAACTGAAATCGGAAGAATGGCGGATGGAGAAAGGAGTGCTTCTGCATGCAGAGGAAGAGGTGGAGACAGATCGCAGCGTGTCTGACGGCCTGCTGTCTTAGCGTGTTCTGTCTCTTTGGCACTGTGGGGGGAGCCACAGCTGCTGATACAAAAATATCGTCTGAAGAGCATCTTGCAGACGGGATCCGGTATACCCTGGATGTGGTGGGAAACGCTACGGCAGTGGGGTCGGAGAAGCAGGATGCAGAGGCTCTGGAGATCCCGGAGACGGTGGACGGACACCCGGTGACTGCCATCGGCGCAAACAGCTTTTGCGGCATGGCTGCCCTGCGGACGGTGACCATTCCCGCGACAGTCACAAAGCTGGGCACCGGTGCGTTTTCTCAGTGCAGTGCGCTGCATACGGTGGACGGCGGCGCGGGACTGGAGACAGTGGGCGCAGACGTTCTGGCAGAGACGCAGTGGCGCGCAGACCGTGCCCTGACGGTAGCCGTGCTCGGCGGACGGGCGGTCGTTTCAGTGCCGGAGGAGCAGGAGGTGACGATCCCGGAGGGCGCGGCTGTGCTGGCAGATGCGCTGTTTCAGGATCATGTCTCTCTGAAGCATGCGGTGCTGCCGGACGGTCTGGTCAGCATCGGGGCATACTGCTTTTCCGGCTGTATGGGAATGGAGGAGATCGCTCTGCCGAACAGCATCCGGGAGATCCGGGAGTATGCCTTTTCCGGCTGCGGCGCGCTGAAGCGGGCAGATCTGCCGGCATCCCTGCTGTATCTGGAGAACCGGGCGTTTTCCGGCTGTTCCAGTCTGGAATCGGTGCAGTTCGGCAGTCAGCTGCGCAGCATCGGCGATTCTGCCTTTCAGGACTGCGTGTCTCTGCGCATGGCGGTGCTGCCGGGCTCGCTGTCGAAGCTGGGGAGCAGCGCCTTCAGCAATTGTACCGCCATGACCATGGCACTGGTCCAGGGGGGCATGGAGACCGTCTCCTCCTATGCCTTTTCCGGCTGTTCCTCGCTGGAATATGTGATGCTGTCGGATGATATTCTGCAGATCGGGCGGAGCGCGTTCAGCAGCTGCACCTCTCTGCGCAGTCTGTCTCTGCCCGGCAGTCTGCAGAAGATCGGCGCTTATGCCTTTTCCATGTGCACCAATCTGACGAACCTGAGCCTGCCGGAGACGGTGGAGAACGTGGGAAAGGATGCCTTTTTCAACACCGGATGGATGGCGATGCAGTCCGGCAGCTGGAAGGTCTGTGACGGCGTGCTGCTGGAATATACCGGTGGGGCGGAGTCCATTGTGATCCCGCCCACGGTGCGCGTCATCAGCAGCGGCTTTCTGGCGAACCAGACCAATGTGACAGAGGTGACGCTCCCGGTGGGCATGCAGACCGTCGCCCCCGGCATGTTCCAGGGCTGTGAGACCATCGAGACCGTGCACCTGCGGGACACCATCACCAGCATCGGAACGGCTGCGTTTCAGGACTGTATTTCCCTGAAAACCGTGACGAATATGGAACAGGTGCAGGTGATCGGAAGCAACGCCTTTGACGGCTGTACCGGGCTGCAGGAGATACAGGTACCGGATGCCCTGACGGAGATCGGCGAGGAGGCGTTCCGGGACTGCACCAGTCTGGCGAAGCTGCAGTTTCCTGCCGGGCTGAGGGTGATCTCGGCGCGGGCGTTTCTGCACTGCACCTCTCTGGAAATGTCGGCAGACGGCACGTCTCTGGAGCATACCGCCCTGGAGAACGTGGGCGCGCAGGCGTTTGCAGACTGCGCCAGTCTGCAGGCGCTGATCTTTCCTGCCAGTCTGTGCACCATTGCTGCGGACAGCTTTTTCGGCTGCAGCACCATGCAGGTGACCTTTCTGGGGGATGGGTACACCATTCCGGACGCTCCGGCGGTGTTCCCGGAGGGCACGGTGCTTCAGGGCACAAAGGACTCCGGGGCAGAGCAGTATGCGGCGAAGTATGGTCTGACCTTCCGGGAGATCGCCCCTGTGCCGGAAACCACCACCACCACCATTGTCACAACAACCAAGGCAGAGACCACCAGAACCACCGCAGCTGTCTCTCAGAGCACAGGGAATACCGCGACAAGCATGACCCTGCCGTCATTTATCACGGCGGAGTCTACAGTCACAACGACTGCCCCGGTCACAACAACTGTCCCGGTCACAACAACTGCCCCGGAGACCACAGAGACTACCCGGACTGCCCAGACCACAGCTGTCACGGAGACTACAGAGACCACGGAGACCGCCCAGACCACGGAGACCGCCCAGACTGCAGTTACCACAACTGCCACATCCACAGAAGAGACGGCTGTTGTGGGGGATGCCGATCAGGACGGCAGGGTCGGTGCGGCAGATGCGGCGCTGATCCTGATGGTCAGTGCCCGGATGCATGTGGGCTATGACGTACTGGCGGACGGCACGGTGACGGAGGCAGTCCTGCGGTGCATGGATGTCAACCGGGACGGCAGCGTGGACTCTGTGGATGCCATGCTTGTGCTGCGGTACAGCGCTATGGAGGCAGCCGGGCTGGAGCCTGAACCCTTGGGGATCACGGAATAGTTCTGACGAAAAATCAAAACAGACTCTGAGAAAAACAAAAATCATGGAGGATATTTTTATGCAGTATCAAAACCCGATCCTGCCGGGATTTCACCCGGACCCCAGCATTTGCCGTGTGGGAAAGGATTTTTATCTGGTGACCAGTTCCTTTGAGTATTTTCCCGGACTGCCTGTCTATCACAGCCGCGATCTGGTGCACTGGGAGCAGATCGGCCACTGTCTGACCCGGAATACACAGGTGCAGCTGGTGACCGGTGCGCCCAACTGTCTGAACATCTATGCCCCCACCATCCGGTATCACGAGGGACGGTTTTATGTGATCGTCACCTGTGTGAACGGAGACAATCACGGCAACTTTATCATCACCGCAGAAGATCCTGCGGGAGAATGGTCGGATCCGGTGGAGCTGCCCTTTCCGGGAATCGACCCGTCGCTGTTTTTCGACACAGACGGCAAGGTGTATTATACCGGAACAGACGGCGGCGTTTATCTCAGCCAGGTGGATGTCACCACGGGAGAAGCCGTCGGCGAGCGGCACTGGCTCTGGCAGGGCACTGCCAACAACCCGGAAGGGCCGCATCTCTATAAGATCAACGGCATGTACTATCTGCTGCTGGCACAGGGCGGCACGGAGATGTGCCACATGGCAGTTATGGCGCGGAGCGCATCGGTGCTCGGGCCGTATGAGCCCTGTCCCCACAACCCGGTGCTGACCAATATCGGCCAGTGTCTGCCCATCAAGGCTGCCGGACACGCCGATCTGGTGGAGGATGCAGAGGGGAACTGGTGGGCGGTCTGCCTGGCAAACCGTCCGCTGGCGTATCCGTTCCGGCACAATCTGGGACGGGAGACCATGCTCGTTCCGGTAGTGTGGAAGGACGGCTGGTGCACCATGGGAGAAAAGGGCGCAGTGCTGCCGGAATTTACGGTATCCCAGGCACCGGAAGCCTGGAAGCCCTCTGGTTATGTGCCGGGCAGCGCCGTGACAGACGATTTCTGCGGCGAGGCGCTGCACCCCATGTGGAATCAGATCTACAACCCGGTGCCGGGAATGGTGCAGTGTAAGGGAAACGGTCTGGAGCTTTATGGAAACGGCGTTTCGCTCTGGGAGGATGCGCCGAAGGCATGGCTGGGACGGCGGCAGGAGCACTTCTGCTGTACCGCAGAGACGGTGCTGGACTTTGTGCCGGCGCAGGAGGGCGAAGAGGCAGGCCTCACCGTGTACATGAATCCGGGGCATCACTATGAGATCGCCCGCACCATGCGCGAGGGCGTGGACTGTGTGATCCTGCGGCGGCGCATCGGCGCGCTGTGGGCTGTGGAAAAGGCTGTGCCCTGCACCGGAGAAAAGCTGACGCTGCGGCTCACCAGTGACCGCGCCTGGTATCGCTTCTCCTTTGCGGCGGCAGACGGCAGCTGGCAGGAGCTGGGCATCGGCGAGACCCAGTATCTCACCACAGAGGCAGGCGGCTGCTTCACCGGAAACTATATTGCCCTGTATGCTTCCGGCAACGGAAGGAATATGACCGCGCCGGCACGGTTTTTGCGGTTTGGGTATACACCGGGAGAAGAATAAGCGTTCGGGGAGGTTTGAAAAATCCCTTTGTCCGTTTTTCTTTTCAAGGGGGACGAGGGACTCCTCCGCCCTAACGGGCACCTCCTCTAGGAGAGGAGGCTTTCTTTTGGCTCCTCTACAGAGGAGCTGGCAAGCCGTAGGCTTGACTGAGGGGTCTCTGTGAATCCCCCTTTTCGCAGAGTATTTATCTTATCTTCACAGTTCTTTGATATTCAGGTTTCACAGGAATGGTACCAGTCTTTTATGGCGGCACCATTCTTTTTTTATGCATTCCGCTGAATCCGGCGGTTTTCGGAAAAAACGGGAAGAAATTGCAAAAATCCTCTTGACAATACCCGGCAGGTATGCTATACTAAAGCCAAGCTGTTGCACGGAACATACAACAGTTGAAACAGTTACCAGGATCGTGCAGTTTGGCAGTGCCTGGTGCGCGGTCATGTGATAAAGGAGGAAGGACTATGGGAAAATCCAAAAAGATCATCATCGGCTCTGTTGCCGGTGTTACGGCGGCGGCGGTCTGCGTCAGCGGCGTGCTGGTTTGGCGGCACTACAGCAAGGACAGCGGCACGGACGGTGTGGCGTATGTGATGCCGGTCAGCGATGTGAACTCTGCGGCAGGCACGGTCTCGGACATGCAGTTCTCCGGCGTGGTAGAGCCCCAGGAGACCAAGGAGATCAAGCTGGACACCTCAAAGACGGTGGCAGATGTGGCGGTGCAGGAGGGCGACCATGTGAACGCAGGCGATCCCCTCTTTACCTATGATGTGGAGTCCATGCAGCTGGAGCTTCAGCAGGGCAACGTGGAGATCGAGCGGATGCAGAACGAGATCGAGTCCAGCAAGCAGCAGATCGCACAGCTGGAGTCGGAAAAGAAGAATGCCAGTGCGGATGACAAGCTGACCTATACCACCCAGATCCAGTCGCTCCAGACGGATATCGCCAAGACGGAGTATGACATCAAGACCAAGAAGATCGAGCTGGAAAAGCTGCAGAATACCATCAACAACGCCACAGTCAAGGCGGAGATCACCGGGACGGTGCAGTCCCTGAAAACCGTGGAGCAGCTCCAGACGGACGGCACGGATGTGATCATGAAGATCATGTCGGACGGCGAGTTCCGGGTGAAGTGCACCGTCAACGAGCAGAACATCCAGGCGATCTATCAGGACGAGCCTATGGTGCTGCACTCCCGCATTGACGATGCCTCCTGGACGGGAAAGATCTCGGAGATCTCCACAGAGGCGGACAACAGCCAGAACAACAACTACAGCTACAGCTACGGCGATGATATGACCACCTCGTCCAAGTATCCCTTTTATGTGACGCTGGATTCCAGTGAGGGTCTGATGCTGGGACAGCACCTTCTGGTCTCCGCAGACAGCGGCGCAGGGGACAGCGTGGAAAAGGACGGCATCTGGCTGTACTCCGACTATATCCTCACAGATGAGGACGGCAAGAGCTATGTCTGGGCGGCAGACAAGAAAGACCGTCTGGAAAAGCGTGAGGTCGAGGTGGGACAGACAGACGAGAGCATGGGCGACTGTGAGATCAAGAGCGGTCTGTCCGAGGACGACAAGATCGCCTTTCCGTCCGACTCCTATGAGGAGGGCATGAAAACCACCACCAACCCCGACGAGGCAACGCCGGAGGAGGACAGCACAGGCGATGGTGCAGACGAGATGCCTGCAGACGGAGACGTTTCCTACAACGAGGACGAGATGCCTGCAGACGGAGATGTTTCCTACAATGAGGACGAAATGCCTGCGGACGGCGGCGTGAGCGGCGATGCAGACACTGGGGACGGCTTCACTGAGGACGGCGCAAACGAGGCGCTGTCGGGTGAGGACGCCGATACAGCGGAAGGCGGTGGCGCAGATGGTACTTGATTTGCACAACATCTGCAAGTCCTATCTCCAGGGGAAAGAGCCGGTCCCGGTGCTCCATGACATCACCCTGCAGGTGGACGCAGGAGAGTATCTCGCCATTATGGGGCCATCTGGTTCGGGAAAGTCCACGCTGATGAACATCATCGGCCTGTTGGACAAGCAGACCAGCGGCAGCTATTTCTTTGACGGACAGGACATGGCGCAGTGCAGCGACAATCAGCTCTCGGTGATCCGCAATCAGAAGATCGGCTTTGTGTTCCAGAACTTCAATCTGCTGCCCCGGCAGTCGGTGCTGGAAAACGTGGCGCTTCCGCTGCTGTATGCCGGCGTGCGGAAAAAAGAACGTCTGGCGCGGGCAAAGGAAATGCTGGTGCGGGTAGGGCTGGAGGAGCGTGTGCATTTTCAGCCCACCCAGCTCTCCGGCGGACAGAAGCAGCGCGTCGCCATTGCACGGGCGATGGTGAGCCATCCCCGGCTGCTGCTGGCAGACGAGCCCACTGGTGCGCTGGACACCCGTTCCGGCGAACAGGTCATGGAGCTGTTCTCTCAGCTTCATGCAGAGGGCGTGACCATCGTGATGATCACTCATGAGCCGGAGATCGCACAGCATGCCCGGCGCGTTGTGACCATCCGGGACGGCAGACTGGAGCAGGGCGGCTTTGGGGCGCGCCGGACAGAACAGGAGGGCGATGCATCATGACAAAGGGAAAGAAGATCGCCGCAGTTATCATCTGTGCGGCAGTGGCAGCCGGCGGCGGCACAGGCGGCGCTGTGCTCTACCGGACACAGCAGGCAAAGAAGAACCGGGTGGATGTGATGCCCGTCAGCAGCCTGATGCAGTATTACTGGGGGGACGACCTCTCTATGGACGGTCAGGTGGTCTCCGGCGATGTGCAGAGCGTGATCCTCTCCAGCGACCAGCTTGTGGACAAGGTACTGGTGAAGGAGGGCGACCATGTGACCAAGGGCACGCCGCTGCTGGACTATGACATGACTGCCGTAGGACTGGAGGCGGCGCAGAAGGAGACGGCTCTCGCAGTGGCGCAGGACAATGTGCGCCAGGCAAAGAAGGAGCTGGAGCGGCTGAAAAAGCTGAAGCCCTCTGAGGAAGCCCCGGCAGAGCCGATATATCCCGATGAGCCGGATACGCCCGACGAGCCGGATACGCCCGACAGCCCGGACAGCCCGGCGAATACGCTGGAGACGGTCACAGCCCTGAGCCAGGCGGCAGAGGGCACAGGCACTGCAGAAGATCCCTTCCAGTTCGCCTGCACCGGCAGCACAGTGGTCAAGCAGGCAGTTCTGGATCAGCTGAAAAGCGCGAAGCAGTACGCCATTTTTGTGGTATACGGCCACAGCGGCGAGGTGCTCTATGGCTGGCTGGTGCAGAGCAGCAGTCTGACGGACACGGGAGACTGGACACTGGGGCAGAATATCCGGGTGACAGAGGACGGCGGTGTGCAGATCACCGGCGGCGGTGTCTGGTACGGCACGCTCCAGGTGGGCGGCACATTCGCCTATGACCCGGCAAACAGCAGCGACACGCCCACAGAGCCGGGAACCACTGTGCCGGGGACTTCGGACACAGGGACAGCTGCGCCGGATTCCACAACGGAGGCTTCGGAGACCGGAGAGGCTGCACCCGCCGGGGCAATGCAGCAGGACAGCTTTGTCATTCAGCCTATGGCGGCAGTACAGCCTATGGCAGCGGCAGCCGCGGACAGTGAAAACTATGTCTACACCCGGGCACAGCTGAAACAGAAGGTGGCAGAACAGCAGATCGCCATCCAGTCCGCAGAGATCGACCAGAAGAAGGCACAGATCGAGTATGACGCTGCAAAGGAAAAGCAGGAGAACGGCCAGGAGTTGGCGAAGATCGACGGCACAGTCACCAAGGTGGCGGCGTCGGTGGAGTCCCTGGAGACCAATGAGCCGTATCTGGTGGTACAGGGCAGCGGCGGCGTGATGGTGCAGGGCACGATCAGCGAGATGAACCTGAACAAGCTGACCGTGGGGTCACAGATCACCGTGAACGCCTGGGATACCGGAAACAGCTATACCGCAGAGGTGACGGAGATCGGCAAGACTCCTACGGCATATACCACCCAGAACGGCAGCGAGAACCCCAACAACAGCGCCTATCCCTTCCGGGCATCGGTGGAGGACTGTGACGATCTGTCTGTAGGCAGCTATGTGAGCCTGAGCTTTACGGACACAGAGGAGAGCAGCACCTTCTATCTCCCCGTAAGCTATGTGCGGCAGGAGAACGGGCAGTATTATGTCATGCGGGAGTCGGAGGACGGAAAGCTGGAACGGCAGGACATCCGGACGGGAAAGATCATCTACAGCGGCAGCGCCATCGAGATCCTCTCCGGCATCAGCCAGGAGGACTATATCTGCTTCCCCTACGGAAAATATGCCGCAGACGGCGCACTGGTCAACGAGACCGACGGCCCGTCGTACAATTAAAAGGAGGGACAGAACATGCTGGAAAATATACGCCTATCCCTACAGGGCATTTTGTCCCACAAAGTGCGGTCGATCCTCACCATGCTGGGCATTATCATCGGCATTGCGGCGATTATCGCCATCGTTTCGACCATCAAGGGCACGAACGAACAGATCAAGAACAATCTGATCGGCGCAGGAAACAACACCGTCAGCGTACAGCTGTATCAGGGAGAGAGCCCCTATGACTTCTCCTATCAGGCAGCGCCCGACGGCGTGCCGGTGCTCTCCAAGGAGGTGCAGGAGGAGATCGCGTCAGCGGAGCATGTGGCTTCTGCCTCGTTCTACCGGACGCGCTCGTACTGCGACAACGTGTACTATGGAAACACCCAGTTCAGCGGCGCGATGTTCGGCATTGATGCCAGCTATTTTGACACCGCAGGCTATGCGGTGCAGGAGGGCAGAGGCTTTCTCGCCAGTGAGTATACCAACAACGCCAAGGCGGTGATCCTGGACAGCACGGCGGTGAAGAGCCTGTATTCCTCTGAAGATCCCGTCGGCACGGTGATCGACATCAACGGCGAGCCCTTTACCGTGGTGGGGGTCGTGACAGAGGTCAATCCCTTTGAGCCGGTCATCAATTCCGAGGAGGACTACTGGACCTATATGGGCAGCTCCGGCGGCAAGATGTTTATCCCCGGCCAGTCCTGGGCGATCCCCTATCAGTATGACGAGCCGCTGAGCTGTCTGGCGAAGGCAGAGGACACGGACAGCATGCCGGCAGTGGGAAAGAAGGTGGCAGAGCTGATGAACGCCACCATACGCACCACAGGCGGCAGCAGCAGCGAGAGCAGCGGCGCACAGGTGAAGTATGACAGCCAGGATCTGCTGAAGCAGGCGAAGAACCTGCAGAAGCTCAGCTCCTCCACCAATACCATGCTGATCTGGATCGCCAGCATCTCCCTGCTGGTGGGGGGCATCGGCGTCATGAACATCATGCTGGTGTCCGTCACCGAGCGCACCCGGGAGATCGGTCTGAAAAAGGCCATCGGTGCGAAAAAGGGCAGCATTCTGGCGCAGTTTTTGACAGAAGCGTCTGTGCTCACCAGCATCGGCGGCATCATCGGCGTGGGCATCGGCATCGGTCTGGCGCAGCTGATCTCCCGGATCGCGTCTGTTCCGGTTGCCGTCAGCTCCCTCTCCATCGTGGTATCCGTGGTGTTCTCCATGGTGGTGGGCATCGTCTTCGGACTCATCCCGTCCATCAAGGCATCCAACCTGAACCCTATTGATGCTTTGCGGTATGAGTGAGGGGGGCTTGGTGAATCCCCCTGCCCTTTAATCCCCCTGCCCTTCGGGCATCTCTTACCGAGCCGTCCCCTTTGTCACTTCGTGACATTTCCCCACACTGTGGGGAATCACCCTTTTCAAGGGGGACGAGGGACTCCTCCGCCCTGACGGGCACCTCCTCTAGGAGAGGAGGCTTTCTTTTGGCTCC
>CAKSJP010000025.1 GCA_934463425.1 uncultured Ruminococcus sp.
AAATGCCCCCTTTTGTTAGATTTTTTATTGGTATATTTCTATTATACCACATTGTCTAACAAAAGGGGAGCATTTCATTTCATACTGCTTCACTCTGTTTTTTTATTCCGGCAGCACCGGGAGACCGGGTACCAGCAAGATCAAAAAGCCTGCCAGAACCTGGCTGTCACGGGCATCGATCCTGCCGTCTGCATAACAGTCCATCGCCGCTCTCTGTGCTGCCGCAGCATGAAAGCTGCCCAGCAAATATTGATTCATCAGCACCAAATCACTCAGCGCATAGGCGCTGTCGCCATCGAGATCCCCGAGCAGATAGTTTTCCTCCGGCTCTGTCACAGCCGATCCGGTCACCGAGGACTCTGTTGGTCCCGTCTCAGAAGAAGCGGCTGTTGTAATGCGGCTCGCCGTTGTCTCTGTGGTAACAGCAGTTGTGGATGCCGAAGTGGTCGTAACGCTTTCCAGCAGGACAAACCGGCGGTCGAACTTGTCGGCAAACTTCTCCGCGGAAGAGCCGCTGTAACCATACAGCGTGGTATCTGCATACACCGCCGCGGAAGAGACAAACCTACAGTCCGGTGCATGCACCTCCAGAGCCGCCAGACTGCTGCAGTTCCCGAACGCCCCTGCGCCGAGCCAGACTGTTGTCTCCGGCAGTGCTGCATATTCCAGAGCAGAACAGTTCCGGAATGTATGGTACGCGATCTGTGAGAGATTTTTGGAAAATGCGATCTTTTTCAGGGAGACGCAGCCTTCAAAAGCGCCGGTGCCGCCATCACCGTAGGACAGCGCCGTCACGGAATCCGGAAGCGACACTGTCTGCAAATCCGCATCTCCTGAAAAAGCGCCCTTCACCGCAGTCACCGGAAGACCGTCTGCCGTATCCGGCACCGTCACCGCTTCACTGTCCCCGGTATAAGCAACCAGAACCGCCGCGCCGTCAAACAGCCGATAGGTAAAGTCGCCGTCCCGATAGAGCGTTCCGGCATCGCCGCTATAGGCATCCCCGGGCACCTCCGGAAGATCGTATAAAAACTCCCACTTGTTTTTGTCATAGGAATAGGGCACATGATTTTTAGAAAAACTGGTTTCGCCTGCCGCAAAATAGCGGTCAGTCTCGGCGGTATCGTCCCATGTGACATCGAAATAATAATAATTCCCGTCATCCATCTGCGCCATGTTCCATGCATGACCGCCGCCGTCCCCTAATCCTACAATGTAGAAATTGCTCACGCCAGCGGCATTCATCAACAGCTGAAAGGATTTCGCATAGCCCTCGCATACTGCGGCAGAATAGCGGGAATCAAACGCCCCCACAATACTATGCGAGGTCATGGAGCTGTCCGGGTTGCCGTCTGCATCGTAGGCATAGGAGAGATTTTCCACCAGCCAGTCATGCGCCGCGGTCGCCTTTTCCAGCGCCGTATCCGCGGCATCTACCTGCTGCTGCACCGCTGCGATCTGCGCTTCCAGAAGCTTTCGTTCCTTCTGGCGCTGGCTGCCGTCGGTATAGGCATCCTCACAGGAAACATACACCGCATCAATATAAGAATCGCCGCTCCACGGGTCATACCGTGTGCTATAGAGAAACGAGCTGCCGATAAAGAAATAGATCGGGTTGTCATTGCGGAACATAGAGACCACCCGCGTGACATCCTCGGTGGTGAGCGAAGCATCGCCGTTGGAAATTGCGCCGAAGCACTCCATCGAGCCTCCGGTATAGCTGACCGTGTCCGCATCGTCGCTGCTGCGGTAGAAGGTATGCGCCGCATTTTTCATGGTGTCATACAGGGTCTTCTGCGCCGCAGTCAGCGCTGCATAGCCGTCATAGGAGGCAAAGCAGTCCTCGTCATAGCTGGTCTGATCTGCGGCAGTGACGCGTCCTGCACCATACAGCCGCACCCCCGCATCTGCCGCAGCCGTTTCCTGCGTCAGCGGAAAGCCCTGGACTGTTGTCAGTCCGCCGCCGCTGCACGATGCAGATGCCGCAGGAGCCGCCGGGAACAGCGAAGCCTGGCAGCACAGCACCGCAGCCGCCGCAAGGACGCTGCACCATTTTTTCTGTTTTCGATATTGCATGTTCAAAAAGCACCTCCGGTCTTTCCCATCCCCCGATGGTTCTGCTGTTTTCCCTTTTATTATATCATATTGATATATTTGTGTCAATATTTTGTGAAAATTTCATCACTTTCACCAAGTACAACAAAAGCAGACCGGAACGGCATCCCGCAGACTTTCCACAGCTTTTCCTGCGCTTGTGGAAAACAATGATCCGGCGCTTGCAAATTGGCTGATTTTTTTATACGTTTTCATTGCTTTTTGTGGCAAATTTCAGGTGATAGACACTTTTTCTGTGGAAACTTATCTGGAATGTACAAAATCCGGAAATTTCTTCGGCAACATTGACAAAAAACGTGAAATCAGTTATAATGATAAGTACGCAATGCACCGGTTGTATTTAACTGGCGCACAAATGTTTTTTTCAGAAGTCCGGCCGAGAGCCGCCGGAGGCTTCTGCAACAAAACTGTTATACAGGATAAGGAGAGGTTAATTTCATGAGTCTAAAACTGTTTGAAGTGGCAGGGACGCATATTTTCAGCATGTCTGCCATTGTCATGGTCTTGTTCTTTGTCTTCGCGATCATCGTCGTGGGCTATCTGCTGGGCAAGATCAACATCAAGGGCGTTTCTCTGGGAACGGCAGCAATCTTCCTGGTCGCGCTGGTTGTCGGTCATTTTAAAGGCGTTGCCTTTGGCGAAAACGGCATCGCCGCATGGATCGCAGACGTTGAGGCACAGGATGCCGTCAATTTCTACTTCAAGCTCATCCAGAGCTTCGGTCTGATCCTGTTCGTCACCTCCGTCGGTCTGATCGCAGGCCCGACTTTCTTTAAGAATCTGAAGAAAAACGCAAAGTCCTATGTTCTGCTGGGTGCAGTCATCATTGCTGCCGGCGCAGGCGTCTGTGCGCTTATCACACTGCTGGTGCCGGGCATGAACTCTGCTATGAGCGTTGGTCTGCTGTCCGGCGCGCTGACCAGTACCCCGGCATTTGCCGCAGCCCAGGAAGCCATCGGCGAAAGCAGCCCGGTATTCAAGGAGATCGCCGTCGGCCACGCAGTGGCATATCCGTTCGGCGTTATCGGCGTTGTTCTGTTTGTACAGATCGTCCCGAAGGTGCTGAAGGCAAATATGGCAGAAGAGCGCGCAAAGCTGGCATCTGTGGACACCGGAGAGGAAAGCCCGCTGAAGCAGAAGAAGCTGTTTGAAATGGATAAGTTCGGCCTGGGCGCATTCGCGCTGACGGTTCTGACCGGCGCGATCCTGGGATGCATCAACATTCCTCTCGGCGCAGGCTCCTTCAACCTTGGCACAACCGGCGGCCCGCTGATCATGGGTCTGATCTTCGGCCACTTCGGCAGAATCGGAAAGCTGAGCATGAAGGTCAACAAGCACCTCCTGGAGGTATTCCAGGAATGGGGACTGGTTCTGTTCCTCATCGGTGCCGGCGTGGACGGCGGTGCCGGATTCGTACAGACTTTGGAAAAGTACGGTCCGCTGCTGTTCCTGTGGGGCGCACTGATGACGATCGTTCCGCTGTTTATCGGCTTCTTCCTGGCAAAGAAGGTACTGAAGCTGAGCCTGTTCAACAACCTGGGCTCTATCACCGGCGGTATGACCAGTACCCCGGCTCTGGGCGCACTCATCAATACCAGCGGCACACCGAATGTAGCAAGCGCTTATGCTGCCACATATCCCATTGCGCTGGTTCTGGTGGTTCTGGCTTCACAGTTCCTGACCTATCTTTAATCGTATGAGCTGCCTGACCGGTACAGCACCCGTGTGACCTGTACCAGAAGGCTCTGATATCCAAAAAGTCCGCACCAAAGGCTCTCCGGTGCGGACTTTTTCTATTTGTAATTTTATTGCTAAAACGAAAAGCCGGCACCCACAGCGTATGCCGCAGATCCCGGTTTACTTTCCTATTCAGCTGTCAGACAGTGCCTTATGCGCGCTCGATCTTGCCGGAACGCAGGCATCTGGAGCAAACGTACATATGACAAGGAGTACCCTTTACAATCGCTTTTACGCGCTTTACGTTCGGCTTCCATGTTCTGTTAGACCGTCTGTGGGAGTGAGATACCTTGATACCGAAAGTAACACCCTTTCCGCAAACTTCACACTTTGCCATTCTACTGCACCTCCTCATCCTAACATTGCATGCCAACTGCCTCCCGAAGGTATAGCAGTCCGCAAACTAACATATCTATTTTATCAAATTCCGGGACAAAATGCAAGCTTTTTTTCGGATTCTTTCAGATATTTTTTAAAACGCCTTTTTTTCTGTTATATCACAGCAAAAACGAAAAATACAGAACAGATTCAGAATGAAAACTTAATATTCAAAAGCATAGAGCAAAAAGAGATTCCGGCCTCCTGCATTCCGCGGCAGGCAATCTTGTAAAATTTATCCCATCCGGCAAAATGCACTTGAATTTTTCGGGAAAACCATGTATAATAAAAGGAACACACATTTATGACCTGCTCCATTACAGAAAGGATTGCAGCTATGGGAATCTTCAACAATTTTCTGAATCTGAACCGCTATGAGATCCTCGCCAGGATCGTAATTATATTATTGGTACTGCCCTTACACGAATTTGCCCACGGCTGGGTGGCGCGAAAGTGCGGCGACGACACCGCCGAAGCTGCCGGACGGCTGACGCTGAATCCGCTGGCGCATGTAGATCCTTTCGGCGCAGTGCTGCTTCTGCTCACCGGATTCGGCTGGGCAAAGCCGGTGCCCATCAACCCGGCACGGATGAATCATCCCCGAAAGGGCATCATCTGGACATCTCTCGCCGGGCCGCTGTCCAATCTGCTGGCAGCACTGGTGGGTGTGATCCTCATGCAGATCGTTTTTCCGTTTTATATCGTCAGCGGCACAGCGATCCTGACCGGTGTGTACATGCTTTTGTACTGGTTTGTGTCGATCAACATCTCTCTGGCAGTGTTCAACCTGATCCCTGTGCCGCCGCTGGACGGCTCTAAGGTACTGATGATGCTGCTCCCCTATCGCCAGGGGGCATGGATGGAGCGCCATCAGCAGCAGCTCTCTCTGGTGCTGTGGATTCTGATCCTGGTGGGCGTGCTGAGCATTCCGCTGAGCTTTCTCTCCAGTTGGATCATGCACTTCTTTGTGTGGGCGACCCAGTGGATCGGCACACTGGTGCAGATGGTGATGTGATCTTATGCAGAAGATCTCGTTTAAGCTGGAGGTCTTTGAAGGGCCGATGGATCTGCTCCTGAGCCTGATCTCCAAGCACAAGCTGAACATCTATGACATTGAGATCTCCAGTCTGCTGGAACAATATCTGGCGTATCTGGATCAGTGCCGGGAACAGGATCTGGAGCTTGCCGGAGAGTTCCTGGAAATGGCGGCGCGGCTGATCTACATCAAAACCGCATCCCTTCTGCCCCGGCCGGAGGAAGCGCAAAAAGAAAAGCAGGCACTCCAGGGGGCTCTGATCGAGTATGCCCTCTGCAAACAGGCAGCACAGGTATTGGCGCAGCGCTATATGGGCGGTCAGATCTTTACCCGAAAGCCCATGGAGATCGAGGTCTCCGCCGCCTATCCCCTGACGCATCTCCCCTTTGTCCTGCTGGAGGCATGGAACGCCATGGGACAAAAACGGTTTACGCCCCAGGATCACGCACGGGACCGGCTGCAGCGGGTGGTCACCCGTCCGGTGGTCTCGGTCATGTCCAAGGTGGTCTATGTCATGCGCAAGGTGTATCATGACGAGCATGTCTATCTGGGCGCGCTGTATGCGGACATTCGGGAGCGCTCTGCACGGGTCGCCCTGTTCCTGGCGGTTTTGGAGCTGACCAAGCACGGCAGGATCGGCATCAGCGACGACGGCACCTATCTCTACCGCCGCACCGACCGCTGCAAGCGGCATCATGCAGAAACAGAAACAGAAGCAGATCCTGCCGTTATGGTATGAATCCGGAGAATCGGGGAATGATAATGGAAAGAAACACCAGAACACCGCTCTGCCTCATGGCAGAAGCAGTTTTATTTGCCAGCGGCGAGCCGATCACTGTCTCCCGGCTGGCACAGGCATGCGAAGCGCCGGAATCTGCGGTGCTGACCGCCTTAAAACAACTCTCCGCCTGGTATGACAAGCAGAAGAGCGCAATCTGTGTGCAGCAGCTGGGAGACAGCTGGCAGATGTGCACCCATCCGGCGTATGCCACTGTCATTCAGCGCGCCATAGAGACCAAAAAGGCTGCGCCCCTTTCTGCGGCTGCCATGGAGGTGCTCACCATTGTGGCATACAACCAGCCGGTGAGCAAAAGCTTTGTGGAGCATGTCCGCGGCGTGGACAGCAGCTCTGTGGTAAACACGCTGGTGGAAAAGGAGCTGCTCACCGAAGCCGGACGGCTGGACGTACCGGGAAAGCCCATCGCCTATGCCACAACGCCCCATTTTCTGCGCTGCTTCGGGCTGCAGTCCCTGGACGAGCTGCCGCCGCTTCCGGTATCTGCCATGCCCCGGGAAGCAGAGACGGAGAACGAAGAGACGAGCGAACATGCATAACCGGGAGGAGGCGCGTATCCCATGATCGGATGGCTCATTGCCCTGGGGATCCTGGTGCTTCTTCTGGGGCTGCTGCTGTCATCACTGGTGCTCACACTGGACTATGACGATCCCAGAGACCGCTTTTTCTGGCGGCTGTCCTGGCTGGGCATTCCGCTGCTCTCCAGTGAAAACAAGGGCATACTGCAAAAGAAGACAGGGCGAGCCGGGAAGAAGCAGAAAAAAAAGAAAGCTCCCGATCGGGAGGACACGAAGCATTCCGGGCTGAAGCGCCGCTGGGATATGATACAGAGCAGTCTGTCCATTTTGCCGAAACCCCTGCGCCTGCTCTGGAAGGGGCTGTCCATCCGGCATCTGGTCATTGGCGCACAGGTGGGCAGGTTTGATGCCCGGGAATGCGCACTGGCATATGGTGCTGTAAACGGACTGGTATACGCCGCGGTGGGGCTATTGGGCAGCGCCATGCGCATTCAGGCAGACCAGATCACCGTACAGTGCGCCTTTGGACAGGAACGCACCCGATGGGTGATCCGGGGAAAGCTGCACTTTTGTCTGCTGTCCGGCATTCTGGCACTGGGCAGCTTTGCCATCGGATATGTGATGCAGAAAAAACGGCAGGAACATGCCGGCGAACCAACCGCAGCAGCCAAAAAGGAACACGCTGCTGCCCGATAAACAGGAGGTAAACAATGCAGGAAAAGAAACCGATCCAGGATCTCATGGGCATTACCATGGAAAAAATGCGGGAGATGGTGGATGTACAGACCATCATCGGCGACCCCATCGTCGTTTCGGACAAGGTGACTATCGTACCGGTGTCCAAGGTCTCCTACGGCTTTGCTTCCGGCGGCTCTGATCTGCCTGTCAAGACCAATCCGAAGGATCTCTTCGGCGGCGGCGCAGGGGCAGGCGTTTCCATTCAGCCGGTGGCATTTCTGGTGGTGCAGGAGGACGGTGTCCGTCTGCTGCAGATGGACGAGGGCAGCGACGCACTGTCCAGCGCCATCCGCTCTGTCCCGGAGGTAGTCGATCGCCTGGGCAGCATCTTCAAGAAGGACAAAAAAGACGGCGAAGCATCTGAACCAGAAGCATAATCCCCGGCATCCCGCATGAATCCCTCCTGTCCCACATACACTGTACCAAAAACAGGAGGGATTCGTGTATGTGCAAAAGGAGCTTCATGCGTTGGATCAGCGGCGTTCTGGCGGTTTGTCTGGCGGTCACCGGTCTCCCGGCATGGGAGGCATCGGGGGCAGAGCCGGCCGTTTCTGCGCAGTCCTGCATCTTGATGGAGGCTGTGACCGGAACGGTCCTGTACGAAAAGCAGGCATATCAGGAGCGCCCTATGGCGAGCACCACCAAGATCATGACAACTCTGCTCTGTCTGGAAAGCGGCGATCTGGACACGGAATTTCCCGTGGACACAGACGCCATCCATGTGGAGGGCTCTTCTATGGGACTGGTGGAGGGAGACATTGTGACCAAGCGTGCCCTCTGCTACGGCATGCTGCTGCCGTCGGGAAATGATGCCGCCGGCGCTGCCGCAGTGAAGCTGGCAGGAAGCTATGCCGCCTTTGCGGAGCAAATGAACCAGAAGGCGGCGCAGCTGGGCATGACGCAGACGCACTTTGTGACGCCCTCCGGGCTGCACGATGAAGCGCACTATTCCACCGCCTATGATATGGCGCTCCTGACGGCGGCGGCGCTGCAAAACGAAAGCTTTCGGGAAATCTGCAGCCAGCCGTCCGCACAGGTCTGCTTCGGGAATCCGCCCTATGAACGGTGGCTGACCAACTCCAACAAGCTGCTCACCATGGATGAGACCGTGATCGGCGTCAAGACCGGATTCACCGACGAGGCAGGGCGCTGTCTGGTGTCTGCCTGTGTCCGAAAGGGCATCACGCTGATCTGCGTGACGCTGAACGACCGGAATGACTGGCAGGATCACGAGCAGCTGTATGATTACGGCTTCGGGCAGCTTGTCCCCACGGAGCTTGCCTTCCCCGCAGACTGGAGCGTCCCGGTGGTTGGCGGCGAGTCTGACCGGATCGCCGCAGCACCGGCAGAAGCATGTGTCATGGGCACGAAAGACGGCACTGCACCGGAGCTGGAGTTTCAGCTGGAGACTGCGCCGTTTCTCTATGCGCCGGTGACCGCCGGACAGGAGATCGGCACCTGGAAGGCCATGCAGGACGGCAGAGTCGCCGCACAGGGGACACTTTGCGCCAAAGCATCCGTCCCCTATCAGCAAAAACCATCCGCAGCGCCAAAGCCGCAGCACTGGTGGCAGCGGCTGCTGCAAAAGATAACATCATAAGCCGCACCGGGCATGCGCTTGGTGCGGAAGTTCCATAAAAAGGAGTCGAACAGGAAGTGGAAAAAATAAGAATCCAAAAGCTGCTGGCGGATGCCGGCTATTGTTCCCGGCGGCAGGCAGAACAGCTGATCTCCGCCGGAAAGATCAAGCTGAACGGTCACCCGGTCAAGCTCGGCGACAAGGCAACTCTGGCAGACCTCATCACCGTAAGCGGCGAGCGTGTCTATCTGCCCCGCAAAAAGCAGTATCGCTATCTGATGCTGTATAAGCCCCGGGGGTATGTCACCACCACCTCTGACGAGCTGAACCGCCGCTGTGTCATGGACCTGCTGGAGGATGTGGAGGAGCGTGTCTATCCCGTAGGCCGCCTGGACAAGGACTCTGAGGGTCTGCTGCTGCTGACCAATGACGGCAGCTTTGCCAACGGCATCATGCACCCCAGCCGCCATATCAGCAAGACCTATCGCGTTACAGTTCGTCCGGATGTCACCGAAGAGCAGCTGATCCGGCTGTCGAGCAGCATGGAGCTGGACGGCAAAATGACACAGCCGGCAACCGTTGTGGTAAAGACCAAGGAGCCGGGACGGGTGGTATTGCTTATGACCATCCACGAGGGCAAGAACCGCCAGATCCGCCGCATGTGCGAATCTGTGGGGCTGGAGGTCGCTCGTCTGCGCCGCACCAGCATCGGGCCGCTGAAGCTGGGCATGCTGAAACCGGGTACTTATCGGGATCTCACCGCAGAAGAGCTCCGCGCCATCCGCAACGCCATCGGCGCAGGAGAACCGGCTGCACCGGCAAAGGGCAGGCGGAAATAAACACATCGCATATCCGAAGCTTTCTGAGAGGAGGAACAGGCAATGCCAATTTGTATTTCACCGGATCTGCCGGCATTTCATATTCTATCTGAGGAGAATATTTTTGTCATGGACAGCGACCGCGCCGCACACCAGGACATCCGTCCCCTGCGCGTACTGGTGCTGAACCTGATGCCGAAAAAAATTGAAACGGAGTGTCAGTTCCTGCGGCTGCTCAGCAACACGCCCCTGCAGGTCAGCGTGGAGTTTCTGCACGTCTCCAGCCACATCAGCAAAAATACCTCCCAAAACCATCTCGCCACATTCTACCGCACCTTTTCTGAGATCCGGGATCAATACTATGACGGCTGCATCATCACCGGTGCGCCGGTAGAGCATCTCAAGTTCGAGGATGTGGATTATTGGAACGAGATCTGCACCATTATGGAGTGGACAAAGTCTCATGTCTTTTCCACCCTGCACATCTGCTGGGCGGCGCTGGCAGGGCTGTACTATCATTTTGCCGTGCCCAAATATGACCTGGCGCAGAAGATGTTCGGTGTGTTTCCCCAGTACGTCCTCGAACCGCACTGTCAGCTGCTCCGCGGCTTCAATGACGTATTCCACGCCCCCCACTCCCGCCATGCCGAAGTGCACCGGGAGGACATCGAAAAGGTGGAACAGCTGAAGATCCTGACGGAATCGCCGCTGTCCGGCGTGCACATTGTGGCAAACAAGAACGGCAGACAGTATTTCATCACCGGGCACTCGGAATACGACCGGGACACCCTAAAGGGCGAATATTTCCGGGACAAGGAAAAGGGCGCAGACATCGCGCTGCCCTATGACTACTTCCCGGACGATGATCCGTCGAAAGAACCGCATTACAGCTGGGGCTGCAGCGCCAATCTGCTGTTTTCCAACTGGCTGAACTACTGCGTTTATCAGCAGACACCCTATGATCTGACTGCCCTGGAGCTGTACAACTGGGACTGGCAGGCAGGACTATAACGGCAGCACCGCGCATGCCGAACAAACAAAAACCGCTGTATGATGCCGCGAGACGGTCATACAGCGGTTTTTTTGGAGCTTGAAAAATGCGCTCGGTTTTACGCTTCTGCGATCAGCTGGCGCAGTTCCCGGAAGGACGGCTTCAGCTTGTGGTACACTTCTTTGACCACGTCGCCGTCATGGTAATAGCGGGAGAGCTGATTGTTCAGCGTCAGCAGGTCTTCAGATGCCGTAAGAATGGCGCAGATGCGGTTGGTCGTCTGTTTGTCCGCATCTTCCAGAAGCTCGCTGACGCGGCTCTGGAGCGCCTTAGAGAACAGCACCGTGCCGCCGTTCTTCTTTCTGGATCTTGAGGCAGCGGTTTCTTCGGATGAAGTCGCATCTGCCGCCGCATCCTCTTCTGCAGACACCGGTTCTGCATCCGCCCCGGGAACGCCGTTCAGCGCGTTCTCGATGGTGGTGCAGATGGACAGCGAGCGGCTGCCCTCCTGCAGATATTGTGCGAAAAATGTCAGATCCAAATCGAAGTCCGTGTCCTTGCTGATGATATACAGGGGCTCTTTCGGGCGGCTTCCCACCAGATAGCCGATGTACATGGACAGTTGGAGATCCAGGGCGTTCTTCACGGTATTTTTCCGGGTGGACAGCGCCGTGACCTCCATGAGCTTCAGCTTGGCGCGGCAGGAGATCAGCCGCTGGTGCAGCTCAAAGGTCAGTCCGCAGCGGTTCTGGGTGTAGAAGATCACCACTTCATCCCGCTGGGACAGCTGTTCCAGTCCGTTCAGACCCTCGATATAGACGTTTTCATAGTCGATCAGATAAGTTGCCATGTGAGTTCCTCCTTTCCTGCAAAAATCAGATGGTGCCATAAGAGCCTGTCCTGCATCCGTCAGCACCGACACAGGACAGGCTCTGAAAGGCGCAGCACACAGAAACCCCAGTGCACCTCCATCAGACATAAAAAAAGAGAACGCCCACTGCGTTCTCGATCTCATGGAGGCGCCATCCAGATTTGAACTGGAGAATCAGGGTGTTGCAGACCCTTGCCTTACCACTTGGCTATAGCGCCATTTGGAGCGGATTACGAGGCTCGAACTCGCTACCTCCACCTTGGCAAGGTGGCGCTCTACCAGATGAGCTAAATCCGCACTGGCGATCTGGATGGGATTCGAACCCACGACCTCTGCCGTGACAGGGCAGCGTTCTAACCAACTGAACTACCAGACCACTGGTGGAAACTATAGGGCTCGAACCTATGACCCTCTGCTTGTAAGGCAGATGCTCTCCCAGCTGAGCTAAGCTTCCATCCATTTTTCAGTGTCGCGTCTCTCAGCGACGTATATTATTATACACCATTTCAGAGGATTTGTCAAGGGTTTTTTCAAACTTTTTTCGAGAAATTTGAAACGGAAAAAGCACCGAAACTGCGTGCTTTTTTGTATCTTGTTCCATCGTTTACAAAAAGTTAATATGTGATCCGGAGAAAAAACTGCTGCCGGACGGGCAGGCTGTTCCGGCTTTCCGAGGCGTTTTTGGTACAAAAAAGCTGCCTGCACCAACCGGCACAGACAGCTCCCGCTGTTCTGGTGGAAACTATAGGGCTCGAACCTATGACCCTCTGCTTGTAAGGCAGATGCTCTCCCAGCTGAGCTAAGCTTCCGTTTCAGCGACGCGTTCTATTATAGCACACTCTCTGCCGGGATGCAAGGGCTGTCCGAAACCTTTTCAAATTGTTTACATGTTTCACGCAAAAACTGCCTGCACCACAACGGCACAGGCAGTTTTTATCCCTATGAATCACAGGGTCTGAATTACATACCAGTTACGTTAAATGTAACTTCGATGGTTGTCCAGTCGCCGATCGCAGTCGGATCCAGGATGGTTGCAGAATAGTCGGCCTTGTTTGCCAGATCTGCAATGTTGCCCTCTGCGCTTCTTGCATCGCCCGGCAGATTGTCATCCGGAACCCACTCATTGAAGACGTTGGAACGAACATTGTTGTGCTTTACGCCGTCGATCTCGGTCTCTTCGGTGTTGGTGAAGCTCTTCTTGGTCAGCGGGATCTCTGTGCCGTCAACCTTTACTGCGGTGATGTCGATCACAGCGTTCGGTGTTGCAGTTGCGCCGTCCATGATCTGAACAGCCATGAATGCAGTGCCGTTTGCGATCAGCTCGCCGTTGATGTCGCCGGTTGCGTCATAGCGGATCGCATTGGTGTCAACGGTTACGCTGACGGTGTACTCGCCGTTTCCGGTGATGGGAGCAACGCCTGCGTCATAGCACAGATAGTCTGCGTCGCTGCCGGTGTACTGAAGCCACCACTGACCGTCTGCCATGCTCAGATAAGCATCGCCTGCCTGGGGTACAACAGCCTCTTCAAAGTCGCCGGTCTGTACCTGCTGTGCCGCAGAGCTCTCTTCGCCGCCTGCTGCTTCGCTGGACTCTTCTGCGCTGGATTCTTCCTCACTGGATTCCTCTGCGCTGGACTCTGCCTTGCTGCTGGACTCGCTGGATTCCTCAGAGCTGCCGCAGGCAGTAAATGCAGCGGTCATCATTGCGGATGCCAGCAAAAATGCCAGGATCTTTTTTGTTTTCAACATAATGGTTTCCTCATTTCCTTCATTTTGAAGCCGCCGGAGCGCCTTCTGAAATACTTCTTTTACGGCAGCATACAACGCTACACAATACTATGATACCCGATTTTTTACCCGGATGCAAGATGCTTTTTACACAAATTTCGTCATAGGTGAGAAGCCACAATTTGTGCAAAATCGCCATAGCTCTGCCGCTGTGTCCCTGCGCCGGAATGCCGTCCGCCTGTTATCTTTGCCGATCCCTATTATAATAGTACAGCAGGCAGGCGCGAAAAAAGCGGCACACGCTTTTCCATGTGCCGCTGCATTCTGGAGCGAGCGACGAGAATCGAACTCGCAACCTCAGCTTGGGAAGCTGATGTTTTGCCACTAAACTACGCTCGCATCACCGTGGCGCGGATGATACAAAAATGGAGCTGGAAACGTGACTTGAACACGCGACCTGCGCATTACGAATGCGCTGCTCTACCAACTGAGCTATTCCAGCACCGGATATTGCTATGTGGGATACGCCACAGTACCTATATATTATACCACAAATTCTTGCTTTGTCAAGAGGTTTCAAAAAAATTCTCAGAAAAATCAAAAAAACGATTGAAATCAAAGAAAAGATGTGTTATAATGATAGGGTACTGTAAAAACGGCGCGCTCCGGGCGCGCGTTCCCTGAGGCATCTGCACTTTTTCTGCAAAAATGTCAGAAAAACAATTGAAATTGCAGAAAAGATGTGTTATAATAGGGTTAAACTCATCATTTTGACTTCATAAAAAGGTAGGTAGCATTATGAAAAAGAAATCCAAATCCATCCTTGCCGTTGTCCTGGCGGTCCTGCTTCTGATCGTAGTTGCGGTCTCGCTGACAACAAACATCCTGTTCTCCCGGAAAGATACGCCGAAGATCTTCGGGCACTATATCTATCTGATGGAATACGATACCATGGAAGCCGCCGGCGCAGCTGTTGCCACCGGGACAACCTCTATGGACGGCAGCGATGCCGGCACGGTGGACAGCCAGAGTGCTGCCGCTTCGATCCACAAGCACACCGCTGTGATCGCCTCTGCCTATCAGGAATCCGACCCCATCGCCAAGAACAATGCCGTTCTGTGCACCCTGGCGCCGGATGACACTTCTACTGACATCGATTCCGACCGCATCGCCGTGCGCCGGATCTATAACATCGAACAGGACGAGACCGGTGTCCTGAAATACTATCCCACGACCATGAAGACCAGCGATGTGGGCACAGAGCCGCCCATCACCGTGGACAGCATTCTGGGCAAGTGCGCCTATGAAAGCGGCGAGCTGTATACCTATGTCAAATTTGTCACCGGCGTTCCGGGCATCCTGACCATGCTGGTGCTGCCCAGCGTGATCCTGGTGATCATGCTGATCGTTGCCATCGTCCGTGCAAACGGCGGTCACGATGACGAGTACACCTTTGAAGAAAATTATGACGAGGTCTACAGCGAGGATTCCTATGACGACAGCGACTCCGCTTATGATGATGAGGAGCTGGGCGGACGTTCTCCCCTGTTCCGGCCGTCAGAAGCCACACAGAGCCGTTCCTTCGAGAAAAAGCGCTCCTCTATCGCAGAGAACTTTGAGCGCAAGCAGGTAAACCCCAACTCCCCGTATCAGAAGGCACGCACCATGCAGTTCAAGGCACAGCATGACGTTCCGATCTATACCAACCCGGCAGACCAGATCCCCCTGGGCGGCAGCGCACCGTCTGACGCTGCACCGGCAGCAGGCAGCACCACCGCTTATGAGGGCACCCACGCCGGAACTACCTCCAACACCGCATCCTTCGGCACACGGAGCAACACCTTCAGCACACCGCCCATCACCGATACGGCAGAAGCTGCGCCGGAGGCTCCGGCATCCACCTATCGCGGCAGCCACGAGGCAAGCTCTCCGGAGGAGGCACGGAATCTGGGCGACAGCACATTCCGCAGCAGCCGTCCGGCAGCACCGGCACCGAAGCCGGCTGCTCCTGCACCGAAGAACCGCGAGGACAAGATCGCAAGCGCTTCAGTAGACGAGCTTCTGGCGATGATCGAGGACGAAAAGAAGAAGCTGTAAGCAGCTTTTGAAAAACCGATTACACAAAAACCGGAGAGGGCAACGAAACATGCTCTCTCCGGTTTTTTCTGTATGACGAAAGAAAACGAGCGAAAGGCGTTTTCTTATCCCAGCTCCTCTTCCAGCAGGATCATCTGCTCCATGGTCTCGTCCATCTGCACCCGCAGCTCCTCCATGCGCTGACATTTTTCCTGCATGAGCTGATAATCGCTGCACACTGCCTCGTCTGTCAGCTCTGCCGTGAGGGTGTCCAGTTCTTCCTGCATCTTGTCCAGCTGCTGCTCCAGACCGCGCAGGTCGGCGCGCATTTTCGCCTGCTGGGCGCGCTGTTTTTTGGAGCGGTATGCCGGTTTTTCCGCCGGCTTTCCGTCCTCCGGGGCGGTCTTTTTTGCCGCGGGCAGTTCTTCCGGTTCGGGCTGCTTCTGCTGTGCATCCATCCACTTGCGGAAGCCGCCGGCATAAGTGACTGCGCCGTCTGCTTTCAGCTCCAGGATGTGGTCTGCCACCTGATCCAGCAGATAGCGGTCATGGGAGACGAACAGCAGCGTCCCCGAAAAGGACTGCATCGCCTCTTCGATGACCTCTTTCATGGCGATGTCCAGATGGTTGGTGGGCTCGTCCAGGATCAGCACATTGCCGTGCTCCAGCATCATCACCGCGAAGCAGACCTTTGCGCGCTCGCCGCCGGAGAGTACGCCGACGGGCTTGAACACATTTTCTCCGGTGAGCCGCACCTGTCCCAGCAGCTTGCGCACCTCCAGATCTGTCCAGGACGGCACACGGTCGTGGATCTCCTGCATGACGGACTTTGTGGGGGTAAGATTGGTGCTCTCCTGCTCAAAATAGGAGATCTTGATGTTGCTTGTCCAGCGGACTTTTCCCTGATGCGGCAGCTTGTTTTGCAGGATCTTCAGCAGCGTGGATTTTCCGATGCCGTTATCGCCGATGATGCCCCACTTTTCCCCCCGGCGCACTTCAAAGGAAAGGGACGGCAGCAGGGTCTTTCGCGCCGCGCCCTCGCCCACGGAGATGTCGATCTCCTGCACCTTTAAGACCTCCTGGGGCGGCTCGATCTCATAGGTAAACTGCACCCGTGCCTGCTTCTGGGCGGACAGGGGCTTTTCGATGCGCTCCATCTTCTCCAGCTGCTTGACGCGGCTCTGGGCGCTTTTTGCGGTGGATGCCCGGGTGAGATTCCGTGCCACATAGTCCTCCAGCTTGGCGATCTCCTTCTGCTGCATCTCGTATTCCTTCCACTGCCGCGCCACTGCCGCTTCCTTCAGCTGAGTGAAAGTAGTGTAGTTGCCCTTATACCGGGTCAGTCTGCCCCGCTCGATCTCGCAGATGCTGGTGCAGAGGCGGTCGAGGAAATAGCGGTCATGGGAGACCAGAAGCAGCGCGCCCTTATAGTCCTTGAGATAATCCTCCAGCCACATGACTGTCTTGAAATCCAGGTGGTTGGTGGGCTCGTCCAGGATCAGCAGATTCGGCGCTTCCAGCAGGAGTCTGGCGATGGCGAGGCGCGTCTTTTCGCCGCCGCTGAATCCGGAGATCACACGGTCATAGGTCTCCTGACCGAAGCCCATACCGTTGAGGACTGTGCGTATTTTCACATCGATCTGATAGCCGTCGTTGGCCTCAAACCAGGTTTGCAGACGGTGGTATTCCTCTGCGCCGGACAGATCGCCGGACTGCATGGCTTCTTCCAGGCGGTGCATGTTCTCCTGTGTCTCCAGCAGCGGACGGAACACACTGCGCATCTCCGCCCAGACGGTGCTCTCCCGGTCCAGACCGCCCATCTGCTCCAGATAGCCGATGCTGGTCTTTGCAGAACGGGCGATCTCGCCGTCCCCTTCCACCAGATGATCCGGAAGCTCCTGCTCTGTGAGGATGCGCAGCAGCGTGGATTTTCCGCAGCCGTTGACACCGATCAGTCCGATGCGGTCATTGTCCTCTACCGTCAGCGAAACGTGTGAGAGCACCTGGTTCCCGTTATAAAATTTATTGATATCTGTCATGCGTAACAGCATATGATCTTTCTCCTTGTTCTGCGTGGATTCTGCCCGTGCACAGTCTGGTGCACATACCTTTTTATTGTAGCACACTTCCCGGAAAATTACAACCTGTTTTTGTAAATATGCAGTCTGACCGGCGCGGCTCTGCCTATGCCGAAAACGCCGTAAAAGGATTCCCCGAAAAACCGCTCCGCCCCTTTCCGGGAGGCTGTTGTGAAAATCGGTTTCTGGGAAAAATCGAATTTGCGTCTTGACAAGCACAGCAAAATGTGATATACTGAATCATGCTGCGGATGTGGTGAAATTGGCAGACACGATAGATTTAGGTTCTATTGCTCCGGCGTGCAGGTTCAAGTCCTGTCATCCGCACCAGAACAGCAAAAGCCGTACAGCTTCGGATATCTTGTCCGGGCTGTGCGGCTTTTTTGCGCAGTATTCTTTGGTGTTACAGATCAGGAGAGACGCGTCACCACGTCCTTCAGGGTGACCTCCTCGCCGACGCCGATGCATCCGCAGTAGGTCAGCAGATAGACCGCGTCATTGGCGTTGACAGCGCCGTCCTGGTTGATGTCGCATGCCTCCGGCGTAATGCCCGCCGGCTCCGGCATCCCCAGAGAGGTGCATGCGGCATAGGACAGCAGCAGAGAAACGTCCCGCGCGTTGGTCTCTCCGTCACCGTCGGTATCCCCCAGGGTATAGGGCTTGTACAGCATGGTGATGCTCCGGGAGACCGCCAGGCCGCCGTCTGAGGTGATCGCGGCTGTGGGCGCTCCGGCAGAGACGGGGGTCTCCATGTCCTCTGAGAACGAGACCTGATAGGTATAGACGCTGTTGCCGCTGATGTCGGCTTCTGCGTGGGAATCTGCGATGATGACGTTTTCGTCCGCAAAGACCGCGTCCTCTGTTTTCGGCTCGCTGATGGTCACGCGATAGACCGAGGTATAGGTGCGGCTCAGCTTGTCCGACGTATAGGTGTGATCGAACTGTGAGGCATCCGGTGTCCATTCACAGCGGTCGGTCAGGAACACAAACTCCGTGACATCTGCCTCCGGATCCGGCGTGATGTCGGTGTCATAGTATTCCACCGGCTCTTCGATAGAATAGCGTGTGATGTTCACATGCACCGGATAGTCCTGTACCGCCACCACAATGCGCCCGGTGATCTCGCTTTCTGAAATGGGCTTTTGCACGCCGTTGGATTCATAGAACAGCGCCGCGCTCTTTTCCATCTCCACAGTCTTGTGTGTGCTCTCTTCGGCAGAAGCCGTCCAGAAGAGGGAGCCGGCGGCAGCGATCACGGCAGCAGTCAGTCCTGCAAGGATTTTCTGAAACATAGCTGCATCTCCTTTTTAGTAGGGCATGGTGAACTGGCTGACGCGCCAGACACCCCGTTCCATCGCCAGAGTAAAGACGTTCTCCTGTGCAGAGGTCTCTCCGGTCTCCGGATCTTCATAGGAATCGGTGACAGAAAAGGTCAGCGTATCCTCTGTGCTGCCCGTCAGCGCCGTCACCTGTGAGGAGACATAGGAGATATCCGCGCCCCGGTCGCCGATCCTGCCGTAGAGCTTTCCGTCTGCGGTCTGGAACATGCCGTCAAATGCGCTCTCGTGGCCTGTCTGCGTAAAAACGGAGTAGAACTCCGCCTCTGCCGCTTCGATGCTGTCACAGCTGGTGATGCGCACATAGCCGCCGTCCAGGGTGTCGGTCTCGTCATAGGTATAGCCGCTGCTGGTGCAGAGGTAAGTATAATAGGTCTCACAGGCGGTCTCATAGATCTGCTGTGCCTGTGCGACCCACTGGTCTGCCGTCATGCCGGTGCTGCCGATGGTCTCCTGAGACGGGGCAGAGGTCTCTGCCGTGGGGGTATTCTCTCCGCCGCCCTCTGTCTCTGCGGTGCTCTCAGCCGGTTCGGCTGCAGCTTCATCTGCTGTGGTTTCGGTTTCTGCGGCATTCTCTGCGGCAGTTGTCCCGGCGGTGATGTCCACCGGGGTCTGTCCCTCCTCCGGCACACTGGTACAGCCGGTCATGAGGGCAGCGATGGTCAGAACAGCCGCACAGACTGCGGTCCATTTTTTTTGCATGAAAACTCCTTTCAGCCAAACGGGTGTCACCGGGCATGTCTGCGCAGACGCGTGCCATGCCCGCCGGATTTTTTTCGATGTCCCTTCTATTATACCACGGCTCTGCCAAAAAGGCAAGGCGTTTTTTTTGCAGGGGCATGCAGACAGAAAAAGACACCCCGTGATGCTCTCACAGAGTGCCTTGTGTGGTTCAAAGAAAACCACCCAGCCGTCTTGCAGCGAATAAAACCAAGCTATAATAGCAAGGTGGGTATCTTCCCTTCTGTTTCGCGCTCCCTTCGTCCGCTGCGGTCATTGCCGCAGGCAGGAGGTCTGCAATCCACAGCAGGAGTCAGATTCCCTTCAAAAGAGTGTTGGATTATAAAAACCGCAATGTCTCGAACTGGGCAGTAGTTTTTGCTTTGCCGGAAACCGGATCTGATTTTCTATGTTTATTATAGCACTGTTTTTCACAAAAATCAATAGGAAATTTGTGAAAATTTTTCTGTCTGCACGATGGGGAACCGATGCTTACTGCACGTCTGCCCCTTCGTCCCCGTCCTCGTCATAGAGATCGCTCAGCTCCTGGAGGAACAGGTTGCCCACTGCGTCATACTCGTCATCGTCCTCGATGGTGCAGAGCATCTCTTCTCCGTCCACCACCTCGCGCTTCAGGATCACGAACTCGCCGTCATCCTGCAGCAGCTCCTCTTCGTTTTCATAGTACGGGATCAGTGCGCAGTATTCCGCGCCGTTGTATTCCATTTCGCCCAGGACTTCAAACTCCTGTTCGTTTCCGTCCTCGTCCTCTAAGGTATAGAGCATGCCCTGCATACCCTCATCCAGCATATTTTCCTCTGCCATGGTTAAAACTCCAATCTGCCATAGCGGCGTTTCTTCCGGGATCGTTTTCCCTGTTTTCATTATACATGATTTTCCGGAGCATGTCAATAGAAACTTTGGGGAGTCGGTGGAGAATGCATCCTTCCGGCAGAGACTCCTCAGTCAAGCCTACGGCTTGCCAGCTCCTCTGTAGAGGAGCCAAAAGAAAGCCTCCTCTCCTAGAGGTGATTCCCCACAGTGTGGGGAAATGTCACGAAGTGACAAAGGGGACGGCTCGGTAAGAGGTGCCCGTCAGGGCGGAGGAGTCCCTCGTCCCCCTTGAAAAGGGTGAGCCCTCCTCACGGCTCTCTCAGGATCGCCGCTGCGATCTGCCGGAGCACCGGGGCGGCGATCTGGTTGCCATAGCCGCCGTCCTCTGCCAGGACTGTCACCGCATATTTCGGGGCATCTGCCGGGAAAAACGCCGTCACCCATCCGTGGCAGTATTCGTTTCCATCGGCATCATACCGTCCGGTCTGTGCGGTCGAGGTCTTTGCCCCCATGGAGACGTGCGCCGGTCTGCCCTGAAAGTCCCTGTCTGCGGCGGTATAGCACATCAGCTGCCGGAGAAATGCCGCTGTTTCCGGCGAAATGCCCGGTTCTGTCATGCCGGTCTCTTCCCGGAGCACCGTCCTGCCGTTTTCGGTCAGACCGCGCACCAGGCGCACTGCCGGGAGTGTGCCGTCTCCGGCGATGGCACAGGTCATCCGGGTGATCTGCAGCGGCGAGGCGGTCAGCACCCCCTGGCCAAAGGAAAAGTTCGCCAGCTCTGCCGGAAGCTTCAGCTGCTGCTCTGTGGGGAGCGTGCCGCCGGATGCGGTCAGATTTGCCGTCAGCATGATCTCCCTCCCGAAGCCCAGGGCTTTTGCGGTCTCCAGGAGCTTCTGTCCCGAAAGGGTCTGCCCCAGGGCGATGAAATAGGGATTGCAGGAGCTGCGCATGGCATCTGCCATCTGCTGTACGCCGTGCCCCTGCAGCGCATGACAGCGAAAGCGCTGTGTGCCCACGGTGACTGCGCCGTCACAGTCCCAGGTGAAATCATAGCCCCTGCCCTCTCCAAAGGCACACGCCGCCGTCACCAGCTTGAAGATCGAGCCCACCGGATAGGCATAGGCTGCACGCTGGATCAGGGGGCTGTCCGGGTCGCTGAGGGCTTCGTCCAGTGCGTCTGCACGATAGCCAGGAAAGCTGGCAAGCCCCAGGATATCGCCGCTGCTTACCTCCATGACCACGATGCACCCCTTTTCCAGGGAAGCCCCTGCCGCCTCACAGATGCGCTGGATGCGGCTGTCCAGTGTAGTCACCACACCCTGCACCGGGTTTGCGCCATAGCGGATCTGCTTCGGCGCTCCGGCGAGAGGTCTGCCTGTGCCGTCTACCGAAAAGGTCACGCTCCACCGGGCATCCGCACTGCGCAGAACTGCATCATAGGCGCTCTCCAGCCCTGCCACGCCGCTGCCCTCACGGGTATAGCCGATGATGTGCTGCGCCGTCTGGACGGCTGCATAGCGCTGCGGAAGCTCCAGCAGGGTCACATCCGGACAGTCGATGGCTGCGGTGTCTACGGTGCAGGCAAAGGGCTTTCCCTGCGCCATATGCTCCAGAAAGGCCTCGGCATCCGTCACATGGGGGAGCAGCGCCTCTGCCGCCTCCGGGGTCGGGCTGACCACAGCGGTGCAGACGGTTCTGGCATTCACCAGAGGAACGCCCCTGCGGTCATAGATCGTCCCCCGGGCGCTTCCTGCCTCACAGGTATCGGTGCCCTGCTCTGCCGCCGCCTGAACCAGCTCCGGCGCTTCTGCGAGCCGCGCCAGATGCACCGCCGCCGTACAGTACAGCAGCACCAGAAGCAGCCGCAGGACTGCCAGACGCTTTTTCAGCTGTTCCATGGGGTTCTCCTTTCTTTGTGTGGTCATATCCTGAAAGTATCCTTTGCACTTCATGGGATTTTATACAATTTCTGTCCGGCGTTTTCTTGCATCCTGTACAACACCGACAAATTGCGACATGTTTTTGTGGAAATGTTTTCTTATTTTTTGCGAAATCCCTTGACGAAATGCCGGAAAAAGAGTATAATAAAGGGGTGAGAAACACCGGGGCAATACCGCACAAAGATCGTGCAGTACTGCCCGGAGGCATCCCTGCCTCACCAGCGGTGCATCAACCATGCTTACCATACATAGGAAAGGAGTATGTGCCGCTTTTCGGCACAGTAGACTGGATCATGAAAAATATTTTATTTGCCGCATCCGAATGCGTCCCCTTCATCAAGACCGGCGGTCTCGCAGACGTGGTGGGCGCGCTGCCCAAGAGTCTGAACCGGGAGGAATATGACGTGCGCGTCATTCTCCCGAACTATACCTGCATCCCGTGGGAATACCGCAGCCAGTTCCACTATGTCAGCCATTTCTACATGGACTACGGCAGACATGTGGAAAACGTCCATGTGGGCATCATGGAATACGTCTATGAGGGTGTGCACTTCTACTTTATCGACAACGAATACTACTTCAAGTGCGACCGCCCCTACAGCGATTCTATCCAGTGGGACATCGAGCGCTTTATCTTCTTCTCCAAGGCTGTCCTGGCTGCCATGCCGGTGATCGGCTTTCACCCGGACATCATCCACTGCCACGACTGGCAGACCGGCATGATCCCGGTATTCCTCAAGAGCACCTTTGCCACCCACAGCTTCTACTGGGGCACAAAGAGCATCATGACCATCCACAACCTGAAATTCCAGGGCGTGTGGGACATCCGCCACTTTGTGTACAACACCAATCTGCCGGACTATATGTTCACCCCGGACAAGCTGGAGTTCAAGAGCGACGCCAATATGCTCAAGGGCGGTCTGGTCTATGCGGACTATATCACCACCGTCAGCGAGACCTATGCCGAGGAGATCAAGACACCCTACTACGGCGAACAGCTGGACGGTCTCCTCTGTGCGCGCTCCCGTTCGCTCCGCGGCATCCTCAACGGCATCGACTATGAGGTCTACAACCCCCAGACGGACAAGAAGATCGACGTGCACTATTCCGTCAAGGATGCGGTGGCAAAGAAAAAACAGGCGAAGCTGGCGCTCCAGAAGGAGCTGGGACTGCCCCAGGACGAGAACAAGTTCATGATCGCCATCATCTCCCGTCTGACCGACCAGAAGGGTCTGGATCTGGTGGACTGGATCGCCGACCGCATCACCGACGAGTTCACCCAGTTCGTCATCATCGGCACCGGAGAAGAACGGTATGAGAACATGTTCCGCTATTATCAGAGCAAGCATCCGGACCGCGTCTCTGCGAACATCTTCTACTCCGACCCCCTGGCGCACAAGCTGTATGCTGCGGCAGATGCCATGCTGGTGCCCTCCCGGTTCGAGCCCTGCGGTCTGACCCAGCTCATCTCCCTGCGCTACGGCACAGTGCCCATCGTCCGGGAGACCGGCGGTCTGAAGGATACCGTTGTGCCCTACAACGAGTATGACAAGACCGGCACAGGCTTCACCTTTGCGCATTATAATGCAGACGATCTGCTGTATACCATCAACTATGCCAAGAAGATCTACTTCGACCACCGGGAGGACTGGGACGGCATTCTCCGCCGGGGCATGGAGCAGGACTTCTCCTGGAGCAGCTCTGCCCTCCAGTACCAGGGGATGTATGACTGGATCCTCCGGGGCATGCAGGACTGAACACAGAACTGACGAAACACAGGAGGTAGCAGCGTGGAGCTTTTACAGCTGGAATATTTCTATGCGGCTGCCCGGAATCAGCATATGACCCGGACGGCGGAGCAGCTGCACATCGCACAGCCCTCTCTCACCCAGAGCATCCGCCGTCTGGAAAAGGAGCTGGGCGTGCCCCTCTTCTACCACAGCGGCAGAAACGTCGTCCTCTCGGAATACGGCGCGGCGCTCCGGGATGCCCTGACTCCGGTGATAAAGACCCTGCACCAGATCCCCCAGCAGCTCCAGCAGATGGCGCAGGAACGGGAAAAGACCATCCGGCTGCATGTGCTGGCTGCCTCTACCCTGGTGACCCGGGCGCTGATCTCCTATAAGCAGGAGCATGACGGTCTGAACTTCCGGCTGGTGCAGAACGCCCAGTGCGAGGATGCGGACATCACCGTATTCACCCGGGAGCAGTTTCAGATCCCGGCGGACACCCGGGAGCAGTACGCCGTGTTCAAGGAGCGCATTTTTCTGGCTGTGCCCTGTGATTTTCCGGATATCCCCACAGAGAGCGTCCGGCTCAGGGACTTTGCACACCAGGACTTCATCAGCCTCTCCGGCTCGCGCAGCATCCGCGCCATCTGCGACCGCTACTGCATGGAAGCGGGCTTTGTCCCCCACATCATCTACGAGAGCGACAGCCCCGACACGGTGAAGAACCTGATCGCCGGCGGACTTGGCATCGGCTTCTGGCCGCACTATACCTGGGGCATGGACAGCATGGAGCAGATCCGCCTGCTGCCTATCGCCGAGCCCACCTGTCAGCGCGCCCTGATCCTACAGCTTCACAGCCACGCCAGAGAACAGGCGGCGGTGTGCAGCTTCTTCGCCTTTCTGAGCCGCTATCTGCGGCAGCTGAAGCATCAGTGACTGTTCCGTCCGGAATTTGATTTTGAGGTATCCGCTGAGGAGGCGATTTGCGTGTATCAATATGAGGTCATTCTATCCTGGTCGAACGAGGACAACCGCTATATTGCAAGGGAAGGCTGGCGTATGCGTGAGGAGGAACAGCAGACGTGAAAGCACAGCAGGTCAGCGTATTTCAAGAAAACGTGGTCGCTGCACTGGGGCTGTCGGTCGCTCCCGGCACGCCGATCTATCTGGGTGCAAGCAATTTGGCACATATGCAGGCAAAGCACCCGGCAGACTATGCAAAATACGGCGGTCAGATCTCCTTGATTCTGTCCAGTCCGGACTATGTCCGCACCAATCCAAAAGACGGCTCTGTGGAGTATGTCAAGGAGTTTCAGATAGACGGGGATTTCGTCAAGGTCGCCGTGCGTGTCACCGGAGCAGGCACATGGTTTGCACGTTCTCTTTACGTCCTGAACGCTCAGCGGGTACAGAACTTTATAAAAAAAGGAACGCTGAAAAAGCCTTGACTTTTCCGTCCGGATATGGTAAAATAAAATTGTAAGGAATCTTGTGCAGCTTTCTGCATAAGATAGCAACGAACGCTGAGGGCGGAACAGGCAGCCGCCACCCGGAGCAATCCGTAGGAGATGTGGGAGCGTCACCCCACCTCGTTCAGAACGTGAGCACTCTGTCCTTTGGGGCAGGGTGCTTTTTTGTGCGGCAAAAGCCCTGCCGTCCTCACCGCACCCGATAGTTCCGGTCGCTGCCCCGCCGGATGTCCACGCAGTATTTCCCGTTTTCACAGCGCTCTGCGATACGCCCGGCGATGGCCTCATCCTGCTTGTAGAGGGCGGTGATGCTCACCTCACTGGAGAGGATCGTCGCCTTTCCCCGGAGATAGCGCTCGTTGAGGATCTCAAACGCCACCTCCCGGCTCTTTTCCGGCGTGCCGATCTTCAAAAAATCGTCCAGATACAGCACCTGGGCGCGGCACAGCTTTTGAAAGCACTCGTCCCGCTTCTGAAAGCTCTGCATCTCCCGATAGACGCTCGCCCACTGGCTGTACTGCACCTGTATGCCCCGTTTCAGCAGCTCGCCGCAGATCGCCGTGCAGAGGTGCGTCTTTCCTGCCCCGGACTGCCCGGCGATATAGAACCAGGGCGCGCCCTTCTCCCGGCAGTATTCCACCGCCTTTTCCTTCGCCTCGGTCTGCCACGGCGCGCTGCATGCATAGGTCTGAAACCGCATGTGCTCCAGATTTGCCGAAAGGTCAGAGCGCCGGACATTCCGCAGCGCCTGACGCTTTTTCATACAGCCGCAGGGGCGCATGGTCATGGCGATGTCGCCGTCCTGCACAAAGGCGATGCTCCCCTTGTTCCGGCACACCGGACAGTCATATCCGGCGAGCTTTCCCGGAGATTCGTTGTACCACTGCACCTGCCGGCGGATATACGCCCCGTTGTCCAGGGGCTCAGATCCGGCATCTTTCAAAAAACCGCTTCCAGTTATCGCCTGCGCCATCTGTGTCATCTGCTCCATTTGTCTGCTCCTTTCCCGGGGCTTCGTCCAGATAGTCCAGATAGCCCCCGTTGAAAAACGTGCTGCCGTTCTGCCAGTGCTGCCACTCGGGCTTTTCCGTCCGATAGCGCTCCAGCGCACGGTGCATCCGCGCATATCCCAGACGGTTCATCTCCCCCATGGCCTTCTGCGTGACCTTCGCCTTCCCCTTCTTGTTGGGATATTCCGCCCACAGGGTCTCGAAGAAGGGACATGCACAAAGTTCTTTCTTGTTTTCTCTTTCTTGTCTTTCTTTCTTGTTTTGGGTGACAGATCTGTCAGGGGGGATGGTGACAGCCTTGTCAGGGGTATGGGACAACTCTGTCACGGTGACAGCTTCGTCAGGGGTGACAGCTTCGTCAGGGGTGACAGCTTCGTCAGGGGTGACAGTCTCGTCAGGGGTGACAGCTTCGTCAGGGATTTCCCATTGCTCCGCGGCATCGTTGATTCCCAGAACATTCACGGCATTTTCTGCCGGATAGAGACGCACGATGTTCCAGTTCTGCAGATTTGCAACAGAACGGCGCACCTGCCGGATGCTGAGTCCGGTAGCCTTTGCAATATAGCTCGCCGACATCTGCCATTTTTCGTGCTGATAGCCAAAGGTCTGGTTGAAAATAAACAGCAGCACCCGAAAATCTGCGCCGGACAGCTTCAGCTCTGTCGAAATCATAGCGTGAAGGAGATGATTGGGCACTTTTGTAAACCCCTCTTCCCTCTGCGAATTTGTCATACACATTCCCTGCCTTTCCTGTTTTCCGCCGGGGCGGACATCCGGGCGGTTCTGTCTGCATTGCAAACACCCCCCCATAAATAGCACCGCAGAGGGCAAAAGTTGCACACCTGCGTGCAACTATGAACGAACATTTTACAGAATATCCGACAAAAGTTCAGAAAGTCCGGGCAATAACGCATAAAAAAAAGCCGCACCACCCACCGGAGACCTCCGGCAGGGATGCGGTTTTTTCAAATGTTCCCTTGAAAAGGGGGATGGGGATTCACAGAGACTCCTCAGTCAAGCCTACGGCTTGCCAGCTCCTCTGTAGAGGAGCCAAAAGAAAGCCTCCTCTCCTAGAGGAGGTGCCCGTCAGGGCGGAGGAGTCCCTCGTCCCCCTTGAAAAGGG
>CAKSJP010000026.1 GCA_934463425.1 uncultured Ruminococcus sp.
CCTGCGTATTTTTGCCTTGTCTGCAACAAAATTATGCTCGAAAATCCACACATATTTCTTGTGAAGACAGGTTCTAACTTAGGAAAGGTGAATGATATGGAACAAAAACAACGACGAACCTCGGTGAAGCTGTCGGCATCGCCGCAAAAACTGACGCTGCCGGGAAAGATCCTGGCGGTATGTCTGTGTATTCTGCCGTTTTTCACACGGTCGATCGCACTGCATATTCCGGAATCGGTGCGAACTGCGTATTTTTTGGGCGATGCTGCTTACTCCGATTTTGAGCAGCTTTGCCGGGAATGGTTTTTGCTTGCGGTTGCAGCCGCAGCGCTGATCTGGTTTTGCTATGAACAGATCAGGCTTCGACCCAAGCGAGAAATGCCTGTTACGCGAATTACCGCTGTGGCGTTTCTTTTCCTGGGGATCTATCTGCTGCTGGGGCTGCTCTCTTCGGTAACTTCAGAATATGCAGGAGATACCTGGCTCGGCATTTACATGATGTACGAAGGTTATCTCGCTCTGGTGGGCTATGTAGTTGTATTTGCAGCTGCATGGTACTGGATCGACCGGAAGGAAGTTCTGGACTTTGTCAAGAGCTGTCTGACTGTTTTGTCTATTGTGCTAGGCATACTGGCCCTATGTGAACACTACGGATTGTGTTATTATAACAATGGTCTGGTGCAGCTTCTGGGCAATCTGGACGGCACAGTAGGCTATGGCGGCGGTGCTGTCATCACCTTTGGCAACGCGGACTATTTCGGGCTGTATTGTGCCATGCTTCTGCCGGTGGTAACTGCAATGATCTCCCGTGAAGGAAACACACGCCGGCTTCTGGTGCAGATCGCGGCGGCGGTACTGCTGGGTGCTGCATTGCTGCTCTCTCAGGTCATGAATGCGATTCTGATTGGCTTTGGGCTTACCGGCGTATTCCTGCTGCTTTGGATGTTCCATACCGGCTGGAAGCCTGCGGTAAAAGGCGGTATTTGCGGTCTGACAGTGCTTGCCGTTGTAGTCGGCAGCTTTGGCTTTTTGCAGACCCGAAATGGGGATACGCTTTCAGAAAAGCTGGAGCATACCATGATCGGCATGGAGCAGGAGGCGACCTTCCGTCTGCTCTCTGTGGATATGGACAGCAATACGGTTACACTGCACAATGCCGAAACGACACTGGAAGTTTCGGCAAACAGCAGCAGCCTCACACCGCAGCAGCTTGCTTTTTCTTGTGACGGCGCAGCGGTGACACCGCAGGTCAGTGCAGACGGACTGTGCACATTTGCAGAACCGGCATTGGAGCACTGCCGTGTTCAGGTGCAGACCGATCGGCTATACTTTGACCTGGGATATGCATCTCCCTTAGAAATTCTCCGCCAGCCGGATGGGTGGGCAGCCGTTGGAATCGGACAGACGATTCTCTCAGAAGTACCGAAAACTTGCAGTTCTGAGAAGATCCAGCAGTGCTATCCGTATCTGAACGGCCGTGTATTTGTCTGGATGAATACCATTGTTGCACTGGGAGACTGCTGGCTGATCGGTCATGGCCCTTCGACTTCTATTTTTTATCTGAATCAAAACGACTTGCCGGCGCTGTTGAATATTTTCGGCACTTATGTGCTGTATAATAAACCGCATAGCTGGTATCTGCAGATCGCACAGGATACGGGAATCCCGTCTCTTGTGATGATCCTGGGCGTTCTGGTGCTGTTCTTTGTCTGCGGATTCCGGAAATGCTTTGGCAAGCAGGCAAAATGGGATGCATTCCGCACGGGACTGCTGTTCTCAGTCTTGGCATATGCGCTGATGGCATTTCTGAATGACAGTCTGATCTACCACGCGCCGATGTTCTGGTTCTTGTTAGGTCTGGGTTGGCGTCAGATTTCTTGTGAAGACAGGTTCTAAAAATAAAACCGTTTGTGAAGCGAGAAGTACGCTTTACAAACGGTTTTTTTGAATTTAGTTTCCGGAGAATCTGCTAATGCGTCTTTTGGTGTACGCTCAGAGACTCAGTTTTTTCTCAATCATCCATGTAGTCAGGAGATATCCTGCAACCGAACCGACTACATCTATCAGCAGGATCGGCAAGTAAAGCGCGGGACTGAAAAGAATATGTAAAAAGTCCTGAATGAGCAGGGTGCTGGAGATGCCGCTTTCGGAAAGCATGATCTCGCCATTCGGGATGTTGTTCAGAAATGCGGTGGAGATCAGACCGCCCAGTGTGCTGAACGCATAAGTGATTGCAAACCACAGAATCACACCCAGGATACCGCGTCCTTTCTGACTGCCCATAATGGTTTTCAGCAGAACAATGATGACGTACGCTGTGATCACATTAAAGATAAAGCTAATGACCGTTGTCAGCAGGAACATGCACAGGCCAAAAAGATTATAACCATTGAAAATGGCATCTTTTAAGCCGTTTTCAGTAACAGAAGCGTCAATGATAGAGAGCAGTCCCACAATAGTCGTTCCCGTACGCCGCAGCGCAAGATAGCCGTCCAGCGATATCAACAGCGCAAACAGAACGGTGATGCCCAGCAGTGCAAACAGTGTCATCAAAAGCTTTGCGCCGACGATCTGCGCTGCATTGCGCGGCGTGGAAAAGAGCAGATAGCCGGGCTTCTTGGAGATGTCATCGTTGAACATGACTACGCCATAGAGCAGGATCGCAGTTGCGCCAAATGCCATGCAGAGAATACCGCCGATCAGTCCGATGCCGAACAGCGTGTCGATTTTTGCAAACCAGCCGATGAGATAAATTGCCTCGATCAACAGAGAAATGCCCAGGATTCCCAGAAAGATCATCCGGGAACGACGAAATTCGTATTTTAACAGTGTACCCATAATCATAGACTCCTTTGTTTAGACGGTTCCGTTGGAAAACGGTTGAATGGGTGTTCCGGCGAAGTGTTCCCGATACAGATCAGAAATAGACTTTCCGTACTGTGTGCGGATATCTTCCAGCTCGCCCTCCAATACCAGAGAACCGTTTGCCATCATAACAATGTGATCCACAATCGGCTCCAGCTCATCAAACAGGTGGCTGGAGATCAGGATCGTTGCTTCCGGATTTGCTGCACGGAGAATGCTCTGGATGATCTCGTCTCTGCCCACCAGATCAATGCCGTTCAACGGCTCATCCAGCATGCAGACTTCGGCATTCCGTGAGAGTGTCGCAGCAATTTTCAGCTTAGCTGCCATGCCGGAAGAAAGGGATTTCACCTTTAATTCCGGTGTCAGCTGCATAAACTGCAGCAGGGAGGCAAAGCGCGCCCGGTCAAAGTCTGCAAAGAAATCCGCATAAAACTGTTCTACATCCTGAATTTTCATGTAGTCATAATAGAATGGCTCTGTGCTCATGTAGGCGATATGCTTTTTCGTTTCGGTTCCGATGGGCGTATCGTTATAGGTGACAGTGCCGGTATTCGGCTTTACCAGGCCGGCAGCAATTTTCATCATTGTGCTTTTGCCGCTGCCGTTTGGGCCGACCAGTGCATAGACATGACCCGGCAAAAAAGAAAGACTCAGATCATCCAAAGCCTTTTTGCCGCCGTAGACTTTTGTCACATGTTCTAATTTTAGCATGATTTTTCCTCTTTCTGTTGCTCCAGAAGCTGAATGATCTCATCTCTGGAAAAATGATAAGTCATCATCTGCTGCAAAAACCGGGAACTCAGCGAAGCGCCGATCTCTTGCCGCAGACGCTCGGGCATGTCGGAATCTTCTGTCAGAAATGTTCCAATGCCGCGTTTGGTGTAAGAAATCCCTTCCGATTCCAACTGGCGATAAATGCGCTGAACCGTGTTTGGATTTACTTGATATGCCAGTGCAAGATCTGCGTTAGAGGGCAGCTTGTCGCCGGGCTTTAATTCGCCGATGACAATGCGCCGCTTAATGTCCTCGGCAATTTGCAGATAGATAGGATAGTTTGCTTGAAAGTCCATCTGCTTGACTCCTTTCTGAAAGAATGCCGGATACGGTCTGCGTCCAGACGGTATCGGCATCTTTCTGCCTACTTGGTGACTAGTTCACTAGTTACATAGTACACTAGATTTTATGATTTGTCAAGGGGTTTTTGAAAAAAATTTTTCTGTGAGGAAAAAATCGTTCCGGAAACGAAAAAAGCTGCTCTCCGCCATTGGCGGAAAGCAGCCGAAGAAAATGTATTTTTGATTTTTTAATAACGGTAATTGCTGCCAAAGTCGCTGAGCGAATTACCCAATGCGGCAAACAAAACAACCCAGAGCACAATGCCGATCACGACGAGAACAATCTGTGCGATCACAAAATGTTTCAGTGTCTTGTTCTGTGAAGAACAGAGAACCACGATCATAGCAATGATGTTCACCACTGGAATCGCAAACAGAATGAGGTAACCGATCCATCCCAGAACCGATACATCAGACTGTACCTGTTGGTAAATGTTTGTCTGCTGTACTGGATATGGATTGCTCATTGGCGGCACAGCTTGCGGCTGTGGTGCAGCAGAGGCAATAGTGCCGCCGCACTGGCTGCAAAATTGTGTGCCGTCCGGATTGATGGTACCGCAGTTATTGCAAATAGTTGACATGTAAATCCCTCCTGAATCATAGTAGGTACAGTATAGCACAAATTTTCAAAAATGTCAAGAAAATTCTACATAAAATGTGAAATCAATCATGACGCTGCTGTTCGTTGGAAAACATCTCGCAAAATCTTGCTGCAAAAGCCGGCTCTTCATGGTTGGCATAGAGATGCGCTGTATCGCCGAATGCGTTCATTCGGAAAATCGCCGTGCCTTCGCGGCGCTCTTCTGTAATGAGAGAGGTGACAGAGGTAGGCGCCGCACAGAACCCGTGCCATAAGATCATCGGTGAGATCCCCAGCAGATGGCTCAGCATCACGCAGGTAACGCCGAAGTGACAGAAAAATGCCAGAGTCTTTTCGTTGGGAGCGACTGCGTGATAGCAATTGTTTTCGCGGATATAGCCGTTCTGTGCCAGGATCTCATCCAGACCATTCCAGACACGTTTGGCTTCTGTAATGACATGACCCTGCAGCATGGGCAGCGTCTCTGCCCACTGGGTCTTATCGTAATATTTCGGTTCTATCGTCCAGTTTGCGGGGAGCTGATCCCAGGCAATGCGCGGTTCTCCTGTGTGAAAATCCGGTATCGGCGCATGAAATTCCCGAAGCCACGGCTTTTCCTCCGCTTCTCTTCCCAGCTTTTTCAGGGTCAGTGAAGCAGTATCCCTGGCGCGTCCCAGGGGAGAGACATAAAATGCGTCAACCTTTGTCTCTGCCATACGCTGTGACAACAGCTCAGCTTCGTGCCAGCCCTTTTCGGTCAGAGAGTCCTTTTCATAATCCGGGTCGCCGTGGCGGATAAATAAGAGTTTCATAAAGATTGCCTCCTACTGAATGACAACTGCCTGATAGCCCATGGTCGCATATCGTGCTTCCACGACACTGCGCTGATAGGCAACCAGACCCTTGCTTTGGTATGGATCGTTCATATAGTAATACTGGCTGTCATAGCCGACCAGAACCAGACAGTGCTCATGCCGTTTCCAGGTGAACAGCGCACCAGTCTCCGGGACAGTCCATTGTCTGCCGTTGTCGATCTGCATCATATTGATAGAAGCCCAGACTGCCACCGGAATGCCGTGGTCAATATAATCGGTCAGCAAACTGGAAAAGGGCGTTCCGGTGATGTTTTTTGCTGTGTCACCATTGGTGAGGATCTTATTCAGGGCATTGGTGATGACCGGCGCATAACAGCCGAAGCCGCTGGAAGAGCGCGGGTCGCCCACGAACTTTGTGCTGGGGTCTGGGCCGTAGTAGACGCCGTTTTTCCAATAAAAGCTGCCTTTGTCCAGGTACTTGTCCACAAAATCGGCGAGACTGGTGTTATATCCAGCCTGATGCAGCAGCATTACCGCAGCGGCACTTTCACAACCAGTGGGAAATCCTGCCTGGCTGAGATACTGTACGGAGAGGATGCGCTTTACGATCACGCCGTTGGCATCTGTGGTGATGCCGTTTTGGGTCACATTTTTTTGAAGCACACCGGAATCATCTGCAAAAAGATAGGACTTTCCGTCGATTTCGGCAATTCCGCGGGTAACTGTGCCGTCGCTGCGGAAATAATAGGTGTGATTGCCAATGTCGAGCCATCCGGTGGCAACCGAACCGTCCTCCAGGAAGTAGTAGCTGGAGCCTTTCGAGTCAGTTTGCCATCCGGTCACCGCAGAGCCGTCTGAGAGGAAGCAATAGCGCTTGCCGTCAATGGTCTGCCATCCGGTGCACATCTGGGCGCTTTTGTTGAAATAGTAGATCTTGCCGTTTTCCTTGAGCCATCCTGACAGCGCTGTTCCGTTTTCCTGAAAATAATAGGTTTTGTTTTCTACCCTTTTCCATCCAGTGCACATAGCACCAGTGCTGTCATCGAAGTAATATGCTGCACCGGTGCTGTCATAGAACCAGCCTCTGTGATAGCTGCCGTCCTTGTAATAGAACCGGGTCGAACCGTCCGGCAGCTGGCACATGCCCTCCTGTACTGCGCCGCTCTCCGGGGAGAAGGGGTAGTAATCCTCATCTGCTTCCTGCGCACCGGTATATTTTCCGGTTTCTGCACTGACATAGTAATAGTTGTCATTCCAGTGGATCCAGCCGAAGGTGATCTCGCCGGTAATAGGGTCATAGAAATAACGCTTGCCGTTTACAGTCTGCCATCCGGTGTGGAGCGAACCGTCCTCATGAAACCAATAGGGTGCGCCGTCGATCTCATAGATGCCGTCCTGAAAGATCGCACCGTCTGCGCCGGCATAAAACAAAGGACTGCCTTCGGCGGTCTGGAAGAAACCGGTCTGCAGCACGCCGTTGTCATCCAAAAAGTAGTGTTGTTCTGTGCTGTCTGCTTCCAGGGTCAGCCAGCCGTTCTGCTTTCCGTTTTCCGGGTCGATATAGTAGCGGCTGCCGTTCCAGTTCAGCCATCCGAACTGCGGCTGACCGTCTTCCTTGCTGTAATAGAAGCGCTTGCCGTCAATGGTCTGCCATCCGGTCATGAGAATGCCGCTGTCCGAAAAGAGATATGAAACGCCGTCGATCTCCCGGGTGCCGGTATATTTTTCACCATCTGCCCCATAATAGGAGAACGTGTCATCCTCATTTTTGATCCAACCGGATGCGGTGTTGTCCAACTGTGTCGGAGCAGTTGCCACCAGAGGCGGTGCAGTGTCAGCGGCTGCACTGCTGTCTGCTGAAACTTCCGGTGCAGCCAGTATGGAAAGACCTAGCACTGCCGCTGCTGCGATTCCTGTGCTGGCGAGTGTTTTCCAGATATTATGCATAGTAATCCTTTCCTTTGAAAAAACATGTTTTGGGGAAGCTGTTTCCCTATACTTATTATAAGGGAAGCGGCCAAAAATGTCAATGCTTTGTGAATTTTCAGCATTTTTCGCAAAAACGAAAGAAAAAGAGAAATTCTTTGTGCCACACCATACAAATTCGCTGTAAAATCGGCTGCACCACTGCGTGGCCGGCTTCAAAAAACAATGGAATCGCCTTGAACTGCCTTGACTTTTTTCACGCTTTCTGCTATGATAGATACCGGACAGTATTCCTGATGGGAAATTGTACTATTCTCTTTTGGAGGAACAAAAAATGAAACAGACGGTACAAACGCTTCAGGCGATGAAAGCGCGCGGCGAGAAGATCGCTATGCTCACCTGTTATGATTATACCATGGCGAAGCTGATGGATGAAGCCGGGACAGATATGCTGCTGGTAGGGGACTCTCTGGGCAACGTGATCCTGGGCTATTCCGACACCATTTCAGTGACTATGGAGGATATGATCCACCATACAGCTGCAGTTGCACGGGGCGCAAAAAATGCCCTTGTGGTTGCGGATATGCCTTTCATGTCCTATCAGACCTCGGCTTATGACGCAGTAGTCAACGCCGGCAGACTGATGAAAGAGGGCAGAGCCGGCGCAGTTAAACTGGAGGGCGGCAAACTGGTGTGCGAACAGATCCGCGCCATTGTCAATGCCTCTATTCCGGTGGTAGCGCACCTGGGCATGACGCCGCAGTCCGTGAATACACTGGGCGGCTTTAAGGTGCAGGGGAAGACGGCGGATGCAGCAAGACAGCTGCTGGAGGATGCAAAGGCAGTAGAAGAAGCCGGTGCATTTGCCGTGGTCATGGAATGCGTTCCGGCGAAGCTGGCTGCACTTGTCACCAAAACGCTGCACATTCCCACCATTGGCATCGGCGCAGGTGCCGGCTGCGACGGACAGGTTCTGGTATATCAGGACATGCTGGGCATGTTCCAGGACTACCAGCCGAAATTTGTCCGGAAGTTTGCAGAAGTCGGCAAAGTGATGCAGGAAGCGTTTACCACATACCGTAATGAAATACAAGACGGGAATTTCCCGGCAGAAGAACATTCGTTTGCCATTTCAGATGATGTGATGGCACAGTTGGAACAGGAGGTACAGGCATGAAAATCGTAGAGACCGTTGCAGAAGTACGGAAGCAGGTGAAAGCATGGAGAAAGGAAGGGCTGACTGTCGGTCTTGTTCCGACGATGGGTTATCTCCATGAGGGACACCAGAGTCTGATCGCAAAAGCCTGTGCACAGAATGATCGTGTGGTTGTCAGCGTGTTTGTGAATCCCACGCAGTTCGGCCCGAATGAAGATCTGGAAAGCTATCCCAGAGATCTGGAGCACGATGCTGCCCTGTGTGAAAGCACTGGCGCAGCGCTGATCTTTCATCCCACTCCGGCAGAAATGTATCCCAAGGGCTTTTGCAGCTTTGTGGACATGGATGTCCTGACAAAGGAACTGTGCGGACTGAGCCGTCCGGTGCACTTCCGCGGTGTCTGCACTGTGGTCTCCAAGCTGCTCCATATTGTGCAGCCGGACAAAGCCTATTTTGGAGAAAAGGATGCACAGCAGCTGGCGGTCATTCGCCGTATGGTGCTGGATCTCAATATGGATGTAGAGATCGTGGGCTGCCCGATCGTCCGTGAGCCGGATGGTCTGGCAAAGAGCTCCCGGAATACTTATCTCAGTCCGGAAGAGCGCAAGGCGGCTCTGGTGCTGAGCCGGAGCATTTTTGCCGGCAAAAAACTGGCGGAATCCGGCGAGACCGATGCGGCAAAGCTGGTAAAGACAATGACAGATATCATTGCAGAAGAGCCGCTGGCAAAGATCGACTATGTGAAGGTGGTTGACCTGATGACCATGCAGCAGATCCCGAAGCTGGACAGACCGTTCCTGGCTGCAATGGCTGTTTATATCGGAAAGACCCGGCTGATCGACAACTTTATGATGCAGGCAGGAGGTGCTGCAGAATGACCATCACCATGCTGAAGGGCAAGATCCACCGTGCCACTGTGACCCAGGCGGAGCTGAACTATGTGGGCAGCATTACCGTAGATGCTGATCTGCTGGACGCTGCCGGAATCCTGGAATATGAGGCAGTGCAGGTAGTGAATATTGCCAACGGCAACCGCTTTATGACATATACCATTGCCGGAGAACGCGGCAGCGGCGTGATCTGTCTCAACGGCGCAGCAGCACGTCAGGCGCAGACCGGAGACAAGGTGATCCTGATGGCTTATGCTCAGGTGACCCCGGAAGAGGCAAAGACCATGCAGCCAAAGGTAGTTCTGGTGGATGAGAAAAACGCGGTTTCCAAGATCTCACACTATGAAAAGCACGGCGAGCTGGCATAAGGCGGTGGAACGATGCTGAAAGGGAAAACTGTTGTTCTGGGTGTGACCGGGAGCATTGCGGCTTATAAAATTGCATCACTGGCGAGCAGTCTGGTAAAGCTTCATGCAGATGTCCATGTGCTCATGACGCAGAATGCCACAAACTTTATCAATTCCATCACCTTTGAAACGCTGACCGGAAATAAGTGTCTGGTGGACACTTTTGACCGGAATTTTCAGTTTGATGTGGCGCATGTGAGCCTGGCGAAAAAGGCAGACGTGATGCTCATCGCGCCGGCTTCGGCAAATGTGATCGGTAAAATTGCCGGCGGTATTGCAGATGACATGCTGACCACCACAGTTATGGCAAGCACCGCTCCGGTGCTGATCTCTCCGGCCATGAACACGCATATGTTCGAGAATCCCATTGTACAGGACAACCTGAAAAAGCTGGAGCGATTCGGCTATACGATCATCGCTCCGGCAGTGGGAATGCTTGCCTGCCGTGATGTAGGAGCAGGCAAGATGCCGGAACCGGAAACACTGCTGGAATGGATCCTGCAGGAAATCGCCTGTGAGAAAGACTTAAAAGGCAAGAAGATTCTGATCTCTGCCGGAGCAACCCAGGAGTCTCTTGATCCTGTGCGCTATCTCACCAACCATTCCACCGGGAAAATGGGTTACGCGCTGGCAACATGCGCCATGCGCCGCGGTGCGGAGGTAACACTGGTCACCGGGCGTTCTGCGCTGACGCCGCCGCTGTTTGTGGAAACTGTGCCGGTGGTGACTGCGGAAGAAATGTATCAGGCGGTGGTGTCCCGTGCACCGGAGCAGGATGCGATTATTATGGCTGCTGCAGTGGCGGATTACCGTCCAGCGGAAGTAGCCACGGAAAAGCAGAAAAAATCAGACGGCATGCTGTCTATTCCGCTGGCGCGGACAAAGGATATTCTGGCATATCTGGGAGAGCACAAGCCGGAGGGACAATTCCTCTGCGGCTTTTCCATGGAAACAGAGCATATGCTGGAAAATTCCCGGTCAAAGCTGCAAAGAAAACACCTGGATATGATCTGTGCCAACAACCTGAAGGTTGCCGGGGCTGGATTTGGGACGGATACCAATGTGGTGACACTGATCCTGCAGCAGGAAGAACGGGAATTGCCGATGCTGTCAAAGGAACAGGTAGGGCATGCGATTCTGGATGTGATCGCAGAAGCGCTCTGAACAGAGCCGCTTCTGTAAACTGAGATATTGGAAAAGGCTGCGGCATTGCAGATGCGGCAGCCTTTTTTCAAAGGAGTATATATGAGAAAATTTGGAACATTTCTTTTCTGCATATTGGTCTGGAGCGTGCTGCTGACCGGATGCGGTGCATCGCGTCCGGCTTCCAAAGGCGGTTTCGGCGGCTATGCCGATCCGTCTGAAACAGAGGCGGTCACAACAATGGGGGATTTGCAGGACCGTACCAGACAGACCACAGAAAAACGATATCAGCGCCAGACAGAACCCAAGAGCGATTGGGAAAAATACGAGCAAAACCAGAACGATGGATATAACGGCAGCTATGGCGTCATTCAGGATGACACATCGCATGTGTACAATGAATATGACGGCATGAATTTTGGAAACAGCTGGGATTGAGGAAAGGAAACAGGAGGAGCACATGAAATTACTTGCCATTGACGGAAACAGTATCCTGAACCGTGCTTTTTACGGGATACGTCCCCTGAGCAATACCCAGGGCATTTTTACCCATGCCATTTTTGGTTTCATGAATATCTTTATGAAAAACCGGGACGAGGTGCAGCCGGATGCCATTGCGGTGGCATTTGATCTGCGAAAGCCGACATTCCGGCATAAAGCGGTGGCGACCTATAAGGCAAACCGGAAGGGGATGCCGGAAGAGCTCGCCATGCAGCTGCCCTATATGAAGCAGCTGCTGACGCTGATGGGAATCCAGGTAGTGACCTGTGAGGGCTATGAGGCAGACGATATCCTGGGTACGCTGGCGGCATCCTGCAAGGCACAGGACGCAGACTGTGTGATCCTTACCGGAGACCGGGACAGCTTGCAGTTGGTCAACGACCGGGTAACAGTGCGTCTGACTACCAATAAGGAGACGATTCCGTTTACGCCGGAACGCTTCCGGGAAGAGTACGGCTTCGAACCGCTGTCACTGATCGATCTGAAAGCACTTATGGGTGACAGTTCCGATAATATTTCCGGTGTGGCAGGCGTTGGACAGAAAACTGCCTCCAAGCTGATTCAGGAGTGGGGAACGATCGAGAACCTCTATACCCACCTGGAAGAGGCGAAGCTGACCAAGTCGGTGCATACTAAGCTGACTGCGGGACAGGATGCGGCAAAGGAGAGCAAGTGGCTGGCAACCATTGTGACAGATGTTCCCATTGATACAGATGTACAGGATTATGTGCCGCAGCCCGTGCAGACAGAAGAAGTGCGGAAGCTTTTATTGGAACTGGAAATGGCAAAGCTGTTGGAGAAACTGAAACTCTCCGGTGAATCTGCCGGAGCGGCGGATTCTGCGGAAAAAACAGCAACGGAGAAAGCAGCAGAATTGACTGAACAGCCGCTCACAGCCGAACTTCTGGAATGCTGGAAAAATACGCCGGAACATCTGCCCTGCTGTCTGTTTGACGGTGCGCGCGCCTGTGTTCTGCATCCGGATGCGCCGGAAACAGTATATACTACAACAGAAGCTTGCTTGCTGACAGATTTGTTTCAAATGAAACGGCACACTTTCGGTGCAAAACCACAGTATCGTTGGCTGCTGGCGCATGGTGTGACACCAGACAGCGAATCTCCGGCAGCACAGGACGGCGAAATCGCCGCATACCTGCTGAATTCCACTACGTCTGCCTATGAGATCGAGCGGCTCTGCGTGACCTATCATGTACCGTATCACCGAAGTCAGGGCGAATTTGCAGACCTGGCGGCGCTGCCGAAGCTTTGCGCTGCCATGCAGAAACTGGTAGAGGAGCAGGACATGACCCGGCTGCTGCACTTTGAACAGCAGCTGACCGTAGTGCTGGCGGCAATGGAGCATGACGGCATCGCCATCGACCAACAGGGTGTCCGGAACTTTGGCGTGTATCTCTCAGAACAGATCGAGGAGATGCAGCAGATGGTTTATGATGAGGCAGGGCACGAGTTCAACATCGGTTCGCCGAAGCAGCTGGGCGAGGTACTGTTTGGTGAAATGCAGCTGCCCCATGGCAAAAAGACCAAGACTGGCTATTCCACCAATGCGGACATTCTGGAAAAGCTTCGCGGCGATTATGCCATTGTGGACTATGTGCTGAAATGGCGGCAGTACAGCAAGCTGCGCTCCACCTATGTGGACGGTTTGTTGAAAACAGTGGGCGAGGATGGCAGGATTCATACCGTGTACAAGCAGACAGAGACCCGGACGGGACGTATCTCTTCCACAGAACCGAACTTGCAGAACATCCCAGTGCGTACAGAACTGGGGCGGAACATGCGAAAGTTCTTTGTGGCACGAAAGGGATGTGTGCTGCTGGATGCGGACTACAGCCAGATCGAACTGCGGCTGCTGGCGAATCTCAGCGGCGACAAGCAGATGCAGGAAGCGTTTCTCAGCGGCGCGGACATTCACGCAGCCACGGCGGCGCAGGTATTCGACATGCCCCGTGAAATGGTGACGCCGGAAATGCGAAGCGCCGCCAAAGCGGTGAACTTCGGCATTCTCTACGGCATGGGTGCATTTTCTCTGTCTCAGGACATTCACGTTTCTGTGCGCCAGGCCAATCAGTATATCCAGAACTATATGGCACAATTCCCCAGCGTGGGCGCTTTTATGGAAAAAACGGTGGACACGGCGAAGATCAACGGCTATGTTACCACCTACTTCAAGCGGCGGCGGCCTGTGCCGGAGCTTCTGGCATCCAATAAAATGGTACAGGCGGCAGGAAAGCGTATCGCCATGAATACCCCCATTCAGGGGACGGCGGCGGATATCATCAAGCTTGCCATGATCTATGTGTACCGGCGGCTGCAAAGCGACGTGCCGGACGCGAAACTGATCTTGCAGGTACACGATGAACTGATCGTAGAAGTGCCAGAGCAGCATGCTCTACAGGCGGGAAAAGTGTTGGGCGAGGAAATGCAGAATGTGATCCGGAATACCCTTTCGCTGGAGGAACAGGAGAAATTCCCTGTACCCCTGACGGCAGATGTGAGCATGGGAGAGAGTTGGTATGCAGCAAAAGGTTGAGATCGTACCGGCATCGGAACAGGACCTGGCGGCACTGGCGGAACTGGCAGCGCAGTGCTTTTCGGATCCGTGGTCGGAGAACATCTTCCGGCAGACCATGTGCTGCTGCTACAATCGCATCTGGTGCGCAAAAATAGACGGCATGCTATGCGGCTATGCCGCCATATCCCGTACCGGAGACGCTGTGAATCTGGATGATATCGCTGTTGCACCGGCGTTCCGGCGGCAGGGCATCGGCAGACAACTGCTGGACTGGGCGCACCGGCAGTTTCCGGAAAGCGAATTTTGGTTAGAGGTGCGAGAGTCCAACGCTGCCGCCATTGCGCTGTATGAATCCGCAGGCTATGAGCAGGTAGGCTTTCGGAAACGGTACTACCGCGATCCGGAGGAGGGCGCTGTGCTGATGACACGAAGGGTAGGAGAATGCTGATGAAGCTGTTGTTTTGGACATTGTTGCTTGTGCCTCCGTTTGTGCTGACTGTACTGAATTTCTGGAACCTTTTTGCGGAGTGCAGCGGCAGGAGAAAGCTGGCTCCCAGAGTGTTTGCCGGACTTTCCCTGGGAATTGGTGCGGCAGAGTATTTTCTTCTGTTGTGCATGGAGTTTGAATATAGCGGAAAAGATTATGACCAGGCGACATATACCTTTCAAACCCACAATCTGATCGACTCGGCACATGCACTTTCTTTCTGGTTGCCGGTTTTGGTGGGAATCGTCGGATTGGGGCTTTTGCTCTGGTGCAGACCAGAACAGCTGCCGCCGCTGGTTTCTGCTGGTGCAGTGGCAGGGGTGCTGGTGGGAAATATCATGCAGATACTTCTGGCAGTGCAGATTGCCGAACAGGTAGATTTCCGCAGTTTTCTGGATTGGTATTTCTATCTTTATCACGGCAATCTGCTGCTGTTGTCTGCGATGGGAATCCGCCGGCATATCGCCGGACAGACAAGGCTTCTGCGGGAACGGCAGACGGTATTCCGGCGGCGTTGGGTACTTCGGCTGTATCAGTTTTTAGAAAAGGCATCACATTTTCGTATGACTGCCTTTTTGTTGGTGCTGCCCCTTGCGGCAGTGCTGGAAATGGTGCTGATTCTCTGCGGACAAGGTGCGGACGGCACAGTTCAGGCATTTACCCAGACGGCAGACTGGACATTTTCACAGCAGCTTCCGCCGCCGCCTTTGGAATATAAGGGACATTACCTCTGTACAGTTGCCGCCGGCGGACACCGGAAACTGGTGCGTCCGCTTCGGCTGGGGTATCGCCGTGGTGCTGTGATCGTGGTAAACCGACAGCTTGCCGTGGCGAATGCCTTTGAGGAGCTGCTTCAGGAACGTCTGCCGCGTCTGCACCGGCAAGTGCGGCACTTCTACGATACCCATGGCTATCCGCTTTCGCAAAAAATCACCACACCGTTTCGGGCGGATCTGGTGTATTTGCTGATGAAGCCATTGGAATGGCTGTTTGCGGCGGCTTTGTATTTGTTTGATCTTGCGCCGGAATGCCGTATTGCAAGGCAGTATACCGTTCAGAAAAAATAAAATACCGGATAAGCATATGGTATGGCTTTGCGGTATTGTGATAAAGTTCACAGAAATGGAGATGCAGCTATGCTGATATTAGGAATTGAAAGCTCCTGCGATGAAACTGCAGCGAGCGTTGCACGAGACCACACAGAGATCCTCTCCAATGTGGTTTCCTCACAGGTAGAGGAACACAAACAATACGGCGGCGTTGTGCCGGAGATCGCTTCCCGGCGGCACTGTGAAAACGTGCTGCCTGTGGTACAGAAAGCGCTGGACGATGCCGGTGTGACACTGGCGGAACTGGACGGCATTGCCGTGACCGCATACCCCGGACTCATCGGGGCACTGCTGGTGGGTGTAAACTTCGCCAAGGGTCTGGCGCTTGCCGCCGGAAAACCTCTTGTGCCGACGCACCATCTGGCAGGACACATTGCGGCAAACTACATCGCCCATCCGGAACTGAAACCGCCGTATCTCTGTCTGGTGGTCAGCGGCGGCCACAGTCACCTGGTAGAGGTGCTGACTTATACCAAATTCCGCATCCTGGGACGGACACGGGACGATGCGGCAGGGGAATGCTTCGACAAGTGCGCCCGTGCCATGGGCTATCCCTATCCCGGCGGCATTCACCTGGACAAGGCATCCAAGTCCGGCAACCCGAAAGCGTTCTCTTTGCCGAAACCGAAAATCGCAGAAAATGCCTATGACTTCAGCTTTTCCGGGCTGAAAACCGCCGTGGTGAATCTGCTCCACAATGCCCAGCAGAAGGGCGAGACCATCTGCCGGGAGGATCTGGCAGCATCGGTGCAGGCAACTATCTCCGAGGTGCTGACAGAACATACCATCCGTGCGGCGGTGGAGCACGGCTATTCCACCATTGCCATTGCCGGCGGCGTTTCTGCCAACAGCGGCGTTCGGGAATCCCTGCAAAAAGCTTGCGATAAGCATAACTTTACCCTGTATATGCCGCCGCTTTCTCTCTGCGGAGACAACGGCGCTATGATCGCCTGTGCCGGTTCTTATGCCTTTGATGCCGGCATTCGTGCCGATTCCAGTCTCAACGCCAGCGCCACTATGGAGCTGACCGACTGGGGCGATATGGGAAACGGGCAGTAAAATAGCATCAGTACTGCGTATCATTTGTGCCTGAACAAACTAAAACACGCCCCGTATGCGAAGGGATGAGCCGCATACGGGGCGTGTTGATCTATGAACCTGTCTTCACAAGCGTATACACGTGTCTTTTCGGCAAATTTTGCTGCATACTGCGTAAAAAATACTTGCCGGGCGACAGCCCGCCTGCGTATTTTTTTCTTGTCTGCAACAAAATTATGCTCGAAAATCCACATATATTTCTTGTGAAGACAGGTTCTATGAGGCAGAACGTGTCTGTGTGTGGAGAAAATCACACGGCGTTCGTTCTGTCAATTGGGAGAAAAATTAGAAGTTGTCTTAGGGAAACACCGGCTTCTGCATGCCCTTTACTGCAGGTCGCCCAGGGAAACTACAGTTTTCTGACCGTAGCCCAGGATGTCAGCATACAGGTCTTGCAGTTCGTCCTCATCCATGAGGAATGCCACAGTTGCCTCGACACTTTCGCCCGGAGCAACATTGGTGATGTTGTTCTTGCTGTGGTCTCTGTCAGTGGTAAACAGGAAGAACTCACCATACTTCAAGTCGTCCAATGTGCCCTTGCTGTACATGGTTTCATCCGTCGGCTCGCAGGCAACCGCGCCGTAATCCAGTCTGTCACCGTTCTTCTGGAGCAGATTCGGGTGGACGCAGATCTCCTGTGTGATGCTGCACTCATTGGTGTAAGTGAGATGCATCACAAGAACACGCTGGGGAACCGTCTCTTCCTTGACCTTTTCATCCAGGGTGTTCACGCCGTCGCCACGGGAGTACCATGTGCGCACGTCATCCTGAACCGTGCCGTCTGCATTGAGATACTGGCTGTAGTCCACCGGGTTGCCGATGTCATCCACTGCCGGAAGTCCGTCAAAGTTATCCTGGACGGAAACGCTGTCCAGCTTGACAGTGACGCGGGAATATTTATCATCATCATCATAGAAATCCGAACGAATGGTGTCACCGATCTGCTGAATGGTATAGTCATCGACCTTGTAGACCTCATCGGTTCCGCCAGTCGCTTCCTGCGGCTCACCGCTCCACAGCTCAGCTGTCTCCTTGTCAGAAGGTGTCAGACTGAGATTTTCTGCGATCTTTTCGATTTCTTCTTTTGTCACGTCGGTTGTTGCATAGAGCTGTACGGCATAGTTGGAATCCGGGAATGCGACCCAGACATCCTTGTCAAAAACATCCTTGCCGGACACTCCCGTGGTGTCAGTCACTGCATAGAGAACAGTATTGCTGCCGCAGGTGAGTGTCTCCTGAGAAACGCTGTAGTTGACGGTGTGTGTCAGAGCAGCTTCCTGACTGTCAATCTTATAGAAGAGCATACTTATGGCGCGTCCGCTGGGGTCTCTGTACTTTCCGCTGCTGGGATCGGTTGCCATGCCCTCCGGCATCCAGCCCACCTGCAACGCCATGATCTGGTCAGAAACGCTGTCGCTCTTCGGGATCACCATTTCCTGCTGATACTCGCCGCCGCCGTTCTGAAAATAGCCGCGGATCTGAGTGGATGCATATACAGCGGTAGGGATGACTACGATGGCTGCGGCAACTGCTACGGCTGCGGTCAGGGACTTTTTCATGCGGAATTTATGCTGTTTCATATGGCTTACCTCCATTTGGTGCTGGATGTCCTGTTTCTGACGGGTGTAGCGTTCCGAAAAGACATGGGGCTGTGCGTCAGGTGCAAATGCATTTTCAACGATTTTGTTCCATTCTGCGTCGTTATACGGAAAAGAGTCGTGTTTCATATGGATAATCCCCCTTTGTTTTCTGGATCGCCTTTCTGGCGCGTTCAAAGCGTTTTCTTGCAGCGGCTTCTTTGATGGAGAGCCGCTCGGCAATTTCGCGGAAGGAAAGCTCTTCCTCACATCGCAGCAATACGATCTGCTTGTCGATATCGCTCAGTGGCGCTAGCAGATCGGCGATGGTTTCTTCTTCTGCAATCGCTGCGAGCAGCTGCTCCATATCATCTTTCTGACTGGGAACCTGCAAAATGCGGTCATCCCAGACCGTATATCGTTCAGAATCCCGCTGATTCTGCCGATACTGGTTGATGGCGGTGCTGCGAATGATCTGAATGATATAGTGTTTCGTCTTTTCGCTTTGCACGTCGCCGATCTTTTTCAGATTTTTGATAATTCGCAGGAACGCATCGGATACTGCATCTTCCGCCTGTTCTGTGTGATGCAGGATTGCGTAAGCGATGCGATACATGGGCTGCTCATAAACTGCATAGAGTTGCTGGATCTTTTCCTGTTCTTTGTGCGCTGCCATTTGCTCACCTCTTTCTGATACGGGCTGCATTCCAGTGCATTGGTCTTTCGCCCGTCTGCATATCATAACCGTTTGGCGGTATCGATTTGTGACAGCATTTTCAAAAAAATCAAAAACCGGCTTTCAGCAGTATTTTCCTGACTGAAAGTCGGTTTGCTAATATCGCTTTCTATTCTGTGATCCAGTTCTGAATCGCTGCCGAAAGCCGCCGGTCGATGTCTTTTCTGGTTTCCTCACACTCGTTGGGATATTCCTTTGCCGCCCGGAAAACAAATTTCAGCACCAGCTTCAGTCCTACGGGGAGCGCCAGCCGGAGCATGGATTCGGGCAGTACAAAATGTGTGCCGTGCGTATAGACGATAGCTTCGTAGTCGCAGCTGTGGGGGCGCTCCTTCAATCGCTGTTCCATACGGCGAACATATTTCCCTGCCTCCCAGAAGCTGTCGTCGTCAGCGCCGATGACGATAAGCTTTCCCTGGATGTTCTCGATCTTTATCATTTCTTCTTCCGTGTGCACTCTTGCTTTTTCCGAGTCGATAAACAGGTGGGTGCTGCGGGTAATATCCCCTGAGCCTTTTGTCTCTTCTTTTATTTTTTGATAATATACCGGATGCGCATAGACGAAAGGCATGTACGCAAGCGGCTTGCCCTGCCAGGAAAGTGTGGAGGCATTCGGAACAGGCCATTCCTTGCAGCCGTCTTTTTCGCCCTGTTCAAACCCCTGCCAGATAAAATCACTTGCCGTAAGTCCAAAAGTCAGCGTGATATCCGGGAAATAAGAAGCCGCTGCCAGAGAATCCATCCCTGCTGTGCTCATGCCCATGATGCCGATTTTTTGGTTCCCGTGATTTCGGAGCCATTGGATCGCCGCGCCGATTCGTTCCAGCGGATAGTTGACATGGCTGTAATTTTTCACATCGGGTGACATGCACATCACATTCACCCCATTTTTATGCAGCCACTTTGCACCGCATTTTGCCATGAAATCGTTCGGATCATCGCCAAATAATCCGATCATGGCGTGTTTTGCACCCTTTGGATTGGGATAATATGTTCCGTAAAATCCGTCGCTGTTATTTTGAAAGCAGAATTTCTTCATTACGCACCTCGATTTGAAATCAGTTTGTTCCTACTAACTCAAATATTATAGCACAAGCCGCGATATAAGTCAACCGAGTGACAATATACAGAAAGCCCCCATATGCAGTTTGCCTGCTGCACACGGGGCATATGTCAAATGAGGAATCCCGTCACCAGTGCTGCTGCAGAAGCTGCAAGCGCAACCACGATCAGCGGCAGATTGAAGTATGCGAGCACAACTGCGACGACTGTTCCCACTGCCGCAGTCACAACGCTGCCTGTGGAGTAAAAAATCGCCGGAATGGTCATGGCGCTCAGCACTGCGTAGGGAATGTAATAGAGGAAGCTTTGCAGAAAATGGTTCTGGATCTTTTTCCGGAAAACCGTAAACGGCACAACACGGATCAGATAGGTCACGCCTGCCATAATGGCAATATAAAGGATCAGACTCATGTTCGTTCCTCCTCCGGAATGGGAAAAAAGATCGCTCCGGCCACGGATGCCAGAATTGCACACAGAATAATGGCGAATCCGCTGGAAACTGCCGTGAATACATACTTGAACAGGATACTGCACAGCGCCGCCAGAATGACCACGGCGAGGACGCTTTTCTTTTTCCGGGATACCGGAACAATGATTGCCAGGAACATGCCGTACAGTACGATGCCCATGGCGTCGATAATGAACTTTGGCAGGATCTGTCCTGCGGCAGCCCCCAGGAGCGTGCCCAGAACCCAGCCCAGGAATGCAATGGCGATCAGGCCGTACAGATATGCCGGGCAGATGGTTCCCGGCTGGGCAGAGGCAACGGCGAAGATCTCGTCTGTAATGCCGAATGCTGTTGTCATGCGCTGGGGCAGGTGAAACTTTTCGTCTAGCTTCTGGGACAGAGAGAAGCCCATAAGAGCATACCGGAAGTTGATGGTCAGCTGAGTCAGCGCCATTTCCAGATAAGAACCGCCGGCAGCGATCACGCCTACGCCGGCAGCTTGTCCGGCAGAGGTAACATTTGTGATGGAAATTGCCACAGCGGCAGAAACCGACAGCCCGGCGCGTACTGCCAAAATGCCGAATCCAAAGGAGACGGAGAGATATCCCAGGGCGATGGGAATCCCCTGGAGAACGCCTTTGCGAAATGCTTTGTTCAAGATGATGATGTCCTTTCCGGAGCCTGCGGACAGGCTCTTGTCAAATGTCGCGCCAAAAATGGCACAGTAACTTTTATTATACCACAATCCGACGGAAAATGCAAATTTTTTCAGCATGTGATTTTCTAAGGAAAAATGTAAAATTTTCTTGTGCTTTTTTGCGCGGCATGGTATAATAGAAAGAATGGGGAACAGAAAGCTTCTGGATAAATCGGAAGTTGTGAAAGAAAGCGAATTGGATATTATGATACATGATACCATGGAGGAATATGATAATGTCGAAAGATGAGTATTTAATAACTGATGCGCCCCTCAAAGCGCTGACGGTTTTTGCAATGCCAATGATTCTTGGTAGTTTTTTTCAGCAAGTATACAATATGGCTGACTCTATTATCGTCGGTCAGTTTGTTGGTTCTTCTGCGCTTGCAGCTATCGGTGCCTGTGCGGCATTAACCAATGTGTTTATTTGCGTGGCGCTGGGAGCCGGCGTCGGAGCCGGTGTGCTTGTGAGTCGTTATTTCGGTGCCAGGGAGTATGGCAAAATGAAAACAATCGTGTCAACCTCCTTGATTAGCTTTTTGCTTTTGAGTATCGTTCTTGGCATCTTTGGCTTTTGCTTTTCCCACTCAATGATGAGTGGATTACAAACCCCTGCTGACATACTGGATGACGCAGTGTTGTATCTGCGGGTCTATTTTGTGGGCTTCCCGTTTCTGTTTATGTATAATATTCTTTCCACCATGTTCACTTCGATCGGAGAATCCAAAATTCCGCTTGAACTGCTGATTTTTTCGTCTGTTCTGAATATTTTTATGGATCTTTGGATGGTGGCCGGGCTTGGTCTCGGTGTGTTTGGTGCAGCTATTGCAACCTTGATTGCCCAAGGCATTTCTGCCGTATTTTCCCTTCTGATTTTTCTTCATCGTATGCGGCGATACGAGAGCCC
>CAKSJP010000027.1 GCA_934463425.1 uncultured Ruminococcus sp.
CTCGTTTGCCGGATCTTCCAGATCCAGACCCTCATGGGACAGATGCCACAGGTTCTTATCCTTGGAGTAGTTGGTCTCACGGTTGATCTTCAGCGGAATGTTGTGTGCTTCTGCATAGTCGATCTCTTCGTCACGGCTCTTGATGGTCCATTCTCTCCACGGAGCGATGATCGCCATATCCGGAGCGTATGCCTTGATTGCCAGCTCAAAACGAACCTGGTCATTGCCCTTGCCGGTTGCGCCGTGGCAGATAGCATCTGCGCCCTCTTCCAGCGCGATCCGTGCCAGTTCCTTACCGATGATCGGACGAGCGAAAGAAGTACCCAGCAGGTAACGGTTCTCATATACTGCGCCAGCCTGTACAGTCGGGAAGATGTAATCCTCTACGAAGGTCTTTTTCAGATCCAGTACGATCAGCTTGGAAGCGCCGGTCTTGATTGCCTTTTCTTCCAGACCGTCCAGCTCTGTGCCCTGTCCTACGTCTGCGGAAACTGCGATAACCTCGCAGTTGTTATAGTTTTCCTTCAGCCACGGAATGATAATCGAAGTATCCAGACCGCCGGAATATGCCAGAACAACTTTCTTAATGTCCTTTTTTGCCTTTGCCATGATGCAAACTCCTCCATCAGCGTAATTTATCACATCTGTCCGTCCAATCGGCTCGTCGCAAATGCTCTTGTCTTTTATTATACACCTTTTTCCGGCATTGTCAAGGGTTTTTGCATAAATATACGGATTTTTTTTCCTTTTGCAACAAATCACGCATATTATGCACTATTACATGCATAATATTGTGGTTTCATGAAAAAAATGCAGATTCTGCGCTGTATCTCCGAAAACAAAAAAGCCCCTGTTCTTTACACAGAGGCTTTTTTCAGAATTGCTTACAGCATTTTCTCATAATATTCCAGTACTTCGCCTACGAATTCCCGGTGCATCGGGTCCGTGCCGTACCATTTTTCATATGTCTCCGGCTGTACAAAGCCGTCTTTCTGCATCATTGCCGTATAGCGTTTCCGGCAGATCAGCACACGGCGCGCCTGTGCAAAGGCAATCGTTCCGCCCAGGAGAACGGGCCGCAATCCGGTTTCTTTCGCCTTATCGCAGTCCCGGCCGGAATGTGTGCCGCAGAATTGGAGCGCCGGCTTATAGCCGGGATCAAAAAACGATGCAGAGAACAGTTCGTTCTCGTCCAGATACTTCAGGGTATGCCGATTGGTTCTTACCACACAGTGGAAAGAGGGCGCACCCCAGATCTCACCCATCGCGCCCCAGGAGGCAGTCATGGTGTTATAATCCTCCGGTGTGCCGGCGGTGAGCAAGTACCAGGTTTTTCCGATCATGTCAAAGGGGTTGCACTGCAGATCACTGAGCGCCATTTTTTTAAAAATCATTTCTCCGTCAGTCATAAACTCTGATCCTTTCGCATAAGATAATACTATGCCCTTCTGCGGACAGGCATTGCAGAAATACACATAGTTCTTATTATTGTACCACAAAACAGATGCAGACTGTAAGGATATTTTGCATAGAGAAAACGAATTTTTTATAAAGGCAGCGCTGTGCAAAACGCTTTTTCAGACCTGATGCTTTATCCCCGTTTTGCCGTACTGCAGCCGCAGCTTATCGGTAAGCAATGCAATAAACTCCGAGTTGGTGGGCTTTCCCTTACAGTTGTTCACTGTATAGCCGAAAAAAGAATTGATGGTGTCCAGATCGCCTCTGTCCCATGCGATCTCGATAGCGTGACGAATGGCGCGCTCCACCCGGGAAGAGGTGGTGTCGAATTGTTTTGCGACCGTAGGATAGAGCATCTTGGTCACGCTCTCCAGAAGCGCCTGGTTCTCGATGGATGCCAGGATCGCCGCCCGCAGATAGTGATAGCCCTTGATGTGTGCCGGCACGCCCAGCTGATGGATCATCTCTGTCACCACAACCTCCAGATTTCTGTGGGCAGAGTTCTTCGGCGTCGGCATCCCCTGTCCTGCGAGTTCCGTGATCCGGTTCCCCAGAGAAGAGGCATGAAAGGGCTTCAGCATGAAATAGGCTGCGCCTTTTTCCATGACCTGACGCTCAATGAAAGCGTTTTCATACGATGATGTAATGATAAACGCCGGTGCATGCTCAAATGTCTGAGATTTCTCCAGGATCTCTATGGCATCCATGCCCGGCAGAACAGCATCCATCACAACGATGTCCGGTGTGTCATTCCGGATCGCATCCAGAATAACCTTGCCGTCTTTTCGCCGGGTTACAACGTAGAAACCCAGCGCACGCAGTTCGCTGGCACAAGTAATGCCATATTCTGCAGTGTCGTCTCCGATCAGGACTTTTATTTTTTTGTTGTCCATTTTGTTACCTCCTGTTTTTTTGTTCTACTCTATAATTTTACCACATTCTGTGGAGAACTGCAAGACTGAATCCTGTCGAAAAAAACTTTTTCTTTGTAAAATCTGTGTAAAACGCAGAGATCGCGTCCTCTCTTCAGAGGATCGACGGGGATTTCTGGTTTTCCAGCTGTTTTTTCTCCCGGCGGCGCTGCACAGCTTCCGGCGAAAAGAACTGCAGCATTCCCAGCAGCACCGTACAGACAAAGGGCAGCAGCACCGGCAGGATCTGGATGCGGTATAAGGTCGCTGCCGGCATCTGCATCAGCTGACTATAAAAAGAGTGCTCCTCCGCATAAGCTGTCACATGATACAGCGACAGCAGGCACAGCAGCAGACCGGCGGCGGCGCACCCTGCCGCTGCCCAGTTGAGCCAGTTTTTCCGGTGCAGCAGGACAAGCACCGCGCCCGCAGTCATCAGTCCCGAGCCGACCAGCATCATCTGCCCATAGCCCACAAATTCCATGGGCCAGTTGCTGCCTGCTCTGGCGCGGTCGATCCAGCCCAGACCGCAGCCCCAGCAGGTGATCCAGGTGAACAGTATGGTGGACAGCACCAGCAGCACCCGAAAGAGCACGCTGCACACCCGGCGGACACGCTGCTTTTTGATCTGCGCGGCGGTGGGGATGGGCGCAGACGGCGCGGTTTGATTTTTCATGGCGATCTCTCCTTACATTTTTCAAATTTTTTGAAATTATGGAATGTCAGTATTTTTTCCTTGCATTGTCGCTGATAAGTATCACCGCGCCGCATAGGATAGATACGGAACAGCAAAAGCAAGCCCATGCGGCGGAAACATGTGCCGGTACAGCACCGCGCTGTACCGCATCAGAAAGGCAGGATACCAAAAATGATACGATGGATGAAATGCACAGCGGTGCTCAGCGCTGCTGTGCTGTTACAGCTTTACGGAACTGCGGCATTCTATGCCTGGCAGCTCCCTGACAGTTATTATGTCCAGACCGGCAGCACATTAGAAGTTGACACCGCCCTGCACATTGCTGCAGTGCCCGCTGCCCCCACAGTCCAGGCGGCCTCCGCCTCTGCCGATACCGAAACCGCCTCGCTCCGGCTCTTCGGCGTGATCCCCGTCAAGGAGGTGGAAATCCAGGAGATCGACACGCCCATGCTGGTGCCCTGCGGCGAGCCCTTCGGCATCAAGCTCCGCATGGACGGCGCAATGGTCGTCGGCATGGAGCGCGTCGAGACCGCCGCCGGAAAACGCTGTCCGGCACAGGAGGCCGGCATCCAGACCGGCGACCTCATCCGTTCAGTAGGCGGACAGGCAATAGACTCCAACCAGTCGCTTCAGGATGCCGTGACCGCTTCTGACGGCGCACCGGTAGAAGTCACCCTCACCCGGGACAACACTGACTATACCGTCACGCTGACACCGGCATATGCCGAGGACGACTGCCGCTATGAAGCCGGCATCTGGGTGCGGGACAGCAGCGCCGGCATCGGAACGATCACCTTCTATGATCCGGAGACCGGAAATTTCGGCGGTCTGGGACATCCTATCTGCGACGCTGACACCGGAGAGATTCTCCCCTTTGGTTCAGGCGAAGCCGCCGCTGTTTCCATTTCACAGGTCACAAAAGGCATCGCCGGCAGTCCCGGCATGCTCCAGGGCAGCTTTTCCGAGGCCGCTGCGCTGGGCAGCCTGCTCTGCAACAACCGCTGCGGTGTATTTGGAACGCTGTACCACGATCCCTCCGGTGAAACGCCTGTTCCCATGGCGCTGAAGCAGGAGATCGAAACTGGCCCGGCACAGATCCTCTGTACCGTCTCCGGCGAAACACCCCAGGCGTATGACATCACCCTGGAGGAGATCGACTACAGCGGTGCCGACAGCACCCGGAACATGACTGTCCGTGTCACCGACCCGGAGCTGCTGGAGATCACCGGTGGCATCGTCCAGGGCATGAGCGGCAGCCCCATTCTCCAAAACGGCAGGCTCGCGGGCGCTGTGACCCACGTCTTTGTAGATGATCCCACACGGGGCTATGGCATCTTTTGCGAAAACATGGTACGCTATGGGCTGAACGGCAGCTGAGGTGCTGTCCCGCAGCCACACCATGTGCAAACCAGTGAAAACAAAAAACCTCACGGCGGACGCGTTTCCCCCGTGAGGTTCTCTTGTTAAAACCGCAGCGAATTAATCGCTGAAACCGCTCTCTACCAGATCTACCAGAGAATTTACTGCGATCTGCTCATCAGAACCGTCTGCAATGATCTTGATATCCGTACCGCCGACGATACCCAGAGACAGGATACCCAGCAGGCTCTTTGCGTTTACACGGCGCTCTTCCTTTTCGATCCAGATCGAGGACTTAAATTCATTTGCGCGCTGAATAAAAAATGTAGCCGGTCTCGCATGCAGACCAACCTGATTCTGTACAGTTACTTCTTTTACAAACATGATAAAAACTCTCCCATCCTTATGATCCCGCACTTTTTGTGCAGCATACGCTGATTTGAAGAAGCTTTGCGGTTTCCGTTTTTCCGGAAACGATCTGTGCATTCCTCTTCCCTGCTATGCTATCATTATACCGTTTTTTCCGGAGAACGTCAACGTACTTTTTGCAAGAAATGGGCGATTTTCCGGAATTTTCTACGAGTTGTTATAACTGTTCCATCTTTTTATTTCATTCTTTGTGGAACTTGACAACAATGTCAAAATATCATTTCCGGGGATTTCGGGAAGCGCACATTTTGTTCAAATTCAACAAAGAAAACAGTTATTTATTGTCCAAATAGCTTGCATAAAGGTCAGGGCGCTTGGATTTTGTTTCTTCGATACTCTGTGCGTTCCGCCACTCGGCAATATTTTTATGATGCCCGGTGAGCAGCACCGGCGGCACTTCGCGGTCATGCCACACCGCCGGACGGGTATACTGGGGATACTCCAGCAGACCGCCGAAATGGCTCTCGTCTTCAAAGCAGAGATCCTCCGGCAAAACACCGGGCACCATCCGTGCAATGGTATCGGTCAGCACCAGCGCCGGCAGCTCTCCGCCGGTGAGCACATAGTCTCCGATGGAGATCTCCTCATCCGCGATCTCATCCAGAACGCGCTGATCTACACCTTCATAATGCCCGCAAAGTACAAAAATATGCGGCATCACGGATAATTCCAGTGCGCGCTGCTGATCCAGCACCTTGCCCTTGGGTGACATATAGATCACATGGGGCTTTGCGCCGATGTCTGCGCACACCGCCTCATAGCAGCGATAAATGGGATCTGCCTGCATGACCATGCCTCTGCCGCCGCCGTAGGGCACATCGTCCACCCGGCGGTGCTTATCCAGGGTATAGTCCCGGATATTCCAGCAGCGCACGGAAATATGCCCTGCCTTTCTGGCTCTGCCGATGATGCTCTCGGACAGCACCGCTTCACACATTTCCGGGAACAGGGTCGCAATCTCAATCTGCATCGAACAAGCCCTCCAGCGGACGGATGCGCATGATGCCGCCGTCCAGGTCGGTCTCCTGCACCACATCGGGGATGGCAGGAATCAGCACGGTCTTTCCGGTCTCGTCCCTGATCTCGTACACATCGTTCGCGCCGGTCTGCATGACATCGGACAGCTTGCCATAGCTTTTTCCGGTATCCGCGTCCAGCACCTCCAGCCCGATGAGATCCTGGATGAAGTATACGCCCTCTTCCAGCTCCACTTCGTCCCGATCCATGTACAGCACCTGATTGCGCAGCGCTTCTGCCGCTTCTGCGGTGTCCACGCCTTCCAGGTGCAGCAGCACGTTGCCCTTTTGCAGCCGGGCGGCAGTCACGGTCACCGGCTTTTGCGCCTTGCCCAGATACAGGGTGTCAAATTCGCACAAAAATTCCGGGTCATCGCACCACGGCACGACCTTTACATCGCCGCGCAGCCCGTGGACGTTAACGATCTTTCCAATTTCCAGGTATTGTTTCATGGACAGTCCTTTCTCCATAGGGCACTGCACAAAGCAGTGTTTCCCATATACAAGAACAGGCGAACATTTCTGTCCGCCTGTGTGAGTGTTTGCCGCTGTTTCTCAGTCGATCTCGACTGCGATCTTCTGATCATTCCTTGCTGCACCGGCGCGCATGATCACGCGGATCGCCTTTGCGATACGTCCCTGCTTGCCGATGACGCGTCCGGTATCATCCGGTGCGACATGCAAATGATAAACGATCACACCCTCTTCATTGGGTGCATCCTCTGTGATCTGGATTGCGGTCGGATCTTCTACCAGACCGGCAACGATCACCTTCAACAGTTCCTGCATGATCTTTCCTCCTTCATGGTCATGATTGCTCCACTGGTCAGCCGTATGCAGCATGCGGATACGGCTCACCGGCGGAGCAATCCCGTTCTGCCTTTGCAGAACGACCCCGCACTCGGCTTATGCTCCAAGAAAAACTTAGAGTACGCCTTCCTTCTTCAGGATCACCTTAACGGTATCAGTCGGCTGTGCGCCGTTCTTCAGCCAGGTCTTTGCCTTGTCAGCGTCCAGGTTTACAACAGTCGGCTCCTTGGTCGGATCGTAGTAACCGATCTCTTCGATGAAGCGGCCGTCTCTCGGATAACGCTCGTCAGCAACAACAATACGATAGAACGGAGCCTTCTTTGCGCCCATTCTTCTCAGTCTGATCTTTACTGCCATTTGAATTTACCTCCATGTATTTTTCTTGACGAATGTCAAATCTATCTCCAGCAGTTTCCTGCGGGATTTCTTCATGATAAATCGTTCCCTTAAAAGAGGATGTCAACCTTATCAATTAAGGATAACCCCTCAGTCAAGCCTACGGCTTGCCAGCTCCCCTGTTAGGGGAGCCTGAATAGGGATTTCTCACTTCTTCGGCGGCATCAGCCCCGGCGGAACGCCCGGGATGCCGCCCTGCATATTCTGAAGCTGTTCCGGACTCATATTTGCCAGACGCTTCATGGCGCGGCGGTTCATCTTTCCGCCCTTGCCGGATTTTCCGCCCAGCTGCTTCATCATCTTCTGCATCTGGTCGAACTGTTTCAGCAGACGGTTCACGTCCTCCACCTTCGTGCCGCTCCCGGCAGCGATACGCCGCTTGCGGGACGGGTTGATGATCGAGGGCTTTGCGCGCTCCGCCCTGGTCATAGATGTGATCATCGCCTCAATGCGCACAAACTGCCGCTCGTCGATGTCTGCATCCTTCAGCTTGCTGCCCACGCCGGGGAGCATGCCGATAATGGACTTGAGCGAGCCCATCTTCTGGATCTGGCGCAGCTGTTCCAGAAGATCGTCCATATCGAACCGGTTTTCCTCGAACTTTTTCGCCATCTTCTCGGCATCCTTCTGGCTGATGGTGCTCTCCGCCTTTTCGATCAGCGTCAGCATATCGCCCATGCCCAGGATACGGGAAGCCATCCGCTGGGGATGGAACTGCTCGAACTCGTCCAGCTTTTCGCCCATGCCCACATACTTGATGGGCTTGCCGGTGACCGCCAGCACGGACAGCGCCGCACCGCCGCGGGTGTCGGAGTCCAGCTTGGACATCAGCACACTGTCAATGCCCAGGGCATCGTCAAACGCCTTTGCCACGTTGACGGCATCCTGACCAGTCATGGCGTCTACCACCAGCATGATCTCGTTGGGGTTGGTCAGTTCTTTCAGATCCTTCAGCTCATCCATCAGCTCCGTGTCGATGTGCAGACGGCCGGCGGTGTCCAGGATCACCACGTCATTGCCGTGATCCTTGGCGAACTTCAGCGCCTCCTTGGCGATGATCCGCGGGTCGATCTGTCCCATCTCAAAGACCTTGACCCCGGCGCGCTCGCCCACCACCTGCAGCTGATTGATCGCCGCCGGGCGGTAAATATCGCATGCCACCAGCAGCGGATAGTGCCCTTCTTTTTTCAGCATCTTCGCCAGCTTTGCAGAGTGGGTCGTCTTACCGGAGCCCTGGAGACCGCACATCATAATGACGCACGGCGGCTTGGACGGGAACTGGATCCGGGCATTTTCGCTGCCCATGAGGCTGCACAGCTCTTCGTTGACGATCTTGATGACCTGCTGTGCCGGGGTGAGGCTGGTGAGCACTTCTTCGCCCACGGCGCGCTCAGAGACCTTTTTGACAAAATCCTTGACGACCTTATAGCTGACGTCCGCCTCCAGCAGCGCCATGCGCACTTCACGCATTGCCTCCTTGACGTCGCTCTCCGTCAGCTTTCCGTGGGATTTCAGCTTTTTGAACACCTGGTTCAGCTTTCCCGACAGTCCTTCAAATGCCATATGATCTCCTCCTCTCAAAGCAGCTCCAGTCCGTGATGCACCGCTTCCATTGCCTTCCGGCAGGCGTCCTGCACCGCCGGAGCATCTGCTGTCTGCGCCTGGATCTCCCGGAGCGATGCTGCGATCGCGCCGTAGTTCTCCCGAAACGCACTGAGCCTTGCCGCAAACTGCAGCTTTTCTTCCATCTCCAGCAGGATCTGCTCACCGCGCTTGATGCCGTCCCGGACACCCTGACGGGTGATCCCGACGATCTCGGCGATCTCGCTCAGCGACAGATCCGCACAATAGTACAGCTCTGTGAGCCGGTACTGATGGGGTGTCAGAAATTCACCATAGCAGTCCAGCAGCATGGCAAACTTCAAGTCCTTAGACATATCCGTGCCGCCTCCTGCCTGTAAAAGTAATCTGCTTTACAAGTATACTCTATTTTCTCCGGCTTGTCAAGGCTTTTTCTTTCGTGAAACTGCACAAATTTGAAGCCCTGTTTTTTCTCCCCATGCAATATATTTGCTTATTTTTCATGCTTTATTTGCATTCTTCTTGACATTTTGCGAAATTGCGCCTATAATAGATAAGAAAAGCATACGAAATCCCGGCGTATTTCTGCCGGAGGTGACGAAAGGAATGACAAAAATGACTTTTGAAGAAATGTTCAAAGAAGCGCAGGCACTGCTGAACGCAGCAAGCGCAAAGGGTGCGCAGACACATCTGGCAGTACAGTTCGATGTATCCGGTGACGGCTGCGGTGCATTTTATGCAGAGATCACTGCAGACAGCGACGATCTGACCATTGCACCGTATGACTATAAGGGTCACGATGTTCTGGTTTCGGCAGATGCCGCAGAACTGCTGGATGCACTGCGCAGCGCAGAGACCGCGGCACTGACCATGGACGGCGAATGGGACAAGGTTGCCGCATTCCGTGAGATCCTCGCTACCATGCCGAAGCCGAAAAAGGCTGCTGCACCGAAGGCAAAGGCTCCTGCTGCAAAAAAAGCCGCAGAAAAGCCGGCTGCAAAAAAGGCAGAAGCACCGAAAGCAGCCGCATCTGTAAAAAAGGCTGAACCGGTAAAGCCCGCTGCGAAAAAGCCGGCGGCTGCAAAGAAAGAAACCGTCAAGGCGGAGGCTCCCAAGGCTGCTGCGGCTGTCAAGACCGAACCGGTAAAGCCGGCAGTGAAAACTGCTGCTGCGGCTGCAAAGACTCCCGCTGCAAAGCCGGCTGCAACAACTGCCAAGACCGCTTCAGCGAAGAACGGCAAAAAATAAAGGCAATAAATTGAAAGACTCCTCGGGGACGGCACCCATCACAAAAAACAGCTACAGCAACGCTGTATAAAACTTGTGCGTAAGATGCATCGTCAGATTTTTCGGCAGATTGCGTGCAAAGCCGCCAGACAGGCGCTGTTCAGCGTTGCCCTCAGAGAAAGGAGTCCTTGAAATGCCGCAGATCACCGTAACAGATGAACAGGGAAATTCTTATTTTCCCACCTATCCCAGACGGGCAAGAGGACTTGTCAAAAAAGGGCGGGCAAGATTCATCAGTGCAAATACGATCTGTCTGAACTGTCCGCCGCAGAATCAGGAGGAACAGCAGATGACAGAAAATACAAATACAAGCAGTCGCACAGCTCCCACTGCCGCTGAAATTTTTGCAGAATTGCAGCAGATCCGGCAGGATACCCAGCATCTTTCGCTGGCTCTGGAGAAACTGGAAAAGGTTCCCGCAGACAACAATGCCGATGAGAAGATTTGTCAGGCAAAGATCGATGCGATTGAAGAAGTTGTCGTACAGCGGGAGGAAACCAATCGTTCTCTTATTACTTTCTATGAAAAGCTGTACGACGCGATCCGTTAAGGCAATACAGCACAGCACAAAGCCTGTGCATAAGATGCACCGGCAAAGCCGTCAGGCGGGCTTTATGCGGTGCTGCATTTCCGTATGATCACTACGTCAAAACAAAAAACCGTTTCGCTTCCGGAACTCTCCGGCGGCGAAACGGTTTTTATTTTTATCGTATTGGATTATTCGATTTCTGCCTCCGCTTTTACCGCAGGCTTTTTCCCTGTGGAAAAGCACACCCAGAAGATCACTGCCAGAAGCACCAGCGCGAACGCCATCCAGCCGACAAGCATTCCCAGACCCTTTCCGGCGAACATATCATAATAACCCTTCAGGTAGATCAGGCAGATCAGGGCAGGCACCACATATGCCATGTAGCCGCGCAGCCATCCCGGCAGCTTCGGGCCAGTGCCCTCGTTGACCTCAGCCAGGAACTTTTCCCAGCCCCAGCCGTTTTTCCGGACACAGAACAGCACATACACCAGCGAACCGAGCGGCAGGATATTATAAGAGACCAAAAAGTCCTCCAGATCCATGACAGAAGAGCCGTCTCCGAAGGGCTGGAAGCCGGACAGCAGGTTGAAGCCCAGGATCGCCGGCAGAGACAGCACAAAGATCAGCACCAGGTTTACCAGAAGGGACTTTTTCCGTGTCCAGCTGCCCAGCTCCACTGTCATGGTAATGATGTTCTCGAACACGGCGATGACCGTAGAAAGCGCCGCAAAGGACATAAACACAAAGAAGCAGCAGCCCCAGATGCGTCCGCCCACCATGTGATGGAACACATTCGGCAGGGTGATAAACAGCAGGGACGGGCCGGCATCCGGCTGAACGCCATAAGCAAAGCATGCCGGGATGATAATGAGACCAGCCATAATGGCAACGAAGGTATCCAAAATCACCACGTTGACCGCTTCACCGGTGATGCCTCGTCCCTTTTTCAGATAGCTGCCGAAGATCTCCATTGCGCCGATGCCCACGCTCAGGGTAAAGAACGCGTGTGTCATGGCGGCAAACGCCACAGAGCCATAGCCGTTTTCTTTCAGGCGGGAGAAGCTGGGGACGAGGAAATATTTCAGACCCTCGCCTGCGCCCTTCAGCCGGAGCGAGTTCACCACGAGCACCAGCATCAGCACAACGAGGAGCATCATCATGACCTTTGTGACCTTTTCGATGCCGTTTTGCAGTCCCAGGGCGCAGATGCCGATACAGAGAGCGATAACGATCGCCGCGAAGAGGATCATCAGCCCCGGATTTTCCAGCATCCGGGTGAAAAAGCCGGAGGTCTCCTCCGCAGCAACAGCCGTGATCTTTCCCGAACCATACAGGAATGCGTAGTAGAGCATCCATCCGGCGACCATGGTATAAAACATCATGAGCAGATAGTTTCCGGCGATGCCGACGTATTTGGTGATATGCCAGCGGCTTCCCGGCTGTTCCAGGATATTCATCGCCTGGGAGATACTCCGGTGGCTGCCGCGGCCGATGGCGAACTCACAGATGACGATAGGCAGTCCCAGCAGAAGCAGGCACAGCAGGTAAATGATCAGGAATGCGCCGCCGCCGTTTTCGCCGCAGATATACGGGAATTTCCAGACGTTGCCCAGACCCACGGCGCACCCGGCAGATACCAGGATAAAGCCCAGCCGGGAATGGAACGTGGCTCGGTTTTTGGTTGATGTACTCATAACAGTTCTCCTTTGTTGTCTCCGCAATTGCAGAAAAATGTGATGATTTTATTATACAACAAGATTGCGTTTTTGTCAAATACGCCGGCAGCGTGGCGGCGTGCTCGCCGCTGAGCCTTACCCCCCAATATAACGGAGAGAAAAGGGCAGCGTTACGGCGGCAGCAGCCGCCTGTTCCCCCCTCCGGGGGATTTTTGTTGTGCGTGCGCTAAAACAACACTGCCTTTCGTGTGATGCGTTGCCGCACGAGAAGCTGTAGGCGAAATCTTTTCTTTTTTTGCTTCTTTTTTTCTTTTTAGCAAAGAAAAAAAGAAGGGAGTAATTGCGCAGCAAACGCCAAAGAATAATGTCAACCGCCTGCACAAGCAACAGTCAGAAAGCCGCATGGCAAGTACCGGCAAGGGCAACCATGGGCGTTTGCAAGCCCCAGGCGGACAGCGAGAGCAGCGAGCGATTCCGCCGAACGGTTTCACAGTGTTTTCCCCAGGGCAGTGTTGCCGAATATGTCAAAGTATCACCGGGCGAACCATGTTCGCCCCTACAGTATTCCTTTTCAAGTGCCACGGGTCGATGTGGGCATCGACCCCTACAGTAATAACGCAGTTACAATTGCGTGGCAAGGGCAACTATGGCGTTTGCAAGCCCCAGGCGGACAGCGAGAGAAACGAGCAATTCCGCCGGACGGTTTCACAGTGTTTTCCCCAGGGCAGTGTTGCCGAATATGTCAAAGTATCACCGGGCGAACCATGAAAAAACGCACCTCACGGCCGTGAGATGCGTTTTCTCTGGGATAGAGTATATTAAATTATTGGAAAGATGTCAAGCATTACTTTTCCCACATCAGGATATCTGCGCCGGCATAGACTGCCTGCACCTGCTGCGGATCGACAGGCTCCAAAAAGCTGATATTCAGCGTAGTGTGCCCGTCATTCGGTGAGCCTGCCGCACAGGAGACCTGGAAAATATTCATGGCGCTGTAGAACAGATTGTTGTCCTCCACCGGGATCTTTGTATGATGGGATTGATCTCCGGTCTTGGCATAGCCCAGACAATCTGCGCTTCGGGTGAAGCCGGGGACACTGGTGCCGGCATAGCCAAACATCGCCGGCGTGGGATCTTCGTCGCTCCAGGTAAAGGACGCACCCCAGGGTGTCAGTTCCATGGTCATGGGCGTTTCTTCTCCGTTTTTCGCGTCAGTATAGACGAAGTCCTCCTTCACGGATTCCACAACGGGATAATCCAGCCGGAAGCGCAGATGCAGGCTTCCCTCGGTGAGAACGTCCTTCCTGCTCACATAGACCGTATCCTCGTCAGAATGGGAAGCAGCATCTTCATCGGCGCTGTCTCCCGTGCTGTACGTTTCGTCCAGCGGCACAAAATTTTCCCATACCAGCTGCTCTTCCTGTGCAGACAGCGCCTTTCGCGTGTTGATGTCTGCCACAGAATAGCCCAGCCAGTTCCGGATGCGCCGCATGTCATAAGTGTCATTGTAGGACCACAGGTAATAGTAAAAGTTCTCTTCTCCGCTGTCCTCACGGGGCACGAGGAATTTGTCAATGCTCAGTTCATATGTGATCTCGTCACCGGAAAGATAGCTTCCCATTCCGCTGAAATGCTGTCTTACATACAGATGGCCGCCGTCCGATGCGTCATAGGTAGCGGTTTCCTCCATGCTCTCGCCGCCGTTATAGCCAAGTGTCGCCGCGCCGCTGCCCAGAAACCGGGTGTAATTGGGCAGTGTGAACCCATTCACCCCGGAGAACTCCAGCACCACGTTGACATTGTGCTCATCGCCGAATACGCCGAGCACCTGGCAGTCGATGCCGTCACAGGTGTTGGTCATTTCCACTTCAGGAACGGTGTACAGCTCTTCCAGTGCAGACGGATACGAAACGTCCTTGCCGAATACCAGCTGCATCAGCTGTGCAAAGCCGCCGTTTGCCGCAGCCGCAGCCGTGATGGCACTGCCGCTCACCAGAACCGCCGCCGCTGTAATTGCCGCCGGAATGCGAAGCTTCCAGTGACGGCGTACCGGCGCACCTTCTGTCTCCGCATCCAGGGCACCCATGACCCGGCTGCGGACGGCGCGGTGCGAGAATCTTGCGGTTTTCCGGATCTCCGGCAGATCCTCGTGTGTCATGTCCAAATGCGAAAAAATCTCAAACAAGTTCCATTTGCTCATAGCCATATCCCCTTTCTGTAAACAGCTGGCGCAGTTTTTTCCTGCTCCGGTGCATTCTGGTTTTCACGGTCGCCTCTTTCATGTGAAGCTCTCCGGCGATCTCCGCCACAGTCTGATGGTAGAAGTAATAGCGCAGCAGGATCTCCTGATCCCGTTCGGGCAGCTGCCCCATGACCTCCCGGAGGATCTCCGCCAGCTCGGTCTGTTCTGCCTGTGCCGAAACATCGGTGTCCGCGGCGATCACCACATCATCAATGGGCTGGGTGTCCAGCTGGCGTTTTCGCAGCCAGTTGCAGCCCTTTGACCGTGCAATACTGGCGAGATAGCCGGTGAGGTGTTCCGTGCGCATTTCCGGGGCGTGATGCCACAGGGCGAGGAACACGTCCGCGGTCAATTCCTCGATGTCCTCCGGCGCAGTCTGTCCCCGGGTGGTGTTCCGCAGGATCGTGCCCACATAGGCGGTATAGCGCTTCATGACCCGTTCCAGTGCCCGGCGATCCCGGCACTTCAACTGTTTTAACAGCCGACTGTCTTTTCCGAAATGCTCCGGCGCAGCTGCCGACAGCATCAGCTCTGCCGGGCAGCTGTCCCATGTTGTTGCTTGCAGCATGATACCCGACCTCCTTTCGCGTTTTGTTCGTTCACTTAGATAGACACCAGTTCCGGAGAAAAGGTTTCACTTTTCTGCAAAAAAGAAAAAGAGCCGCGAAAACGCTCCGCAGCTCTCCAAAATTATGCCGGCAATTTCGTGATATCCTGTATCAGAAAGCGCATCAGCAGCAATGCATCCGATGCATCTATTGCGCCGTCCCCATTGCAGTCCGCCTTTTTCCGCTGTGTTTCCGACAGTTCCACAGTACCGCTGACTGCCTGGTGCAGCAGTACTGCATCTGCCACACAAATGGTGCCGTCCAAATTGACATCGCCCGTCAAAAGCGGCTGAATGTCCAGATAGACTGGCCGCCGGTCGCTGATGACCGTGTCATCCCGCAAATCGTACAGCGTCCCTTCCAGAGACATGACCAAGTCATATTGCTTCCCCTCGATCAGACAGTCCTTTGCCGAATAAAGCCGATATATCCTTTCATTGTACACTGCATCCAGATACAGCTGCGAATGCAGTGCAGTATAGGTGCAGTCCTGTGCTTCTCCATCAGAACAGGAAAAATAACCAATAACGGCATATGCATCGCTAGCCCTCAAAAACGTCACATACTCTCCTGCCGCAGTCATACCACCGGTTTCGACCTGTGCCATATCGAACAGCCGGTAGGCAAAAGTCAGGTCAGATTGTTCCAGCTGCATCTCATGCGCCGCTGCATAGGACAGGATTTTTTCTGTCACACGGGAATACGCGGCATCGTCTGCAATGGGATTATCTCCGTTTTGCCCGTATGCCGCATGGACAGAAAACGGAGAAAAAAGCATCCCCAAGATCATACAACAGGAAAGCAGTGCTGCAAAAAGTTTTTTCATCATCATCCCTCATTCCTTTTCCGGCATATATCTCAGCTTATCATAATTTTGTCATGTTTTCAATTGACAAAATGCACAATTATTTCTGCATTTTTTCTCACAAAAAAAAGAGCCGCGAAAACGCTCCGCAGCTCTTCTATCCATATCTTATAATTGTCTGATCTCAGCTTCAGGGATCTCCGGCTCTTCCGGCGGCTCCGGCGACACAATGTCCCGGATCTCAAACCAGAAGGTCGAGCCTTCTCCCAACTTGCTGTTGACACCGTAGTTATAGTTGTGCATCTTCAGGATCTCCTTGACGATGGACAGCCCCAGCCCGGTTCCCACTACTTCGCGCTTGTGGTTCTCCGAGCGGTAATACTTGTCGAAGATCAGCTTGATCTTGTCCTCTTCGATGCCGTCGCCGGTGTCGCGCACCTCGATGCGCACACACTGGGGCAGATTGCGCTGTGTCACAAAGACCTGCTTGTCCTCTTTGGAGGTATAGTTGATGGCATTGTTGATGAGGTTGCCGATCACACGGTCGATCTTGCTCTCGTCGCACCGCACCATACAGGGCGCATCCAGAGTCAGGTGAATGTGATAGCCCATGCGCTCCGACACGCCCTCATAGCGGTGCACGATCTCTTCCATGCACTGGGCAATGTCAAAGGTGCTGTAGTCCAGCTTCTGTGCGCCGCTCTCCAGTTTGGACAGATCCAGCATATCGTTGACCAGCTGGGTGAGCCGGTCGGTCTCTTCGATGATGATGTTCAGATGCTGTTCCCGCTTTACCGGATTATTGCCGGAGAGGTCGCGGATCATCTCCGCATATGCCTTCATCATAGTCAGCGGTGTCCGCAAATCATGGGACACATTGGCGATGAGGTCGCGCTGCATCTGGTCTGTCTTGGACAGCTCATGCGCCGCATAGGTCAGCGTCTCTGCCAGATCATCCACCTCTGCATAGCCGCCGCCCTCAAACTTTACCGAATAGTCGCCGTGCGCCAGGCGCTTTGCCGACTTGGTGATGCGCGTAATGGGCGTGGAAATGTGATTCGCCGTATAGAACGAGATCAGGAATCCGAAGAATACCAGCATAATGGTGATCATCATGGTCTGGCGTTTCAGGATCGACACCGTGGACTCCACCGGCACCAGCGGCGAGTTCAGCAGCAGATAGCCCAGGACGCTGCCGTCCGCCTTGCTGTACATGGTGCAGCCATAGACCAGCATTTCATTTTGCAGAGTCGGGTTGGACACCCGCCGGCAGATCACGCCGGTGCTGCTGTTCTGGAGGTCGATGAGGTAGAAAAACGTCCCGTTTCCCGTGCCGTGCAGCAGACACTTTCCGTTATAAACACAGTTGTAGTACACCTCTCTGCCGTTTTCGTTCAGCATCTCGATGCACATTTCATTCTGGAGTGAGATCTCCTGGGCATCCTGGGAGAAGTCCTCGCTGCCGTAGTCGGAGACCAGCTGCTGCGCCAGCTTTGCCGTGTCCCGGATCTTCATGGACTCATAGAACCATTCCAGAAAGATGACCTGAAACAGCCACATGAGCAGAAAGACCACGCACACAAACAGCATGAAAAACAGCCAGATCTTGACACCGATACGGAGATTCCGCTCACCGAGATGATGCTGCGGATGATGCTTCATTTTCCGGATCAAATTTATATCCCATTCCTCTCAAGGTCACAATATCCGTGCGATACGGCCCGAGGTTGCCGCGCAGCATCTTGATGTGCGTATCCACAGTACGGTCGTCCCCGAAGAAATCGTATCCCCAGACCTCTTCCAGAAGCTTGTCTCTGGAGAGTGCCAGTCCCTTGTTTTTCACCAGATAAAACAGCAGGTCATACTCTTTCGGCGTCATCGAAGCCCGAACGCCGTCCACATAGACCTCCCGTCCGGCGAGGTCGATCTCCAGCCCGCCGAATTTCAGCCGCTGCTGATCTCCGCTGTCGTTCTGCTTTGCCCCGTGGCTCCGCGCAAGCACTGCGCGCACCCGTGCCATCAGTTCTCTGGGAGAAAAGGGCTTTACCACATAATCGTCGATACCGGTCTCAAAACCGAACAGCTTGTCGTATTCCTCGCCCCGGGCAGAAAGCATAATGATGGGGATGCTCTTCTGCTTCCGGATCTCCTTGCAGGCAGAATAGCCGTCCAGCCGGGGCATCATCACGTCCATGATAATGATATCATAGTCATTTTCCCGGCAGAGCGCCACCGCCTCCATGCCGTCCCGCGCTTCGGTCACCTCAAAGTCCTCGAACTCTGCGTATTCCCGCACCACGGCACGAATCTTCTCTTCATCGTCTACAACCAGCATTTTGCTCATGAATCACACCTCCCTGAGATGTCAGGGCAATACCGTATTGCCTCAGATCACTTCTTGTTCCGGTTTTTCAGCGCCGCGCCGATAAAGGACGCGAACAGCTTCTGCGGCTTGTTCGGACGGGACTTGAATTCCGGATGGAACTGTACGCCGATAAACCACGGGTGATCCGGCAGAGAAACGATCTCTACCAGGCGCTCGTCCGGAGACAGACCAGCGATCTGCAGACCCTTTTCAGTGAGCTGCTTGCGGAAGTTGTTGTTGAATTCAAACCGGTGACGGTGGCGCTCATAGATCAGCTCTTCGCCGTAGATCTGCTGCACCAGGCTGCCCGGTGTCAGCTTGCAGGGATACAGACCCAGACGCATAGTGCCGCCCATGTTCTCGATGTCCTTCTGGTCTTCCATGATGTGGATCACGCTGTGTGCGCCGTCCGGCTCGAACTCAGAGGAGTTGGCATCCGGGAAGCCAGCCACATTGCGCGCAAATTCCACCACTGCCATCTGCATGCCCAGGCAAATGCCGAACATAGGCACCTTGTTCAGGCGGGCATAGCGGATGGCCTCGATCATGCCCTCGATGCCGCGGTCGCCGAAGCCGCCCGGCACGATGATGCCGTCGCATTCCTTCAGCATTTCCGGTGCTGTCTCCCGTGTGATCTTCTCCGAGTCGATCCACAGGATCTTCACTCTGGCATCATTGACAATGCCGCCGTGATGCAGCGCCTCTGCCACAGACAGATATGCATCCTGGAGCGCCACATACTTGCCCACCAGACCGATGGTCACATCCTTGTCTGCGTTGTGCTGACGCTGGGTCATCGCCGTCCATTCTGCCAGATCCGGTTCCCGGTTTTCCAGTCCCAGGTGGTGGCAGACGCTGTCGGTCAGACCCTCGTTCTCCAGCATCATGGGCACTTCATACAGAGACGGCGCTGTCATATTCTGGATGATATCCTCTTCCCGGACGTTGCAGAACATGCTGATCTTCCGCTTCATATCCTCCGGGATCTCCTGCTCGGTGCGGCAGACAACCACATGGGGCTGGATGCCGATGGACAGCAGTTCCTTGACGGAGTGCTGTGTGGGCTTGGATTTCAGTTCGTTAGAGCCGGCAATGTAAGGCACCAGGGTAACGTGGATGTACATGGCATTGCCTCTGCCCACTTCGGTCACAAACTGGCGGATGGCTTCCAGGAACGGTGTGCTCTCGATGTCGCCTACTGTACCGCCGATCTCCGTGATGACCACATCTGCATTGGACTCCTTGCCCACGCGGTAGATGCGGTCCTTGATCTCGTTGGTGATGTGGGGGATAACCTGTACTGTACCGCCCAGATAGTCGCCCCGGCGCTCCTTGTTCAGAACCGTCCAGTAGACCTTGCCGGTGGTAACATTGTTGTTGATGGACAGGCTCTCGTCGATAAAGCGCTCATAGTGTCCCAGATCCAGGTCGGTCTCTGCGCCGTCGTCGGTGACGAACACTTCGCCGTGCTGATAGGGGCTCATGGTGCCCGGGTCTACGTTGATATACGGGTCAAACTTCTGGATGGTGACCTTATAGCCGCGGGCCTTCAGCAAACGTCCCAGCGAAGCCGCAGTGATTCCCTTTCCCAATCCGGACACAACACCGCCGGTGACAAATACATATTTTGGCATATTGAATAATCCTCCCGTTTTTCAGAACCGCAAAAAATGCGCTCTGCTTCATACATACATATTGATTCATCTTATTATACCGTATTCCGCAGAAAAAAGCAAGTCCTTATTTTGAACAGCACAAAATCCCTCCGGAAATGCCGCGCACCGGCGCACCGGAGAACAAATTTCGCAGCCCTATAGACTTTTTCACACTTTTATGCTATAATAAAGACAATATCGAAGAACCTGTTCCCCATCCAGAGGGTGCTTCCACACCGTAGGGAGCACCCTCCGGGGCAACACGGAAAGGATTTGACATATGAAACGTGTAGTTTTTCTCGGTGCAGCGGCGGCGACGCTGGTGCAGTTTACAAGATATGACATCATCGCTCTGCAAACCCTGGGCTGTGAGATCCACATGATCTGCAATCAGCAGGACGGGATTCTTTCAGAAGAGGCGCTCTGCCGGTTTCAGGAGGAATTTCCCCACCTGCACTGGCACAGCCTGCCCTTTCTCGACAGCGCAGGGGCACTGCGGCAAAATCAGGAAGCATATACCCAGCTGGTCTCCCTGCTGAAAGAACTGCAGCCGGCACTGCTCCACTGCCGCGGCACCATCGCCGGACAGTACGGCCGCCGTGCCGCAGAAGCACTGCAGATCCCGGTGTTCTATACTGCCCACGACTTCCGCATTTTTCACGGCTGTCTGCTCTCTGAGCGGCTCTGGTTCTCCGCCGTGGAGCGCCGTCACCGCAAGGCGACCGACCTGTTTTTTGCGGTATGCCCCGAGGATGCTGCCTATGCTGAAAAGCACCTGGGCATCCCGCATGTGGTCTCTCTCCCGGACACCGGTCTGGACTGTGACAAATACGCCCTGCCCAGCCGCACGCGGGAAACCGTCCGAAATGAACTGGGCATCCCCCAGGATGCCGTTGTGCTGCTGTCTGTGGGCACGCTGCGGATGCAGAAGCGGCTTCGCGTGGTCATGCAGGCGATGACCCGTCTGCGTACCCTGGAGCAGCTGCACTATGTCATCTGCGGCGACGGCCCGGATATGCCGTTTCTGCAAAAGCTCATCCAGAAGCTGCATCTGGAGTCCCGTGTGCATCTCCTGGGCTACCGCACGGATATCCCGGATATGCTGGGCGCGGCAGACATTTTCTGCATGCCGTCCCGCCGGGAGGGCTGCGGCATGGCGGCGCTGGAAGCAATGGCTGCCGGACTGCCCCTGATCACTGTGCGCAGCCACGGCACAAAGACCTATGCCGAAAAGGGCGAGAGCGCATTCTGTCTCAAGGGGGATCTGGTCACCAGCTGTGCCGATGCCATTGCACAGCTGGCAGAAAACAAGCTGCTCCGGCGGCAGATGGGCGCACACAACCGCGCCGCCGTCACCGCCTTTTCCGACAAGGACAGAATGATGACGCTCCGGAAGTATTATCAGGAATATCTGGGCGACACAGAGTAATGCACATTCCCTCCTCCTGCCGCATACCTTAGCATTAAGGCATATGCCCCAGGAAGGAGGGAAAACGCCATGCCGCCTCAAACGCCTGCCCGTCCCCTGTGTACCCTGGCATACGGCGAAACTGCCGTGATCGCCAGCATCTATCTGCACGGTGCGATCCGTCAGCGCCTGCAGGATCTGGGATGGATCCCCGGCACAGCCATTCGCCGGCTGCACACCGCCGGGAGCGGTGACCCTACTGCCTATGCCGTCCGCGGCGGTGTCATTGCACTGCGCCGCTGCGATGCGAAAATGATCCTGGTAGAACCGCCGCAACCCAATGCCACGCACAAAAGCCACACCCCGTAGGATGTGGCTTTTTTGACGTATATTTCATGTCAGACGCGTGCAGTGGTTCTTAGAACCTGTCTTCACAAGAAATATGTGTGGATTTTCGAGCATAATTTTGTTGCAGACAAGGCAAAAATACGC
>CAKSJP010000028.1 GCA_934463425.1 uncultured Ruminococcus sp.
TCCTTCGCGGTCTCGGAATTATGCGTCCGTTCCTCGTTGCAAACATGGTGAACCTTGCGATTCGCCTGTCCGTTGCATTGATCTGTGCACCGCGTTTCGGTATTGCCTTTGTCTGGCTTGCTGTACCAGCTGGTTGGCTTGCGAATTTTTTAATCTCTTATGTGGCTCTCAGGAAATCTTGGCCGACGGATAAAATGATGCCGTCTCAGCAGCTTTCAGTTTGCAAAGCAAATCAACAGAGAGATTGTGGAGGCAGGCATGAAAAGTAAAATCTTATACTGCATCAATTTTATTTGGACAAGCTTCGTTGCGTTTTCGCTTCCGATATGCTTTGGTTTGATTTATCTCAACATAACTGGTCATGCAAAAGGCTATAGCTATGATTTAGGCTCAGAGAAAGATATTTCTATCATGTTGGGCTGTGTGGAGCTTCTCATTTGGCTTGCCCTTGCCCTGCCCTCAAACATCTATATTTTTCGGAAAACACTGCGTAAAGGCAAAGCATATTTGCTGCTGCCGATCGTATGGTATATAGTTCTTGCTGTAATTTGCCTGATGCTCACATTCGGTGGGTGGTCAGAATATGCAAAAGAAGTATTTCATATATGAATTTTCACTTGTAAAGGAAACACTGCATAAAACCGCTTGATGCATCTGTGCAAAACGCAACAAAACAACACATATTCTATATGCAACCTGACGAAAGCAAAAAGAAGATTTCTAAATCACTTGACTTTTGCATAGAAATGTGGTATAATTCATATCAAACAGATAGGTAATATAGAAGTTACCGGAAAGGGAGTCATATCATGAAAGTTTATCAGAAGATCACAGATCTGATCGGCGGAACACCGCTGCTGGAACTGACAAATCTGGAGGCAAAAGAAGCATTGCCGGCAAAGATTTACGGCAAGGTAGAATATTTCAATCCGGCAGGCAGTGTAAAGGACAGAATCGCAAAGGGCATGATCGACGATGCTGAGGCAAAGGGCCTACTGAAGCCGGGCAGCGTTATCATCGAACCGACCAGCGGTAATACCGGAATTGGTCTGGCTTCCATTGCGGCTGCCAGAGGCTATCGCCTGATTATCGCAATGCCGGAGACTATGAGCGTAGAGCGCCGCAATCTGATGAAGGCATACGGCGCAGAGCTGGTGCTGACAGAGGGCGCAAAGGGCATGAGCGGTGCCATTGCCAAGGCAAAGGAACTGGCTGCGGAGATCCCGAACAGCTTTATTCCGTCACAGTTCACAAACCCGGCAAACCCGGAAGTGCACGAAAAGACCACTGGTGTGGAGATCTGGGATGACACAGACGGCACAGTTGATATCTTTGTGGCAGGTGTCGGCACAGGCGGTACGATTACTGGTGTGGGCAGATACCTGAAGTCCAAGAACCCCAATGTCAAGGTTGTTGCTGTAGAACCGAAGGGCTCTCCGGTGCTGTCTGAGGGTGTTGCCGGTCCGCACAAGATCCAGGGTATCGGCGCAGGCTTCGTGCCGGAAACACTGGATACCAAGGTGTATGATGAAGTTATTCCGGTTGAAAACGAGGATGCTTTTGCGATCGGCAGAGAGATTGCCAGAACAGAGGGCGTTCTGGTGGGGATCTCTTCCGGCGCAGCAGTCTGGGCAGCCATCCAGCTGGCAAAGCGTCCGGAAAATAAGGGAAAGACCATTGTGGCATTGCTGCCGGATACCGGTGAGCGCTATTTGTCCACGCCGATGTTCTCGTAAACAGGACATATTTCAACAAAATGAAAGCCATGAGGAACAAAGCAGTTCAGTGTCCTCATGGCTTTTTTGCATCCGGATTCTCATTTGCTTTTTCCCATAGAATATGCTATACTAAAGGCAACACCGCACAAAGTCCACCTGGCGGCTTTGCGCGGTGTTGCCTAAAAAGGATTCTTAAGAAACGGAGGAAAACGCATGATCGATGAGATGCCGCGAGGCAGAAAGCTGCAGATGTTTCTGTTGGATCTGCTCTATCCCAACTGCTGTCCCTGCTGCGGCAAAAAGCTGAAATGGCAGGAATACCTGTGCGACTCCTGTCAGCAGGAGGTGACGGCATATCCGCCGGAGCAGTTTTGTCCCGGATGCGGCAAGCCTATCGCGGATTGTTTTTGCGGCGATGGCCTGGCGTATGACCGCGCAGTCGTGCTGTCGGTCTATGCTGGTGCAGGCCGCAGTGGTGTGCTCTCCATGAAGTCTGGAAAAAGCCTGCATTTCGGACGGTTTTGCGGTGACCAGCTGGGACGGCGCATCGTGGCAGATCCGGTGCTTTCCGGTTATGATCTGGTGATGCCGGTCCCGATGTCCCGGAGAAAGCTCCGGAAGCGCTGCTGCAATCCTGCGGCGGTTCTGGCAAAGGAGATCGCCGCCGTTACGCGTATCCCGTACAAAGGTGATTTGCTCCGGGACAACGGTACCGGAAAGGTGCAGCATACGCTTTCTGCTGCGGCACGCCGGGAGAATACGGCACAATTTTCGGCAAAGCCGATTTCACTGAAAGGATATCGCATTTTGCTGTGTGATGATGTTCTCACTACGGGCAGTACCATGAATCGCTGTGCAGCACTTTTGAAAGCGCAGGGTGCAGCAGAGGTGACAGCTGTGGCTGCGACAACAACACAATTGCAAAAAACAAAACCAAACGATTAACGCCAACAGGAATCACCAGAAAGGAAAACAAACATGAATTTGATTTTATTGCTGCTTTCCCTCGTTATGATCGCATGCATTCTCTGTAATAAGCTGACAAATAAGATCGGCATTCCGGTGCTGCTGGCTTTTCTTGCAGTAGGCATGCTCTGCGGTGTAGACGGTATTCTGCACATTTCCTTTGACAACTACGCTATGACAGAAACGCTGTGCACCATTGCACTGATTTTTATCATATTTTACGGCGGATTCGGTACCAAATGGAGTGCGGCGCGCCCTGTAGCAGGAAAGGCAGTGCTGCTTTCTACACTGGGCGTATTTCTGACTGCTGCCGCTATGGGTGCATTTTGCCATTTTGCGTTACATACCGGATGGCTGGAGGGCATGCTGGTAGGCGCGGTGCTCAGTTCTACGGATGCGGCTTCGGTCTTTTCCATTCTCCGTTCCAAAAAGCTGAATTTAAAATACGGCACAGCTTCACTTCTGGAGGTCGAGAGCGGCAGTAATGACCCGGTGGCATATCTGATGACCACTATTCTTTTGGCGATGATGACCTCGGAGATCACGCCTGGGAGAATGCTGTATATGGTCTTTGCACAGATCGTTTATGGCATCGGCATCGGCGCGCTCCTGGCAGTCTGCACCGTCTTTTTTCTCCGGCGATTCCGGTTTGAAACATCCGGATTTGACACCGTGTTTATGCTTGCAGTGGCAATTTTATCCTATGTGCTCCCGGTGCTGATCGGCGGAAACGGCTATCTCAGCGCTTATATTGCCGGCATCATTCTGGGAAATGCCAAGATTCCCAATAAGAAAAATCAGGTGCTTTTCTTTGACGGCGTAACCAGTCTGATGCAGCTGATGGTGTTCTTTCTGCTGGGACTTTTGTGCACGCCGTCTCGTCTGCCGGGTGTTGTGCTTCCGGCACTTGCTATCGCGGTGGTGCTGACATTTGTGGCGCGTCCTCTGGTGGTAATGCTGCTGCTGGCACCGTTTCGCTCCAAGCTGCCCCAACAGCTGCTGGTCTCATGGGCGGGGCTGCGCGGTGCGACTTCGGCGATCTTTGCACTGACTGCCGTGGCGAGCGGCGTGGTGCTGGAGCATGATCTGTTTCATCTGGTATTTTGTGTGGTATTGTTTTCCATTGCACTGCAGGGAACACTGCTGCCATTGGTTTCCCGAAAGCTGCGGATGATTGACGCATCCGCAGACGTTTTAAAGACGTTTACCGACTATACAGAAGAAAAAGAACTGCAGCTGCTGCGGCTGCCGCTGGAACCGGGAAACAGCTGGATCGGTTCTTCGGTCAGTGCCCTGACACTGCCGCCGGACACGCTCCTTGCGACGATTTTGCGAGGAAGCAGCAATATTGTTCCCAGAGGAGATACGGTGCTTTGTGAGGGTGACGTGGCAGTTCTGGCGGCCGGACACTGCGGCGAAAAGCTGCAGAACATCCAGCTCAGCGAACTGACCATCACACCGGAGCACGGGTGGAACGGAAAAACACTGGCGGCGCTGAAGCTGCCGGAGAATGAACTGGTTGTCCTCATTCGCCGGGGAACTGAAACGGTGATCCCGCAGGGTGACACCCAGGTGCTTGCCGGAGATGTTCTGGTGATGTACGGCAATGTATAGAAAGGAATTGGGCAGCAAATGCATACTTGGAAAAACATCAACTGGCTGAAAGCTTTGAAAATTGCAGTCGGTGCGGTGGCGGCGATTCTTCTGGCAGAAGCACTCGGACTGCAAAACGCAGCGTCTGCCGGAATCATTACGCTTCTGACTGTGCAAAATACACGTCGGGAGACAGTGAGGAGCAGTGTACGGCGTGTAACCGGCTTTGCCGTAATGACGCTGCTCTGTGCGGTGGTGTATCGCTTTTGCGGTACTGCGCCGTGGGCATTCGGCATTGTGCTTCTGGCTTTGCTCCTGATCTGCTATGGGTTTCACATGGATGATGCAGCGCCGGTCAATGCTGTAATGGCGACGCATTATATGCTTGCCGGCGGTGTTACGCTGCCGCTGTTGGGGAATGAGGCATTGCTCTTAGTGATCGGAAGCGGCATCGGCATGTGCCTGAACTGGTTCATGCCGCAGAATTTGAAAAAGATCCATCAGATGCAGCAGGAACTGGATGGGGCGATCCAGGGCATTCTGGAGCGAATGTCCGTACGGATTCTGGAAAGTGACCATACCGGATATGGAGACAGCTGCTTTGCGCAGACGGAACAGCTGTCGGAAGCGCTGCGCCGGGAGATCCAGGTGTTTTTGCAGAACCAGACCTGGCAGGACGATGTCTATTTTATGCGATATACCGAGATGCGCCGGGAGCAGTGCCGGGTGCTGCAGGTGATCTATCGTCAATTGCTGCGGCTGGATCAGATCCCGTCACAGGCAGAGCCGATATCGGCATTCCTTCGGGAGATCTCCGACCTTTTTCACGAGGGAAACGACTGCTCTGCATTGCTGGAACAACTGGAACAATTGTTTGAGATGTATCGCCGGGATGTGCTGCCGGAAACACGCGAGGCATTTGAAAACCGGGCGATCCTTTACAGCATCCTCACAGAGCTGCGTTCGTTTTTGGAGATCAAGCGGCGGTTTTATCTGGCTCTCCCGGAGCAGGAGCGCAAGCAGGTATTTGAACGCCTGACAGGAGACGCTACTCCGCCGGTACGATCGCGGTGATATTTCCGGACAGCTCCGGATAGACAGAAACCGTTCCGGCGTTTCTCGCCTCGCCAGAAAGATTTCCGGTGTCCACAATAAATTCCAGCACATTTGCACCGCTGCCGCAGCTGCGATAGCGGTGCGTTTCGTCTGTGTGCTGGTCTGCCTTGATATCGCCGACCCGAACGGTAAACACGCTGCCGCTTTCCAGGGTGACGATAAACCGTTCGCCGCAGCCTGCTTCCAGCCAGCCTGTGCCCATTGCAACCAGATAATCATTCTCTGTGCGCCGCAGCCCTCTGTCATCTGTCCAGGCGTTTTGCTGCATGGCATACTGTACCGATTCCGTGTCCGTAATGGTGCGATAGTCCATATACGCTTTGAACCAGGTCTCGTGTTTCCGGAAAAAAGGATCTGCTTTCGGTTGGGATTCCTGCGGTATCGTTGCCTGTGTGCTTGCCGCTGCTGTTTCGGTTTCTGTGCTGTCTGTCACTGTTGTTTCGGAGGAGAGTGTTGTCGTCGCTGTGGCAATGGGACAAGTTGTTGTTATGGCAGCTGCTGCGGAGACGGTTTCGGTTTGAGAAATCCGGGCCTCAGTGGGTGGTACAGAGAGCGCCGGAGCCGTCTCCGCCGGGATGGGAAGTGTCTCTGACGGCAGAACATCCGCAGCAGCAGAAACCGGAGGGATATGATCTGGTATAGGATGCGTCTGCGGCAAAAGCGTCTCTCCCAGGGCAGGAACCTGCTGGATGGTCCATGTACAGAAACACCCTGCAAAAAGGGAAGCAATAATTTTTGAAAGCTGTAGCATAAAAAACCTCCTGTTTGTCTTTGTCCAAGCCTATGCACCGAAGCATCACTGATATGCAGATTTGTTTTAAAATTTGTGCAATTTAGCATAAGAAAAGCTGTTTAAAACTGTTTGTTGCTACAAAAATCACAGAACATCACGGAAACCTCTTGACAAATCCAGAAATCCTGCGTATACTAAAAGCAGTTAAATTCCATGAGCAAAAGTAAGTAGCCGGCAAAACGGTAGCACAGAGAGTCAGGGCTGGTGTGATCCTGATGTATACGCTGTCTGGTGAATGGGTTTGTGAGAAGCGAGGCGAACGGGCTTGTGCCCCAGTAACTGATGCCGCATCTCCTGCGTTATCGGGAGAAGGATATATCCGGTAATTTGATACGGCGTATCTGAGAAGAGGGAAATGAGCATATATCATTTCTGAAATTGGGTGGCAACACGTAGACAACAAGTCTGACGTCCCATGTAAATGGGATATCAGGCTTTTTTTATTTGCATAAAGGAGTGAACGCATTATGTTAAGACCGTCGTTGGAGGAAGTAAAAGCACTGGCCAAACAGTATAACACCATTCCGGTATTCTATGAGTTTTCGGCAGACAATCAGACACCGCTGAATATCTACCGGGCATTTTCGCAGAAGAGCAGCAACTCGTTTATTCTGGAAAGTGTCAGCGATGGCGTACAGTGGGATCGGTATTCGTTTGTGGGATTTTCTCCCAAGGAAGAGATCCGTATCACCGGAAACACTGCTGAGATCCGGAGTGGTGGGAAGAGCGAGGCTTTTGAGGTGGCACATCCTATCGCTTTTCTGAAAGAACGGATGGCTGCTTATCGTTCTCCGGTTCTGGAGGGAGCACCGAATTTCACCGGCGGTCTCATCGGCTACTTTGGTTATGACACAGTGCGTTATATGGAAAAGAAACTGACCGATGTGCCGGAGGATGACATCCATATGCCGGACTGCCACCTGTTTCTGTACGAGGAACTGCTGGCATACGATCATCTGAACAGCAACGGCATCGTGATCCTGAATCTGCATACAGACGGAGATTTGGGGGCACAGTATGCTGCGGCGCAGTGGAGAGCGGAAGAACTGGCAGACATTGTCCGCCATTATAATCCGCAGCCTCAGGAGAGAGGACATCATGGCGAGTCGGTTGTTCGTTCCAATCTGACAAAGGAACAGTATAGCCAGATGGTGCAGGATGCCAAGGAATATATCAAGAACGGTGATATCTTCCAGATCGTGCTCTCTCAGCGGTTCGAGATCAGCAATCCGCCAGACAGCTTTGCGGTGTACCGAAAGCTTCGCGCTACCAATCCTTCTCCGTATCTCTACTATTTCCACACACCGGAATATGACGTGGCAGGTGCTTCGCCGGAGATGCTGGCAAAGGTCACAAACGGTGTGATCCACAATCGTCCCATCGCCGGAACAAAACCCAGAGGGCGGACACCGGAAGAGGATATCGCCAACGAAAAGGCGCTTGCCGCAGACCCGAAGGAACGCGCAGAGCATACCATGCTGGTGGATCTGGGACGCAACGATGTGGGAAAGGTTTCTGAGTTCGGCAGCGTAGAGGTTACCCGGTACATGGTGACAGAACGGGCATCAAAGGTCATGCATCTGGTTTCTGACGTGATCGGAAAGCTGCGCCAGGATCAGACCGCACTGGATGCGCTGATGGCGATTTTGCCGGCAGGCACGCTTTCCGGCGCACCGAAGGTTCGCGCCATGGAACTGATCGACCAGTTTGAAAACCGCAAGCGCGGACTTTACGGCGGCACAGTGGGCTATCTGGGATTTGACGGCAATATCAATACCTGCATTGCCATCCGCACTGTACTGTTTGCGAACGATAAGGCGTATGTGCAGGCAGGTGCGGGCATTGTGGCAGATTCCGTTCCTGAAAACGAGTATTATGAAACCGTAAACAAGGCATTGGCAGTCATCAACGCCATCAAGGAGGCAGAACAATGATTTTATTGATCGATAACTATGATTCGTTCACCTACAATCTCTACCAGTATATTGGTGAACTGTATCATGACATCCAGGTGGTACGCAACGACGAAATGACAATAGAACAGATCGAGGAGATGCAGCCTCAGGCGCTGATCCTTTCTCCGGGTCCCGGCTATCCGAAGGATGCCGGCATCACCATGGATGCGATCCGCCATTTTAATGGAAAGATCCCCATGCTAGGCGTTTGCCTGGGGCATCAGTCCATCTGTGAAGCATTCGGCGGTACGATCGTTCGGGCTGCACATCTGATGCACGGCAAGGCAAGCCAGATGGTGCTGGATATGACAAGTCCCATTTTCGCGGGACTGCCGAAAACAGTTTCTTGTGGCAGATATCATTCTCTGATCGCTCAGGAATCGGATTTTCCGGAATGCCTGAAAGTTACTGCGCGGGATGAAAACGGTCAGATCATGGCACTTCAGCACCGTGAGACACAGACCTATGGCGTACAGTTCCATCCGGAATCTCTGCTCACCGGTGACGGCAAGCGGATGCTGGCAAACTTTCTGAATCTGATTCCGGGTGTTTCAGTGCCGCTGCCGCCCATCGTAGAAGAACGGCCGAAAACGGAATTGAAAAAATATATTGCAAAGGTAACAGACGGCAATGACCTGACACAGGAAGAAGCCCAGGATGCCATGGACATGATCATGAGCGGCAGTGCGACCAATGCGCAGATCGCCGGATTATTGGTGGCGCTGCGTATGAAAGGCGAGACCATCGACGAGATCACTGGTTTTGCTAAGGGCATGCGCGGCAAGGCAAAGCATGTCACTGGCTGTGAAGAGTCCATTGAGATCGTCGGCACAGGCGGCGATCTGGCAAGCTCCTTCAACATCTCCACGACATCCTCTTTCGTGATCTCCGCTGCTGGAATGCCGGTGGCAAAGCACGGCAACCGCAGCGTTTCCAGTAAGAGCGGCGCGGCAGATGTATTGGAGAGCCTGGGCGTGAAGATCCAGACCACGCCGGAACAGGCAAAGGCATCCATCCAGGAGATCGGCATTTCCTTCCTGTTTGCACAGAGCTACCATGGTGCGATGAAATATGTTGCTCCGGCGCGAAAGGAACTGGGTATCCGTACCGTGTTCAACGTCCTCGGGCCGCTGACCAATCCGGCATCCACCAATTACATCCTGCTGGGTGTATATGATAAGGCGCTGCTGCCGGTGATGGCGCGGGTTCTTCTGGGACTGGGCGTCAAGAGTGCCATGATCGTTTATGGCAACGACCGCCTGGACGAAGTTTCCATTTCCGATAAGACTTCTGTTGCAGAGGTGCGTGACGGAAAGATCACGGAATACGAGATCGCACCGGAGGACTTTGGTTTTCCGCGGGCATCCAAGGAGGAGATCGTGGGCGGCATTGCAGACGAAAATGCAAAGATCACCCGCGGTATCCTGGATGGTTCGATCCGTGGCGCAAAGCGGAATATCGTTCTGATGAATGCCGGCTGTGCGCTGTACGTTTCCGGAAAGGCTGCCACTATTGCAGACGGCATTCGTCTGGCAGAGCAGCAGCTCGATAATGGCAAGGCATTGGAAAAGCTGTATGAATTGGTGGCGTTTACGAATCAGAAGGTGTGAGGTACAGCGATGATCTTAGATGATATTCTGAAATACCGGGCGCAGCAGCTGGAACGGGAAAAAGCTGCATGCGGTCTGGATGCAATGAAGGCACAGGCAGAAAAAGCTCTGGCAGAACGCAAACCGGTTTCGCTGAAAGCAGCGCTGAAAAAGGATACCATTTCCTGTATCTGCGAGGTGAAAAAGGCTTCTCCCTCCAAGGGCCTGATCTGTGCGGATTTCCACCCGGTGGAGATTGCCAAGACCTATGAGGCTGCCGGCGCAAATGCCATCTCCTGCCTCACGGAAGAGCACTATTTCCAGGGCTCTTCGGAATACCTGGCGGCGATCCGGAAAGCGGTTTCTCTGCCGATTCTGCGGAAGGATTTTATTTTTGATGAGTACCAGATCTATGAAGCGGCTGCCATTGGCGCAGATGCAGTGCTGCTGATTGCGGCAGTGCTGCCGCCGGAGCGTCTGGCGGAACTGTACCGCCTGGCATACCAGCTGGGTCTGGAAGTTCTGGTGGAGGTACACAATCGGGAAGAATTGGAGGGTATCGCGTTTCTCCAGCCCCAGATCCTGGGCGTGAATAACCGGAATCTGAAAACCTTTGAGGTAAGTCTGGACACTGTAGCGAAGCTGAAACCCTATGCACCGGAAAATGCTGTGTTTGTTTCAGAGAGTGGCATCCGGAATCATGAAGATATGCAGATGGTGCGTCAGCTGGGCGCAGATGCCGTGCTCATCGGGGAGACCCTGATGCGCAGCGGCAATGCGACTGAAACACTGCATCAGCTCCGGGAGGGCATATGAAGATCAAATTCTGCGGCATCCGACGGTTGGAGGATGTGGCGTACTGCAATGATTTACAGCCGGATTATCTGGGCATGATCTTGTCAGAGGGCTTTCGCCGGACAGTGCCGCTGAGTACGGCGGCAAAGCTGGCGGCGGCAAGACAGGGCAAAATCAAAGTGGTCGGTGTGTTCGTCAACGAAACGCCGGAGCATATCGCCCAGGTGTTGAAGCAAGTGCCGCTGGATGTGATACAGCTTCACGGCAGCGAAACGGCAGAGATCGTTTCGGGCGTGCGATGGCGTACCGGCTTACCGATTTGGAAAGCGGTGCGGGTGCAGAGTCCGGAAGAGATCGATGCGGCACAACAGCTTGGCACCGATCAGCTGATTCTGGAGGGACACGTTCCCGGACAGGTAGGCGGTACAGGTGTAACCGCCGACTGGGAGCTGATCGCCAAGGCAAAACCGCATCAGCCATTTTTGCTTGCAGGCGGACTGACACCGGACAATGTGGCAGAAGCTGCCGCACAGGTGCAGCCGGACGGTGTGGATTTTTCCAGCGGCATCGAGACCGACGGCATCAAGGATTATGAGAAAATGAAACGAATTGTTACGATTATACGAGGTGGATATCATGGGTAAGGTAGGTAGATTTGGGATTTTCGGCGGACAGTATGTGCCGGAAACTGTTATGAACGCGGTACACGAGCTGGAAGCGGCTTATGATAAATATGGCAATGATCCGGAGTTTCTGGAAGAATATCGGACGCTGCTCCGGGATTATGCCGGCAGACCGTCGATGCTGTACTATGCAGACCGGATGACCAAGGATCTGGGCGGCTGCAAGATCTATCTGAAGCGGGAGGATCTGAATCACACCGGCGCACACAAGATCAACAATGTACTGGGTCAGATCCTGCTGGCAAAGAAAATGGGCAAAAAGCGGATCATCGCTGAAACTGGCGCAGGTCAGCACGGCGTAGCAACTGCAACCGCATGCGCACTGTTTGATATGGAATGCGAGATCTATATGGGCAAGGAGGATGTGCGCCGCCAGCGTCTGAATGTATACCGGATGGAACTGCTGGGCGCTAAGGTGAACAGCGTGGACAATGGCACTGGCACGCTGAAGGATGCCATCAACGAGGCGATGCGTGACTGGGCGACTAACATCGACACCACATTTTATCTGATCGGTTCGGTAATGGGTCCTCATCCGTATCCGACTATGGTGCGCGACTTCCAGAAGATCATCGGCGAAGAGGCAAAGAAGCAGATTGTAGAAAAAGAAGGCAGACTGCCGGACTGTGTGGTTGCCTGTGTCGGCGGCGGCTCCAATGCGATCGGTATGTTCTACGATTTTATTCCGGATGAGGGCGTTCGTCTGGTTGGTGCAGAGGCTGCCGGAAAGGGCATTGATACCAAGCTCCATGCGGCAACTGTTGCCAAGGGCAGCCTGGGTATTTTCCACGGTATGAAGTCCTACTTTCTCCAGAACGAAGAGGGACAGATCGCACCGGTTTATTCCATTTCTGCCGGACTGGATTATCCCGGTGTCGGTCCGGAGCATGCAAACCTCTATAAGACCGGCCGTGCAGAATATCTGCCCATCACAGACGAAGAGGCAGTACAGGCACTGGAATATTTGTCCAGAACAGAGGGCATCATCCCGGCAATTGAATCGGCGCACGCTATTGCGGCAGCGCTGAAAATTGCACCGGAGATGAAGCCGGATCAGATCATGATCATCAACGTTTCCGGCAGAGGCGACAAGGATATGCAGCAGATCGCAGAATACAGAGGAGTGAAGATCGATGACTAAAAACAGAATTGATGCAAAACTGGAGCAGTGCAAGGCTGAGGGCAAAAAGGCACTGATTACATTTATTACTGCCGGAGACGGCGGCTATGACTGCACAGAAAAGGCAGTGTTGGAAATGGCAGAAAACGGCGCTGATCTTATCGAACTGGGTGTTCCGTTCTCTGATCCTATTGCGGAAGGTCCGGTCATTCAGCGAGCAAGCGAGCGTGCACTGAAAAACGGCACAACTCTGGTGGGTATCTTTGACCTGGTGCGCCGCCTGCGGAAAAAGACAGACGTGCCGCTGCTGCTGATGATGTACCTGAACACCATTTTCTGCTATGGCACAGATCGTTTTTTTGCAGAGTGCCGGGAAAGCGGCATTGACGGCGTGATCGTACCGGATATCCCGTATGAGGAAAAGGACGAGATCCAGGGCAGCGCAGACAAGTATCATGTGCATAATATCAGCCTGGTAACACCGGCGAGCGAAGACCGCATCCAGATGATCGCATCTGAGGCGACCGGCTTCCTGTATTGTGTTTCTTCCAATGGTGTAACTGGTGTACGCAGCGAGTTTGACACCAATTTTGCGCCGTTCTTTGAAAAGATCCATAAATATGCGAAAGTGCCTTGTGCCGTCGGCTTTGGTATTTCCGGGCCGGAGGCTGCAAAGCAGATGAGCCAATACTGTGACGGTGTCATTGTGGGCAGCGCAATTGTACGTCTGGTCGGCGAGTATGGCAGCGAAGCTGCACCGGAAAAGATCGGCGCATTCGTAAAGAGCCTGCGGAACGGCTTGGATGCGTAAGCAGGTTTTTCTGCATTTTTTTCAAAAAAAGATTGACAAGCCACCGGAAATCTGCTATACTGTAGGTATAGATTTTTCAGCGATGAACGGAGTGACTGCTGCGGAGGCTGCACAGAGAGGGCGTGTCGGGTGAAAACGTCTCAGCTGGGGCACAGGTGCTGTCCGGGAGCTGTTCCGGGAAACCGGAACGTATTCCTGCGTTAAAGGAGCATGAGGGGAGTGCTGCGGTGCAGCGCTTCTGAACTTGGGTGGTAACACGAAGGCTTTCGTCCCATTTGGCGGCGAAAGCCTTTTTTGATTTCTAAGGCAACACCTTTTGCGCACAGGCTTTGTGCGCTGTTGCCATAAAAAGGAGGCGATGCAATGCTGCCGATGGATTGCCATACCCATACGGGAATTTCTCCCGACGGGTCGGGTACAGTCGCCGGACATATTGCACAGGCAAAAAAGCTGGGGCTTCCAGTGCTTGCCCTGACGGAGCATGTCGAAATGAACCGCTATTTTCCACAGGCATACTATGGAACAGAGCCGCGGAACGAATGGGAAATTTTCGGCCACGCCGCCGTGTTGGAGCAGTCTTTGAGAATTGTGACTGCTGCGAAGGCAGAAGCGGCTGCGGACGGATTGACCTTGCTGTGCGGCATGGAGATGGGGCAGCCCAATGCAGATTTCGAGCTGTCTGCGTCTGTGAGCCGGGATGTGCGTTTGGATTTTATTATTGCCTCCCTGCACGAACTGCTGGACAAACCGGATTTCTTTTGCCTGGACTACACGGCGGAAAATATTCCGGCACTGATGGAGCAATATTTCGATCAGCTCTATGATATCTGCCGCTGGGGACACTTTGATGTGTTAGGGCATCTCACCTATCCGCTGCGTTATATCGAGGGCGAAGGTGGGATCACAGTGCCGCTGGAACCATACGCAGAACAGATTCGGTGCTGTTTCCGAGCACTGGCGGAAAACGGAAAGGGCATCGAACTGAATACCTCCGGATACCGGCAGAAATACGGCAAGCCCTTTCCCACATTGGAGTATCTGAAACTCTATCGGGAAATGGGCGGCGAGGTGCTGACATTCGGTTCGGATGCGCATTGCGCTGAAGATCTGACCAAGGGCATTGCCGCAGGCGTAGAACTGGCGAAAGCCGCCGGCTTTACACGAGCCTGCTATTTTGTCAAACGAAAACCGGTTTATATGACACTTTAAATTATTTTAGAAAGGCTGGGTTTCTCATGAAAGAACAACTGGTAGAATTATTGCAGCAGAACGCTCGACTCACAAACGCGGAGTTGGCGGTTATGCTGGACGTTACAGAAGCAGAAGTCGCGGAAGCGATTCGGGAATTGGAGGCGGACGGCGTAATCAAGGGCTACAGCGCCATTGTTGACGATGAGCTCGCCAACAAGGATTTGGTTACTGCAGTGATCGAACTTCGCGTGACACCGCAGCGTGACTGCGGCTATGAAGAAATTGCACACACGATCATGCAGTATGACGAAGTAGAAAGCATTGCGCTGATGGCAGGCGCGTACGATCTGTCGGTTACGGTAAAGGGCACAAATGTAAAGGATGTCTCCATGTTTGTATCACAGCGATTGGCAACATTGGCAGGCGTGCTTTCTACGGCAACTTATTTCGTACTGAAAAAGTATAAGGAAAAAGGCATTATTATCGAAGGCGAAGAAAAAGATGAGCGGGGATATTATTTCCCGTGATGCGATAAGAAAGGGGAGAGAACTCGTGTTGAACTATGACACGCTTCTTTCAGAGCAGGTAAAGAAAATGAAGCCGTCCGGCATCCGGAAATTTTTCGATCTGGCAGCTTCTATGGAAGGTGTTATCAGCCTTGGCGTAGGAGAACCGGACTTTCAGACGCCCTGGATGGTGCGAAAGGCAGCAGTAGACAGCCTGGAACGGAAACGGATGGTGTATACTGCAAATTCCGGTATGGCAGAACTGCGGCAGGAGATCTGCAATTATATCAAGCGCAAGTATGATCTGACATATCACCCGGAGCACGAGACGCTGGTAACGGTCGGCGGCTCTGAGGCAATTGATCTTGCCATTCGTGCAGTGGTCAATCCGGGGGATGAGGTGCTGATCGTAGAACCGTCATTTGTATGCTATAAGCCGATTGTGGAACTGATGCACGGCGTAGCTATTCCGATTTCAACACAGCTGAAAAACAAGTTTAAGCTGACACCGGAAGAACTGCGTGCGCATATCACAGAACGCACCAAGATGCTGATTCTGCCGTATCCGAACAATCCTACCGGCGGTATTATGACGCGGGAGGACCTGGAAGCAATTGCAGAAGTTCTGCGGGATACCAATATTCTGGTGCTGACAGATGAGATCTATTCGGAACTGACTTACGGCAGAAAGCATGTTTCCATCGCACAGATCGATGGCATGTGGGAGCGTACCATTTATGTCAGCGGATTTTCCAAGGCATTTGCCATGACCGGCTGGCGTTTGGGCTATGTCTGCGCGCCGGAGCCACTTGCGAAGCAAATGCTGAAAATTCATCAGTATGCCATTATGAGCGCACCGACGCTGAGTCAGTATGCTGCAATCGTGGCACTCCGGGAGTGTGACAAGGAAGTGCAGAAGATGGTGGAGGAATACAACCGCCGCCGTCGGATGCTGGTGGACGGCTTTAATCGTATTGGACTGACCTGTTTCAATCCGGAGGGTGCATTCTATATGTTTCCCTGTGTTCGCAGTACGGGAATGTCCAGTGAGGACTTTTGCGAGGCGTTGCTTCAGGAAGAAAAGGTTGCAGTTGTTCCGGGAAATGCATTCGGAGAGAGCGGTGAAGGATTTGTGCGTGTTTCCTATGCATATTCCTTGAAGCATCTCCAGGAAGCGCTGGTGCGCATTGAACGCTTTGTGAACCGTCACAAAGGAGAAACGGCATGAGAAGGGTCACAAGAACTGCGCCGGCAAAAATCAACCTGGGCTTAGATGTCACCGGAACGCGCGCAGACGGATATCATCTGCTGGAAACGGTTTTTCAGGCGGTATCGATTGCAGATACGGTTACAGTAGAACTGACAGATACACCGGAGATCACGTTGAGCTGTGATGTAAAAGGTGTGCCATGCAGCCCGAAAAATATTGCCTGGAAAGCTGCACAACGCTATCGGGAAGCGGCCGGCTTGACAGACGGCGTGCGGATTGCCATTGAGAAGCGTATCCCTATGGAAGCAGGTATGGGCGGCGGCAGTACAGATGGCGCAGCTGTTCTGCTGGCATTGCAGGAGTTGACTGGAAACGCACTGGACATGAAGCAACTGGCTGCAATTGCGGTTTCTCTGGGCGCGGATGTGCCGTTTTTCCTCTATGGCGGAACGGCATACGCTGCCGGCATTGGTGAGGAATTGGAAAGGCTGCCGGCGCTTTCCACCGACTGTATGGTAATTGCCAAGGGAACAGCCGGCGTTTCGACTGCGCAGGCATATGGCGCGATCGATGCGCTGCAAGATCCGGTGCATCCGCCGGTGCAAAAACTGCGTCAGGCATTGCAAAACAGTGCCTCTCCAGAGAAAATCGCACCGCTTTGCGGCAATTTGTTTGAACTGGCAGTTGAACTGGACGAAGTAAGTGCGATTCGGAAGTGTATGCTGGAATACGGCGCATGGTGCAGCGTAATGACAGGCAGCGGCGCAGCAGTGTTCGGACTGTTTCCGACTCATGCGGCAGCAGAACAAGCATGTGCAGCTTTGAAAAAGCTCGTGCCCTTTGCAGAAGTCTGTCATACATTATCGTAACAAAAAAGCGGATGTGTCAGTATAAGACACGTCCGCTTTCTGCTGGATAACAAAAAGCGCTTTGCCCATAGCTGTGGACAAAGCGCTTTCAACATTTTATATTATAAAGTTAGTTCAGGATCATTGCGCTGAATGCAGTATCCAGAGCCTTTTCCTTGACAGCACCCTCTTCGTTGGTGTTTGCTGTTACGGTATAATATGCCTTGATCTTCGGTTCTGTACCGGACGGACGAATGACAACCTTTGCACCCTGTTCCAGTGTGAATGCCAGAACATTGGACTTCGGCAGTGTGATCTCTGTCTTTTCGCCGGTGGTCAGATCCTTGGAAACGCTGGTCTGGTAGTCATCGAACTTGACAACCTTCAGACCATTGATCTCGGTCGGATGCTCATTGCGCAGCTTCGTCATGATATTCTGCATCTCGATCATGCCGCTTTCACCCTCAAAGGTGAAGCTGTGCTGGCTGTGTACATAAACACCGTACTTTTCATACATCCGCTTGCGGGCTTCGATCATGGAAATGCCCTTGGTGCGGTAATAAGCAGCCATTTCACAGATCAGCATGGAAGCTACAACAGCATCCTTGTCGCGGACATAAGAGCCTGCCAGATAACCGTAGCTTTCCTCAAAGCCGAAGATGTAGCGATCTTCCTCGCCCTTTTCTTCCAGGAAGCCGATCTGTTCGCCGATGAACTTAAATCCGGTCAGAACGTCGATAACCTCAACGCCGTATTCCTTTGCAATCGCATTGACAATATCGGTGGTAACGATAGTTTTTACAGCAATCGGGTTCTTCGGCATCGTGCCCTTTTCGATTCTCTGCTGGCAAATGTATTCCAGCAGCATTGCGCCGACTTCGTTTCCGGAGAACAGGGCATAATCATCACCGTCCGGAACCGCAATACCTACACGGTCAGCGTCCGGGTCAGTTGCCAGCAGCAGATCCGGCTTTACTTCACGGCACAGTTTCAGACCGCATTCCAAAGCCTCGCGGATCTCCGGATTCGGATACGGACAGGTAGTAAAGTTGCCGTCCGGATTCTCTTGTTCCGGAACAACGGTAACATCCTGAATGCCGATCGCAGACAAAATGTGGCGAACCGGCTTGTTTCCGGTACCATTCAGCGGGGTGTAAACGATTTTCAGACCGCTCTTTGCACAAAGTTCCGGATTCAGGCTCTGCTTCAGTACATCCTGATAATAAGCGTCGATCACAGACTGCGGTGTATAGGAAATGATTCCGGCAGCCATAGCTTCATCAAAGTTAGCGTGCTTTACGCCGCTGAACATATCCAGCGCGTTGATCTCAGCCAGAACTGCATTTGCAGCATCAATTGTCATCTGACAGCCGTCACTGCCATAAACCTTATAACCGTTGTACTTTGCCGGGTTGTGGCTTGCAGTTACCATAATACCTGCGCTGCACTTCTGTGCGCGGACAGCATAAGAAAGCATTGGTGTCGGCATCAGTTCTGTATAGATGTGTACTTTGATGCCATTTGCAGCCAGAACCTCAGCGGCAGCCTTTGCGAAAACATCCGACTTGATGCGGCTGTCATAGGAAATCGCAACACTCGGTTTTTCAAATGCAGAGTTTACATAATTTGCAAGTCCCTGTGTTGCACGGCGGACAGTATAAATATTCATCCGATAAGTGCCGGCGCCGATTACACCGCGCAGACCGCCAGTACCAAATTCCAGATCCCGATAGAAACGATCGCTGATTGCAGCATCATTTCCGGCAATTTCTTTCAGTTCAGTCTGCAGGTCAGCATCTTCTGTCGCATGCTCCAGCCACTGCTGATACAATTCTTTTTCCGTCATTATGATACCTCCATCAAAAGAATCCATAATAAAAATAAAATAAATGCATATTTAACATATGTTTCCATGCTGCCGAGCGATTCAGTCACTTGATCAAAAACAGCTGACGGCACAACATCAAAACTACAATTATTATACCACATTCTCCGGCAAGATGCAACGATTATTTTTCATGGATTCGTGAATTTTTTCAGAAAATCAAGCACATCTATATTATATGTGGTGAAGATCGGAGATCAGCAGCCGGAGATGCGCAATCTGCGTCTCTGATAATCCAGAAACATCCAGAAAACGATTGCTTGGGAAATCACATAATCCCAAAAGGAAGTCGGTGGAAACCTCATATTCTTTTGCAATACGGATCAGCATTTCCATAGAAGGGTGAATTGATCCCTTTTCCCAGTTGCTGACACACTGCTTAGAAACCCCAAGACGACTGCCGAATGCAGCTTGTGTCAGAGAAAGAGAGATACGCAGGGATTTGACGCGCTGCGAAAACATAGGAGTCCCCCTTATATTATGTTGTATATTGCCATAATAACATAGACATATGCGAAAAGCAAGGGGAGAACGGGCGTATTGTGTAGAGTGACTAATATTTCTATCATTTCAACAAACTTATTTTACTTGACAAAGCGAGAGGAGCATGATATAATAATAAAGCTGTCGCACGAGAGCGGGAGTCGAGTGAAAATGATGAAAAAAGGGAAGCGAGAGAACGGATCGGGAGATCGACAGTGGGGAGCGGAACTTGTTCAAGGAAAGTTCACTTGACAAAACGGTGAAAGTGTGGTAGAATGAATAGGCTGACTGTTTTGGACAGGCTGTTGAGGAAAAG
>CAKSJP010000029.1 GCA_934463425.1 uncultured Ruminococcus sp.
TCTCTTCTTAGGCAGAATGTATGGTTTTCTTACTTGTTTTTCTACTTTTTGCCTATTGACATTTTACCGTAGGACTCCGTTCAGCCTTTCATTTCCAAGAACGACCATCTCTACCGGACGCATCGGTGCACGCGGTGTTGCATGATCGACCTCTGCCGGTGATACGCCAAGTTCTTTGGCAATGATTCCACGCACCAGCCTGCCGCAGGTCTGCCCCTGACACAGTCCCATCCCGGAACGTAAAAAGCGTCGAATCTCCGTCAGTGTGTACATTCCGTCATGAACAGCTCTGCGTATCTCACCCTTTGTGATCTCTTCACAGCGGCAGATAATCATTTCATCGTCCTCTTCTGAAACAAATGCACCTATCTGCACCGAACGATCTATTTTTTTCAATTTGCACACACCTCCGCTTTCTGATAGAATCTGGCACGCATCGCCATTTCAGCCGGCACTTGTATTGTCAGCAAGCGTGTTTCATCAAATGCTTTTGCATAGCGCAGCGCAACCACCTCTGCTTCACACACTCGCTTTCCGCTCCGATCCAGAGCAAATCCTTTTTCCCCGGTCTTCGGCAGCGGTAAAAATTCATAAGGCATTGTCACTGTTGCCATACCATTTCCAGCATCCTCATTTACCAGGAAAATGGCTTGTCCGGAACAAGATGCCACGCACATTCCGCAGCCGACGCAGGACACATCCTCATTCACAGCAGGAAGTGCAGTGATGTCTGCACCAATCCGAATACAGCCTTTTGGACAGGCATCCTGGCATGGATTACATGGAATATTCTGTGTACATTCGATTACCGGGTGGATCCCCTTTCCCTTTTTCACGCCCGGATACTGCTCGATCTCTGTATCTGCGATATATCCCTTTTGAAGCAGATTCATGGAGTTTGCAATTCCCTCATCGGTATACGCGAGAATCTTTCCACGATTTTCCGGGGCAAACATCCCCTTTCGCAGCATTTGCAGAGCAGCTTCTTCTGCTGCAACAGCAGTTTCTTTTTCCTCAGCAGTCATAAAGCCGCTTCGATATGCTGCTGCAATCCCGGCGATTCTTCCTTCGATCATTGCAGAACTTGCCTCTTCAATGCCCGAAACATCACCGGCTGCAAAAATGCCGGCGATGCTCGTTTGCCCCAGAGCATCGATTTCAGGAACCAGACCGCCGCGGTCTGTCATCTGACATCCAGCCATTTCACAAAGCTGCGACATGGGAGAAAGTCCTACCGCAAGACAAATAGTATCCACATCAAAATGTTTTTCTGTGCCGTCGATCTTCTGCCACTTCTCATCCAATTCAGCAATTACAACACCTGTGACACATTCAGTACCCTCAGCCCTTATAATTGTATGCCGCAGATAAAACGGAACGCCGCACCTTGCAACTTTTGAGGCGTGAACTCCATATCCTCCCACACGAGGTGCCGCATCTACCATAGCGACCACTTCACAGCCTGCCTGCATCAACTGATAGCTGACTACCAGACCGACATTTCCTGTTCCCAGCATGAGAACCCTTTTTCCCGGCTGTACCGAATGCAGATTCATCAGCGTTTGCGCCGCACCTGCTCCGATCACACCCGGTAATGTCCAGCCTTCAAATGCCACCATATTTTCACTTGCACCAGTGGCCAGAATCACATTATCCCCTTTATAGTGACAGACCTTATCATCCATGCGGACAACAACTTCTTTTTCGGGATACAGCCCTGTAACAACAGCATTCAATGCGATCTCTGCACCTGCCTGCTGTGCCTGTTCCAACAGCTCCTGACCGATTCTGAACCCCCGCACCTTCGCTTTGTGTTCCTTCGAGCCAAAGAACTTATGGATCTGCTTGAACAGTTGCCCCCCGGGCTTTGCATTCTCATCAAAAACTTTTACGGACATCCCGCGCTTCGCCGCCTCTGCTGCCGCAGACAGACCGGCTGGACCTGCGCCGACTACGATCAAATCATATCGTTTCATGATTGCTCCCTCCTTTCTGCACAAACGCCGTATTGCGTGCAAACCTCCATGTTTGCTTCCAGAGGCGTAACACAGGTGCGGATATTAGGCTTTCCATTGACTACCATAACGCAATCTGTACAGCGGCCGATGGCACAGAAAATGCCTCGGGGACGATGCTGCTTTTTCGTATATCTATGCACCATAACACCTGCCGCCTTCAACGCAGCAGCAATCGGTTCTCCGGCATACCCCTGCATCGGATTCCCATTATAGAAAAACGTGACCAATTCTTTCTTCTCTGGTGTACCGAGAATGGGATGCTCTGTAATCCTCGCCATATTTCTACCTCCTTATATGCAGCGATGCAGAATACCACTACATCCTATTGCAAAAAAGGACGTCAGAGCGATTTGCTCAGACGTCCTTGTCTATGATTTTATTATAGCTGATCTGCAACTGAAATAATAGTAAGAATCGGAGAATTTTTCGACAAATTTTGCTGCGATGCTATCCACAATCCGACGTTTCTCAAAAGCTTCCCGGCAGGCTGCATGCAAAGCCGTCAGGCGGACATTGCGTGGTGTTGCATTCGCCAGATTTTATTTCACAAATTTATCATATTTTCCAAGAAGAAGTTCTTCAATATCACGCCAACTGGAATAAAAGTATCCTGATTCCAGGCATCTGCCTTGCGGATAAGCGTTTTCCGGCATCTGCACCGGCAGTTCGCCAAGATGGAAAAACGTATCTGGCATATTCCGCTTAGAAGTCATCGTCAGCCCCAGTTCATAATCCCAACGAAAATCACCGATTGGTTTGCCGTATGCATCTTCTTTTTCATATCGTTTGGCAATTGGAATAAATGGATACGCTGACACGTTCTGAAGCAACGGGCTGTTTTCGTCTGGAGTATATCGTATCGTGATCACAGGAATCATATGATGCGGATACCGCGGAATTGCTCTGACTTTTTGTATTACAATCCAGTGATGATATAAAGGGTGCTCCTGAAATGCTGCTGTGCCAACTTGAAAAGCAAATACATCACCGATCTTCCACGGACAAATATAACGGTGCTCTTTGGGAATGTGCTTTTCCGGAGGCTGCGGCCGCATGAGCTTTTCCTTTAACCTGGTAATGGATCTTCTCGAAACAGGGAATGTTTTCTTCGCATCGTTGCTGCATCTTTCCAGGCAACGTAACGCATGCTTTTTTACCTCTGGCAGCAAGCGCCCCATTTCCCACTGTACATCTGCCAGTGCAATCCAAAAGCAAATGCAGTCATCCTCATCTTCCAGATAGTCTGCGCATTGTTTCATTACCAGATCCATCGCTTCCTGGTTACGATTACCATCCTTTAAAGCACGCAGATAAGTTTCCCTGACATCGTCAGAAACATCGTTTTGATATAATCCAGTTCCCCAATATCTCATTTGATCCTCCTGATAGCAAATCGGTCGTAACCGCGCCATCACTGCACAATATGCAGTTTTTCGTCGAAATCGTCATTCTGCAGCATGATCTGGTATTTCTTTGGTGTCAGTCCGGTATATGTCTTGAAATCATGCACAAAGTGAGACTGATCGAAATAACCCAGATCAGCAGCGATTTCTGTCAGAGAACGTCCTGTATGCTGGTTCTGATTCAGTACGGAAACTGCAGTCTGAAAACGGACGATCTTTGCCAGCTGTTTGGGACTCAGTCCTGTTTCGTTCCGAAAGCACTTGTCAATGTATCTGGTTGTGTAACCTGTGTCATCCGCCAGCTGTTCTACGGAAATACTGCCAGCAGAACGAATCAGCAGATTTGACGAATGAAGCACCAGTAGATTCTGATGCTCCTGCGGACAAATGCGGCGATAAATACTCATATAAGAATGCATAAATATACGAATCTGCTTCCGAAAATCTGTGGTGCTGCAAATACCCTCCAGCATTCGCCTATCCTGAATCAGATCATCCAGCGGAATACGGTGGTTGACCAGATGTGCCATGATGTCACCACTGCCCAAAATCGGATTATAGCCCGGCAAAAAACGTACGCCGAAATAGAAGGTGTTGCTCTCCGAAAGCACAATCTGCGGCGACAAGACTGTACCGCAAATTTCCGCGTAAGGGTGCTTCGGATCGCAGCAGAATACCATATCCACACACCCATCCGGAACGGCATAGCGGGGTTCTGTCCCTGTAAAGCAATGGTAAAAATGTACAATGCCAAACCGGTTCAGAATGAATTTTTCATAAGAGCGGGAGGAGGTTACGAAAAACGGCTGTTTCGGTGTCATATAAATCTGTTTTTCCATATTTCGCTTCCCCTCTCGTGCATATTCCGGTCAAAATGATTTTCTACCCTATTATAATACAGCCACCGGAATATTTCAAGTGCATCCAACAAAAAAAGACAGCCCGACAGAAAAACCTTCTTTCTGTAAGGCTGCCTTTTCGACAGAATATTTCCAGAGTTTATCTTGCTTTTTTCTGTAAAGATGCCGCGCAGTGTTTACTCCGGACGAGTACCGGTATTAACATCTGCCGGAACACTCTGAATCTCCGGAACGGCATCCAGATGCAGCTTTCTGGCAACATCCGGATTGTGATTGATCTGATACAGATCAGATTCCATTGCCATGACCTCTTTGATCTGATATGCCTTGAACAAAGGACGTTTCATAACGCACTTAATCCAAATAACTGCATAGACCGACAAAATTGCAACAGTAATCACAAAAATCAAGTAGATTCGCTTCTTGACTTCCCAGTTGGAGTCAATGTTGTAAATCATAAAAGCGTTGCCGATAATTCCAATAATGGGAATCACAGGACCAAACGGCAGTTTAAAAGTACGCGGTGCTTTCGGCAGACGCTTCCGCAGAATCAGCACATCGCAGTGCAGAATGATATACGAAAAAATCCAGAAGGTACATCCTGTCAGAATCAGAAACGTCAGCTGATCGCTGGTGGAAAGACCGGTAATGTTGATAATCACCATTGCCGCAGCAACCAGAAGCAATCCCACATACGGTGTGCCGCGCTTATTCTTGCGCATGAACACCGCCGGAAGCAGTTGAATCTTCGCCATTCCGGAACAGATCTGCGCAATAGAAAACATCGCAGTATTCAGTGTGCTGACCACTGCCAGAAGAGAAATGACTGTCATCCATATGGTTCCCACCTTGCCGTACAGCAGAGAGCCATACAGAATGTGCGGTACCGTGCTCGCACCCAATTCATCCCACGGCGTATAGTGACTGAATCCAATCACCACAAAGATCTGCATGACCAGGATTGCCACCAGACTAATCACCATGCCAAGAGGCACTTTTTTACGGGGATTTTTGACCTGTGTGGAAATCGGCACAATGAACTCTACACCGATAAACAGGAAGAATGCCAGTCCCAGCAGCGAAAATACGTCACCCGGCTTTGAAGAAATTACTTCAGGCTGTTCCACAACCTGACCTGTTCCCAACTTCAGCGTACCCATGATGCCCAGAAACAGCAGCGAGCCGATCAATCCATAGGCTACAATATTCTGCACCTTAGCGAACATATCCACGCCGAACAGATTCAGTCCCAGCAGGATCAGAATCAGCACAATGGAATACACGGATCCCGAAACAGGAACGTTGGGAAAGACACTGCTCAGTGTATTGCCAAACATAGCTGCCTCTGAACTGCCCATAATGGTCTGACATGTGAGATAGCCGCCAACGGTGATGACGATAGACACAAACGGTCCGAAGCATGCCAGTGTATACTGTGACATACCGCCAGTCAAATTGGGCATGAGGGCATTCAGTTCACAGATAGAAAACGCTGTCAGAATATTGAATGCACAGGCAATCGCCATAGTAATGATAAACGGCAATCCAATGGTAGAGGCTCCCTGCCCAATCGAGAGCAGGCAGCTGGTGGCAATGATCAAGCCAACACCAGTCGCCACAATGCTGGGTAAGCCTAATTTTTTCTCTTGCATTATTTTCAGCTCTTTTCCAATTCGATCAAATTACAGGGACGCAGTTTTACTTTTCGCCATACAGCAGTGCGTCAATTCCTTCTTCTCCGGTACGCACCCGAACCACATTTGTCACATCCGAGACAAAAATCTTGCCGTCACCGATATGGCCGGTGTACAATTCCTTCTTGACAAATTCCAATAGGCCATCCAATTCTTCAGTGGGAAGCACGATCATGACAACTTCTTTCGGCAGAAGACTGATCTCCTTATTTTTCTCCACTTCAAATTCCTGTGTACCGTGCTGTACACCGCAGCCCAGCACCTGATACACAGTCATGCCAGTAATGTGGAACTTTCCCAGTGCTTTTTTCAGCGGCTCAATTTTGGAAATGCCGGTAATGATCTCTACTCTGGATAATTTCATAATAATTCCTCCCATAATCTGCAGGTATTCCAAAAAAGAAAAAGATGCCGAATTTCTCACGAAACCCGACATCTTTGTCTTTCTGCTTTTATTATAGCAAACATGCATCTCAAAAAATTGTAAAAATCGGAACACAGACAACAAACCGTTTTGTGTCCGTCTATTTCTGCTTATTGAAAACGGTCATACCGCAGTGCAGACAGATCCACTGCGGTTTCCTGCTCCATTGCAAGCTGTGACAGCACCAGACCAACCGCCGGCGAAATGCCGAAGCCGTGCCCGCTAAAGCCGCATGCCAGAATCAGTCCCGGTACCTCATCCACTTTACTGATGACCGGCACATGGTCTGCACAGGAATCCATCCACCCAGCCCAGCTGCGAACAACCTTAATATTTGCCAGATCGGGGAAATAATGCATAATGCCGCGGCAGGCTGCCGAAGCTGCAATACTGGAGGACAACGGCTTGCCCGGCTTTGCATAAGGCTCTAAGCCGGAGTTTAAACCAAAGACAAACGAACCGTGCTCGGTCTGGTGACCATAGAAATCGGCCGCTGCAGTACCCAACATCTGCCAGAACATTGGCGCAACTGCCTCTGTGACCAGTGTTTCCAGCAGCACCGGCTGCATGGGAACATCAATGCCTACTGTGGAAGCAATAAAACGGCTCTCATAGCCGGCTGCCAGAATGATCTTATCCCCTTCATACACATTGCCGGATTCGGTTACAACCTGCCGTGCAGCGCCCTTGATTTTCCGCAGTTCCACGACCTTTTCACCGGAAATAAAATGCGCACCCAGGCGGCGTGCCATTTTATAGTAGCCCATAGTTGCCATCAGCGGATTGGCATGACCATCTGTGGGACACCAGCTTGCGCAGGTCACGGCATCGGACAGATAGGGGTTGATGCGTCTTGCTTCGTCGCCGGGGATCATGCGCACATCTACACCGCAGGCTGCGGCACGGTCTGCCAGTCCTTCCAGGATTTTCTGATGCTGCGGTGTGCTGCCCAGACGGAGATTTCCCTCCTGATAATACTCTACATTGGTATCCAGCATGTCTGACAGCTGCGGCCAGATATGCTGGATGGCATACATCACCAGAGGCAGCTCTCTGGGATCACGGCCGGACTGACGAACGCCGCCGCCGTTTCTGGTAGAACCGCCGTTGCCAATATTTTCGCTGCCCTCCAGCACCAAGACGGAGACACCATTTTTTGCAAGGTTATATGCTGCAGCACATCCGATGATGCCGCCGCCAACGATAATGACTTCTGCATTCATTTTGTCTCCTCCTTGTCTCTTGCCAGTACTTTCATTTCGATGGGACGCATGGGTGCTCTGCCGGTAGCAGGGCCGAGCTCGTTGGGACGCACACCCAGTTCCCGCGCAACGATGCCCTTCACCAGTTTGGTGCAAGTCTGTCCCTGACAGAGCCCCATGCCAGTTCTCAAATAGCGCCGGATCTCTGTTAATGTAAACATGCCGTCATGTACAGCACGACGTATCTCACCTTTGGTAATTTCCTCACAGCGGCAAACGATCATATCATCATCCGGCTGCGGAACGAACGGTTTCAGTTCCCGGTTTCTGTCATTCATGCTGTCTCCTCCTCCCGAAAAAATCTTGCTTTCATGGCATATTCCTTCGGCACCTTCATCGTAAGCAGATTCGTATGGTCAAACGCCTTTGCGCTCCGCACATTGACCACTTCTGCGGCACAGACTTTGTCGCCTTTTCGATTCAGCGCCACGCCCTTGTCGCCTTTTTTCGGCAGAGGCAGGAACTCATACGGCAGTGTGATCTCCGCTGTGCCGTCACCGCAGTCCTCGTTTACCAGGAAAATTGCCTGACCGGAACAGGATGCCACGCACATGCCGCAGCCGGTACACTTTTTCTCCGGATCAATGGACGGCAGTGCCGTGATGTTGCTGCCGATACGGATACAATGCTTTGGACAGGCATCCTGACACGGATTACACGGAATATTCTGGGTACACTCAATAACCGGATGCACACCGGAGCTATGCGTCACGCCAGGAAACCGTTCGATTTCTTCCTCAGCAACAAAACCATGTTTCAACAGGTTTTGTGAGATTTCCACACCTTCTTCTGTTTCGGTGATCTGCTTGCCGCGCATACCCGGCGCAAACATACCCTGCCGCAAACCATCCAGTGCTGCTTCCTGCTTCGCTGTCTCTTCCTTACAGGTCTCCTTCGAAATAAATCCCAACCGTGCCGCAGCTGCAATGCCGGCGATTCTGCCCTCGATCATAGCACTGGATGCCTCTTCGATACCTGACACGTCACCGGCAGCATAGATGCCGGGAACAGAAGTTTCGCCGTATTTATTAACGGTTGGAACGAACCCTGCCTTTGCCGGATTATCCTCCATAGCACATCCAGCCATATCACAGAGCTTTGACATAGGAGACAGTCCTACCGCCAGACAAATGGTATCCACATCAAAATGCTTTTCCGTGCCTGGGACGATCTTCCAGTTCTTGTCCACCTCTCCAATGGTCACGCCTGTCACGCAATCCTCACCATCTGCGGAAATGATCGTATGCGACAGATAAAACGGAACACCGCATCTGGCAACCTTTGCGGCATGGACGCCATAACCGCCCACGCGGGGTGCTGCATCTGCTACGGCAACCACTTCACAGCCTGCCTGCATCAGCTGAAAGCTGACAACCAGACCTACATTACCAGAACCCAGCATCAGCACACGCTTGCCTGGCAGCGTGCCATGCAGATTCATCATCGTCTGTGCTGCGCCTGCGCCGATCACACCTGGCAGCGTCCAGCCCGGAAATGTGACCATGTTCTCGCTGGCGCCGGTGGCGATCAGAATGGTATCACCCTTTGCATGGATTACATGATCTTCGACTTTTACAGTAACTTCCTTCTCCGGGAAAATGCCGATCACAATGGCGTTCAGAACGACTTCGACACCCAGAGAAGCAGCCTCCGCCAGAAGCTCTTCGCCAATATGAAAGCCGCGGATCTTTGCCTTGTGCTCTTTTGAGCCAAAGAACTTGTGGATTTGCTTGAACAGCTGTCCGCCGGGTTTGGCATTTTCGTCATATACTACAACGTGCATGCCCTTTTTTGCTGCCTCAATAGCGGCAGACAAGCCTGCCGGGCCTGCGCCGACTACGATCATATCATAACGCTTCATCATTTTTCTGCACCTCCCGGCTGTTCTGCTGTCACACCATACTGTGTCCGGATCTCCATGCCCTCTTCCAGCGGCGTGATACATGTCCGCACATTTGGCTGTCCATTGACCACCATGACACAGTCGGTACAGCGGCCGATGGCACAGAAGATTCCTCTCGGTTTATGTTCTTTTCGGGTATAGCGGTGTACCATGACGCCGGCATTTTTCAGTGCCATGGCGATGGGCTCGCCGGCATATCCCTGCAAGGTCTTTCCATCAAAAGTAAAGGAAACCAATTGTCCCTTTTCATATGTTCCCAAAATCGGATGTTCCTGTATTCTCATGTCTGCTCCTCCTGTCTGATCATACCATTTGTGGGGTATCCCAAAGCTTCAGCTTTGTACCGATGCCCTTTTTCAGTGCATTGCGGTAAACCATTGTGCCCCATGCCACATCTTCTACCGGCATACCGCCGATGGAATACACGATGATCTCGTCATCCTTCCGATGCAGCGGAATGTTGCCCATCAGGATGTCACCCAGATCATCCACCTGCTCCGGCTTCATTTTTCCCTCAGCAATGAGATCCATTACATGGACTGCCGGGATTGGAACTGTATTGTAAGCGTTGGGCTTCATTTCCTCTTCCCACGCCTCATACAGCTTTATGTTATCTGTTACCGTTCTTGCGCGGTGGATAATAAAGTCATCATCGAACCGGAGCGCCGCTGTTGAGCTGATGAGTGCACCCGGCTTGATCCATTCTTCTTTGATGTACGGATATTGGCTGGGGTCTCCGGTCGGTGTGGAAGTGCTCGCTGAAACAATATCTGCATCCCGTACTGCCTCTTCCATGGTATCTACCGCATACACATTTACCTGCGGATATGCTTCCTTGACATGGGCAATGAATTTTTCCAGAGATGCCTTTCCTCTGCCCTTGACCTTAATGGTCTCGATACCGGGGCGAACTGCCATGATTGCTGCAAGCGCAGTCTTACTCATCACACCCGGGCCAATAATGGCCGCCACCTTAGAATCCGGTTTTGACAAGTGCTTGTATCCTACACCCGGAACAGCGCCGGTACGGTAAGCGGAAAGGATGTTGGCAGACATATATGCAACCGGTGCGCCGGTGTCCTTGTCATTCAGCGTCAGCATCAAAATAGAACGGGGCAAGCCTTTTTCTTTATTGGCGCAGTTAGAGCCATACCACTTCATACCTGCCATATCGAACATGCCGCCCAAGTATGCCGGCATCGCCATAAAGCGTCTGTCCGGACCGTCTACCGGCATTTCCGGAAAGGGCGAGGACGGCGGAAACATGACCATACAGCCATGAGAATTGCCGTTCGCGCCGCCCATCCGATAGTTGCCTACCTTCATCAGCTTGAACATTTCTTCCATGGCATCAATACATCCTGCCATGTCCTTGACACCGGCAGCCACCATATCTTCTTCATTCAGATACAAAAAATCAACTTCTGGATAGCTCATCTGAAATACCTCCTTCGGAATGACCGGCGCACACCTGCGTGCGCAGTGTTTCCTGAAAATATGCAAAATAAAAAAAGAGTTCAGATGTCTGATTCATCTGAACTCCTTTGTTCGAGTATTATCTTACCACAGTTGAAAAAGAAAAAATTGTAAAAAACGGAACTGGAGGTGGTTTGACAAATGCACTGTCAGATTTTTTGGCAGACCGTTCAGAAATTCCACAGGCATACTTTCGTACAACACATGACATGCATCACTTCGCCGGATTTGGCTCGATCAAAGCAAACTGGCTGTGCTGATTCAAGTCCACCACGGCATCGTGTATCTGCCGCGGATATTCCGGATGCGCTGTCTCTGTAAACGGAAGCAGAGTCTGCAAGTCCCTGGCGGTAATTGCCGGGAAAGCAGCTGCCGCGATCCGAACCAGCGGCAGCGACTCCTCTGTGTGTCCCTCATAATAGAGGATCGTTCCGTGATAAACGTGTACCGCAAATTCCGCCTGCACCTGAAATGCTTCGCCCGGATGCCATACGCCCGGTGCTCCATCCGGCTTTGCTGCCAGCTGCAGCCGGAACCGGAAATCTGCGCCTGCCAGTTTTTCGCCATCGGTCACAATTCCCAGATAATCCAGCACCATTCTGGGCGTCATGTTCTGTATCAGGTCGTTTTTGCCGTCCTGTTCCAGACGACGCACGGTTTTGGAAGTGCCGCTGCGCAGTTCAAATGCACCGTTCAGATAAGCATTTCGCCAGATGCCGGATTCCGACTGATACGCCAGCTGTTCCAGTGCATCTGCATTCAGCAGACGCGCTTTTTGGTTTGTTGGTTCCGCAAACACTGCATAAGAGGCGGCCTTGGCGGCACGGCGATAGTTGCCGTCAGCGTAGTCCTGCTCTGCCAGACGCAGCACCTGCTCCACAGAGCCAACATAATCCACGAAAAGCTTCGCCTCCTCTGTTTCGGTCAGCGCATTCAATTCGGTGGGATTGCCGTTATAGAAGCCCAGATACTTGCAGTAAACCGCCCGCGCATTGATCTCCACAGAGCCGTAATACGGACGTGTATACCAGACCTTTGCCAGCTTCTCCGGCAGCACCACTTCCCGTGCGATCTCTTTGGCAGTTCTGCCCTGATTTGCCAGGTGCAGCGTCCGGTCATGAATGTACTTATACACTGCCGCATTGTTCCGGAGAAAATCCTCTACGATGTGCGGTGTCTCCGGCGTATTCCAGTGCGGCCAGTTGTGGGACTGGAATACCACGTCTGCCTGCTTTCCATAGCGTTCCAGCGCAATTGCTGTAAACCGCCACCAGTTCGCCGCATCCCGCAGCTGTGCGCCGCGGATGGGATAGAGATTGTGCAGCGTTCCGGTGCAGTTTTCTGCCGCCCAGAATGCCCGGTACTCCGGAAAATAATTGTTCATTTCTGCCGGTGCTTCCGTACCAGGTGTCAGCTGAAATTCCACTTCCAGCCCGTCGATGGTCAGCGTGGTGTCCTCTGAAATAAAGTCAGTGGGTGTGATATAGCTGAGCGTTCCGGAGGATGTCCCCAGCCCCAGCCCTGTGGAAACTCTTCCCTTTGGCCCGGCGAGCAGATCGCCGCCGAACTGATACTTGGAACGGTGGAACATTGCTGTTCCGGCGTAAACATTTTCTTTGACGGTCTCTTCATCGAAACCTGCCGGCACATAGACGCGAACCTGTCCCGGCGCTTTCCCCACCCGCTCCGGGGAAACGATCCCCTTGATGCCGCCGAAATGGTCGGCGTGGGAATGGCTGATGATAACCGCCTTGATGTAATCGTGAATGTTTTCTCCGAGCACTTCCTCAGTAATACGCAAGCCGTAAGCAGCCGCCTCTGTATTGGTAGTCACATCAATGGCGATCCAGCCGGTTTTGCTCCGGACAAAGGTCAGATTTGCCACATCGATGCCGCGTACCTGATAGATCTTTCCCGGCAGCACCTCAAACACACCGGCTTCGATATTCGACTTGCCGTTGAGCCACAGACTGGGATGAACCGTATCTGCCACTGCCTGCTGTTTCAGGAAATCATACGCCTGCAAATCCCAGACCACATTCCCGGCCTTATCTTTCAGCTGAAAGCCATCCAGCTTTTTCAGGCAGCCGCGCCGTGCCAGCGCCACTTCACTGTTATAGGCATTTTCCAGGTCGATCTGAAATTCCTTGGCAAACGCCGCATTTCGCTGTTTGGTGAATGCAGTCGCCTCTTTGGCAGCTGTGTTATAAATGTATTCAGACATTACAGTTTCCTCCTTATTCACTTGTTTTCAATTTTTCATAATAAGATGTATCCACAAAGCTGTCCACGTCGATTGCCTTGGAGATATAGCCGTTTTCCAGCATAAAGTCGCTGAGATAGTTCAGCTTGTCAATCACACCGCTGTCGATGTCGCTGTCCAGAAAGGCAAAGGTATCATCAAATCCATAGGCTTTCCGGAACACATCTACGCCCAGTGTCGGGGACGCAATGGCATTAAAAAATTCGTCAGGGTTGGAAACGGTTTCTTCCTTGGCACGCTGCAAGGCTTTCAGCACTGCCACAGCTGCATCCGGATTTTCCTGCAGGAAGTCATTTCTGCCGGTAACCGTCCAGAGACCTGCCATTTCCGGATGTGTCACAGAGTTCTCCACATCAACGCCCAACCCCTGATTCTCGTAATATACCACGTTATAGTACAGCGTCAGCCATGCGTCTGCTTCGCCGGTAGTAAAGACAGAAGCTGCATCGGAAACTACGTTGACAATTTCCACCTTGCTCTCGTCAATGTCATAAGCATCCACCAAATTCTTCCAATACTCCTGAAAATTCGTGCCGATGCCGATGATAACCTTCTTGCCCTCCAGATCTTTCGGTGTCTGGATGCCGGAGTCCTTCTGTGCCAGAACACCGATGTTCATCTGCTTGTCTGCCACACCGATGAGACGAATATCCACACCATTGCTGTAAGCCGTTGCCGCCGGATAGTCCCCATAAAATGCCATATCCAGTTCACCGGAAGCGTATGCCTCATTGATCGCCGGGCCAGCTTCCTGAAATGTCACCAAGTCCAATGTGTACCCCACAGCATTGAGTTCTTCCTCCAGATAGCCCTTGTCATAGGCAAGCTTGCCGTTTTCCAGAAGCGGATAATCGTCAAAGCCTGGGCTGCCCAAGCGCAGAGGCTTCAGGTCACCGGAAGCCGAAGATGCAGCCTGCTCGGTGCTGTTGCTGTCAGAAGAGCCGGCGCTGCCGCAGCCCACGATACCAAGGCTCAGGATACCTGCCAGAAGAAATGCGAAAATCTTGTTGTGTTTCATTTGAAATACCTCCATTTACTTTGTGTTTCCTTTATTCCAGGGCGTGATTGCTGTAAAAATCACACCCAGAATTTTATCCATCAAGATGCCGATTAGTCCAATGACGATCATGCACACGATCACCACATCCGACTGCATCAGACTCCGTGCATTGCTCATGCGATAGCCGATGCCGGACAGAGATGCGATCAATTCTGCGGCAACCACTGCCATCCACGAAATGCCCAGTCCCAGTTTCAGTCCCACCAGAATCTGCGGCAGTGCATGGGGCAAATAGACCTTTCGGAATGTTTTGAAATAATTCAGCTTATACAGCTGCGCCACCTCGATATAGCCTGCCGGCGTACTGGAAATACCGCTCATGGTATTCATCATAATAGGAAAGAATGCCGCCATTACGATTACCACCACTTTAGACAATTCCCCAATGCCGCACCAGAGGATAATCAATGGAATCCATGCAATAATGGGAATCTGCCGGATCACCGTCACCGTCGGCTGCAGCAGATATGTTATTGTCTTTGACATTCCCATCAGAGAACCCAGAACCGTTCCCAAGACGACAGAGAGCAGGTAGCCTTTCAGCACACGAGAGAGTGTAATCGAAAGGTCATTCCAGAGCTGACCGCTTTGCAGCATCTCCAGGAACGCCTGCCACACCATGGAGATCTTCGGCAGGATACTGGTGGGAATACTGCCAAAGTGTGTGGCACAGATCCATGCCGCCACAATCAATACCGGAACGATCAGCCCCAGTAAAATCTGTTTGATTTTCTGTATTTTCATGATATTATCCCCTCTTGCTTTAAATCATATATTCTGCCTCTTGCAGGAATTCCGCAGAATCCTGGAAGAAATGACCGTAGATTTTCTTTTTGTATGCGGCAAAGCCAGAACTGCCGCGGTTCATGCGGGAATATTTGTCTGTGGTAATGATCTCCTGAATCTCTCCCGGCCGTGCTGACATAATCACGATTCGCTCTCCCAGATAGATCGCTTCGTCAATATCGTGGGTGACCATGACCATGGTGACTTTTTCTTCTCGCTGAATCCGCAGAATTTCTTTCTGCATCTGGATTCGCGTCAGTGCATCCAGCGCGCCGAACGGCTCATCCAACAGCAGAATAGAAGGATTTCCGGCAAGTCCTCTGGCAATTGCCACACGCTGAGACATTCCGCCGGACAACTGAGAGGGATAGGCATTCTCAAAGCCTTTCAGCCCCACCAATTCCAAGTGCCGTGCAATGTGTTCCTCCCGTTCTGCCTTTTTCATATTCCGAATGCCGAAGCCAATGTTATCCTTGATTTTCAGCCACGGCAGCAGCCGGTGATCCTGAAACACCATGCCGCACTCTGCATCCGGTCCGGAAACGGTGTGACCGTTTCGGGAAACGCTGCCGTCCTGATACGATACCAGACCGCAGATGATTTTCAAAAGCGTACTCTTTCCGCATCCGCTGTGTCCCACAATCGTGACAAACTCTCCCTTTTTCACAGAAAGCTCAATATCTTTCAGTACCTGAAATGAAGTGCCGTCCTTGACAAACGATTTGTTCAAGTGTGAAACTGTAATGATGTTTTCCTGTTCTGGTTCTTTCATTGCTATCACCTTTTTCTCCTATGTGTCTTAAGGGTTTCATTCCCTTGGTGTGATTTCATTTTACTCCACCGCAAGCAAAAAGTCCAGGAAGAATGGTGACAGCGTTGTCATTTCATGCACCTTCCCCCTGGAAAACGGGCGAAAAAATACCGCCTGCACTACAGCAAAAGCGGTATTTTTGCGGTTACAGCAGTACAAGTGACAACGATATCAAGTAAGATTTTGCGCAGACACAGCGTTTTTTCAATATTCTTTATTTCTCCCATAGGGAAACAGGTATTTCTTTTTAGACAACGTTGTCATACGCCTTGACAAGTTGAATTTTGTTCGCTATAATAAAATATAGAATACAGATAGAGATTATCGGATATAAGGTGAAAAAATGTCAATTACCAAAATTGCAGCAATCACAGGAGCATCAGTTTCTACCGTAGCACGGATTCTGAGAGACCCGGAGCACAAATGCCGCTCTATGGAACTAAAGGAGAAGATCTTACAGACTGCCCGGGAAATCGGCTATATCCCCAACGAAGCAGCAAAGGCGCTAAAAAGCGGCAATGTGCCCAAAAAGATCTTTCACATTAACATTTTGCTGACTCGTGTTAATTCCGATGAAACCGACCCATTCTACAGTGAGATGCTCCGGCTGGTGGAGATCGAAGTGCGCAAAAGCGGTGGAATGATCGAAAACATCTGGCGGCACGCGGTTTTTTCCAGCGAAAAAAAAGCCGATTTTCCGGAAATCGAAAAATCGGCGGCACAAATGCTCCGCGACACCAAACAGAAGCATGATGGGCTGATCCTCATTGGAAAATGTTCGCAAAAGGGACTGAAAACGTTGAAACGCTACGAAAAGAATCTCATCTCCATCAACCGCAACTCAACCACCTATGAAGTAGATGAAGTACTGTGTGACGGCAGAAAGATCGCATTGACAGCGGTAAATTACCTGATCTCCTGCGGACATCAGAAAATCGGCTATGTGGGAGACTGCCACAATGAAACGCGCTATATCGGATATCAGGAGGCACTGGTGCACCACGGTATCGCACCGGATATCGACGATGTCTATGACACCACACCAAACGAAAAAAACGGATACCAGGCTATGTCATATTTTTTTCAGCAGGAAAATCCGCCTTCTGCTTTTTACTGCGCCAATGACATTCTGGCGATCGGCATGCTGAAATATCTGGCGCAGAGCAAAAACTGGTACTATCATCCGTCCGTCATTTCCAGCGACAACATTGTGGAATCTCAGTACACTGTGCCCATGCTGACAACGATTTCTTTGCCGAAAGCGGAAATGGCACATCTGGCAATTCAAATGCTTGTAGACCGTATGAGCGGCGGACATAAGGCTGTGGTAAAAACAGAATTACAGTGTACTCTGGTCATTCGCCAGAGTGTACATCAGTACATTTCTACAGAAAACGAACCGGAATATTATATTTAAGAACCTGTCTTCACAAGAAATATGTGCGGATTTTTGAACACAATTTTGTTGCAAGCAAGCTGTCAAAAAAATAAGCACTTATGCCACATCATTGTGTGGTATAAGTGCTTATTTCATAAAATGATAAACTGCGCCGCTATGAAATCATTCTGCTTTAAGCAATACTGCACAAGCTTTGTGCGGTATTGTCTTTACTTTTTCAGGTTCTGCAGAGCCTTCGGTTCTTTCGGCTGATGACAACCGCCCCAAGAAGCTGCTCCTGCTGCCTTAACTGCGGCACTTTTTCCAATGCCAGCAATCTTTTTCAGTACTGCATTCTGGATCTTACTCATATTCATTCCCCCCTTTTCTGTTGTTTGATATTAAAATTAGTACTGCAATGCTGAACAATGTATACGCAATCAAAGCCGAAACTTTAGGAAAAGATACATATAAGCCGCAGCTCAATGCTTCCAAAATAATTACAGCAATAAAAGCTGCTCTGTGATTCCTTTTCTTTTGTTCCTTCGTTAAGGGCTTGTTCGGATTTTCTACCGGTGCATATTTCCATACACTCAGCAATGCAAAAACTAACATTAATCCATGTATGGTTAGGCTGTACATTTCACTCATATCACTGAGTTTTGTCATGCCTAACGTAAAGAATGTGATCCCTGCAAATGTAATATTGCATTTCAGGTACGAATCTGCATGGTAACCGCCAGTCCGCTGACGAACCGCAACAAATATCACATAATACAGCACGGACAAGAAAAACATGTTTAAAGCAATTCCGATCGCCATCGTAATCAGCAGTCCAAAAGCGGTAGAAATCAAAATTTCAAATCCATACTGATAAACTTCTGCTTCTTGCTCCGCAATCACTTTCTTTTTGCATAAAAAATGCGATATGGACTTTCCAAGAAACGTGATGATCTTTACCACCTTCTTTCTGATAAGTCAATCATATCGCATTTTATCATAAAAATCAATACCTTGTTCCCCAAATGCAGGTTTTAGTCCCCCAAATGCAGATTTTCCTCTCTTGGGAGAAGAATATCGACATAAAACATGCCGTCTTTCTCATAAAAGTCAATCCATCCATTTCGTTTTGAAACAAGATCTGTCACAGAGCGCAGTCCCCAGCCATGGAGCTTTTTATTTGCTTTTCTTGTGGTCAATTCCTGATTTTTTTTCAGAACAGACGAGGTGATCGTATTTCTGACCACAAGCCGATAATAGCCTGCCTCTTCTGAAATTGTCAGAAGTATCTGTGCATTTGACGGATTTTTCTCACAGGCTTCTATAGCATTGTCCAGCAAGTTAGACAGTATGATACTAAGATCAAACTCCAAATCATGAGGGATCTGAACAACCAGCCGCAATGAGGTATCGATTCCTTTGGATTGTGCATCATTGAATTTTGCATTTACCACTGCATTCAGCATCGTGCTAGAGCATTGTACTTGAGACAAAATTGTATTTACCTTTCGTTCTTTGAATTGTTTCGCATACTCCAATGCTCCGGAACAGTCCCCCTGTTCTATCATACCGCATAAACAGTCGATCCCATTCCGAAAATCGTGACGAAGAATCGAGATTTCTTCATACTGCTGCTGCAAATGCTGCATTTCATCTTGCTGCCGCTGCAACTGGATTTCCATAATATCCCGTTCTTTTTCAATTTGACTCGTGCGGTTCAT
>CAKSJP010000030.1 GCA_934463425.1 uncultured Ruminococcus sp.
GCTTCTGCTGTTATTGGAAAGCGAAACATAACACCGATTTTTCCGGCAAATCCACACCAAAATAAACAAACCGCCTGCACATCTGTGCGGGCGATTTTTGTTTTGTGCGGCGCGCGGTATTCCCTTTACAATTGCAGCGAAATGTGCTACAATAGAAGAAAACCTGTCGAAAGAAAAAGGAGTGCGCTATGAAATCTGCCAGATCTGCAAAACACATCATCCTCGGACTGCTGATCCTGGCAGTTCTGCTGCTGGGAGGGTGGTACTTTCTGTACCCCGATTCCCTCAGCAGCCCACTGGATCAGGACGAACCCATTTCCCTGTCGGTGAACACCGCCGGCGTCACCGTCACCGGAAAGGCAACCGTGGACACGGTGACATACACCTTTCAGCCCGGCTCGCAGGAATACCAGGCGCTGATCTCCCTGCTGGACGGCTATGCCTATCACCGGAATCTGCTCAGTCTGATGCCCTTAGAGCACTATGATCTGGATCTGGACACCACCAGCTTTGTCCTCCAGAACGGAAACAACAGCTTTCAGCTGACCGACACCGGCGGCTTTTCCATCACGCCTGCGGAAAAGGACGCATCCATTCGGGTTTTTTCTGTGGGATATCTGGGAAAAGACAAGGCACAGCAGCTCTCCACCGCGCTCCGGGGATTGTTGAAAAGCTGCACCCCCACAGAGACCGGCGAGGAGTCCCAGACAGAAACACCATAACGACAAAAAGCAGTGTATCCACCGCGGATACACTGCTTTTTCTTTTGCCTTTTATGTGCCTTACTGTACCGGCAGTGCCTCTACCAGGTGCACCAGAAATTGTATCAGCACTGTGGCATCTGTGCTGTCCACTGCGCCGTCTCCGTTGCAGTCGGCATTTGCCAGAGCTGCACTGCTCAGCGTTACCGTTCCGGAAGCTGCTTTCGCCAGCAGCACAGCGTCCTGGATATTGACCTTGCCGTCCAGATCCACATCGCCGCAGAGCAATTCCTCCGACAGCGCCACAAAGGGAATGGCATTGTCTGCCGCATACTGTTCCGCAGTAGAACCGGCATAGCCATAGAGCACCAGATTTTCATTGCGGTTCGGATTGGTTTCCAGCCAGACGGACACATAGCCCAGTCCGGTATCCGTCAGGTCAACATCACGGGAGAGAATGGTCACTTTCTCCAGTGCCGAATCAGTTTCCAGGGCATTGTCACCGATCTCCTCTACCCCTGCCGGAATGGTGAGTTCTTTTACACCGGCATCAAGAAATGCGTGATCTCCAATGACTTTCAGACTGTCGGGCAAGGTGATCTGGGTACAGTGGGTATTCTCAAAGGTGCTGTCCCCGATAGAAACCAAGCTGTTTCCCAGCTGTACCGTTTCCGAATTTCCAAGTCCCAGGAATCCCAGTGGTGCATCCAGCTGTGTCACTGTGTCAGAAACCACGATGTGCTTGATACCGGCAAATGCCTCCTGTACCGCGCGGCTTTCCGGCATCAGCTCTGCAACCACGGTGTCCTTTTCCTCGCTGCCCATTGCAGAAGGGTCATAGCCATTTGCCTCCAGCAGTTCCGTCAATTCATTTGCTGCCGCATTCGACCATGCCTGATAATCTTCCCAGGGATAAACTCCCTTTTCTATGGTGCAGGTATCTCCCTGTATCGAAATCTCCACACCGTCCGCCGTTGCAGATTCCCATGTGCAGCGCACCGTATCCCCATCCATCGTCCATGTCATGGTATCTCCCAATGTGCCGGCAGCTTCCTCTGCGGAAACCGGCAGCCCTGCCGTCCCGGTCAGCATTGCCAGCGCCGCCAGAAGCGCAGTCCATTTTCTGCATCCTTTCATCAAAAACATCCTTTCTTTTTTCCATCCGCAAAATCCGCTTTCCTGTGATTTTGTTTCTGTCAATATTATTATACCACAAGTTTCGCAATATGTCAACTTTTTTGCGAATTCTTCGCAATTCTGGATACTGCTTTTTCCGAAAAGCAACCAAAAAAGCTGCACCGATCCCGGTACAGCTTTTTCCATATCCAATCTTTTGTTGAAAAGTATGCTTAGCCCTGCCACGGTTCTGCATAGACCGAATCCACGCCCAGGTACTCTTCCAGAGTCAGACCGTACTTCTGTATCTCCTTTGCCACGTCCGCACCTACATAGCGGATATGCCACGGCTCATACTGATAGCCGGTGATGTTCTCTTTTCCCTGGGGAAAACGGATGATAAAGCCATAGTCAGCGCAGTGCTGCGCCAGCCATGCGGCTTCCGGCGTATCGCCAAAGGCATCATCAATGGTGTTGCAGTCGATGGTGAGTCCGGTCTGGTGCTCCGAATAGCCCGGACGGGCGGAAAAGCTGTCCGCCTGTTCCCAGCCGTAGAGATCGCAGTAGTTGTTATAGATCTTCACCTGATAGGCATAATCCCGATAGTCCGAGCCGATGTAGATGTCCAGCCCCTCCTGTGCCGCCGCATTGCGCAGATTTTGAAAGGCATCTTTGGCAACCGGCTGCAAGCCGGGGTCATAGTCCGCCGACAGCGGATAGGACTTGTTGACGATGAGAATGCCGTCCACATAAGTGCCCTCCTGCCGCTGTTCCAGATGGCGCACATCCACCTGACAGGTGCTGCTGCCGTCTGTGAGCTGACAGCTGCCCTGGGTCACGCCGGTCACTGTTCCGTTGCTGTCCACAGCCGCCACCGATTCATCGCTGCTCTTCCACTTTCCGGCAGGCAGCTGCGCCGTATTGCCCTCCAGCACCGCCAGAAATGCCGGTGCATCGGTATTAGCCGGCGTATCGGGAGCATTGGTTCCGGCGGCAGTGCTGCTGTCAGAAGCGCTGTTCTGCAAGACAGAGGATTCTCCGGCGCGGTTCAGTGTGTTGGGGATGAACAAGAGCCACACAGAAAACCCCAGCACTGCCAGACAGAGCAGCAGTGCGATCAGGCATAACTGTTTTTGCCGTTTCCGGCGGTGCTGTTGGTTTCTGCTCATATGAAACATCCCTTTCTCTGCGCGTTATTGTGCGCGATAGATCACTGTGCTGTCAGTGAGATCATAGCCGCTCAGTCCGCTGGTGCCGTCAGAAGCTTCGCCCGCAAAAGCAAAGCGATATGCGGTGATCGTCTCCACCTCTGACGGATCGATGGGTTCGCTGTAGCAAAGCACATCTGCGGCGCTGTCCGCATCCCAATATGCCTCTGTCAGCGGCACATACTGCCCGATGGTGTCCGTTTCGCAGCCAGGCAGCGCATGGATACGCTGTAACATTTCGTCACCGGCTGTGTACTGTGCCATCAATTCGTCGAAGATCTTTCTGCCGTCTTTCAGCGTGATCACATAGTTGACCGCATGGTTCTGGTCATCCCATTCTGCCGGCGCAGCGATGCTTGCGGACAGGGTCTGCAATGTCACTGTGCCGCCGTCAAACTCCACCGTGATGGGCGCTGTGCTGGCGAAATCCAATGTCACGCTGGTGTGCCAGCTGCCGGAGATCACGCCGTCTGTCTCCGCGTAAAGTTCCTTTTCCCGGTCGCTGCACTTCTGATCCAGATGGTTTTCCCGACGGTAGGCTTTCCAGGCATCCAGATCAAATTCTGCCGGAAGTTCGCCGTTTCCCCAGCCTTTCAGCGCATCTTCCCCGAAGTTCTGCCGGACATAGTCCTGCCGGAGCTGGTCATCATAAGCTGCCAGCTGCGTCCAGATCTGAGAGATCTGCGCTTCGGTATAGACATTTTCAAAGGTCACATCCAGGGTCTTTCCCTGCAGATCGGTGCGGTTGATGCGGAGATTGATATAATACGCCCCGTCCTTTTCCCGGACAGCTGCCGTTCTGCCATAACAGTCCAGCGCTTCACTGCTGCCGTCTGCATTTTGCAAAGTCAGCTGATAGGGCAGCGCCAAGCCGTCCTGCAACGCCGCGCCGTCTCTGGCAGTCACCTGAAAGCTCAGCATTGCCTGGCTGTCATCGCCGTACATGCCGAGAAGTGAAAACTCCACGTCCTCGTTGGTACTGTCAAAGGCTGCCGCCGGGGTGGTGACCACCGCCGCCAGCTTTTCCGGATTTTCCGGCGTTTCCGCACCCATCAGGCTGTGGAAAAAAGCATCCAGTCCGCCGTATCCGGCAGCTGCAGCCAGAGTTGTGCCGCCAGTCACCAGTACTGCCGCAGCCGCAACGCCTGCCGCCCACTTGGTCACCCATATGCGGCTGCGCTTCGGCGGCTTCTGGGCGTTTGTCTGCGCCTGTACCCGTGCCAGCACCGCTTCTGTGCGGATGGGCTGGGATTCCAGTTCCGGTACGCCGTTTTTTTCGGTATGATAGTGATCGAAGAGATCATAGCAATTCCATTTCATGAGACAGCTCCTTTTCCGATAGCGGCAAAGCGAATCTGCTGCACCGCCGGTGAATCCTCATACGCATATCCCCGGTCGATCAGTTCCTGCTGCAGCTTCTTTCTGGCACGGCTCATCCGCATTTTCACCGCGGATTCGCTCATGTCCAGTGCTGCGGCGATCTGCCGAACGGGCTCATAGCAGTAATAATACCGCACCAGGATCTCCCGGTCTCGTGCCGAAAGCGTATCCAGAACATCCTGCAGCAGCTCAGCCAGGATCTTCTGATCGATGGCTGCTTCCAGATCCTCGCCGCTGCCCACCTCGATCACGTCCTCCAGATTCACGGTCTCGTGATAGCCGCGGATGCGGTTTTTCGCCCGGTTTCGGGCAATGGCTGCCAGATATGCAGTAAGTTTTCCGGCTTTCAGCTGGTCGGTATGCTCCCACACCGCCAGAAAGACATCCGCAGTGAGTTCCTCCACGTCTGATTCCGACAGATATTTTCCGATAATATTGCGCACGATCGTTCCCACATAGGGGCTGTAATTCTCGATCAGCTCTTCCAGAGCCTGGGGCTGGTGTTGTTTGAGTCTGCGTATCAGAATACGTTCCTGCATGCCGGTTCACTCCTTTCGTTTCTCTCGAACGGCCGTTCACCTATAACAACACGCGTCCCGCTGAAATGGTCACATTGTTATTTTTCTTCTGATTTGGTCTCCTCTTCCGGCTTGGTTTCTTCCGGTTCTGCCACGTTGGCATGTCCGAAGCTGTGCAGCTGGCTGTGAGAGATCGTCTCCTCATAGTCCGCCACTGCTTCCGGCTCTTCTTCCTCTTCCTCGTCGTCAATAATACTGCGATAGCCGTCGTCGAATGCCGGTTCTTCCTCTGTCTCCGGCTGTTCGCCGCGCTGCGCCAGCGGTATCTTCTGCTCCGCCTGCGCCGACTTGAGGGCAAGCTTTTCCTCAGCGGTCATCATAGTGCGGCGGATGATGCGGACGGCGATCAGTACCACAGCCGCCAGTGCCACAGCCAGAACCGCCCAGAAGATCAGCCCTTTCCAATTGAAGTTCACCGATTTAAAGCTGATGTCCACATCGCAGTCCTTGACATAATCCGAAGCCGCCCCGGTATAGCCGATCAGCAAAAAGCCGTCCAGCGCCTTGACTTTCAGACTGTCTCCGGAATCCGAGGAGACAGTCACATAATCCTCGCTGTCATCATCATCCGAGGGCGCAGTGCAGCCGAACGCATATTTTCCCACAGAGGAGACACGCTTCGGCAGCTGCACCTCCTTCAGGTTGTCCGTGCAGAAAAAGGCATAGTCCCCGATCTCCAGCTTTTCCCCGTCGCCGCCGTCCTCATCGGATGCGCCGGCAAAGGTGACCGAGGTCAGCCCGGTACAGTCGGCGAAAGCCGTCGTGCCGATGGTGGTCACTGTCTCCGGAATGGTCAGGCTGGTGAGTCCGCTGCAGAAGTCGAACGCCATTTCTCCGATATACTGGAGCTTTTCGTCAAATGTGATCTGCTGAAGATTGCCTGCCGCAAAGAATGCGCCGGCATAGACCACCAGTGTGCTGTCCGGCAGGGTAAAGCTGGTGTCGCTCCGTCCGGCAGGATACAGATAGAGGATGCTCTCCTCGGTGTCATAGAGCACATTGTCCACTGCCTGATACTTGGCGTTGCCGTCTGCTACAGTGATCTCCTCTAACGAAGGACACGCCACAAAGGACATCGCTCCGATATTTTCCAGATTCTTAGGCACCTCAAAGGATTTCAGCGACATGCAGCCGTAAAAGGTATAGCTGCCCAGCTCTGTCACCTTATCCGGAATGGAAACGCTGTCCAGTGAGGTACAGTAGTAAAACAGCTGACTGCCCACGGTTTCCAGCGCATCCGGCAGTTCTACGGTCTCCAGACTGGTGCAGTAGCCGAATGCCATATCGCCGATCTCGGTGGTTTCCTTGCCCAGCGTCACTTCCGTCAAGCCGGTGCAGTTGAAAAATGTGCCGCTTTCGATCTTGGTCACACTGTCCGGAATCGTCAGGCCGGTCAGAGATGTACAGCCGTAAAATGCTGCTGAACCGATCTCGGTGACTGTCGCCGGAATGGTCACACCCTGCAGCGAGGTGCAGTTGGCAAACGCTTCTTCCCCAATAGATACCACATCATAGCCGTCGATTTTTGGCATAATGCTGACATGCGTCGCGGATTCGGAGCAGTCCGTCACGCGCACGGTGGTAGTACTCAGCTTCTGATAAGTCAGCGTGCCGTCATCAAAGGTGTCACTGCTGTCAGCTGTGGTCTCCGCCGCCCGTACTGTTCCGGCAGCAGGCAGCACAACACAGACGGCCAGGGCTGCTGCGGTCACAGCGGCGAACAGATGCTTCCGGGAAAACAAATGTGTATGCTTCATGATTTCGGGTCCTTTCTATGCAGATCTATCTGCGCTTTTTCGGTTTGGCCGCCGATGCATGACGACTGGTGGGGCGGATCTGATTCCGCCGGCGATGCAGCACAACCAAAAGCAAAATGCTGCCTGTGACAACAATGATCACAGCACCAGTGATCAGACAGGGCGCATAAGCATGCAGCTTCCATTGCTGCATATACTGGCTCACAGCCTTGCTTCCGTCATTATAGACATGAAGTCTGCCGATCTCTTTTGCCTCGTCTCCCGATGCATCAGACGGCGTATAATAGCCGATGGCCTGTTCCCCGATTTCTGTAATGCTCTTCGGCACATTCAGCTGCAGCAGTGCCACACAGTTGTACAGGCACTGGTCACCCAGTGTGGTCAGACCGTCCGGCAGCTCCAGCTTTTTCAGCTTTGCACAGGAGTAAAAGCAATGATTCCCCAATTTTTTCATGGTCGAAGGCAGCTGTGCCTCCTCCATAGACAGACAATAGGCAAATGCCGCGCCCTTCAGCTCCGTCACACCCTCCGGAATAGTGACGCTTTTCAGCGAGGTACAGTAATAGAAGCAATCCTCACCGATCTCGGTGACATTGCCCAGATCGATCTGCTCCAGCACCGTAGAGCCGATAAAGCTCCAGTCCGCCAGAGCCGTACAATCCTCCGGCACCTGGTATGAAGCCGTATCCTTTGCCTGCGGATAGCGGATCAGCGTTTTCCCGTCCGCGGTGAACAATACGCCGTCCTGAGACGCATAGGCAGCGTTTCCGTCTGCCACATCCAGCGCCGTCAGCCCCTGACAGCCGTCAAAGACATAGCTGCCCAGTTCCGTGCAGGATGCCGGCAGTGTCACCTGCTCCAATACCTGGCAATTCTGAAAGGCGTAGTCGCCGATGGTCTCGATGCCCTCCGGCAGCGTCACCTCTTTCAGCGCTGTGCAGCTGTAAAACGCCTCATTGCCGATGGTCTGAATGGTTGCCGGCACATCAAAGGACGGCAGGTAGGAACAGTTGTAGAACGCCGCCTCCGGCAGTTCTGTGAGTGTAGACGGAAGCGCCACCTGACTCAGCATAGAACAGGACTCAAATGCGCCCTCTCCCAGTTCCGTCAGCCCCTCCGGCAGTGTCACCGTACAGAGCATGGGACAGCTGGAAAATGCACTCTCCCCCACCTTTTGCACCGGTGCGGGAATAACCAGATTCGTCAGGAACTCACAGTTCATAAATGCTGCATCGCCGATCTCTGTGACCGGCTTTCCGTCGATCTCTGACGGAATATCTGCCGCAGTGGCAGAGGTTTGACAGGAAGTAATGGTGATGCCCGTCTCATTTTCCCGGTAGGTGAACACGCCATAGGTGGCATCCCCGGAGATGTCAATGAAAACGCCGCTGTCCTCATCTGCTGTGGAAATATCCGCTGTTTCTGCCGATACCGAAAGCGCTGCCGGCAGACACAGCACCATGCCCAATACGCCGCAAAGCATTCTTTTCAGATTCTTCATTTGGTTTCCTCTTGGGATGCCGTTTCCGGCTGTTCTGCGTTCTCCGTCTGTTTTTCCGGTGCTTCGGCGGTCTTTTCCGTTGCCTTCTCTGCGGATTTCTCCGTCCTTTTCGGCTTCTTTCCGCTGCCGGAGAAGATCAGCACGCCGCCGCCCACCAGCAGGATCAGCGCACCTGCGCCCAGCAGGATCCATCTGCCGTAGCTCTTCCAGCCGTTGGTCGTCTCCTTGACTTCAACAGTCTCGTTGTCGCTTCCGGAGACCTCTTCGGACAGAATGCTGTGGAACTTAAAGTTATTGGAATAGTTGTTCTCTTCGTCCTTGTCGGTACAATAGGTCTGCGCCTGTGTGCCGACCTTGCCGTAAATCACAAAATCCTCCACCTTTGTGGTCATATCTGCCTCATAGCCAAAGGCACAGAAGCCGATGGCGGTGACGCTTTCCGGAATGGTCACTTCCTTCAGTCCGGTTCCGGCGAAGGCAGCCATCTGGATCTCAGTCAGATTGTCATGAAAGGTGACCTCTGTCAGGTTGGTCTCACCGGCAAAGGCTGCTGCCTCGATCAGCTCCAGACTCTCCGGCATGTCGAGCTTCTGGATGCCCTCGCAGTAGGCAAAGGCATACTGGCCGATCTCTGTCACAGAGTCCGGCAGCTCCAGAGATTCCAGCGCCGAGGAAGCGAACGCCCAGTCGTCGATGTACAGCATGCCGTCCGGAAATGTCACATCCGTCAGCTTGGTATTGGAGAACGCCGAAGACCAGATCTCCTTTACGCCGTCCGGAATGGTATAGGAGGTGCCGTCCATCGCCTGGGGATAGACGATCAGATCCTCTCCGTCTGCGGAGAACAATACGCCGTCTGTTACTGTATATGCCGTATTGCCCGCAGCCACGGTGATCTTCGACAGTGCGGTACAGCCGTAGAAGCAGGAGTGCTTGATGTCCGTCAGTGTCGCCGGAAGCGTTACAGCGGTGATCATCTCCTTGGTGGCAAATGTGCCGCCACCCAGTGTGGTGACCTTGTGACCGTCCAGTTCTTCCGGCACTTCCACCTCGGTCTCGCTGCCGTTATACTTGGTAATGGTCGCATTTTCGCCGTCCAGAGTATAGGTATAATCGCCGCTGGTAAAGCTTTCTTCGCTGCTCTCGTCGCTGCCGAGGCTGTCTGCGTCAATCACGCTGTCCTCTGCGCTGCTTTCCGCGGATGTTTCTTCTGCTGCTGCCGACAGTGCCAGCGGCTGTGTCATCACCATTGCTGCCGCAGCCAGCAGCGCTATTTTTGTTTGTTTCATTTGCATCTACATTCCTTTTCTATTATTCCACGGTTACGGATTTTGCCAGATTCCGGGGCTTATCGACATCATTGCCCTTCAAAACTGAGGTATAGTATGCGATCAGCTGCAAAGGCACGACTGCGATCATGGGCATCAGCAGGTCGTCGAACTCCGGCAGCCCGAATTTCAGATCAACGGCATCCGGATCTACATTATCGCTCTCCCGGCACACCAGAATGACCCTTGCGCCCCGCGCCTTGACTTCCTTGATATTGCTGATGGTCTTTTCCATCAGCGCCTTCTGTGTGGCAACGGCGATCACCGGCATATTTTCCGTAATCAGCGAGATGGTGCCGTGCTTCAGCTCCCCTGCTGCATAGGACTCCGAGTGGATGTAGGAGATCTCTTTCAGCTTCAGCGAGCCCTCCATGCTGAGGGCATAGTCCAGACCGCGTCCGATGTACAGCAGGCTGTCTGCGGTAATCAGAGAGGAGGCAATATACTGCGCCTGCTCCTTGTGCTCCAGAATGCCGGTGATGGTATCTGAAGTATCCTGGAGCAGCTGTACCAGACGGCGGCACTCTGTCTCATCGATCTTTCCCACTGCCAGTGCCAGTTCAAAGGCAAACAGATACATCACTGCGATCTGCACCATATACGCCTTGGTAGAAGCCACGGCGATCTCCGGGCCGGCGTGGGTATAGATCAGCATATCCGCCTCTCTGGCGATGGAGCTGCCCATGGCATTGACAATGGCAAGGGTCTTTGCCCCCAGGGACTTTGCCAGACGCATGGCAGCCAGGCTGTCTGCGGTCTCGCCGGACTGGGAAATGATGATGACCAGGTCGCCCTCACCCACCAGCGGATCCCGATAGCGGAACTCCGAAGCGATATCCACAGTCACCGGCACTCTCGCCAGCTTTTCGATGACATACTTGCCCACCGTTCCGGCATGCATGGCAGTGCCGCAGGCAACCACCTGGATATGCCGGAAGCTGCGCAGCATTTCCGGTGTGATGCCGCACTCCTCCAGATTGGGCAGACCGTCCTGGATTCTCGGCAGGATGGTGTTGCGGATGGCATTGGGCTGCTCGTGGATCTCCTTGAGCATAAAATGCGCATAGCCGTTCTTGCCGATGGCTTCGACATCCCAGTCGGCGGTTTTCAGTTCCTTTTCCACCGGCTGCCCGAATGCATCATAGATCTGCACGCCGTCGCCGCTCAGCACAGCGATCTCCTCATGCTCCAGCAGATAATAGTCCCGGGTATACTCGATGATCGCCGGCACATCCGATGCAATAAAGCTTTCGCCCTTGCCCACGCCCACGATCAGCGGACTTTCACAGCGCACCGCGTACACCTGATCCGGATGGTCGGCAAAAATAATTCCCAGCGCATAAGAGCCTTCCAGGTCGCGTACTGTCTCCGAAATGGTCTGGATTGGGCTGCCGTTATAGCGATAATCCAGCAGCTTTGCCACCACCTCAGTATCTGTATCGCTGGCAAAGGTCACGCCCTTGGAGATCAGATAGTCCTTGAGTTCCTTATAGTTTTCGATGATGCCGTTATGTACGATGGTCACTCTTCCGCCGCTGTGGGGATGAGAATTTACATCAGAAGGCTCGCCGTGGGTTGCCCACCGGGTGTGTCCGATTCCCACATTTCCTTCCGGCCGCCCCTCACGCGCCATCTTGTCTTCCAGGTCTTTCAGTCTGCCCTTTGACTTTGCCACAACGATCTTTCCGTCCTGAAAAACGGCGATGCCGGCGGAGTCATAGCCCCGGTATTCCAGCTTGCTCAGTCCGTTGATGAGCACATCTGTACAATTTCGTTTTCCTACATATCCAACAATTCCACACATAATTCTGTGCCTCGCTTTCGTTCAGTACCCGGCAGAACAAAACGCCCTGCCGCCATTGCGCCGACGGCATACGCCATTCCAAAAACACACCAAATCGGCGTATCCGCAGCACTGCATACTATAGATTATACCATAAATACATCGGAAATGCAACTGATTTTTTGGTGAAAATTGCGTGATATGGGTTTCTGAAACAAAGAAAAATACAGCAGGTTCTGCATATATGCCAGTCAGCAGCGTCTCCGGCAGCCGGAACGCCGCCGCTCTGGATTTTCTGAAAAATCTGCGAACGCGGTTGCAGTTTGCCGAAAAATGTGGTATACTGGTAAAGATATATCCGAACACATCGGTGCTTTCCAAAAAAAGTGCCGCCAAAGAAAGAGGTAATGCCCATCATGAAGCAAAATCAAGACACCGTTGATATGGAAGCACCTGTTCTGGAACCTGATGCAGCGCTGCTCTCCTACAGCGAAAAGCTCTATCCCCTCACCTTTTCCCTCAAACAGCACAAGCTGTGGAAAACCATTCGTGAGTATGAGCCATACGCTGTGACACTGCCCGACGGCAGCTCCGCCTGCTGCATTCTCACAGGAATGGACGGGGATTTTATCTCCCTGTCCGTTTATTTCGGCGAGACCGGTTGGAACAACATCCACAAGTTCTGGGAAACCCAGGACCAGCCGGAGCACACAGAGGAACAGTACCAGGAACTGATGATGTCCCAGTGCTGTCTCCAGATCGTGTTCTGCTGCAAGGATGATCTGGCGGCGGCAGAGATCGAAAGTCTCCGCCGCTATGCCAAGGAAAACGGCATCACCTTCCGCGGCAAGAATGCCTATTTCTGCTTCCGCAGCGCCAAACCCTATCATGCCACCTGGTTCCTGGAAACCGAAGCCCAGGCGGATATCCTGGAAATAGCGCTCCGCGGCGCATTAGACCTTGCCGCACAGCTGGAACAGGGCAAGACCAAGTCTGAACTGGGACTGCTGCCCTATGCGACGACACTGCCGCGATATGTCTCCGCCGCAGACCATGCAGTCTGGGATACCATGGAAATGCCGGAAGAGACTGAGATCGCTCTGACCGCGCCGAAGCTGGACGAAGCCATGCAGCAGAAGCTCCGCCGGATGAAAAAGGGCGGCGGCAAGTGGGAGTGCCAGCTCTACCCGTTCCCCAAGCCGGTACGCGCCAAAGAGGGTGCGCCGTTTTTCCCGTTCCTGATGCTGATTCTGGACACCAAGCGAGACCAGCTTTTGCAGCAGCAGCCCTTGCAGTACAATGAATCCATTCTCCAGCAGGCGCTGGACGGCGTTGTGCAGGCGATCGTCAGCTACGGCCGCTGCCCAAAGAGCATTGCCGTCTGTGACAAGCGCACGGAGACCATTCTCTCCGGCATGTGCCGCAGCTGCGGCATCCTTCTGCTGCGCACCACGCGATTTGCCATGCTGGATGAGGCAAAGGCGTCTTTCCTGGAAAACCTGGACAAGCCGGATGAGGAAGCATCTTTAGAAGAAGTCGTGGAGCTTCTGGAGCAGATGCCGGACGAAGATATGGTGAAGCTCCCGAAAGAAAGCATCCAGATGATGCTGGAAGAGGATATTCCGGCAAAGCTGCGGAAGCGGCTGGAAAAAGCATTGGAGGCGAAGTGAGCGTATGCGTGATATTTACCGCGTTCTGCATATTTATGAGGGTGATTTCGGCTGTGAAGAACACAGCGAGCCAATGGTGGAAGTCGTTCTGGAAGCTCCGGACGGCAGACGCAGCACCATTCCGTATTCTGATGCCAAGCTGTATGCCCTGGACATTTTCGAGGGTGACAGCGTCACCCTCAAGAGCGGTCAGCTGGAAAAGGTGCATTTCCAGGGAGAAACACCATGACAGAGATCGAGATCCAACAGCGCGCCAAGCAATATCTGGACTGCCTGGTGCAGGGCATCAATCCCCTGGACGGCTCGGTCATTCCGGAACAGGACACCGTCCGGCAGGTGCGCATCGCCAAGTGCCTGCACTATGTTTCCGGCATTCTGGGACAGGTGATCGAGAATCACGGCGAGGTACAGCGCGTGAAGAAAAAGCGCTCTGAGCGCCTGCCCTTTTTCCTCACCCCGGAGCAGCTGCTCTCCCTGAAACCAGAGCCGCAGCCGGTAACCATCTCCGAGATCGTTCAGAAATGCAACGCCATGATCGACGAATACACCATGTGCAGGCTGAAATCCACTACCCTCACCCAATGGCTGGTGCACGCCGGCTTTCTGGAGGAAATCTCCGTCGGAGAAAACCGCCACCGGAAAATCCCCACCGAAGCCGGTGCTTCTCTGGGCATCGCCGAGAAAACGGTGCAGAGCTTCGACCGCACCTATCCAGTGGTGACCTATGCACCCCGCGCACAGGAATTTCTCTTTGAAAACCTGGAAATGATGCTGGAAGAAAATGACTGACACATCAGGGGTCTGACAATGTACGGATTTCTCAATCAAGCCTCTAACATATAACAGAAAAACCGCCTCTGGTCGAGAAATACTCCCGATCAGAGGCGGTTTTCTTTATTTATCTTTTTCAGTCTGTTTCGCAGAAGCTGCGTTCGCCTGTTCCTTTGCCGCTTTCAGCTTTTTCAGGCTGGGCCGCATGACCAGAAAGGCAGTCGCGCCGCAGGTCACAGTGAAAATCACCAGAACGATCACGACCTGCTTTGTCTTTCCGCTGTCCTTCGCGCTGTCTGCGGATTCCGTCTCCGCCGCAGTGGTCTGCGGCGCGGCGGTCTCTGCTGCTGCCGGAATCGTCCAGAGACTTCCCAGCAGAAGCAATCCGCTCAACAGAGCGCAAAGGCATCTTTTCCAACGCTGTCCCATGGGTTTAGCCCAGTGTAGACGGCATGGTTGCAGACGGCATTGCAGTGTTGTTGTGTTCCAGGTATGCATCGTTCTTGACGATCTTGACGTTGTTGTAAACGTCCATACCAGTACCAGCCGGGATCAGCTTACCGATGATAACATTTTCCTTCAAGCCATACAGATAGTCGCTCTTGCCGCGGATCGCAGCATCCGTCAGTGCCTTTGTGGTCTCCTGGAAGGATGCAGCAGACAGGAAGCTGTCAGAGCTGGAGGATGCCTTGGTAATACCCTGGAGCATCGGCTCTACGGTAACCAGAGATACCTCGGTCTCGCCGTTGTCGATGCGCTCCTGGAGTGCATCGTTGACCTCCATGATCTTGCGGCGGTCAACCATGGTTCCCGGAAGCAGATAGCTGCTGCCGGAATCATCGACCTTCACCTTGCGGAGCATCTGGCGTACAATAACCTCGATGTGCTTATCGTTGATATCTACACCCTGGAGGCGGTAAACCTTCTGTACTTCGCTGATGATATAATCCTGTACTGCCTGAACACCCAGGATGTTCAGGATATCGCCCGGGAATACGTTACCCTCTGTCATGCGGGTACCCTTCTTGATATATTCGCCCTCGCGGACACGGATCTTGAAGTTATAGTGGATCGGATAGGATTCCGACTCGCCGGTCTCATCGTTGGTAACAACGATGGTACGGGCAGTCTTGACCTCTTCGATGTGTACCACGCCGTCGATGCGGGACAGAACAGATGCATTCTTCGGGTGACGGCTCTCGAACAGTTCCTCGACACGCGGAAGACCCTGTGTGATATCTTCTGCCGATGCGATACCACCGGTATGGAAGGTACGCATGGTCAGCTGTGTACCCGGCTCACCGATGGACTGTGCAGCAATAACGCCGACTGCCTCACCGACAGATACCAGGTTGCCGTGTGCCAGGTTTGCGCCATAGCACTTTGCGCAGACACCCTGTCTTGCGCGGCACATGAGGACAGAACGGATCTTGATGCGCTCTACGCCGCAGTCCACAATCTTCTGTGCATCTGCTTCGGTGAGCATCTTGTTCTTGGAGATGATGAGCTCGCCGGTCTGCGGATCGCGCAGATCGTCTACCAGATAACGTCCCACCAGACGCTCTGCCAGCTTTTCGATCAGTTCGTTGCCGTTGCGGATCTCGTAGATCTCCAGACCGTCGGTTGCGCCGCAGTCCTGTTCGCGGATGATGACATCCTGCGAAACGTCTACCAGACGACGGGTCAGATAACCAGAGTCGGCGGTACGCAGCGCAGTATCTGCCAGACCCTTACGAGCACCACGGGAGGAGATGAAGTACTCCAGGATGTTCAGGCCTTCACGATAGTTGGAACGGATCGGCATCTCGATGGTCGCACCGGAAGTATTGGCGATCAGGCCACGCATGCCGGCCAGCTGACGGATCTGAGAAATACTACCACGGGCACCGGAGTCCGCCATCATGAAGATGGGGTTATACCGATCCAGACCGTTCTGCAGCGCAGTGGTAACGTCGTTGGTTGCCTTGTTCCAGATCTCGATGAACCGCTTGGACTTTTCTGCTGCGGAGATATAACCATACTCGTATTCCGAGGTGATCTCATCGACCTGTGCATCTGCGGCGTTGACGATATCCCATTTTTCCTTCGGGATGATGGCGTCGCAGACAGCAACGGTGATGGCTGCCTTGGTGGAATACTTAAATCCGGTTGCCTTGATCTTATCCAGCACCTCCGAAGTGGTGGTTGTGCCGTGGATCTTGATGCAGCGGTCAATGATCTGACCCAGCTGCTTCTTGCCGACCAGGAAGGTGACCTCCAGATCGAACTGCTTGTCGGAGTTGGTACGGTCTACATAACCCAGATTCTGGGGGATATTTTCGTTGAAGATCAGGCGGCCGACGGTGCAGTCGATGATCTTGGATACCCGCTTTTCACCGATATCCTTGGTGATGCGGACTTTGATCTTGGCGTGGATGGAAACGTCGCCTTCCTGATATGCCATCAGAGCTTCGTTCACATCGCGGAACACCTTGCCCTCGCCCTTTTCGCCGTCCTTTTCCATGGTCAGGTAGTATGAACCCAGAACCATATCCTGTGTCGGAACTGCAACCGGGCGGCCGTCAGACGGCTTCAGCAGGTTGTTGGCAGCCAGCATCAGGAAACGCGCCTCTGCCTGTGCCTCAGCGGACAGCGGCAGGTGCACTGCCATCTGGTCGCCGTCGAAGTCCGCGTTGAATGCAGAGCATACCAGCGGATGCAGCTTCAGTGCACGACCCTCTACCAGAACCGGCTCGAATGCCTGGATACCCAGACGGTGCAGTGTAGGCGCACGGTTCAGCAGAACCGGGTGATCGTGGATGACATTTTCCAGGGCATCCCATACTTCCGCAGAAGCACGGTCTACCATCTTTCTCGCGCTCTTGATGTTCGCGATGACCTTGGTGTCCACCAGACGTTTCAGCACGAAGGGCTTGAACAGCTCCAGTGCCATTTCCTTCGGCAGACCGCACTGATACATTTTCAGTTCCGGGCCGACAACGATTACAGAACGGCCGGAGTAGTCAACACGCTTACCCAGCAGGTTCTGACGGAAACGTCCCTGCTTACCCTTCAGCATGTCAGACAGGGACTTCAGCGCACGGTTATTCGGGCCGGTGACCGGTCTGCCGTGTCTGCCATTGTCGATGAGGGCATCGACTGCTTCCTGGAGCATGCGCTTTTCGTTGCGGACGATGATCTCCGGCGCATCCAGTTCCAGCATGCGCTTCAGACGATTGTTCCGGTTGATGACCCGGCGATACAGATCGTTCAGGTCAGATGTGGCATATCTGCCGCCGTCCAGCATGACCATCGGGCGCAGATCCGGCGGAATGACCGGAACAACGTCCATGATCATCCATTCCGGACGGTTGCCGGACTGACGGAATGCCTCAACAATTTCCAGACGCTTCAGCAGCTTCACGCGCTTCTGACCGGAAGCCAGCCCAGCCAGCTCGGTTTTCAGCTCTGCTGCCAGTTCGTCCAGGTCGATCTGCTTGAGCAGCTTCTGGATGGCTTCTGCACCCATGCCGGCTTCAAACTCGTCGCCGTACTTTTCCCGATAAGCATTGTATTCCTTATCGGTCAGCAGCTGCTTCGGCACCAGCTCCGTGTTGCCCGGATTCAGTACGATAAACTTGGTGAAGTACAGAACTTCTTCCAGGCGCTTCTGAGAGATCTCCAGCATCTGACCGATACGGGACGGTGTGCCCTTAAAGTACCAGATGTGAGAGACCGGCGCAGCCAGTTCAATGTGACCCATGCGCTCACGGCGCACCTTTGCACGGGTAACTTCTACGCCGCAGCGGTCGCAGATCTTGCCCTTAAAGCGGATTTTCTTGAACTTTCCGCAGTGGCACTCCCAGTCCTTGGTCGGTCCAAAGATGCGCTCACAGTACAGACCGTCGCGCTCCGGCTTCTGGGTACGATAGTTGATGGTCTCCGGACGCTCCACAGCACCATAGGACCACTCCCGGATACGATCGGGAGAAGCAAGACAAATCTTGATCGATTCAAAAGTGTTAAATTCCAAACCGTTACCTCCTAATATCAACGAGGAAACAGGGGAAGCGGACGCACCATTCCGTCCGCTGCCTGTCTGTTGGTGTATCTCGAAAGATCTGACCTTTCCGGCAGGAAAGCAGATCCAATCATTATTTTATGACCAAAACGATCACATCAGATCGTCATCATCCAGACCGTCATCCAGACCGAAATCGTCGCCGAGGAGATCGTCGCCGTCATCCTCTGCTGCTGCGCTGCTGCCGCCCAGGCTGCTGCCCAGCAGATCGTCGTCATCCGGATTGCCCTCCTTAAAGGAGAGACCTGCGTCTTCCATGTCCTTGTCTACGCCGTCATACAGCATGGTATCCTCTGCATCGTCTGCAAAGCTTACCGGCTGCGGAATAATCGCCTCGTCCTCTTCAAAGTTGGACTTGAGGTCGATCTCTTCCTGGTTGCTGTCCAGAGCCTTGACATCCAGACCCAGGGACTGCATTTCCTTGATGAGTACCTTGAAGGATTCCGGCAGCCCCGGCTTCGGCACATTCTGACCCTTGACGATTGCCTCATAGGTGTTGACACGGCCCACGGTATCGTCAGATTTTACAGTCAGAATTTCCTGCAGGGTGTATGCTGCACCGTATGCCTCCAGTGCCCAAACTTCCATCTCACCGAAACGCTGACCGCCGAACTGTGCCTTACCGCCCAGAGGCTGCTGGGTTACCAGTGCGTACGGACCAACGGAACGTGCGTGGATCTTATCATCTACCAGGTGGTGGAGTTTCAGATAGTACATATAACCGACAGTAACGCGGTTATCGAACTTTTCACCGGTTCTGCCGTCATACAGCGTAAACTTACCGTCCTCGTTCATTTCCAGAGCCTGCGGATTGATCACCTTCTGCATCGGCTTCAGATCGAACGCATCATCGCGGTGCGGTGCGTTCTTCTCGTTTGCTTCCCGGAAGCATGCACGGATATCATCCTCGTGCGCACCGTCGAATACCGGTGTCATGATGTGCCAGCCCAGTGCCTTGGCAGCCATACCCAGATGCACTTCCAGAACCTGTCC
>CAKSJP010000031.1 GCA_934463425.1 uncultured Ruminococcus sp.
CAGCCGGTTGCATCTCCACAGCAGCCAGCTTTCCGTGCTGCCGTCATCTGCGGAAAAACCGCCGGAAACCGGCTGCAGCAGGTACGCAGCAAACCGATTTTCAAAATACAGCATCCCAAACCGGGTTTCCAGGAAAGTGCAAAGCTTTGCATGGGAGAGATAGTGTTCCTTTCGTCTGTCATATTCTTCCCGCCGGAATTGCCCCAGTGCCTCGGTCAGGTCGGCAGCGTCGGAGAGCGTTTCCAAATGGTTGACAGAGGGAATCTCGCCGCCCACCCAGCGAAAATCGTGCCGGAGAAACTGCGTTTCCAACATTCTGTTGTACGCATAATCGAAAAAAGCGAAACAGCGACTTTCCAGAGCCTGTTCCGTATCCCGCTGCCGCTGTCTGCCGGCTTTGGAAAAGTAATAGGCTGCCATTTCCGGCAGCAGAGCTGCATATTTGCCATGGTAACGAGTGAAAACATGCCGAATCGTCCTGCCGTCTGTTTGTAGTGTAATTGTTGTTTTTCTTTTTGGCAGGAGCACAGTCATGGTGTAATCGTCGAATCCGTCATCACACCGCTTGATGCAGTCGGAGAGAAATTCCGTGACGAACATCTGCGTTCCCGTGGTTTCTTCCGTGAGAATCGCCGATGGGATCTTCTCCGGCGGCAGGCTGTATTGTTTCAGACAGTGTCGCAAAAAATCCATGTCGCAGTACTGCCAGTGATAGGAATATGCCATGTCAGATGCTCCAGTCGATTTCCGGCAGCCCATGCTCCCGGAGAAACGCGTTTGCCTTGGAGAAGTGCTTGCACCCAAAGAACCCGTGGTAGGCGGACAGGGGGCTGGGGTGCGCGGCGGTCAGCACCAGATGCTGAGGGTGCTGGATCAGCGCCTGTTTTGCCTTGGCATTGTTGCCCCAGAGCAGGAATACCACCGGCTCTTCCCGCTGATCCAGAAGCCGGATCACATCGTCCGTGAACTGTTCCCAGCCCTTGCCCTTGTGGGAGTTCGCCTGTCCGGCGCGGACGGTGAGCACCGTGTTCAGCAGCAGAACGCCGTGCTTGGCCCAGTTGGTCAGCTCGCCGTGTTTGCCGGTGTTGTCGATGCCCACATCGTCCTTGATCTCTTTAAAGATGTTCACCAGAGACGGCGGCGGCGCTACGCCCTGGCGGACGGAAAAGCTCAGTCCGTGTGCCTGGTTCGGGCCGTGATAGGGGTCCTGTCCCAAAATTACCGCCCGTACCTGTGCATAGGGCGTGTATTTCAGGGCGTTGAAAATATCATACATGCCGGGATAGATGGTCTGGGTGCGGTATTCCGTCATCAGAAACTGCCGCAGATTCTGGTAGTAGGTCTTGGCAAATTCGCCGTCCAGAATGGTGTCCCAGTCATTGCCGAAGTGTACCATTGTGTCAGTCCTTTCTGCTTGTGATAGTGGTGTGTGATCGATTTGAAGTACACCGATGCCTTGTTATTTATGATTATATCATAAGTATCGTGGAATTGCAACGGCAATTGGAAAAGTTTTGCCGCGATATTTGGAGAAGTCGCCGAAAAAACTGCTTTCAAATCGGCAATGTTGTACAAGTTTTGCCGCACCTATTGACTAATTGCGGAATTTGGAATATAATAATAAGTAATTGTCGATCGTGCATTCTGCCGACGGCACAGTTTAACTTGCGAGTCTGCGACAGACAGACCGCAGCACAGGAGGCTAAATCGTGAGAAAAGTGAAAAAACCTGTTTTCTTCATTGTATTTGCCGTGATCGCTCTGTTTACGCTTACCACTGTCTTTGGGGTACAGACCCAGTTCGGTGATATTGTCAAAACCTATGTACATGGGGTCGATGATATCCGTCTGGGCATCGATATCCAGGGCGGCGTAGACGTGACCTTTGAGCCGTCGGGCGATGTGGATGCAACGGAGGAACAAATGGACGCAGCACTGGAGACCATCAAGCTGCGTCTGGCGAGCCAGAACATCAGCGACAGCGAAACGTATCTGGACTACAAGAGCAATCGTATTATCGTGCGGTTCCCGTGGCAGGCAGGAGAGACAGAGTTCGATCCGGAACAGGCTGTCAAGGAGCTGGGTGAGACCGCAGAGCTGACCTTCCGCTATGGTACAGACAGCACCACCGACGAGAACGGCAATGTGGTTCCGTCCGGCGATATCGTGCTGACTGGTGCGGACGTGGCACAGGCTTCTACCGGCGGTTCCAAGGATGACACCACCGGAGAAATCACCTGGGCGGTCACACTGGATCTGAACGAAAGCGGTAAGGAAAAGTTCTATGAGGCGACCTCTTCGCTGTATCAGTCCAAGGGACAGATCTCCATCTGGATGGACAATACCATGATCTCTGCACCGTCTGTCAGCGCAGTTATCTCGGACGGCAAGGCTTCGATCACAGGTAACTTTACATATGAAAGCGCCAAGGAACTGGCAGACAAGATCAATTCCGGTGCGCTGCCGTTCTCCCTGGAGACTACAAGCTTTAAGACCATTTCGCCGACTATGGGCGAGGGTGCGCTGACTGCAATGATCATTGCAGGTGTCATCACTCTGGCGCTGATCGTGATCTATATGATCGCGCTGTACCGTCTGCTGGGCGTTGTGGCATCCATCACACTGATCGGACAGGTTGCCGGCATGCTGGCTGCTGTTTCCGGCTGGTTCGGCTTTATGTCCAGCACCACGCTGACGATCCCGGGTATTGCCGGTATCATCCTGTCTGTAGGTATGGGCGTTGACGCAAACATCATCACCGGCGAGCGTATCCGTGAAGAGCTCCGCAAGGGCAAGACACTGGATTCTGCGCTGTATTCCGGTTATCACAGAGCTTTCAGCGCGATCCTGGACGGAAACCTCACAGGTATCATTGTTTCTATCGTGCTGATGGGTGCGTTCGGCGTGCCGGACAGCATCTGGGCAAAGATCTTCAACCATACGATCTTCTGGTTCTTCGGTGCGACCACAGAGGGCGTTATCTACTCCTTCGGCTTCACCCTGATGACCGGTCTGATCATGAACTTTATCATGGGCGTATTTGCGGCAAGACTGATGACCATGTCCCTGTCCCGCTTCAAGTGCTTCCAGAACAAGAAATTCTATGGAGGTGGTATCGATGTCAAAGCAGACTAAAGAAGCGAAGCATTTTGATGTTGACGTAAAAGTGCGCGATTTTTGCGGCAAGTCGAAGGTGTTCTTTATCATCGGCTTTGCACTGATCCTGATCTCGCTGCTTTCCACCTTTACCGGTGTAGACGTTGCGCTGGAATTTAAAGGCGGTACGATCATTACTTATAGTTATGTAGGCGATGTGGATGAGAGCAGTATCTCCAAGGAACTGACCAGTCTGGTGGGCTCTTCTGTCAAGGTACAGCAGGGCGACAGCCTGGACAGCGATACTAAGACACTGTCTCTTTCCTTCTCTTCTACCGACGGCCTGACCATCGACCGTCAGAATGAAGTGACCGATAAGGTACAGGAGCTGTGCCCGGACAACGAAGTCAAGCTGCTGGATGCCAATGATGTTAACGCGCGTTCCGGCGGTGAGTTCTTTGCAAAGTGCATCGTGGCTGCAGTTTTTGCATCCCTGATCCTGATCGTGTACATTGCACTTCGGTTCAAGCAGATCAGCGGCTGGTCGGCCGGTGTCTGCGCTGTACTGGGACTGCTTTCCACACTGATCGTGACCTATGGCTGTGTGGTGCTGTGCCGGTTCGAGATCGACTCCAACTTTATGGCCGTGATCCTGACTCTGCTGGGATATGCCGTAAATGATACCATCGTAATTTATGACCGTATCCGTGAGAATCAGACGCTGCTGCCGGGTACACAGATCCAGGATCTGGTGAACATCAGTGACTCTCAGTCCCTGCGCCGAAGCATCCGGACATCTGTGACGACATTCAGCTCTATGCTGATCGTTACCATTGTATCTCTGGTGATGGGTCTGGATTCCATCCTGAGCTTCTCCATCCCCATGATGGCAGGTATTGCAATGGGTACATTCAATTCCATTTGCTTTGTACCGAGCCTGTGGGTATGGTGGCAGAAGAAGCGCGGCATCAGTGTTCTGAAGCCCCCGAAGAAAAAGGCAAAGGTAAGCGTATAAGCTGCGCGGATTTCAAAATCTGTATCAAGAAACCGGTATGGGCAGTATGTCTGTACCGGTTTCTTGCGTCCCGGCACTTTTGCCCGGCAGGAGATCCGTTCGGACAGCGGGAACAGATGTGCCGGGAGCAAAACTGATTTCCGTGAAAATTTCTGATTTTCTATTGAAATTCTGAATTTCGTGTGCTATAATGATAAAATAGCAGTGCGGAGGGCAAAGGAGAAAGGAGTGGGGTATATGCTGCGAGCCGGCGTTTCGACGGCGTGTCTCTATCCCCGCGTGGTAGAAGAGGCACTGTACGATCTGGCGCTTTCCGGTGTCTCCAATGTGGAGATCTTTATCAACTCTCACTCAGAGCTGCGCCGCAGCTTTGTGGATACCATGGCGCAGATTCTGCATCGGTTTGACATGACCTGTGTCTCACTTCACCCTTTTACCTGTGAGATCGAGCCGACCATGCTCTTTTCCAATTATCCCAGAAGAGCAGATGACTATCTGGAATACTGCCGGCATTATTTTACTGCCATGCAGCAGCTGGGTGCAACGATCTTTGTACTGCACGGCAATAAAGTTCCGGCGGCATCGGTCAACAAGGAATTGTATTTTGAGCGGTTCCGCCGGCTGGCAGACCTGGGGGATTCCTATGGCATCCAGGTGGCACAGGAAAATGTTGCCCGCTGTACCAGCGCATCGCTGCCGTTTCTGACAGAGATGAAGGATGCACTGGGCAGACAGGGGCGGTTTGTGCTGGACATCAAACAGGCGGTGCGCTCCGGCGAAGATCCCTTTGCCATTCTGCAAAGCCTGGGAAATCATGTTGTACATGTGCACATGAGCGATCACGGCGAATACGGAGACTGCCTGCTGCTGGGTAAGGGGCGCTTTCGGGTGAATGCCTTTCTGCAAAAGCTGGCAGCAGTCAGCCCGGATTGTGCGGTGATTCTGGAACTGTACCGCAGCGGCTTTTCTGATGCGGCAGAGCTCATATCCAATTATACACTGCTGCAAAACCGCATTCGGATGGCATCGTGTCCGGACATCCGGAATGTCCCAAAGGACGAGAATGATGTCAGAACACTTCGGAAAGGAGAGATGTAACGATGTACTGTCCTTTCTGCGGGGACAAAAATACCCGCGTGATGGATTCCCGCGATCATGAAGATAAGGTACGCCGCCGCCGGGAGTGTCTGGGCTGCGGCAAACGCTTTACGACCTATGAGGCAGTGGATCGGCCGCTGCTGATGGTGCAGAAAAAAGATGGTTCTATTGAACCCTTTGATCAGCGTAAACTGATTCAGGGCATTTTTAATGCGATCAAAAAGCGTCCGGTAAATTCAAACTATATTATCCGGATGGTGGAAGAACTGGAAAAACAATATTCCAACGAAATGCGCAGCATTGTGACCTCTTCAGAGATCGGGAATGCAGTAATGGAGCATTTGAAATATATTGATGCAGTCGCCTATGTGCGGTTCGCGTCAGTGTATCAGGATTTTTCTGATGTTGCCGGCTTTCTTGCTGCGATCGGCGCATTGGATAAGACACAATAAAAGGAGAATTCACAACTATGAGCAAAGATTTCAATGATTTTATGAACACGCAGGACGATTCCATGCTGTATGACACACAGGACGTGCAGACCAACAAGGTCTGGGCGGCGCTGTCTTATGTGGGCATTCTGTTTATTCTGCCGCTGCTGGTAAACGGCGGACAGTCCCGCTATGCAAAGTATCATGCAAACCAGGGCTTTATCCTGTTCCTGCTGAATATCGTGATCGGCATTGTCAATGCGATTCTGGGGAACATTCCGGTTCTGGGCGCGATCGTCAGTGTTCTGCTGTCCCTGGCCAGCCTGGCGCTGATGATCCTGGGCATTATCAACGCAGTGAACGGCAAGGCAAAGCAGTTGCCTCTGATCGGCGGGCTGTTTCACGTTTTTGATAAATAAGAAAAAATCCCGCACAATCACTATGCGGGACTCTTTGAAAACGGCTTTCCGGTTTTATGAGTTCAGATGCTCAGGAGACTTCTGAATGGGGTCGTGCAGGATGACTGCGGACATTTGTTCCGGCGCAGCACAGTCATACTGTACTGCGCCCAATAAGATCTGATTCTCACTCAGAAGCAGCTCTGTGCACAGGTGATCCTGTCCGGGGCTGCTTTGTGTATAAGTGTACCGTGTGGCATGCTCTCCCAGATGCGCCGCCAGAGGCAGCCTCTGTGCCTCCTGGAGGGCGGTATAGGTGCGGTAAGTACCATCAGCCGTATAGGGAAGCTGCACCGTCTCTGTGGCGACACAGCAGCGCTCTGACTGCCCCTGGGCTTCCAGAAACGCCAGACGCTGTGCGCCGTCTGCTAAGAGGATCTCCTGCGGTGCCGGCTGCTGCGCCGGAAGCTGCAGCCAATGCCACAAAAAGCCGCAGCCGAATACGATACCGGCTGCACCCAAAAAAAGGATTCCTCGTTTTCCCATGAATATGACCTGCCTTTCCGGATGGATTTGGTTATAGCTTATGTGGACAAAGGAAAAAACAGAACAGGAGGGCTTCTATGCGACTCGATCAGTTTCTCTCTGCACGCACCATGTATTCCCGCCGAGAGCTTCGACAGATGATTCAAAAGGGAAAAGTGACAGTCGATGGCGTAACTGTTAAAAAGCCAGATCAGGCAGTAAAGCCGGAACAAAACCGGATCTGTCTCGGGGACAGGAATATCCCCGGTGATCTGTACCTCTACGTGCTGCTGCATAAGCCAAAGGGCTATGTCAGCTCTGCAGATGAACCGGGGCAGAAGAGCGTTCTGGAGCTGGTGCCGCCGGAGCTTTGCCGCAAGGATCTGCGCCCGGTGGGACGGCTGGACAAGGATTCTACCGGCATGCTGCTGCTCACAGACGATGGTCAGCTGGCACACCAGATCATTGCGGCGCGAAGCCATGCGGCAAAATATTATCATATCGTTCTGGCGCGTCCCTGGGAGGAGTTCTATGCAGAAAAAATGGCGCAGGGCATTGTATTGGCGGATGGCGCGCAGTGCCTTCCGGCAAAGGCGGCACTCGTTCCGGGGACAGACCGGGAGGCGCTGGTCTGCCTTCATGAGGGAAAGTATCACCAGGTGCGCCGGATGTTTGCGGCCATGGGGAATCATGTCAGCGAGTTGGAACGGATTGCCATCGGCGGTCTAGAAATACCCCAGAATATGGAAAATGGAAGCTGCATTGTGCTGTCTGAAAAAGATGTCCAAAAAATGCTGAAATGTGAAAGCGATTTTGCAAGTTTGCTACAAACGCTTCAGAGGCATTCGTCATAATGGATAAATGTACAACCAGAATTTTGGGCAATAAATGACTTGAAAAATCTTTTTATTTTTGGTATGATATATATATCACGAGCGGGAGGCGGATATGCCGCGGCGCCGTTTCGGAAAATCTTATTTAGGAGGAACTGTGCAAATGGCAAGTTTATCACTTCGACATATTTATAAAAAATATCCGGGTAATGTAGTCGCTGTAAAGGATGTTAACCTGGAGATCAAGGATAAGGAATTTATCGTACTGGTAGGACCGTCTGGCTGCGGTAAGTCCACTACCCTGCGTATGATCGCTGGTCTGGAAGAAATTTCTGAAGGTGAGCTGTACATCGGCGACCGTCTGGTAAATGACATCGCACCGAAGGACAGAGATATCGCAATGGTATTCCAGAACTATGCGCTGTATCCGCACATGACCGTATTCGACAATATGGCATTCGGTCTGAAGCTGCGTAAGGTACCGAAGGACGAGATCGCACGCAAGGTAGAAGAAGCTGCAAAGATCCTGGATCTGAGCCACCTGCTGGATCGTAAGCCGAAGGCTATGTCCGGTGGTCAGAGACAGCGTGTTGCACTGGGTCGTGCGATCGTTCGTAATCCGCAGGTATTCCTTCTCGACGAGCCGCTGTCCAACCTGGACGCAAAGCTCCGTGCACAGATGAGAACTGAGATCTCCAAGCTGCACAAGAAGCTGGGTACTACATTTATCTATGTAACACATGACCAGACTGAAGCTATGACCATGGGCGACCGTATCGTAGTTATGAAGGATGGTATCATTCAGCAGATCGATACACCGCAGGCTCTGTACGAGCGTCCGGGCAACAAGTTCGTTGCAGGATTCCTGGGCTCTCCGCAGATGAACTTCATCGACGCTGTTCTGAAGAAGTCCGACAACTACTATGTAGAATTCGGCGCAGACGCAACCAAGACCAGCAAGGCTGTGAAGTATCAGGTTGAAGTACCGGCTGCAAAGGTAACTCCGGAACTGGCAAAGTATGTTGACAAGGAAGTGACTCTGGGTATCCGTCCGGAAGCTCTGCACGATGACGAAATGTTCCTGTCTAACGCTTCTACCGGTGTGGTTGATGCTGCTGTTGAAATCACGGAAATGATGGGTGCTGAGACTTATCTGTATTTGGTATGCGCTGGCGTACAGATGACTGCCCGCGTTGATCCGCGCTCTACCGCTCGTCCGCAGGATGAGATCAAGATCGCTCTGGATCCGAATAAGATTCACCTGTTCGACAAGGAAACTGAAGCAACCATCATTAACTGATCGGTGCTCTGATACAATTAAAACGAATCAGAAAGCCTGTACGTTGTTGACGTACAGGCTTTTTTGCGTGTAGAAGCTGGTGAAAATCATTTGTGGAAAAGCTGGCTTTAAGTCTGTTTCAAGTTTCTTGCTGTATAATAAGAACAGGATTGCAAAGATCCCCCAATTCCCCTAACTGGTTTCATCTGTTTTTGACCTGCAAAGCCCCTTTTGCAGGTCTTTTTTATAAAAATGCCAGAAAAAACGAAAAAAACACTTCTTTTGAAGTGCTTTTTTCTTGGCGCGGAAGGAGGGATTTGAACCCTCGCGCCGGTTTCCCGACCTACTCCCTTAGCAGGGGAGCCCCTTCACCACTTGGGTACTTCCGCATTTTATCATCCAAAGGAGGAACAGCAGTAATATGTTCCGCTCCATGTAGTATTCGTTGGCGGAGAGGGTGGGATTCGAACCCACGGTTCCTCTCGGAATCACTAGTTTTCAAGACTAGCTCCTTAAACCGCTCGGACACCTCTCCAAAAGCTGCATCAAACAGCTTTATTATTATACTATAAAATACGGATTTTGTCAAGAGGAAACTGCAGAATTTCTTTGAAAAATCCAAAAACTTTTCTTTCCAATAGGGAGTGAAAAAAATCCTAAAAAAAGAAATAGAAAGGTTGAAAAAACAGAAGAGAGCGTATGGCAAAGATGCGGAAAAGAAAGGACTTGCAATTCCTGCACAGATACCTTATAATAAGAATAACACCAGAAAAGGAGCGAGTGCGATGTTGTACGCATATACATTGGAGACACCGACAGAAGATTTCTGCCCCATTACCGCCCAGGTGCAGGGCGCTGTGGCAGAAAGCGGCATTGCAGACGGCATCTGCGTGGTGTATTGTCCCCACACCACTGCAGGGATCACCATCAATGAAAACGCAGATCCGGATGTGGTGACCGATCTGCTGCTGGCATACCGAAAGGCGTTTCCGGATCGACCGGAGTTTCGGCATATGGAAGGCAATTCTTCTGCCCACGCCCGTGCTTCTGCCGTGGGCAGCAGTGTGACCATCCCGGTGCGAAACGGCAGACTGGTTTTGGGCACATGGCAGGGGGTATATTTCTGTGAATTTGACGGCCCGCGCCGCCGGACATTTTCTGTCAGTGTGATTGCCGGATAGAAAGGAGCAGCCTTATGGATACGGAGAAGATCGAACAATTGCAAAAATGGGTGGATGCCTCTGACCGGATTGTCTTTTTCGGCGGGGCAGGAGTTTCCACAGAAAGCGGCATTCCGGATTTTCGCAGTCAGGACGGACTGTATCATCAGCAGTATGATGTGCCGCCGGAGACCATCCTCAGCCACACTTATTTCGAGCGGCATACAGAGGCGTTTTACCGCTTTTACCGGAACAAAATGATCTGTCTGACGGCAAAGCCCAACGGGGCACACCGGAAGCTGGCAGAACTGGAGCGAGCCGGAAAGCTGCTGGCGGTGGTGACTCAGAACATCGACGGACTGCACCAGATGGCAGGCAGCCAAAACGTGCTGGAACTGCATGGCAGCGTTCATCGGAATATCTGCCAGGTTTGCGGCGCGGTGTATGATGCAGAATGGATCATGCAGACCAGCGGTGTGCCGCATTGTGAAAAGTGCGGCGGCAGAGTCAAGCCCGATGTCGTCCTCTATGAGGAGTCGCTTCCGGAGGAGACACTGACCCGGTCGGTGCGCGCCATCGCCAACGCGGATCTGCTGCTGGTGGGCGGCACTTCGCTGACGGTCTATCCGGCGGCAGGACTGCTGCGGTATTTTCGCGGCGACCACCTGGTGCTGCTGAACCGGGACGCAACGCCGATGGACGAGCGGGCGGATCTGTGCATTCGCGAGCCTATCGGAAAGGTGCTGGAACAAATTCAAGTGAGGAATCAAAAATGAGAATGTTAGTACAGCGTGTGAAGCACGCAAAAGTGACGGTGGACGAGCATGTGACCGGAAGAATCGGACAGGGCTACCTGGTTTTTCTGGGCGTTGCACCGGAGGATACCCAGGAGATCATGCAGAAGATGGTGGACAAGCTGCTGCGGCTGCGGATCTTTTCCGATGAAAATGACAAGATCAATCTGTCTCTGCAGGATGTGGGCGGCAGCCTGCTGCTGGTGTCCCAGTTTACCCTCTATGCGGACTGCCGTAAGGGAAATCGCCCCAGCTTTGTGCATGCCGCACCGCCGGGACAGGCAGAAGCACTCTATGAGGCGTGCAAGGCGTACTGCCGGGAACAGGTGACTGTGGTGGAGTCCGGCATCTTTGGCGCGGATATGCAGGTAGAATTGTGTAATGACGGGCCGTTTACGGTTATGTTGGATTCGGACGAGATCATCAAGAAGTGATTTTCCGCTTTTCCACGGCTTTCCACATTGGCATATGTTGAAAAGTGGATAGTTTTGTGGAAAACAGGATCGGGTCAAGGAAATATAAAGAGAGAGTTGTGCGGAATTGTATTGACTGAACAAGTGCTGTCCTGGTGAAATCTTAGGAATGGGCAAAATGCACAAAAACGATACTGGATATTTTACACGAAACCCTATGCTTTTCGGTTGACAAAAAGGGTCAGATGTGCTATAATCATAACAGAAGCAAGGCAGATGGTTCACAGAACGGAGATCTTGTTTGTGAATAGTGCTTCGACTGAAATACTGCGGCGATAGAATTGCGAATGCCGGCAGTGTTTCATTGCAATTTAAAATTTTGCAGTTATCTCTCTTTTTCTCATTGCTTTACTGAAACCGTGTTTTTCCCGTGTGGAAGAACACGGTTTCGTTTTTTCTGCAGAGCGCTGCTTCAAAATTCCTTGACAGAACGCATAAAACAAGGTATAATGAATCACAGAAGAGGAAATCCGGCAGCAAGGGGGAAACAGCGCCGGAAAAACAGAAAGGAATTGTACAATGATGAACCAAAAGTTTTTCAAAAGAGGAATCGCAGCGGTATGCGCTGCAGTGACCGCTGCTTCCGGGACCGCGGTAACTGCCTTCGCGGATGATGCCGCCGCAGTCGCAGCGCCGCCGGTAACTGTCGTTGCCATCGGTGATGACTGCCTGGCAGAGACAAACGGCACTTCTCCGGCAAACTATGTGGCAGCATATCTGGGCGGAACTGCTATCAACGATGCAAAGATCGGCACAACCTCGGGACAGCTGGTGAATGATCTGAGTCAGGATCAGAATTTGCAGAATGATGTGGCATCGGCAGATGTGGTGCTGGTATCGGTGGGTGTCAACGACCTGATCGAAGAGGTGCTGTATGAGAATACAGACCTGGTAGATCTGTCAACATGCAAAACGCTGAAAGACGTTGCAAACGGACTTTCTACTGATGCAACGAAGCTGGCGGCTGCCAACAAGAAGCTGGCATCAGAACTGCCGGCTCTGGTAGAGACCATTGCGGCAAACCTGGAAGTAGCTGTCAGCAGCATCCAATCATTGAACAGCAGTGCGGATATCGTGGTACAGACGGTCAATAATCCGCTGGGCGTGGATTATAATGATAAAAAGGGCATCCTGGAAGGCGTTTCCGACAACCGCCGCGCAGTGATCGCCTATCTCTATAACTATTTGGATGTGGCGCTCGCCGGCGGCGAGATCACTAATATACTGCTGGAACCCATGACCATCGCACCGGAGAACAGCCTGAATCAGCAGATTCAGAATATCCCGGGCGTGTCTGTAGCGGACTTTTATGTGCCTTATGTGGGCGCACGGGGCGAAAAGGCAATTGGTTTTACCCTCAGCAACATCTTTGACCTGAACATGACCTTTACTCCGGTGGGACAGGTGCTTCTGGCGGCGGCAGCCATTCAGTCTACGGATAAGCTCGCATGCGGCAACGGCGGCGTTATTGCAACGGCGTATGCTTCGACCGGCAAGGTGGCGTCTCTCAAGTCGCTTCGGGCATCCGCGGATGCGATCATTACCGAAGCTACCAAAAAAACAGCTGTTACCTATACCATGGGCGATGCAGATGCAAACGGCAGCATCACTGCCACAGACGTTTCTCTGCTGCTGACCTGTGCGGCACAGCTGGGCGCAGGCATGGGCAGCTCTCTGAATCCGCTGCAGCGCAAGGCGATGGATGCAGACGGCAGCGGCGTACTAAACGCCAGAGATGCAGCAGTCTGGCTCAGCTATGCGGCACAGTCCGGTGCGGGACTCGACGTGGATCTGGCAGAATTTCTGAAACAGTATCAGAATGCATAAATAACGGTGCTTTTTTTGTGAAAGCCGCTTTTTCGGAATGTGAAGCCTTTGTGGCGCGCATTTTACCTCCTTTTCTATCGATTATCATATGATTATCACATAAAACCGTATAATAATAATTACAGAAAGCGAAGAACACCAATCACCGCAGCGCTTTCTTGCATGCGGTGCTTATGATAGAAAGGAAGAAGAATCATGGCTGACTTTGAAAACAAAAACAACACACAATGGAATGGAAACAATGCAGCGCAGAATGACGCGGCATCTGTAAATACCAACGGTGCAAACGGCGCAGCAGATCCGTATGCATACCAGAACGGCTATTACCGCAATACCACACCGCATCAGGATGAGGCAGTGCACAGCGGCAGTGCTTATGCCGGCAGCAGTGCTAACGGCAGCGCATACAATGCTTCCGGCAGCGCACCGCAGACACCGCCCACCGGAAACGGCAGCGGCAATAACGGCGGCTATACCTATGTGAACTACTACACCAACCCCAACGGCGGCGATCCCAACCAGAAGCCAAAGAAAAAGCATACCGGACTGAAGGTCGCAGCTTTTGTTCTGGCGATGGTTCTGGTTTCCGGCGGTTCGATCGGTGTGTATGAGAGCATTCGCTCCTCCTCAGCAGACAACGGCAGTTCCATTGTGGCAAGCAATGAGACCTCCGCTGCGGACAGCAAGAACGATTCCAGCAGCAATGCTTCCAATCAAAAATCGGATTCCGGTCAAAGCTGGATCCAGCTGGCTTCTACCAATGGTTCCATGTCGGTGGCAGATATTGTAAAGAAGGTAACACCGTCGGTTGTCGGCGTACAGTCCACCTTCACTTCCTCTGCAAACGGCAATACCAATAACAGCTACGGCGGCTTCTTTGGCTATGGCAATGGACAGAGCGGCAGCGGCTCACAGGGTATGACCGGTGTCGGTACAGGTATCATCATGTCCAAGGATGGCTATATTGTAACCAACGCCCATGTGATCTATGATGACGAATACGGCTATGGGGAAGCTTCTTCCGTATCCGTTCAGATGTCGGATGAAGAGACCACCTATGATGCGAGAGTCGTGGCTTACGATAAAGAGGCGGATATTGCGGTGCTGAAAATCGACGCAGACAACCTGACTGCCGCAGAATTTGGCGACAGCAGCAGCTGTGAAGTGGGCGAGATGGTAGTTGCCATCGGCAACCCGCTGGGACTCCAGTTCCAGAACACCGTTACCTGCGGCATCATCTCTGCACTGGATCGTAAGGTTACTATCAATGATAATACCATGACACTGATCCAGACCGACACGGCCATCAACAACGGTAACTCCGGCGGCCCGCTGATCAACAGCTCCGGTCAGGTCATCGGCATCAACTCTGCAAAGATGTCCAGCACCTATTCCGGTGAGGCAACTGTCGAGGGTATCGGCTTTGCGATCCCGATGTCAGAGGCAAAAAGCATTGTAGACGATTTGATCAACTATGGCTATGTGACCGGCCGTCCGCAGCTTGGCATTTCCTGCCAGGATGTGACAGAGGCAGTTTCACAGGCTTATAATATTCCGGTAGGTGCTTATATTTTCAGCGTAACTGACGGCGGCGCTGCAGATCAGGCAGGCCTGCAGCCGGGCGATGTTATCACCGGCATCCAGGATCAGACTATCACAACTACCGAAGAACTGAACGCAGTGAAGAACCAGTATAAGGCTGGGGATACCATTACACTGACCTATGTCCGTGCCGGCGAGACCAAAAAGGTGGACGTTACACTGGCAGAGGTGCAGAAAACAGAGAGCAACTAATGAGAGCATATTTTGAGATGATAAACAGGCTCTGAGAAGGTGCTGCATCACTGCACTATTTTTTCCTTGACATTTTGTTTTTTCATACATTCTCCTTATTATTTTTCGGGAAGGCGTCCGGCAGATCTTGTCGGGCGTTTTTCTTTTGCCTGGGAAAAGCGGAAATAGCTTCCACGCAGCTTTTTGCAGACACACGCAGGATTTTCACATGGTTTCCATAAAGATATGCAATAATAGGAACATAGAAAAACAGAGACCACGCTTTGGGGAATTGGGTATCACACGGGAATTTGAGGAGTTTTGAAAATGACGAAGAAGCACCCTGGGGTATCAAGTACAAAAAGGAGCGTGTGCAGCATGCAAAAGAAAATATTTGCCTGGGCGATGAGCATGGCGGTAGCAGCCATGATTACCTGTTCCGGATGTGCGCAGAGCGGCACGTCCACTGCCGATACTGCAAACGGCACAGCCCAGACCACTACTCTGGATGAGACGGAAAACAATGTCAGCGGACAGAGCCTGTCTGCGATCCAGTCCGGCACAGCCGGCGTGACCACCGACGAGGATGACCTTTGCGACAGCTATGACAGCTTCGATGCAGAGATCGCACTGGAGGATGACAACACAAAAGTCACCGGAAACCAAAAGGCGGTTTCTGTCAAGAATAACCGTGTTACCATTTCCAAAGGCGGCATCTATCGGATCAGCGGCAAGCTGACCAAGGGGCAGATCGTCGTCACCGGTTCGGAAAAGGTGAAGCTCTATCTGGACGGCGCGGAGATCACCAGCACATCCGGTCCGGCACTGGTGTGCACCAATGAAAAGCGCACCATCCTGACGCTGGCGAAAGACACGGAAAATGTCCTGGCAGACAGCGCCGATAACGACGAGACTACCGAGGACGGGAACAATATTGCTGCCTGCGCCCTGTTCGCACAGGATAAGCTGACCATCAACGGCAGCGGCAGCCTCACCGTCACCGGAAACAGCGCGGACGGCATTGTCTGCAGGGATGATCTGAAGCTGGTGGGCGGCGCGATCACTGTGGATGCGCCGGAGGATGGCGTAAAGGGGAAGGACTGCGTGGCAATGTTCGGCGCAGATCTGACCGTCACCGCCGGAAATGACGGCATCAAGTCCACGGAGAGCACCGATGCGGCAAAGGGCTTTCTCCAGCTGGAGCAGGGCAGCGCGGCAGTCACCGCCGGCGGCGATTGTCTCCAGGCAGAGTCTCTCGTCTGGGTGACCGGCGGAAGCTATACCCTCACCAGTAAGGGCACAGCCACAGACGCAGAAACCGGAGATGCCAACAGCTGCAAGGGCATTCACTGCGGCGGTGATGTGGAGATCTCCGGCGGCACGCTGACCATCGATGCGCCGGAGGACGGCATGAACTGTAACGGCGCAATGGAGATCCGGGACGGCGATGTGACCGTATCCAGTGCCGAGGACGGCATTCAGGCAGACGGCGACCTCACCATCTCCGGCGGAACGGTCTCTGTGACCACCACCGGCGAAGTGGCAGCTTCTGCACAGGACGATTTTCAGCCCGGAAACTTCGGCGGCGAGATGCCCTCCGGTGATGCACCCTCCGGGAATCCGCCGGAGCTGCCGGACGGTGAGACCTTCGGCGGCGGAAACGCACCGGGCGGCAATCCGCCCGGAAACAACCAGAATAACGCTTCTGACAGCGGCGCAAACGTCAGCGATGCCAGCGTGATCCAGGCGGCAGCCATGGAGACCGCGGCGCAGACCATGAACGCAGCAGAGACAGAAGCGAAAGATAACAGCCAGAGCACAGATACCACAGCTGCGGCGGCAGACGACGCTTCCAGCAAGGGCATCAAGTGCGGCGGTGATCTGGTGCTCAGCGGCGGCAGCTGCACCATTACTTCTACAGACCACGCCGTCCACGCTGCCGGAACGGCAGTGCTCTCCGGCACGGCGCTGGACATCACCTCGGACAATAAGGGCATCAGCAGCCACGGCGACCTCACCATTTCAGACGGCACGATCACCATCCGCAGCTGCACCGAGGGCATCGAGTCCAAGGCGGAAATGACCATCAGCGGCGGCGAGACCCGCATTCTGAACGCCGCCGACGACGGACTGAATACCGGCGGTACAGACAGCAGCACACACGCCATGACCATTTCCGGCGGCTATGTTTACATCAACGCGTCCGGCGACGGCATGGACTCGAACGGCACATGGGCAATGACCGGCGGCACACTGCTGGTATGCGGCCCGACCAGCGGCGGAGACGGTTCGCTGGATGCCAACGGCGATATGACCTATACCGGCGGCACGCTGCTGGCACTGTCCAGCCGGGGCATGATGGAATATCCGGAGAGCGGCTGTCTCATCGCCACCAACTGTGACGCGGCGGCAGGCGACCAGATCAGCATTGTGGACAAGGACGGTACGGTTCTTGTGACGCTCCAGTCTCCGAAGGCAGTCTCTGACGTGATCTATGGCATCGGTGACGGCGACGCGTCCGATTATACCATTGTCACCGGCGGCACATATTCCGGAACGCTGAACGATGACGGCTATGCCGAGGGCGGCACGGTCAGCGGCGGCACAGAGGTGACCGCAAACGGCGGCACAGGCAGCATGAACGGCGGACAGCCCGGCGATGCACCCGCAGGGCAGCCTGGCGGCGGACAGGGCACACCGCCCGGCGGATTCAGCGGCGGCACACCGCCGGAAATGCCCGGACAGAACAACAGCACATCCAATTCCTGAACGTAATTTTCAAGGACAGCGCCGCACAAAGGCAATACCGCACAAAGTCCGCCTGACGGCTTTGCATGAGACTTTTCCGGATACAGCGTATGCCGGTACATCTTATGCATAAGGCAATACCGCACAAAGAGCGTCTGGCGACTTTGCACGCCATCTGCTTGCAAATTTCCCGTCATATTTCACAAAA
>CAKSJP010000032.1 GCA_934463425.1 uncultured Ruminococcus sp.
GAGGACTTGAACCTCCACCCCCTTGCGAGGACTAGCACCTGAAGCTAGCGCGTCTGCCAATTCCGCCATATCCGCATTTTGCATGCCGTGTTTTCAGCGACAAGAATTATTATAGCACAACTCTTTCACTTTGTCAAGCTTTTTTTTCGGATTTTTTCGTTTTTTTTCTGATTTTTTTGAGCATGCCAAAAAACGACGTGTTTTCGGACTTTTCTGCTACTTGCACAAAATGCGGAACTGTGTTATAATGGTAGAGCATTCTGAACGCCCGGCATAGCGGATGCATTTCGCTGCCGAAGCGTATCTTGACCACGTTATGGGGGAAATGAATATGGAACATTATCTGGATAATGCAGCGACTACGAAGCCTTGTGCTGAAGCGGCGGCGGCAGTGATGAGCTGTATCTCGTCACACTATGGCAATCCGTCCTCGCTCCACCGGAAGGGTCTGGAGGCACAGCATGAGATGGAGTACGCCCGCAATCAGCTTGCGGGTGCTCTGGGCTGTAAGCCCCAGGAAATTGTTTTTACTTCCGGCGCAACAGAAAGCACCAATCTGGCATTGTGCGGTGCAGCAGCCGCTTATGGCAGAAAGCGGAAAAAGATCATTACCAGTGCGGTGGAGCATGCTTCTGTGAAAGAAACGATGGCACACCTGGAGACACTGGGTTTTCAGATCGTGCAGGTCTGTCCTGATGGGAACGGCATATATCATGCAGAGGATTTTCTACGGGAAGCAGACAAGGATACCTGTCTTATCAGTATTATGCTGGTCAACAACGAAAACGGCTATCGTATGCCTGTTGAAGATGTGTTCCGCATATTGAAACGGCGCGACCCGGAAATCATCACCCATTGTGATGCAGTGCAGGGCTTTTTGAAAATCCCGTTTAAGACCAGAACGCTTTGCGCAGATCTGGTCTCCGTCAGCGGGCATAAGGTACATGCGTTAAAAGGCGCAGGCGCATTATATGTCCGGCACGGTGTTCGTCTGAAACCGGTGCTTTTCGGAAGTCATCAGGAAAGAGGGCTGCGTCCGGGAACGGAAAGTGTTCCGCTGATCGCAGCATTTGGCGCAGCAGCGGAAAAACTGGCATCGACTACAGAATTGCGTTATACACAGGTATCTGCACTGCGCAGCAGTCTGATCGCACAGCTTCGGGAAATGGAGGATGTTGTGATCCGGGAGATCCCGGGTGCTTCTCCCTATGTGCTGAATTTTTCTCTGCTGGGCTATCGTTCTGAGATCGTCCTGCATTTTTTGGAACAGCGCGGCGTTTTTGTATCCAGCGGTTCGGCATGCTCTAAAGGGGCAAGCAGCGGCGTTTTAGAAACATTCGGTGCTAAACCGGCAGAGGTGGACAGTGCTCTGCGCATCAGCTTTTGCGCGGAGAATACAGAAGAGGATATTGCAGCTCTGGTACAGGGCTTGAAAGAGGCACAGAAAGAACTGATGCACTGAAAATCTGTTTTCAACAGAAGGAGTAGAGAATATGGCAAAAGAATTGATTTTGGCAAAATATGGCGAGATGGCACTGAAAGGACTGAACCGCGGCACATTTGAGGACATCCTCATGAAAAATCTGCGCCGCCGTCTGAAAAAATTCGGTGCGTTTAAGCTGACCCGTGCACAGTCTACCATTTATATGGAACCGCTGTCGGAGGATATCGACCTGGATGAGGTGCTGGAGCACTTGCAGACCGTGTTTGGCATTGCAGCGCTGTGCCGCGCCTGCACTTGCGAAAAGACAATGGAGGATATTTCGGCAAAGGCTGTCCCTTATCTGGAAGAGGTTTTGCAGGGTGCAAGTACTTTTAAAGTAGAGGCAAAGCGGGCAGACAAGGCATTTCCGCTGAAATCCCCGGAGATCTGCATGGAACTGGGCGGCATTCTTCTGGATGCGTATCCGCATCTGTCTGTGGACGTGCATCATCCGGATGTGACGGTCATGGTGGAAATCCGTGATACCCATGCGTTTGTCCACGGGGCAAACCTCAAGGGCGCAGGCGGCCTCCCGGTAGGAAGCAGCGGAAAGGCGCTGCTGCTGCTGTCCGGCGGCATTGACAGCCCGGTGGCGGGCTACCGCATGGCGCGCCGCGGTGTACATATTTCCGCGATCCACTATATCAGCCCGCCTTATACTTCAGACCGTGCACAGGAAAAGGTGGAGCAGCTCTGTCAGGAACTGACACCGTACTGCGGCAATATCGCCTTTTTCTGTGTTCCCTTTACGGAAATTCAGGAAGCGATCAAAACCTATTGTCCGGAGGAATATTTTACAGTAATCATGCGGCGGCTGATGATGGAGATCGCCCAGAAAATCGCCGCAAAGGACAATTGTCTGGCACTGATTACCGGCGAAAGCGTGGGACAGGTGGCGAGTCAGACTATGCAGGCAATTGCCTGCACAGATGCTGTCAGCAGGATCCCTGTATTCCGTCCGCTCATTGGCTCGGATAAGACAGAGATCGTAGAAACTGCCCGGATGATCGGCACATTTGAGACCTCCACACTGCCCTATGAGGATTGCTGCACTGTCTTTACGCCGAAGCACCCGAAGGTGCGCCCGTCTCTGGCAGAGGTGGAAAAGGCACAGGCAAAGTTTGATTTTACTGATATGATCCATAAGGCGGTAGAAGGCACAACCATGAAAGTGTTTGAACTGAACTGAACAAACTTTCGGATGACTTCTTTTTCCTCGGATTTTTGCATTGAAAAGCACGATTGCCTAACTCGTTTGATGGAGAGGTGCTGCGAAATATGGCATATACATTGTTAGATGAAAAAAAAGTGTGTCGTATTTATCAAGACACTGAAAAAACACTTGACAAAACCCTCACGCATATTGTACAATTATTAGATGGAGAACATCAGACCATTGCCACGGCAGAAAGCTGTACCGGCGGACTGTTGTCACAGCTGATCACCTCTGTTCCTGGTGCGTCTCATGTGTTTGAACTGGGACTGTGCACTTATGCGGAGCGGATGAAAACGAAACTGCTGGATGTTCCGGCGGCGCTGATCGCGGCACATGGTGTGGTGAGTGCAGAGGTGGCATCTGCTATGGCGCAGGGCCTGTTTCGGCAGTCGGATGCAGATCTCTGTCTCTCTGTGACCGGTCTGGCGGGTCCCGGCGGCGGAACGCCGGAACAGCCTGTAGGAACGGTCTATGCAGGGATACGATATAGAGGGCAGGAGGCAGTCATGCACTTGCAGCTTTGGCGATACGGGCTGCGCACACGAAAGGAAATCCGTCTGGGGACGGCAGTGTGCGTATTTGGTATGGCAGAACGTATCCTGATGGAGGAAACAGAATGCAGGAAGAAGAAAAATCTGCTGTAATTCCAGAAGGATCGGCAGCATCGGAACACCCGGCAGATGTTTCTGAAGCAGCAGAGGAAAAAACAAAGGACGGCAGTGAAGCAGAGGTGGAGATGGAATCGCAGGACAAGATCCAGGCGATCCGTACCAGCTTGTTTCATATTGCACAGGAAGAAGAGGAAGAGGCGGTGTCTCTTCGGGTGGCATATCAGATCCGGCAGGTAAAGGATCAGAAAGAACATCCGGAAAAGTATCCGCCGCCTCCGCCCCGTGTGCCGCCGAAACCGAAAAAGAAAACCGCAGGGCAAAAACTGCTGGGACTTTTTCCGCAGCGCGGCGATCCCGCCGGAGAAGTGGTGCGAAAGAGCATTTTTCTTTTTTCAGCGGCAGTTTTTCTGGTCTGCATCGTGCTGATCGTGCTGTATTTTGTGGATATTCTCCGTGCAGACAAAATGTATGAGGATATCGGCACGAATTATCACGCCAATCTTTCGGCACAGACCACAACGGCGACGCCGGTGACACAGCTGGAAGAGGAAACACCGACAGAAAAGATCTATACGCTTTTGCCTGGTGCGGCAGAGCTGCTGGCGATGAACGATGAGATCAACGGCTGGATCACCATTCCGGATACAAAGGTGGACTATCCGGTGCTGCACCATTTGAATGATGAACCGGGAAATGAGTATTACCTTTACCGGAATGTGCAGAAAGAAGATTCCAAGCCTGGTTCGATCTTTTTGGACTCCCGCTGCTTTTTCGATGATGTCGGCGCAGACGGCACACTGCAAACGCCCAATTCAGACAATCTGATCATTTATGGGCACAACATGCGTGACCTGTCTATGTTTGGTACGCTGAAATATTACCGTACCGAAGAAACCTATTACGATGAACACCCAATCATCCAGCTCAATTCCAATTATGAGACCTATCAGTATAAAATCTTCGGCTATTTCATTGCAGATGCCGAGGACAAGACGGATACCCGGTTTGAATATTGGAATGAGATCAATTTTTCGGGTGAGAAGGAATTTTATAATTATGTCAATGAGGTCAAGCGGCGGACGCTTCGCATCACAAATGTGGATGTCACCTATGGCGATCAGCTGCTGACGCTCTCTACCTGCAATAATGCCTTTGATACGGCTCGCCTGGTAATCGTGGCGCGGCGTGTGCGGGACGGAGAAGATCCCAATGAACGGATCGCCGGAAGCATTCCCAATCCGAATATCAAATGGCCCAATGTGTATTATCTGCGGCATGAAAAGACATACAACCCCGATGCGCCCTTTGCACCGTATGGACAAGGGGACTGATGGAAATGAGGAATCATATCATGAAGAAATGGCAAAGCGGCGCAGTTGCCGCGGCATTGGTATTTTCTATTTTTGCCACCGGATGCGGCGCGCAGATCGATCAGAATGCCAGCATCGCGACTTCTGTACCGGCCACAGAGGCACCTACAGAAGCGGCGACTGCGGCGCCGGAACTGACAGAGCGTGCAAAGAAGCTTTTGGCACAGAATCCGGATACCGTGGGCTATGTCACCATTGATGGTACACAGGTGGATAATCCGGTGGTACAGACCGGAGACAATGAGTATTACCTGGATCACGGCTTTGATGGCCAGGAGTTTCGTGCCGGCACTGTATTTATGGACTGTACAGATACCTTTGGCGCATATCCGGACCAGTGGTCAGAAAACATTGTCCTCTATGGTCACAACATGGCGGACAATACGATGTTTGGCTCGCTGCGCCGTTATCGCCAGGATCCGTCTTATTATAAGGAGTCGCCCTTTATCACATTCAGTTCTAACTATGCAGACTATACTTATGTGATGGTAGGACTGATTATCACTGGCGGTGATGCGGATTCGGATTTTAAGTACTGGCAGATGGAAGAACTGGATGACAAGTCTGCGTTTGACAGCTATATGGGCTCGGTCAATTCCAAGAATATGATCGACAATCCCATTGATGTGCAGTACGGAGACAGTCTCCTGACGCTGTCGACCTGTTACTCAGATGAGGATAACTCTCGTTTTGTAATTGTGGCACGGCGGCTTCGTGACGGCGAGGACACTGCTTCAATGCTGAAAACCATTCAGGGAAGCAGTGAGACGACCGCTGCACAGGAGTGACACGACCGGGAGGAATGCCTCTCCGGTACTTCTGTGCAGCAAATGGACTGATGAAAATCGGTCCCGGAGCGTTTTTTCAGAAAACGCTCGCATCAATACCCGGTTTTTAACCGGTAAAAATGGAGTTTTGATATGAAAGCACGTTACCCACAAATGGGTATTGCACTTGCGGCTGCGGTGTTGCTGGCAGGTACCTGTGCAGTAAATGCATATGCCGTGCCGGAAACAGATACCACAGGTACTAGTACTGCAGTATCTGAAACGGGTTCGGCAGCAGCAGGAACCGCAGAAGAAAGTAACGATACCATGTGGAAAGCTGAGATTTCAGATTACGATTCCAGCTTATCATTGGTACAGTATGAAGAAGTTAAGCCGTCAGAAGAGCAGGCTGCTGCAATCGAGAGTGCGACGGCACCTCGGGAATCTGCAGCGATGGCGTCCTCTGGCGCAGCAGGAAGTGCAAACATCGGTATGGCTGCTTCTCTGGCAGCTTCCGTAGAGGCCGGTCAGTTTGCCTTCACTACTTATGGATATGGACATTGTGTAGGCATGAGCCAGAACGGTGCGAATTACTATGCATCTTATGGCGGCTATGACTACCAGTCGATTTTGTTTCATTATTTTCCCGGTACAACACTGGTGCAGGAGAGTGCAGACAGCACGATCACAGCAAACGGTGTGACCGGCAGCTATGTGGATATCATTTCGCAGATCGTATATAACGAAATGAGCTCTACCATGCATCCGGAGGCCATGAAGGCACAGGCAATTGCCGCTTATTCGTACATTATGTTTAACGGCGGCAGCGTAAATAATGTGATCCTGAAGCCGAATCCGCCGCAGAATGTTATCGACGCAGTTTCTGCAGTAGCCGGACAGGCACTGTATTATAACGGAGACTATGCTTTGACTGTCTACGGCGCATCCAGCGGCGGCGCTACCGCAAGCTCGGGTGATATCTGGGGCAGACAGTATGACTATCTGGTCAGTGTTCCCTGTGAATATGATGCGGAATATGATCCCTATTATGGTGTGGTCACCTATATGTCTGTGGATGAAGTGCGCGCCCGGATCCAGAATGCCTACGGCGTTTCTCTTTCCTCAAATCCGTCCAACTGGATTCAGCTGGAGGTTGGGGACAGTGGTTTTGTCCGTTCTGTCAATATCGACGGACAGAAAACAGTAAATGGTGATGCATTCAGTGGTGTGCTGGGACTCTTGAGTGCCCGGTTTGCCTATGTATGCAGATAAATTAAGAAAATAACCAGAAGGTACAGAAGTTGTAACTGTTCGGAATGCTGTCTAAAAAATTGTTTCGGGAATCATCTGGCAGGGAACTGTCATATAATAGCATTACCGGAAGATGACAATGTACTTTTATGGAGGAGAAAACAAATGGATTTTCGTGATCAGTTTCGGAAAATGAGCGACGATGTAGGGAAGATGGCAAGAGAAGTTGCCGATACTTCCAAAAAGGCGACTGCCCGTGCACGGGTGCGCCGCATGATCAACAGCTGCAACGATTCGCTCCAGACCATTTATCAGGAAATTGGTTCCCGTTATTTTGTGGAGAACCAGTGCAATCCGGAAGAACAGTATGAGGGTCTGTTTCAGCAGGCCTCTGATCTGATCGCGCAGATCGACGTACTGAAATCTGAACTGGCAGGACTGGATAATGCCAGTATTTGTCCGGAGTGCGGATCTCGAGTAAGTGATGGACAGAAGTTCTGTCCGGAGTGCGGCCATAAGAATGAATCCTATGGCAAGTGGAAGGCAGAGGCAGAGGCGGCAGAAGCTGCCCGCCGTGCAGCGAAAGAAGCAGAACAGGCTGAGCGTGAAGCGCGCAAGTCTGCACAGGCTGCACCGTCTGCAGTGTACGATACCACTGCAGAGACTGTTTCGGATAACGAGACAGCAGAAGCCGCTTCCGCAGCAGATGCAACTGCATGCAGCGGTGATGAAGTACAGTAAAACGATGTTACACACAGAAAAATAAAGAGAGCTTGTTGGACTGCGTGTATTCGGAAAAAAGTCGGTGGACACGGACAGTGTGTGCCGGCTTTTCTTTTTGAGGAGAAGAAGATATGAGATGGAATCGCTTTTTAACACCAGGACGCATGATTGCTGCCGGATTTGCATTTCTGATCTTGGTGGGGACTGGCTTGCTGATGCTGCCGCTTTCGCACCAACCGGGACAGGAGCTTTCGTTTATTGATGCGCTGTTTACTGCGACCAGCGGCGTTTGTATTACCGGTCTTTCTTCCATTCAGTGTAATGCAGTACTGTCCGGCTTCGGACAGGCGGTGCTGCTGATCCTGATCCAGATCGGCGGTATGGGAATCACAACACTGGGCGTGGGCATTATTTTGCTGACGGGAAAAAAGATCGGCATCCGGGAACGGACACTTATCAAGGAATCTCTGAATCAGCCGAGTTTCCAGGGGATTTTGCGGCTGCTGAAGGTAATGCTGCTGGTTACTTTTGGCATTGAGGGTGTCGGCGCAGTGCTTTCTTTTCCCATATTCCTACAGGATTATCCTGTGGGAAAGGCCATATGGTTCAGCATATTTCATGCCATTTCTGCATTCAACAATGCCGGATTCGATCTGATCGGCGGCAGCAGCCTGGCACCCTATCGCGACCATGTTCCCATGCTGCTGCTCACTTCCGGCTTGACCATCTGCGGCGGACTGGGATTTGTGGTGATGCTGAATATGGCGCAAAAGCGGCGCTTTCGACGATTTTCCCTGCACACCAAAGTTGTGCTGACCATGACGGTATTTTTGCTGGCGGCAGGAACACTTTTGCTTCATGCGACTCAGGATGGCCTGACGTGGATACAGGCGTTTTTCTATAGCGCTGTGACACGGACATCCGGTTTTACCATCTATAATCTGGGGGATTTTTCCAATGCCTCTCTGCTGTGTATGGCGCTGTTGATGTTTGTAGGCGCTGCACCGGGATCTACCGGCGGTGGTATCAAGGTGACAACGCTGTTTGTGTGTATCTGGTCTGCTATCGCCTATACCCGAAACCAGCATCCCACGGTGTTTCGGCGGCGGTTTTCTCAGGAGGTGCGGGATAAGGCACTGATGATCTTTTTGATGGGATTGTCTGTGGTGCTGACAGCAACATTTCTGCTCTGTGTGCTGGAACCGGATGCATCCTTTATCCAGGTTCTGATGGAGACCACCTCGGCATTTGCGACAGTGGGGCTTTCCTGCGGATTGACTGCGGGTTTGTCTGGGCTGAGCAAGCTGGTTCTGATACTGACCATGTACATCGGACGGCTTGGCCCGCTGACAGTCGCAACGCTCTGGATGGTGCAGGGCAGAAAGAACAGTGAGGTTTTACGGCCGGAAGAAACGATTTCTGTGGGATGAATCCAAATGTGGAGGTGATTTCATGACAAAAGATGAGTTACAAGATATGATATTGTCTTTCACCAATGATATTTTGTTAGATTATCCGGAACATGATACGATTTTTATTAATCCGTTTCATATACACAAATTTTTACTTAGCTACGAGAACATTGAAAAAACATATGCTAGCATCGAGGAACTGATGAATGACAAAATTTATAGCGGAAAGTCGTTATCTGAAATCGCCCCTTTGCTGACTTTTTTATAATTAGGAGTGTGAAAATCGTGAGAAATTCTTCAAAAAAAGAAAAATTATATGCGGTGATCGGTCTGGGAAGGTTTGGCTTTTCTCTGGCAAAACGGCTGGCAGAAGCCGGAAAAGATCTGATCGTTATCGACCGTAAAGAAACGGTTATTAACGATGCAGTGGCGTTTACCGACAATGCCTATGTCATGACAGATCTGTCCAAGGAAAACCTCCGGAATGTGGGAATCCAGAACTGTGATACTGTAATTGTGGGAATCGGCAGTGACTTTGCAGTCAGTGTGCTGACGACCATGATCGTTTTACAGATGCAGGTGCCTCATGTGATTGCCAAGGCGCTGACCGAGGAACAGGGCAGCGTTCTGGACAAGCTGGGTGCAGAAGTGGTTTATCCGGAACGGGAAATGGGCATTCGCCTGGCAAACCGGTTGCTTGCTCCCCGTGTGATGGAGTATATTGCGCTGAATGATGATATCAGTATTTCCGAGATTGCGATTCCGGAGACATTTCAGGGAATGACTGTGCAGGAAATGAATCTCCGGCAGCGGTATGGTCTGAATATCATTGCAGTAAAGCGGGGCGAAGCGGTAACGGTGGATATCCGTCCGCAAACCATGCTGAAAGCACCGGATATTGTGGCTGTGGTGGGCAGGCATGATCAGGTGAATCGTTTTGAAAATGATCTGCAAAAGGAAAAGAAGCTTTGAATGCAAAGGAGGGTGTGATGATGAAATCATCGGACAAGCTGAACCCGAAAGATCTGTATCAAAAAACAGAGGCAGAACTGCGGCAGCTCCAAAAGAACGGCAGCCTCTCGAATCGTGATCGCGAGCGTGTGGAAAAACGGCTTCGGGAAAAAGACCGCGGAAATGATTAGGACATGATGTAAAATTTGTCTGACAACTTTGCATGATAAGCGTTTTGAAATAAAAAAGGGCTGCTGCCGGCGGAGAAATGTGCTCTCGCCGGCAGCAGCCCTTTGCCGTAAGTTCGGCAGAATCTATCTGAAAGCAGGCCCTGCTGGTATTCTTATTGTATGCAGCAAAAGCCAAAAGGGAACAAGGAAATGATTTCCACAAGATGTGCTGCGCGGTATTTATTCAAAATGTTTGGCATCCCGGAAATTCAGCGCGCCGGAAAACGGATCATAACCGATATCCCGGTTGCTGCTTTTGGTGATGCAGTATTGATTTTTATAAAAGACCGGAAGGAACAAATACTCGCCCAGAAGGCGCTGCTCCAGCTGTGCACATTTCTGCTGTAATTCTTCTTTCGAGCCGCACTGATGCAATGCCTGGATCGAAGCATCCGTCGTGCCGTTGGCGTAGTGGAACTGGTTGATATGGGAATCAAACTGTTCCAGAACACCGGCAGGGCTGTCATAAGAAGAAGTTATGCCATAGACAGCAATCGTATAATTTTTGTTTTCCAGGCGCTTCCAATAATCTGATTCTGATACTTCCTCAATACCAATATAAAAGCCGAATACTTTTTGCCAATTCTGAATAATGTCATGGAGATGGTCACAGTCCATTAAACTGGAGCAGACCAGGATCTTGGCGGAATCCAGAGATTCTTTCCCCAGCTCCTGCATGCCCTCCTGAAACAGCGCTGCTGCAGTATCGGCGTCATAGGCTGTCTGCGCATCCGGATAAGTGTCACGATAGCTGCTGCCGTCCCAGTGGATTCCAGGCGGAATCAGACCATATGCCGGGACGAGATCGCCGCCGGAGTCCTTTCCGGTATTTGCACGGTCGATGCCCATCGAAAGCGCCTGGCGGATCTTGCTGTTGGAAAATGCGGTATCATCCGGATTGAAGATCAGCCCAAGTGTTGTGGCGCGGCTGGCGGTGATATTCCAGTTGTCACTCTCCATATACTGCGGCTGATACACCGAACTGATCATCAGATCGGAGGTGCCGTCCGCAAAGTCTGCCGCTGCTGCATCGCTGCTCTTTCGGATCTGAAAGGTCAGGTTCGTGGGATATACGCTGCGTGCTTTTGCATTTGTGGCATTGCGGCGCATGAAGATCTGGTTTTGGTTGCCGTAGGGGTCATAGAACCAGAGCCGCAGATAAAAGGCGCCGCAGGAAGCAACGGATTCCTGATCTAAGCCATAGCGTCCCTTTGTCTGCTGGAAAAAGGCTTCATTGCACGGCATGGCGGCAGTAGACGCCAGATTGGTGAGAAATTCCGCATCTGGGCGGGACAGGGAAAATTGCAGTTCTGTGTCGCTGATGGCACGGACGCCAATTTCAGAGGGATCCATCTGACCGCTTTGGACGGCATCGGCATTTTTCAGGCAGGAAAATGTATCTGTGTAGGAGGATTGTGTTTGCGGATCAAAAATCCGCCGGAAGGCATAGACGTAATCGGATGCCGTTACCTGCCAGGTTTCGCCGTCATCGACCACATCATCCTGATTGGCATCATAAAACCAGAAGCGGTCGCTTTTTAAGAGAAAAGTATAGGTCAGACCATCCGGGGAAGTGGTGCAGCTTTCTGCAGCCGCAAGCTGCGGCACACCGCTGCTGTCCAGTTCTACCAGTCCTTCGTAGAGATTTTCGATAATGGTTTTTGAAGCGGCATCTGTGGCAGACTGCGGATCCAGACTCTTGGGATTCGCAGAAAGACTTGCCGTGAATAAATAACCGGAGCCATCGCTTTCCTGCTTTTCCAAAAAAGGGATAGAACAGCCGGTACAGAACTGCATGGAGCAGACAGCAGCCAGAAAAACGGCGAAGCGGCGGATTGATTTCCAAGTTGGCATAATAGAACTCCCTTTCCTTCAAACGGCAGGATGGATCTGCCGTACAATATTGCTCTCTCTATTATAGCATGGAGCAACAGGTTGTGCAAGATGCAATTGCGGAAAATATCGATTTTTTTGACTTGACAAATATTTAAAAATCTGATAAACTTAAAAGGATAAAGACTGTATGGCTGCAGTCTTTGGTCTTGTGTTCCATCACAGAAAGGACGGTGCCGCGTGTGCTTCACGCAACAGGTTCAAAGAAAGAACTGACCCGACTGGCTTATTATGAGCTGGTCTCTGACATTTTAGAACATGCAGATATCCAGGCGCTGAAACAATTTCAGCATCATCATTATACGACACGCTTTCAGCACAGCTTGAATGTGTCATACTACAATTATTTGCTCTGCCGTTTTTTTCACTGGGATGCGGCTTCTGCAGCGCGGGCAGGATTGCTGCATGATCTCTATTTTTATGAGACGGCGGCGTATGAACGGACAGATTCTCCGGATCTGAAATCCCACAGCGCACATCATCCGGAGGTGGCGGTGCAGAATGCTGCGGTGCGGTTTCATCTGAATCCGCGGGAGCGGGATATGATCGCAAAGCATATGTGGCCGGTGACCCGGCAGATGCCGCACTATAAAGAAAGCTATGCCATTACATTTGTGGATAAATATGCTGCGATCCTGGAATTTTTCGGCTTAGGCATGCAGCGTATGCTGTCTCATATGCGCCGGAAGCATCCGGTGGTTTAAACACAAAACGGGAGCTTGCTGTGCGCAGGCTGAGAGGGAACGCAGACGTTCCGACCGCACCTGATTTGGATAATGCCAACGAAGGGAACGAAATACACGATGATTTGTGGAAAAGCGTACCTTTGCGGTGCGCTTTTCTTTTCGGGAAAGAGAGGCTCTATGCAAACCAATCATTCGATTTATCAGCTTTATGCAGTGACGGCTCCGGCTGCTGACCTGACAAAGCAGGTGCGGCAGGCAATCGAAGGCGGAATAACGATGCTCCAGATCCGGGAAAAGAATTGTACAACAAAACGGCTGATTGAACTGGCGTACCCGATTCTGAATCTGTGTCGGGATGCCGGGATTCCCTGCATCATCAACGATGATGTAGAAGCAGCGAAGATCCTCGGTGCAGATGGCGTACATGTAGGACAGCGTGATATGAAAGTGCAGCAGGCACGGGAGATACTGGGGGACCATGCAGTTATTGGCACCAGTGCACACAATGCGGCTGAAGCAGCAGCAGCAGAAAAGGCAGGCGCGACCTATCTGGGCTGCGGTGCGGTGTTCGGTACTCAGACCAAACGGGATGTTACCTTTTTGCCCCACGATGTGCTCTGTGAGATCCGGAAGGCAGTCTCGATCCCGATAGTGGCGATCGGCGGCGTAAATGCGCAGAATATTCCGAAGCTGTACGATACCGGCATTGATGGCATCGCAGTGGTTTCGGCAGTGTTCGGACAGCCGGATGTGACACAGGCGGTACAGGAGCTGCGCGAACTGACAGCGCCCTTTCAGAAAAAGGAGCAGCACATATGACCATTGCTCCGGTTCTGACCATTGCAGGAAGTGACAGCAGCGGCGGTGCCGGCATTCAGGCAGATCTGAAAACGATGACAATGCTAGGCTGCTTCGGGATGAGTGCAATTACCGCTCTGACAGCGCAGAATACCTGCGGCGTACAGGAGATCCATCCTGTTCCGGCAGCATTTTTGAAGCAGCAGATCATATCTGTTTGTGAGGACATTCCGCCGCTTGCTGTGAAAATCGGTATGGTGTATGACACCCCTCAGATTATGGCAATTGCAGACATGATCCGGCGCTTTCGGCTGCCGCATGTGGTAGTCGATCCGGTCATGGTTGCCACCAGCGGCGATGCGCTGATGAGGCGACAGGCGCAGGAGACGCTGACACAGCAGCTTTTCCCTTTGGCAGAAGTGATAACGCCGAATTTGCCGGAAGCGGAACAGCTGACTGGGAGGAAGATCACCGCATCGTCGGAAATGGAGCAGGCAGCCATGCAGCTTGCGGAAACGTATCATACCGCAGTGCTGCTGAAAGGCGGCCACAGCATGGGCAGCTGCAACGATCTGCTCTGTGCAGACGGCGCATTGCTCTGGATCAGCGGCGTGCGCATCCAGACGAACAACACCCACGGTACGGGCTGCACGCTGTCCTCGGCCATCGCTTCGTTTTTGGCACAGGGAATGCCGCTGGAGGAAAGTGTCCGGTCTGCAAAAAAATATGTCACACAGGCGATTGCTGCCGGACTTTCTCTGGGACATGGAAACGGTCCGATGGCGCATAATTATCGTGTTTTATAAGACAACATCACACAATGCTTGCTTGTCAGCTTTGTACAGTGCTGTCATAGTTATAAGCAGAAAGGAAATAGAAATATATGGCAAAGTATGCAACCCAAATGGATGCGGCAAAGCAGGGCATCCTGACGTCGGAGATGGAGACAGTTGCCAGAGAAGAGCATCTCGCACCGGAGCTGATCCGGGAGCGCGTGGCAAAGGGTACGATCTGCATTCCGGCAAACATCAACCACAAAAGCCTGCATCCTTATGGCATCGGTGAGGGACTTCGCACAAAAATGAACGTAAACCTGGGCATTTCCGGGGACTGCCATGACTATACCGCGGAGTTTGAAAAGGTGAAGCTTGCAATTCAGTTCCAGTGCGAAGCTATTATGGATCTGTCTAACTACGGCAAGACCCATACTTTCCGGAAGCAGCTGATCGAGATGTCTCCGGCGATGATTGGTACTGTTCCCATGTATGATGCCATTGGTTATCTGGAAAAAGACCTGGCAGACATCAAGGCAACGGACTTTTTGAAGGTGCTGGAGGCGCACGCCAAAGAGGGTGTGGATTTCCAGACCATTCATGCCGGCATCAACCGCCGTGCAGTAGAGGCGCTGAAGCGCCAGAAGCGCACCACTAATATTGTTTCCCGGGGCGGTTCGCTGCTGTTCGCCTGGATGGAGATGACCGGAAACGAGAACCCGTTCTATGAGTATTATGACGATGTTCTGGATATCCTCAGAAAGTATGATGTGACCATTAGTCTGGGTGATGCATTGCGGCCGGGATGCAATGCGGACAGCACTGATGCCGGACAAATCAGTGAACTGGTAGAATTGGGCGCATTGACGAAGCGTGCCTGGGAGCGTGATGTACAGGTGATGGTAGAAGGGCCGGGACACATGACCATGGACGAGATCGCAGCCAACATGAAGCTGCAAAAGCGGCTGTGCTATGGCGCACCGTTTTATGTGCTCGGGCCGCTGGTCACAGATGTTGCGCCGGGATATGACCACATTACTGCTGCTATCGGCGGTGCTATCGCTGCCATGAGCGGTGCGGACTTCCTGTGCTATGTCACACCGGCAGAGCATCTGCGCCTGCCGGATCTCCAGGATGTGCGGGACGGCATTGTGGCATCCAAGATCGCTGCCCATGCCGCAGATCTTGCACGCGGCATTCCGGGTGCAAGAGACTGGGACAATGCCATGAGCAAGGCACGCTGCGAAATTGATTGGGAGGGTATGTTTGCCCAGGCGATTGATCCGGAAAAGGCACGAAATTACTTTGAGAGCCGTCCGCCGCAGGATCGCCACACCTGTTCGATGTGCGGTAAAATGTGTGCAATGCGTACTTCTAATAAGATTTTGAACGGTGAGTCGGTTTCTCTGACACCGGATGAAAAAGGAAAGAAGACATCCGGGACGGATTTTTGAAAATTACGGATTTTTCAAACAAGTCCTAAGGCAACACCGCACAAGTCCGCCTGGCGGATTTGTGCGGTGTTGCTTTTCGTGTCAATGGGGTGCAGCTGACTGAACCAGCTGATGCTTCTGCTTGCTTTTTCACAGGTATTGTGGTATACTATCCATAGGTAAAAATGTGTGAAATCGGGAGATAAAGTGTGTCACAGAAATACGGCTGGCAATGCCTGAGTTCACGATAAAATATCTGCAAAACGATGTTCGTTTTATGGCATGCTTCTTGAACTGCTTCTGGAAAACCTGCTGACAGGCGCAGTTGAATGCATTATAAAGCAGAAAATCGTTGTTTTGCTGCAAGAGAGGGGATATCAGGTGATTCGGATTGCAATGTGTGACGATGAAACCGCGTTTCTTCAAACATATCAGAAAAAAGTTTCAGAGTTGTTTCAGGAGTATAATACAGACTGCAAAATTGATGTGTATACAGATTCCAGAGCATTTTGGGAGCATTGCGCAGAAACGCCGTATGATCTCATCTTTCTGGATATTGATATGCCGGAGCTTTCCGGAATCCAGCTCGCTTCTAAATTTCGCGACAATGGGTTGGATACGACACTTGTATTTGTATCCAGTCATGACGATTTCGTATTTGAAACATTTCGCTATAATGCGTATCGTTTTGTGCGCAAGAATAAACTTCTCAGTGATACACAGGAAATGATTTTTTCTTTCTGTGCTTCCTTAAAAACAAAATCTGTCATAGTTCGGCTTGATGTGGATCGTCAGAGAGCGCTGGAACAAAAAGTTTCAGACATTGCATACTTCTATTCCATCCGGCATGATATCTATTTTTTAAATGCACAAAATGAATCGATTCGGCTTGCAATGCGCACATACACAATGAATGAATTAGAAAAGCAGTTCATAGAGAAAGGGTTTATTCGGGTACATAGAAGCTATTTGGTGAATTATGCCTGGATTTTGCAAATCAAAGGAGATCAGGTGTATTTGAAAAACTGTCAAAATAAAATACCGTTGAGCCGGGGCAGAAGTGAGGAAGTAAGATTGCAGTATCAGCGGTTGATTCGAGAGGATGGAGTGTTATGATCTGGCAATGTACAGAAATTCTTGCGGTCATCGTAGAATGCATGATCGTTACACGGATGCTGATCCAATACTTTAAATTCCGGTCGGAAAACCACTGTATTCTGAAGCGGCTTCTCCTGTTTTCGCTGTTGTTTGCAACGGATATGACAGGAACTTTCGGAGTGGCAAACGAAACATTTTTGATTTCCAGTTGTCTGTTGATTGAAATCGTGTTTTCCGCAGTTTTTCTGAAAGGAAGCATTTTTGAGAAAATTCTGATTTCCGTGATCAACTATGTTTTAGTGTATTTTGTCAATCTTCCGGTAATGGCGGCAGTCGGTGCAATTACTGGAATTCCAATGCTGCAGCTTCAAATGTCCCGGAATGCAGAGCGCGTGATTTGCTTGTTCCTTACAAAAATACTATACTTTGCTGTGACGCAGTTTATTTTGTCATTCCGCAAGAAGGAAGAATATCATTTTAGCCGTAATGAATGGATCATGATATTATCAGCATTTATGATAACGCTTCTGATCGGGATATCTATGTACATGATCACAGTTGGCGGAAAGACAACAGAGTATATCTATGTTGCTGTTACATTGCTGATTTCCTGTTTGGATGCTGTGATTTTCATATTTCTGAGAAAAATGAACCGCACGAGTCAAATTGAAAAAGAACGGGATATTATGGAAATCCAGTTGCAGCGGCAGCAAGATGAAATGCA
>CAKSJP010000033.1 GCA_934463425.1 uncultured Ruminococcus sp.
TTAGTGGGAGCAGACCGTTTCCGATGTGCTCTTTCTATTTTTATGATACACGATTTTTTCCGGTTTGTCAAGGGGCAAGCCGGATTTTTTTGTGGGGTTATGTAGTTGGTTTTTGGCTGGAGAGGGGGGCGATGTGGGCATCGCCCCCTACGAATCCCCCTGTCACCTACGGTGACATCCCCCTTTTCAAGGGGGACGAGAGACTCCTCCGCCTTGACGGGCACCTCCTCTAGGAGAGGAGGCTTTCTTTTGGCTCCTCTACAGAGGAGCTGGCAAGCCGTAGGCTTGACTGAGGAGTCTCGGGCGAACAATGTTCGCCCCTACGGTGAGGTGGTTTACCTTTTTGAAAAGGGCAGGGCGATGTGGGCGGAGAGCCCTATGATCCCTCCGTCTGCTCCTCACGGAGCATCCACCTCCCTTTTCAAGGGAGGCTTTCGGGCGAACAATGTTCGCCCCTACGGTGGGTAGGGTTTACCCTTTAAAAAGGGATGGGATATATTAAAATTCGTGTACCAAAAACAGAGATTCCCCGGAGGGGGCAGGCGGCTCGCTATCCTTGGGCGAGTCTGCCGTCGCCATTTCCGCTGGGCGACGGGCTGGCTGCTGCCGCCGTAAGGGGAATCGTTTTTCTCCGTTGAATTGGGGGGTAAGGCTCACAGCGAGCACGCTGCGGGCGAACGATGTTCGCCCCTGCTTTATTCTGCCGCAGTTTTTTCCGCCGGCTTTTCCTTTGCTGGTTCCGGCTTGGGAGCGGTGACCTTCGGCTTGCGCAGATTTTCGATGCACCCTCTGGGGCATTCCTTGGCGCAGAGACCGCAGGATTTACACTTGTCATAGTCGATGACCGGATAGGCGTTTTCGACGATGATTGCCTCGAACTTGCAGACCTTTTCGCACTTTTTACAGCCGATGCAGGAGTTTTTGCAGGACTGCATTGCCGTTTTGCCTGTGTTCCGGGAGGAGCAGCGCACGTCTACCTTTTTCTTTTCCGGGCGCAGTTCGATGAGACCATTGGGACAGACTTTCGCGCACTTATTGCAGGAGACACACTTTTCCGTGCAGAACACGGCAATGCCGTTCTGGATGGAGATGACATCGTTTTCACAGACGGAAACGCAGTCCCCCAGTCCGAGACATCCGTAGGCGCAGACACCTGTGCCGCCGTAGAAGCGCTTCGCCGCCGTACAGGACTGCACGCCGTCAAAGGTAAACTTCCGCTTGGTGGCATCGCAGCTGCCGTTACAGTGGAGCACCGGGATCATCCGCTCGGATGCGGAGACGGAGACCCCCATGATCTCGCCGATGGCTGCCGCCGCATTTCCGCCGCCGGGGAGACAGGCGTTCATGGGCGCGCCCTTATTGACGATGGCGTCGGCGTAGTCTGCACAGCCGGCATAGCCGCAGGCACCGCAGTTTGCGCCGGGAAGGGCTTCGGTGATCTTTACGGCGCGCTCGTCCGTCTTGACGGCAAATACCTTAGAGATCACCACCAGCAGGACACCGAACACGATGCCCATGACAACAAAAATCAAAATGGGATAGACAAATTCCATGGCACATCCTCCTTACTGTCCCAGGCCGCCGAAGCCCAGAAAGCTCATGGACACAATGGCTGCCGCGATCAGCGTCGCCGGAACGCCCCGGAACATCTTCGGGGTGTCGCCGTCCGCGTCGTCCACACGGGAGCGGACACCGGAAAAGATCACCATCGCCAGGGCAAAGCCCACGCCGGAGAACACGGCATTCACCAGAGACTGTCCGAAGCTGTAGCTTTCGTCAATGTTCATAATGGTCACGCCCAGTACGGCGCAGTTGGTGGTAATCAGAGGCAGGTATACGCCCAGGGTCTTATACAGGGGCGGCATCAGCTTTTTGATGACCATTTCCAACAGCTGGACAAACACGGCAATGACCAGGATAAACGCCACTGTCCGGAGATAAGTCAGCTCCAGGGGCTTCAGAATGAAGTAGTAGATGGGATAGGTGCACAGGGATGCGCACAGCATGACGAAAACTACCGCAGCGCCCATGCCCACGCTGGAATCCAGCTTTTTCGATACGCCCAGGAACGGGCAGCAGCCGTAGAACTTCGACAGAACGAAGTTATTGGTCAGCACGGCGGCAATGATGATTGCAATATAGGTACTCATGCGTCAGCCTCCTCACACTTTGCGTGACATGCCGCCGCATTGGGGCAGCCTGCGCAGCCGATCTTCTTCGGCGGCTGCTTTTTGGACAGGGCACAGACCACGGCGATCACAAAGCCCAGCACCAGAAAGCCGCCTGCCGGCATAACGAACAGGGACATGGTATGTCCCACCATGCCCGGGATGGTCAGTCCGAACCAGGTGCCGCTGCCCAGGATCTCCCGGACGCTTCCCATAAGGAACAGCGCCAGGGTAAAGCCCAGACCCATGCCGGCGCCGTCCAGCGCCGAAGCCAGCACGTTGTTCTTGGAGGCGAACATTTCCGCCCGTCCCAGAATGATGCAGTTTACGGTGATGAGCTCCAGGAATGCCCCCAGGCTGGTATACAGCGCCGGGACAAAGCCATGCACCAGGAACTGGATAACGGTCACAAAGGACGCGATAATGACAATATAACAGGGAAGCTTCACCTGCTCGGGGATCACCTTTCGCAGCAGGGAGATCACGATATTGGAGCAGATCAGCACGAACATGGTAGACAAGCCCATGCCGATGCCGTTAAATGCTGCTGTTGTGACTGCCAATGTAGGACACATGCCCAGCAGTCCCACCAGCGTGGGGTTTTCTTTCAGGATACCCTTTGTAAATTCTTTTCCGTAGTTCATGCGCCGGTCACCTCCTGATTTGCGCGGACTGTGGCAAGGGCGCAGGTCACGGCTGCCTTCATGCCCTTGGAAGAATAGGTCGCACCGGTGATATTATCCACGCCGTTTACGGCATCGCTGTCCGACAGACCCACCAGGTTATCTGTCAGCAGTTCCGGGTTGGACTGTACCTTGGTACCCAGACCCGGTGTCTCGGAAACGGTGACGAAGGACACGCCGGTCACAGCGCCGTCTGCATCTACGCCGACAACCACCTGGAGACCGCCCTTATTATAGCCGTCTGCGGTGACCAGCACGGCGAACTGTCCCTTTTCATCCTGGTACAGTCCGGTGGCGGAAGCCTTTTCGTTATTCTCCGGGGTAAAGCCGGCGATCTCTGTGAATGTGCCGGCATCGGGCAGCTGCTGCAGGCTGGTCTGGATGGCATCCGCTTCGGCTGCGGCGATCTTATCCTTGGTCACCATGTTTGCCAGTGCCAGGAAAGCGCAGCAGACGGCGCAGATCACTGCCAGCACCAGAGGCGGCAGGAGCATTGTCTTTACGCCGGATGTTTTCTGTTCTGCCATGTTATTTCGCCTCCTTTTTCTCGATGGGCTTTGCGCCGAAAGGATGGGTCATGGTCAGCTTATCGATATACGGAGTCAGCAGATTCATGAGCAGGATGGAGAAGGAGCAGCCCTCCGGCATATTGGCAAATTCGCGGATGACGAAGGTCAGCACCGCGCAGCCCAGGCCGAAGATCAGCTTGCCCTTTCCGGTGATGGGTGTGGTCACATAGTCAGTCGCCATAAAGAATGCGCCCAGGATGACACCGCCGCTGAGGAGGGCGTAGAGCACGTCGGTCATTTCGCCGCCGGTGGCGAGGGTATAGCACAGCTCCAGGACAGCCAGGCCGCCCAGGTATGCCGCCGGGGTATGCCAGGAGATAATGCCCATGACCAGCAGGAAAATGCCGCCGATGAGCAGTGCCAGGGCGGAGGTCTCACCGAGAGAGCCGCCCACGCTGCCCAGGAACAGGTCTGTCAGGCTGGCATTTCCGGAGGCGAGGGGTGTTGCGCCGGTGACGCCGTCGGCGAGTCGGGGATTATCCATGAGCAGCTTCACGATGAAATTGCTGCCGCGGTAATAGAAGGGCTTCACCCAGGTGGTCATATCGCCGCCGAAGGACAACAGCAGGAACACGCGTCCGGTGATGGCCGGGTTTGCGAAGTTACAGCCCAGGCCGCCGAACAGCTGTTTTACCACAGCCACGGCGAAGACGCAGCCGATGGCAGCTTCCCACAGGGGCAGTGTCACAGGCAGGTTCAGTGCCAGGAGCACGCCGGTGAGCATAGCGCTGCCGTCCGTGACGGTGACTTCTTTTTGCATCAGCTTCTGACAGACCAGTTCGGTGAACATGCTGATGACGGCGCAGTACACGACCATGAACAGGGCGCGCGGGCCGAAGACCACGGTCGCCGCCGCGATCGCCGGCACAAGTGCCAGCACCACCAACAGCATGATCTTTTGTGTGGTCATGCCGCTCCGCACATGAGGTGACGGAGAAATTGTAAGTAATGACATGGTTTATCATCCTCCATGAGTTTTTATTTTTTGGGGTTGGGGTGGATTTTTTCTTGGGTGAGATTTCCCTTGGACGGCGGGGCGATGTGGGCATCGCCCCCTACGAGATCCCCCTCTACAGAGGAGGTGGCAGCCGCTGGCTGACTGAGGAGGCTTTACTTCTTAATGCTGGACATATAGAATGCCTTTGCCAGCTGGTTGGTCTCTGCCACGGGGCGTTTTGCCGGGCAGGCGTAGGTGCAGCAGCCGCAGTTCATGCACAGGGTCACTTTCAGCTTACCCAGGGCTTCGCTGTCTTCCCGGCGGAATGCCTTTGCGATCTCCGTGGGCATGAGCCGCAGGGGACAGGCGTGGACGCATCTGCCGCAGTGGATGCAGGCGGACGGCTCTGGAGAGACGAATTTTTCCAGTGCCAGCACTGCGTTATTGGCTTTCAGGATGGGGTCGGCGGTATCGGGGATGGCGATACCCATCATAGGGCCGCCGTACAGCAGCTTTTTCGCGCGTTCCATATCGCACCGGGCAAAATCCAGCACATCCTGCACCGGTGTTCCCATGGGGACGATCACGTTACAGGGGTTTCCCACAGCATCGCCGTCTACGGTCACCATGCGCTGCACCATAGGCATGCCGGTCTTGAGGTAGCGGCTGAGGAATGCCACAGAGGAGACGTTCATAACAATAACGCCCTGGTCTGCCGGAAGCTGGCCTTCCATGACGATACGCCCCAGGGTGTGATAGATCAGGACTTTTTCTGCGCCCTGGGGATAAGTTGTGGGCAGGGAGAAGATCCGGATCTCCGGGTGGGGCTTGGCTTTTTCCGTGAGGACGCGGATGGCTTCGGGCTTATTGGTCTCGATGCCGATGACGGCCTTGGGGATATGCAGCCAGTGCAGCACCTGGAGCACGCCGTCCAGGACTTCTTCCGGGGCTTCTACCATCTGGCGGTAGTCGGAAGTGATATAGGGTTCACATTCGGCGGCGTTGATGACCAGGGTATCTACCGTCTGTTTGGGGTTCAGCTTCACATGGGTGGGGAAGCTTGCGCCGCCCATACCCACCAGGCCGCTCTCCCGAACGGCTTTGAGGAAGCTCTCCTTATCGGTCACGGCAGGCGGACAGACATCGGGACAGACGGTCTGCTGTCCGTCGGTCTCGATCTCCACCATGGGACATGTTCTGCCGTTGGACATGCGGTAGGTGGTCACGGCTTTTACCGTGCCGGACACGCCGGAATGAATGGGCGCTGACATGAAGGCATCGGTGTCGCCGATCTTCTGTCCGACCAGCACGGTATCTTTCGGCTTTACCACCGGGGCACAGGGTGCGCCGATGTGCATGCTCATGGGAATCCGCACCAGTTTCGGCAGGGGCAGCGGCACGGACGCGCATTTTTCGGTATTCTTATGGTGCGCCAGGTGCACACCATGCAGTTTTTTCATATGGGTTTGCTCCTTTCTTGGGTTGGGTGGGGTGATTGGGGGGTGTATTGATGGTGGGATTTTCCTTGGGCGGCGGGGCGATGTGGGCATCGCCCCCTACGATCCCTCCGGCGCTGCGCGCCACCTCCCTTTTCAAGGGAGGCTTGCGGGCGAACGATGTTCGCCCCTACGGTGGGGTGGTTTACCTTTGGGGTGGGGCGATGTAGGCATCGCCCCCTACGAATCCCTCTGCCCGAAACACCTGAAAAGTTTTTTCCTAGGGTGGGGTTATTGGGAGGGGGTAAAGTCAATGTTATCACTAAGGTAGAGAGTTCCGGCGGTGTCCTGGGCAACGATCTGGTAGTCCTCCTGATGAAGGTGCTGTTCCAGTCCGGCCGTGCCTTCCATCCAGATCAGGGTGGAGAGGAAGTCGGACTTTATGCCGCTGTCGCAGAACACAGTCACGGTGGTGAGGTCGGATTCTGCCGGCATTCCGGTTCTGGGGTCGAGAATGTGGCAGTATTTCTTTCCGTCATCCGCAATAAAATACCGTTCATAGCCGCCGGAGGTGGACAGCAGACAACTGGTAGTTGACACCGTACCCAGAACACCGTTGCTGTCGGGGTCGCGGATCTCAATGCGGAAGGGTTCGCCGCCGGGCTTTTCGCCGTAGCACAAAATGGAAGATGTCATGGAGACAGTTCCCCAGGTCGTCTCGCCGGAAGCGTCCAGGGCGGCGCGCACCTGATCCAGGGCGTAGCCTTTTCCCACCGCGCCGCAGTCCAGCTGTGCGCCGTCAGTCAATGCAACGGTATTGTCTCTGACGGTCAGGTGGGAGGGGGAGATGGTGGGGAGCACTTCTGCCAGTTCTGCCGCTGTGGGGACATGGGGCGCATCTGTGGTAATGCCCCAGAGCTTTGTGAGCCGACCCACGGTGAGGTCTACCCGGCTGCCGTACTGCTGCTGCAGGGCGGCGGTCTGGGTGACGAGAGGACAGACGGCGTTTTCTCCGGAAAGCGTGCCCTCGCGGTTCAGCCGGGACACGGCGCTGTCGTCGTCATAGGAATCCAGTGCCGCGGACAGGGTCTGGAGGGTGGAGACCGTTTCGGCGGTATCGCCGCCGTGCAGGGAAATGGTGCAGGCGGTATCCATCACCCAGATGGTGTCAGTCTGCGCCGTTTCGGCAGGTGTGCCGCAGGCGGTCAGCAGCAGGGGAAGTGCCGTGAAAAGTTTTTTCCAGCGAATCATAAAAACATCTTTCTTTTCCTTGGGAAACATGGTATAATAGGGGGATGAGAGACTCCTCCGCCCTGTCGGGCACCTCCTCTGGGAGAGGAGGCTCGGGCGAACAATGTTCGCCCCTACGGTGAGGTGGTTTACCTTTTTGAAAAGGAGCGGGGCGATGTGGGCATCGCCCCCTACGAGATTCCACTGCCCTGACGGGCATCCCCTTTTTCAAGGGAGGCTTGCGGGCGAACAATGTTCGCCCCTACGGTGAGTAGTGAGTTGCCGGTTTTGTTTGGTGGGTCGATGTGGGTATTGCCACCTACAAATCCCCCTGTCACCTGCGGTGACATCCCCCTTTTCAAGGGGGACTCGGGCGAACGATGTTCGCCCCTACGGTGGGTAGTGAGTTACCGTTTTTGTTTGGTGGGGCGATGTGGGCGGCGAGCCATACGGAATCCCCCTGTCACCTGTGGTGACATCCCCCTTTTCAAGGGGGACTCGGGCGAACAATGTTCGCCCCTACGGTGAAATTTTCGGAGCGGTGAAATAATCGTGTACCGGAAAACAAGGATTCCCCGGAGGGGGAATAGGCGGCTCGCCATCCTTGGGCGAGTCTGCCGTCGCCATTTCCGCTGGGCGACGGGCTAGCTTGTCTTCCGTGACGCTGCTCTTTTCTCTCCGTTGGATTGGGGGTAGGGCTCACAGCGAGCACGCTGCGGGTCATGAGGAATATGGCAAGACTGCACAAAAAACGGTTTGCGGTTTTGTGCGCTCTTACCCTATTCCTTATTATAATACAAGCGGTTTCGTTTGTAAACGCATAATAATTGCTTATTTTGCATCCGAATTATTACAATTCTCGTAATGAATCCGGTGCTTCGTTGACAATACAACAATTTCAACCAGGGAGGTTTATTTTTATGAAAGGTTATCGCATCAGCGTCATTCGCCACGGCAGAACGGAGGCAAATGACAAGGGCATTTACATTGGCAGGACGGATTTTCCGCTGTCGGACAAGGGTGCGGCGGAGCTTGCCGGAAAGATGGATGAGTTTCAGTATCCCAATGTAGCGCGGGTGTACAGCAGTCCGCTGCGGCGCTGCACAGAGACGGCGGAGATCCTGTTTCCGGAGGTACAGATCCAGACGGTGGAGCATCTGATCGAGATGGATTTCGGCAAGTTTGAGGGGAAGTCGGCGGACGAGCTGGTGCATTTGCCGGAGTTCAAGGCGTGGCTCAAGGGCGGTATGGACTGCCGGCCGCCCCAGGGCGAGAGTGTGAAGGAAGTGCAGCTGCGCATTTTCAAGGCGCTGCGGGAGATCATCCGGGACATGATGCAGGAGGATCTGCTGCACTGTGCTGTGATCACCCACGGCGGCATGATCTCCAACATGCTGGCAGGGTTCGGGCTGCCCAAAATTGCGCCCCAGGAGCTGCAGTGTCAGCCGGGCGAGGGGTTCGACATTTATGTGACGGCGGATCTATGGCAGCGGTCGCAGGCCTTTGAGATCCTGGGGTTGGTGCCGTATAGTAAGTGATTTTTTGGGGTTGTTGGTTTGTTTGATTTGTTGATTGTGATGCTGGCCTAGGGAAAACACGGTGGGGGATTACCTTTTTTGAAAGGGGCGGGGCGATGTGGGCATTGTGCCCTACAAATCCCCCTGCCCTGACGGGCATCCCCCTTTTCAAGGGGGACGAGAGACTCCTCCGCCCTGTCGGGCACCTCCTCTAGGAGAGGAGGCTTTCTTTTGGCTCCTCTACAGAGGAGCTGGCAAGCCGTAGGCTTGACTGAGGAGTCTCGGGCGAACGATGTTCGCCCCTACGGTGAAATAATCGTGTACCAGAAAACATAAATCCCCCGGAGGGGTTGTAGGCGGCCATCCTTGGGCTATGATGCTGTCCTAGGGAAAACGCTGTGAAACCGTCCGGCGGAATCGCTCGTTTCCCTCGCTGTCCGCCTGGGCTTGCAAACGCCGATGGTTGCCTTTTCCGGTACTTGCCATGTGGCTTTCTGGGTATTGGTTTTGCAGGTGAGGGACGTTTTTCTTTGGCGTTTGCTGCGCTATATTTCTCTTCTTTTTTTCTTTGCTAAAAAGAAAAAAAGAAGCAAAAAAAGAAAAGCTCTCGCCTACCCTTGTTGGTACGGCAGTGGATTGCACGAAAGGCAGTGTAAGGCAATTTCTTTGCTCCTACAGTGGGTGGGGCTTTATGAAACAGAAAAGGACAGACTTTCGTCTGTCCTTTTTTTATCGCATCGTGCAGTGTTTTGCACTTACAGTGTGACACCGTTTTGTTCCAGAAGTGCCTGTGCCGTAGCCACGGAATCCACGCCTTCGGCATTTTTGACCGGGGCAAATTCCTTAGTGCGGTCTACCTCGAATGCCAGGCAGCTATCCTGCATATGCACCATATCCAGCACCAGTGTCTCGAATTTATAGCCGTTCGGCTCGGTGGGTTTCACCAGTGCGCCGGATTCGTCCAGGTGCGGGATCTTCTTATGGGCGATGTGCAGAGGAAAATCAGAGCCCAGGGTATGCATCAGCGCGTCTACCCGGAAGAGGTAGTTCAGGATCACGCCAAACCGATAGGACAGTGTGCCGTCTGCATTACGCAGGGTGCGCATTTCTTCGGTCATCTCGTAGTATTCCACAATAGAGGGCTTGCCGTCCTCCAGGCAGAGCACGCCCACGCGCTCGTCAGGGTTCGCCTTGCTGACCACCTTGCCGCCGGACGCGCAGCCGGAGGCGATGGTTGCGCCCAGGAATACGGGGTCGGCGATCTGCTGCAGGACGTTATCCACGGCAAACACGTTGAGCCACTGGATGCCGATCTCTTCCACCAGGTTCAGCAGGCCGGCCTTCTGCATGGAAGAGAACCAGCCGCCGTTGCCGTTGGGAGAGAGGACGATCTGATCCGGGGCGTTCATGAAGATCTTTCCGTCCTCGCCCACTGCCGGTTCGGTCTCCTGTTTAAAGAAGTGCACATTATCGGCGCTATAGCCGAAGTAGTCATGTTCCGCCAGAAACGCGCGGGTCTCTGCGTCATTCTGCTCACTGGTCATGATCATCAGCGGCACATATGCCTGGGCTTCATCGGTGACCTTTTTCAGGTTCTGGATCAGGCACTGGAAAATATAGAGATCGCGTGTTTTTCCCATGTTATACATGCCCTTGGGGTGGTCAAAGCCCAGGCGGGAGCCCTGGCCGCCTGCCAGCAGCACTGCGCCCACCTTTGCATCCCGGATCGCCTGGATGCCGATCCGGCGGTATTCGTCTGCCTTTTCTGCGATCTCTTCCAGAGTCACTGCGCCCAATGGTGCGAACGTGCCGCGCTTCTGGGTCATGGCGTTCCGGTTCTGGAACTGGGGGCGCTCCAGGTGCAGGTTTGCGATCTGTTCCAGAAGGTGCTGCTGCTGTTCCGGAGTGAGGGTATCGTAATAACGGAGCAGGTGTTCCTGTCCGTGCTCTGCCAGGTAGGCAGAAGCTTCCTGATAAGTCATATGGTTACAGTCCTTTCTTTCCGCCGGGACATTCCCTTTTGTCCAAGCGGTAAAAATTATTCGCATTATACAAAAGATAGTAACCGTATTATACCACAATATTCGGAGGAATACAAGTCTTTTCTTAAAAAAATCGTATATTTCGGAATAATTTGTGACGGGGGAAGGGGGCGATGGACTCCTCCGCACTGACGGGCACCTCCTCTGGGAGAGGAGGCTCGGGCGAACGATGTTCGCCCCTACGGTGGGTGGGTTACCTTTTTTGAAAAGGGCGGGGCGATGTGGGCATCGCCCCCTACGAGATCCCTCCGGCGCTGCGCGCCACCTCCCTTTTCAAGGGGGACGAGAGACTCCTCCGCCCTGTCGGGCACCTCCTCTCCTAGAGGAGGCTCGGGCGAACAATGTTCGCCCCTACGGTGGAAATGGTTTGCCTTTTTTGAAAAGGGTGGGGCGATGTGGGTGGCGAGCCTTACGGAATCCCCCTGTCACCTGCGGTGACATCCCCCTTTTCAAGGGGGACGAGAGACTCCTCCGCCCTGTCGGGCACCTCCTCTAGGAGAGGAGGCTCGGGCGAACAATGTTCGCCCCTACGGTGGGTAGGGTTTACCCTTTAAAAAGGGATAGGATATATTAAAATTCGTGTACCGGGAAACAATAATTCCCCGGAGGGGGGAACAGGCAGCTTGTCTGCCGTGACGCTGCCCCTTTCTCTCCGTTGAATTGGGGGGGTAAGGCTCACAGCGAGCACGCTGCGGGCGAACAATGTTCGCCCCTACGGTGGAAATGGTTTGCCTTTTGGAAAAGGGATGGGATTTACAATTTGCGTACCGGGAAACGGAAATTCCCCGGAGGGGTTGTAGGCGGCTACCGCCGCCGTGACGCTGCCCTTTTCTCTCCGCTGGATTGGGGGGTAGGGCTCACAGCGAGCACGCTGGGCGTTGGATTGACAAGCTGTAAAAAATGTGGTATGATAGAGTGAGATATATTTTGCGGCTTTCGCGAAATGTCAAAAATTAGCGTATTTCTTCTATGAGAATTATGCAAGACTACAAAGAATGCGACGCGGCAGGCGACAGCGATGCGGCGTGCATCTTGAGACAAAAGGAGCATTTTTTTATGAAAAAAATCGTAATCCTGGGCGGCGGCCCGGCAGGTCTGACGGCGGCGTATGAGCTGCTCAAGGATACCAAAGACGAATATGAAGTTACCATTCTGGAGGAGAGCAAGGTTCTGGGCGGTATTTCGCAGACTGTCCGCTATCACGGCAACCGCATGGACATCGGCGGTCACCGCTTTTTCTCCAAGGATGATACCGTTATGAAATGGTGGTCGGATCTGATGCCGATCCAGGGTCAGCCCTCCTTCGATGACAAAAAGCTGGGTCGGGAAAAGCCCCTGGAAGCCGGCGGCCCGGATCCGGAAAAGGAAGACGTGGTCATGCTGGTGCGCGACCGTGTCTCCCGGATCTACTTTAACAAGCACTTCTTCGACTATCCGGTGACCATGAACAAAAATACCATCCAGAGCATGGGCTTTGCCACCACCATGAAGGCGGGCTTCAGCTATCTCGGCTCCTGCATCTCCAAAAAGCCGGAGACCAATCTGGAGAATTTCTACATCAACCGCTTCGGCAAGGTGCTGTACGGCATGTTCTTTGAGGGATATACCGAAAAGCTGTGGGGCAGACACCCCAGCGAGATCTCCGCAGACTGGGGCGCGCAGCGCGTCAAGGGGCTGTCCATCCGCGCCGTGCTGAAGGACATGATCTCCAAGCGCTCCGGCAAAAAGAACAACAAAAACGCAGAGACCTCACTGATCGAGCAGTTCTGGTATCCGAAGTACGGCCCGGGTCAGCTGTGGGAGCTGGTGGGACACAAGGCGGAGGAAAAGGGATGCAAGATCCTGTTCCAGCACGCTGTCAAGACCATCCACACCGAAAACGGCAAGGTGACCTCTGTGGTCTGTGAAACACCGGAGGGCAGCAAGACCATTGAGGGCGACATCTTCATCTCCTCTATGCCCATCCAGGATCTCATCGCCGGCATGGACGGCTGTGACAATGCAGAAGTACAGCGCATCGCCGCAGGTCTCCCGTACCGTGACTTTGTGACTGTGGGTCTGCTGGTCAACAAGCTGAATCTGGTCAACCAGACTGGGACTAAGACGCTGGGCAATATTGTACCGGATTGTTGGATCTATGTCCAGGACAAGGGCGTAAAGCTGGGTCGTATCCAGATCTTCAACAACTGGTCGCCTTATATGGTAGAAAAGCCGGAGGATACTGTCTGGATCGGTCTGGAATATTTCTGTGCGGAGGGAGACGATTTCTGGAACATGGACGACAAGACCTGTGTGGACTTCGCCGTCAAGGAACTGACCAAGATGGGCGTTATCTCAGAGGGCGCGGTTCTGGACGCGCACCGGGAAAAGGTCAAGAAGGCGTATCCGGCATACTTCGACACCTATGCCCAGTTCGACCAGGTAGTCGATTATCTGAACACCTTCGACAATTTGTTCTGTGTGGGCAGAAACGGACAGCACCGTTACAACAACATGGACCACTCCATGCTCACCGCCATCCATGCGGCGGAAGCCATCAAGCACAACTCCACAGACAAGGGTTCTGTATGGAATGTAAACCAGGAAAAGGAATATCATGAGCAGAAGTAAGCTCTTTTCCCATAAGGCAAACCGCACCGGCAGTCGGAAGCATCTCGGCTGCCGGTGCAGCCATATCTGCCTGTCCGCGCCGGAATCCAACCGGTATTTTCATCTGTTGGAACGGCATCCGTATTTATGCTGTCTGAGTCTCTGTCTGCTGCTGGATCCGCTGTATTTCGGCGGCGAAGCGTATGTGCCGCAGAATGCCCTTCTTTTAGAGGTATTGGCAGTACTGGCAGTCGGGGCGGTGGTGCTCTGGCGGCTGGTGCGGTATCATCCCCAGCGAAAGCGGCATGCAGCAGCGGCAGGAATCGTCTTTCCGGCGCTGGTGCTGACGGCGGCGTGGTTCTATCGGAGTGCTGCCCATCCGGGGCTATGGATCATGCTGGGCGGCTGCTGCATTCTCACCGGGCTGTTCTGGCTCACCCGGAAGCAGATGCACAATCAGCGGCGGCGCGTTTCGATGCTGCTGCTGGGGTGGAGCTTTTTTCTCAAGTTCTACTATGTCTTTTACACGCCCATTACCCGGCGGCAGCACGATGTGGGGCACTTTGGGGACACGGAAAACCATGCCGGGTACATCAGCTACCTCTTAGAGCAGCACCATCTGCCGGACTTTGATCCGCGGCAGGCGTGGCAGTTTTATCATCCGCCCCTGCATCACATGATCTCGGCGGTGTGGCTATGGCTGTCGGAGACGGTTTTTGGCATCGGGGCAGAGGCGGCGCAGGAGTCGCTCCAGACCCTCAGTCTGTTCTATGCCATGGCCATTGTCATTACGGCGTACCGTATTCTACGGCACTTCCGGCTGGACGGCACGGCGCTGTATATTCCCCTGGCAATTGTGGCGTTTCACCCCAGTTTTATCCTGTTTTCGGGGAGCATCAACAACGACGCGCTGTCGGTGGTTTTCCTTATGGGCGCGGTGCTGTGGGTCTTGAAATGGTATGAGAAGCAGACCTGGGAGGGCATCGTGAAAATTGCCCTGTGCATCGGGCTGGGAATGATGACGAAGCTGTCGGCGGCACTGGTGGCGATCCCCACGGCGGCGGTATTTCTGGTGGTTCTGGTGCGGCAGTGCAGGCAGAAAAACTGGCGGATCTTCGGGCAGTTTGGAGTATTTGCCGCGATCTGCATCCCACTGGGGCTATGGTATCCGATACGGAATCTGGTGCGCTTCGGTGTGCCCCTGGACTATGTGCAGGAGATGCCGGCGGACTCGGTACAGTATTTAGGCGATCAGTCGTTTTTCTCCCGGTGTCTGGACTTTTCGTCCCATCAGTTCGCCAGTGTCTTTGAGCAGTGGCAGAACAAACTGGGGACAAGCTACAACGAGTACAATCCCCTGATCGCCATGCTGAAAAACGCCATGTTCGGGGAGTACATCAACGTCTACACGCTGAACTGCCGGCTGTCTCTGGCGGCGCTGGGCACGGTGCTGTTCTGGCTGGGTGTGCTCACGGCTGCCATTGCCTTTGGGGCGATGGTATGGCTCTGCTGGCAGAAGCGCAGCGCAGGCAGGCTGCCGGGGCTATTTCTGGTATTATATGATGCGGTGATGCTGGGGAGCTTTTACAAGCTGGCGGCATCGTCGCCTTTTACCTGCTCCATGAACTTTCGGTACATCACGCCCACCTGTGTCATTGGCGCGGTTTTTCTGGGGCTTTTGCTCCGGCGGCTGGAGCAGCAGCAGGGAAGGGCGGCGCAGGTGGTGCAGGGATTTTGCGTGGCCATCGGGGCGGCGTTTGCGGTATGCGCGGCGGCGTTTTATGTGGGCATTGGGTTGGTGTGAGCGGCGGCGGGCTCTATGATCCCTCCGGCACTTCGTGCCACCTCCCTTTTCAAGGGAGGCTCGGGCGAACGATGTTCGCCCCTACGATGGGATTGCCTTTCGTGTAATGCATTGCCGTGCGAAACAAGGGTAGGCGAGAGCTTTTCTTTTTTTGCTTCTTTTTTTCTTTTTAGCAAAGCGGCGTGCTCAGCCCGTCGCTCAGCGGAAATGGCGACGGCAGACTCGCCCAAGGATGGCGAGCCGCCGCTGAGCCTTACCCCCCAATCAAGCGGAGAGAAAAGGGCAGTCTTACGGCGGCAGCAGCCGCCTGTTCCCCCCCTCCGGGGGATTTATGTTGTGCGTAACGAAAATCGTGTTGCCTTTCGTGTAATGCATTGCCGTGCGAAACAAGGGTAGGCGAGAGCTTTTCTTTTTTTGCTTCTTTTTTTCTTT
>CAKSJP010000034.1 GCA_934463425.1 uncultured Ruminococcus sp.
AGTAGTGTCTTCCTTACTGGATTCTGTAGTCTTTTTCGTTACAGTAGTCTCAGTTGTCTTGCTTGTCTGCTCACTGGAAGCAGTTGTTACTGCGCCGTTATAGTGCAGAACAACCTTTGTGATCTCAACGTTGCTTGCATCCGGATAGAAGATCATTGCCTTTACGGTATCGCCAACATTTGCTGGGATGGTGTAATCTGCAGTGCACTCACCGTTTGCCGGAACGTCTACCTTAAAGTCTTCCTGAACCCATTCGCCGTTCCATGTGCCGAATGCGCCGCTTGCCTCGGTATCGCTGGACTTCACCTTGAAGTATACGGTTGCAGACTTTGCGCCGTTCGGTGCAAATTCAGCATAGGCCTGCTTGTCGCCAGCCTTGCCGGTCTGTGTGCCGATGGTGATTTTTGCTTCCTTATCATTAGACGCAGCAGTGGTTACAGTGGTAACGGTTGTTTCTTCGCTCTTGGAAGCAGATGTAGTAGTGGTAGTGGTCTCGCTCTCCTTGGTTGTTTCAGAAGAAGTTGTGGTTTCAGTGGATACTGTAGTCTCAGTAGAAACTGTGGTTGTAGTTTCGCTGGACTCAGTGGTGGTAACTTCATCCTTACCATTATAAACCAGCTTGTATGTACCAGCCTTCTGAACAGTTATCGGCTTAACACCAGCATCTGTTTTATTCCAAATCGCAAGCGATGCGCCAGTTTCGCTGTATGCCTGCAAGTTGGTAAACAGAGTCACTTCAGCTGCCAAGTCCTCAGTTATTGTGAATTCAATTTCAATCGGTTCTTCTGATGTGAAATAAGAAGCTGTATTGCCTGTCATTTCTTCAACAGAGAGAGCTTTACTCCAATTGTTGTAGATCGCATACTGAGAAGAATTTTCAGTATCTGCATCTGCTGCCAAATAAGTATCGATTACAGTGCCTTCACCAATCTTTACAGAATCAATTTTAACATGCTGTTCCCAGTCACTGTAATCTCCCTGCATGCTAAGATACGAAATCGTATAATACTTCGTAGCATCATCGCCCGCTGCAGAAGCAGCAAATGACATCACCGGTGTTACCAGCGCACTTGTCAGAACGGTAGTTGCCGCCATAACGCTGGCTGTGAGAGATGAAAGAAACTTTTTCATCTTCATGTTTATCATTCTTCCTTTCTTGATGTAATACGGCAGTATGCCGCAATGTTTGTGTGCAGAGAAGCGTAGGTCAATGACGGAGCGCAGCTCGTCTGCTGTGTCCGCTTCTCATATGCCGCTGTCCTGCCAGTCATCTGCGTCCCCCTTTCCGCCTTCCAATTGCAATGGTCATGCGACATAACCCCATCCAACCGTACAGTGCTTTCCTGCACCCTACTTCTCCGTATATCAGCATAGCATATTTACTGAAATTTTGCAAGCATTTTTTTCATTTTCCGCACATTTTTATACAGCATAGAAAAAATCAGGCTCTTTTTTTGTGCAACATTTCTAGTTTCCGGAGTACCAGTGAAAAACATCTTGATAATCCGGCGGATGCACGAGCCTGATTTTAGCAGATTCAATTCCCTATTATTTGGAATTTTCTTGAACATTCTCGCTATGACCGGTTCGCGGCGCAGCGGCAATCTCCCGGAACGCCTGCTCCAGCTGGCTGTCTTTCAGCCTGCACTGGCTGCGGTCATAGAACACCCCTGTGACATCCCAGAGCATGGGACACATCCCACGGGAATACGCCTCCTGTGCCACCGCCGTCAAAAACGTGCGAATGGTCTCCTCGGTCTTGTTCTTGGTAGAACAGCCGTATTCACCGATAATCACGGGAATATCATTGTCCAAAAAGCGCGTTTGCAGCTTGTCCATGTCCTTTTCCAGAATGCGGTAATCCCGCGGCGAGCCCCATGTGGTCTTTGCCTTTCCCCAGTCTGCATCTTCTTCCAGGATACAGAAGGTAGGCGGCGTATAATAATGTACCGACACGGCGCAGCGCGACGCGCTGTCCTCCGGCATCTGAAACGCCGCATCACAGGTCATATCCACATCCGTGGCATATCCGGCAATGAGCAAATGGCGCTTCGGATTATTTCCCTTTGCGCTGCGCATCAGATCCACAAACTTCTGGTTGATCCGGTTCACAATGCCATACGCTTCTGCTTTTCCGTCATCTGAGCCGCTGTAGCGATTCCACAAATCATCGAAACAGCCCTCTTCGTTCATGGATTCCAGAATCAGATGATCTCCATAATCTGCAAGCTGTTCAGACACCTGCTCCCAGATCCGGGTATACTTTTCCATACAGCTGTCAAAATCCGTAGAAAATCCGGCGATCCAGCCGTTGTCCCAGTGCAGGTTCACAATAGCGTACATCTCGTGATCCAGAACATACTGCACCACTGTCTCCACCCGATCCAGCAGCTCCGGCGCAATGGTATAATCCTCGTCCATCAGATTCGACCACGCCACCGGGATACGCACAGAACGGAATCCTGCCGCCGCATAACCGGCGATCATTTCCTCTGTGACCGTCGGACTGCCCCACGCAGTCTCATAGTCGTTCACCGTGTCGCCGTTGATCCAGTCACCGCACGCTTCCAGAGTGTTTCCCAGATTGATGCCAAGTCCCATATCTGCGACAATTTCACTCGTTGTCATATCCTCCCGCATTTCTGTCCGCAGATCCTGTGCAGCTTCTTTGCTGCTTTCCTCTGTTTTCCCGGCACCACAGCTGCACATGCTCCCCAAAAGCACCGCGGAGAGCAGCAGCGCGATCCATTTTCGGAATCCCCTCATCGTTTTTAACCCTTTCTCCGCTTCCGGTTATAGCCGCCGCTCCGGGCATGCTGATTATAGCCATGACGGGACTGGCGGTGCTGTCCGCCGTTTCTGCTGTTTCTGCCGCGGGAACTGCCGCAATATTCGCCGTCACGTTCTTCATAACGCCGCACTGCCACCTGTTTGCCATTGATCTTTTCATGCTGCATCGCATCAATGACAAAATCGGTCTCCGTCTCCGGCACTTCTACCGTGGTATACTGATCGTGAATATCGATCTTCCCGAATTCATTGCCTGCCATACCAGTCGCTTCAACCAGTGCACCCAGAATGAAGTTGGGTGCCATCCGGTCCTTGCGGCCGGCGTTGATGTGCACCCGAACTGTTTTCGCGCCGGCACGCTTGCCCTTGCGGATCGGCTTCGGTACATCGAAGGTGGGCAGATCCTTGGTGGCGGTATCCAGCTGCTTCTGTACCAGTGCCGCCAGCAGCTCTTCCGGAGAGTCTGTCTGTGTCAGCAGTTCCTGTGCCAGTGTCAGTGCTTCTTCGGATGCCGGCTGTGCCGCCATCTCCAGCAGCTGTGCGCGCACCTCTTCCACTGCCGAAGCCCGAAGCTCCTTCGAGGTCGGCACAGGGATCTCGGTGATGTCCGCCTTGGTATACCGGGAGATGTCGCGCATCTCCATTTCCTGCTTTCTGCCGCTGAGGATATTATAAGCCGCGCCGGTCTTTCCGGCACGTCCGGTTCTGCCGATGCGGTGGATATAATACTCGTGATCCTGGGGCAGGTCGTAGTTGAACACAGCATCCACGCCCTTGACATCAATGCCGCGGGCAGCCACGTCGGTGGCAATAAGAATGGTGCTTCTGCCGCTCTTAAAGCTGTTCATGACCTGGGTGCGCTGAAGCTGTTTCATGTCGCCGTGGAGTCCTGCGGCAGAAAAGCCGCGGAGACACAGCGCTTCGGTCAGCTCGTCTACCATCTTCTTGGTATTGCAGAAAATCATGGCAGATTTGGGCTGCTTCGACAGCAGCAGCAGCTGGAGCGCATCGGTCTTGCGACCCATGGGCACGCTGACGGAAAACTGCGCAATTGCGTCCACTGTCCGGTGTGCGCTCTGGATCTGCACCAGTACCGGATCGTTCTGATACTGCTTGGTGATCGCCAGAATTGCCGGCGGCATGGTAGCGGAGAACAGCACAGTCTGGCGTTCTTCCGGGATCTGCGCCAGAACAGACTCGATGTCCTCCCGGAATCCCATGTTCAGCATCTCGTCTGCCTCATCCAGGACGATGGTTTTCAGATTGTCCAGCTTCAGCGTCCGGCGGCGGAGATGGTCAAGGACGCGTCCCGGCGTGCCGACCACCAGATTGGCACCGTTTTTCAGCTGATAGATCTGGCGCTCCATGCTGGCGCCGCCATAGACAGCCACCGGCTTTACCTGCTTTTGAAACCGGGAAAACTTCCGGATCTCATCGCATGCCTGCATCGCCAGTTCCCGTGTGGGACAGAGGATCAGCGCGCACACACTGCGGCGTTCTTCCTGGGACATCTGCCCCATCTGCTCCAGAATCGGGATGCTGAATGCGGCGGTCTTTCCAGTACCGGTATTGGACTTGCCGATCACATCCCTGCCCTCCAGCAGCAGCGGGATCGCCTTTTCCTGAATTTCTGTCATTTCTGTAAAGTCCAGCTGCGCAATTGCCTCCAGCAGCGGTGTAGATAGATTCAGTTCTTCAAATCGCATTCTTTTTCCTTTCTGTGCTGTTCCTGCTGGTACTGTCGGGGCACGAATCCCCAACCCTCTTTGCGATTTCACAACAGCTGTCTTTTTATCAGCAGGCGAACGCGGTTCGCCCCTGCCATCCAAGCTGTATTTCCATATAATGTCTGTCATACCATGAACAGCAGATTCTCTTCTCTTTTTCCTTTCACAAAAAAACGCATCCGGCATCGCCGAGGCGAAACCGGATACGCCAATTTTCTGTTAAGTGTCAGACTCAGTCCTCTTCCGGCATATTCCAGTTGTGGAATACGTTCTGTACATCGTCATCCTCTTCCAGATTTTCCAGCAGCAGGTTCATCTTCTTCACCGACTCCTCGTCATCCAGTGTGGTATAGGTAGACGGAATCTGCATGACCTCTGCGGACAGCACATGATAGCCCTTTTCTGTCAGCCCCTCGCGCAGACCGCGCAGAGCCGCCGGTGCACAGGAGACCTCGATCACTTCATCATCATCCATGGAGAAATCGTCTGCATCAAACTCGAAGCAATCCTCCATGACCTGATCTTCGTCCAGGCCGTCATTTTCCAGTACCAGCACGCCTTTTTCGCTGAACATAAAGGAGACGCAGCCGGAAGTGCCCAGATTGCCGCCGAACTTGTCGAAATAGTGACGCACATTTCCGGCAGTACGGTTCTTGTTGTCGGTCAGGCACTCTACAATAACTGCTACGCCGTTGGGGCCATAGCCCTCGTATACGATCGACTCGTAGTTGTTCTTGTCGCCCTCACCGGCAGCCTTCTTGATGACGCGGTCAATGTTGTCGTTCGGCACGTTGTTGGACTTTGCCTTTGCGATCAGATCGCGCAACTTGGCGTTGCTGTTGGGATCAGGGCCGCCCTCTTTGACGCATACCGTGATCTCTCTGCCGATCTTGGTGAAGATCTTGCCCTTAATGGCATCGGTTGCTTCCTTTTTCCGCTTGATGTTATTCCATTTTGAATGTCCTGACATTGGTTAAACACTCCTTATTTTTCCGCAGACATACCGTCTGCATTCATCACAATTTGAAATAAATCTTCCAGCCGCTCCTGTGCACCCACGAGGTGGAGATAACCGAACAGGCACTCCAGCCCGGTGGCCTTATGATAATCCCGTGCAGAGGTATGACGCGGAACGGTATTATTGGCATTTCTGCCGCGCCGATACACCCCGGATTCCTCCTCGGTCAGAACGGGCAGCAGGCGGTCTGCCGCCGCCGCCTGAAAGCCGGCACAGACCATCTGCACCTTTTGGTCATGGAGCTTTGCCGCCGGCTGATTTGCCGCACGAAGGAGATATTCCCGTACCATTACCTCATAGACGCTGTCGCCCAGAAATGCCAGTGCCATGGGGCTGTACTGTCTCGCTTCTGCCTGTGTCAACGATTTCATACACTCACCTCATTACGGCACGAAGTCAAATTCAAAGCCCAGGATATCGACCGTATCGCCCTCCTGGATGCCCTTTTCTTCCAGAGCATCAATGATGCCGCTGCTGCGCAGAACACGCTGGAAGTATTGCAGCGAGGAATAGTCCTCCATATTGACCGTGCGGAGAATGGGCTCCAGCCACATGGCGTTGACATAATACACGCCGTCCTCCACTTCGATCTCGAAACCGCCGTGGGCATTCTCTGCCAGTTCCTCCGGCGAGGGCGCTTCTGCCTCATACTGGAGGATCGGCGGCAGGGTTTGCAGCATTGCTGCGGTCGCCTGCACCAGTTCTGCAGTGCCCTGGGTGGTCGCCGCAGAGATCTCATAGAACGGCAGACCCTTTTCCTCGATATACTGCCGGAACCGTGCGATCTGTTCCGGATCAGCCATATCACACTTGTTGGCAACTACGATCTGCGGCCGTTCTGCCAGATCCTCCCGGAAGCGCTCCAATTCGCCCTGAATGGTATCATAGTCCTCGATGGGATCTCTGCCCTCACTACCGGAAACATCCACCACATGAAGGATCAGGCGGCAGCGCTCTACATGACGCAAAAAGTCATGTCCCAGTCCCACGCCGTCACTTGCACCCTCGATGAGTCCGGGGATATCCGCCATGACAAAGGACTGTTCCTCTGCCACTCGAACCATACCCAGCACCGGAGTCAGGGTGGTAAAATGATAGTTGGCGATCTTCGGCTTTGCAGCGCTGACTACGGAGATCAGGGTGGATTTTCCCACGTTCGGGAATCCCACCAGACCCACGTCTGCCAGCAGCTTCAGCTCCAGTGTCACATCGAACGCCTCACCGGGAAAGCCGGGCTTTGCAAAACGAGGGATCTGCCGGGTAGAGGTAGCAAAGTGGATATTGCCCTTGCCGCCTCTGCCGCCCTTTGCAAGGATCTGCGGCTCATCCGTGGAGAGGTCTGCCATGATCCGGCCGGTTTTTGTCTCCCGGACAACAGTGCCGCGGGGCACGCGGATCACCAGATCCGGCGCGCTCTTTCCGGTACAGTTTCTCGCACCGCCGTTTTCGCCCCGCTGGGCAACATACTTTCGCTTATAGCGGAAATCGATCAGTGTGGAAAAGTTATCATCCACCTGAAAGACCACATCGCCGCCCTTTCCGCCGTCGCCGCCGTCCGGGCCGCCTGCTGCTACATATTTTTCCCGATGAAAAGAAACCGCGCCGTCGCCGCCGTCCCCTGCCTTAATAGAAATCCGTGCCTGATCGACAAACATCTCTCACATCTCCTCTCGCTTCACATCGCATTTTCAGCGCTTTCATCTATACTCCGCGCCATTGCAAAAAACGCATTTCTTCCCTGCATCTTTTGCAATAGCGTGAAGTATAATAAGAAAATCCCAAGCACACAAACGCTGCTCGGGATTTCCAGTCGTTCTTCACGCAATCCGACAAAATAAGTCGTTTCGTTACTGTGCAGCGTATACGCTGACCTTCTTACGGTCGCGGCCAACACGCTCAAACTTTACAGTACCATCCACTGTAGCAAACAGGGTATCATCAGAACCGATGCCTACGCCTGCGCCCGGATGAATGTGAGTACCTCTCTGGCGAACCAGGATGTTGCCAGCCTTTACGAACTGACCGTCAGCGCGCTTTACGCCCAGACGCTTGGACTCAGAATCACGGCCGTTCTTGGTAGAACCAGAACCCTTCTTATGTGCAAAAAACTGTACATTAATCTTCAGCATTACTCTTACACCTCCACATGTGTAACTTGAATATTCGCAGGAAACACCTTTTCCAGCTCTGTGAGCTGCAGCTCCAGTCCGGCAAACAGCCGCCCGGCATTTCCGGAAGCGTCTGCTCCGTTCAGGCGGATCGAAACTCTTGCGGGTTCTTCTGTCTCCTCCGCCGAAACGGGAAGCCGGAAGATCTCCGTCATCAGATTTGCGACCGTCTGTACTGTTGCCGAAACATAAGCGCAGATCACATCGGTTCCTTCTTCTGAATAATCAGCATGCCCGGTGATCTCACAGCCGGCAAACTGCTTTCCTGCAAGAAAAAAACGTGCGGAAATCATTTATGCCTCAATGGCTTCGATCTGCACCTGGGTATACGGCTGTCTGTGACCCTGCTTCTTCTTTTCGCCCTTCTTCGGCTTGTAGGTCATAACCGTAATCTTCTTTGCCTTGCCATTCTTGATGACCTTGGCACGAACAGAAGCACCGTCAACATACGGAGCGCCGATCTTCAGACCGTTCTCGCCGCCAACTGCTACAACCTTGTCAAAAACAATGCTGTCCTCTGCTTCAACGTTCAGCTTTTCGATAAAGAGCGTATCATTAGCCTTTACCTGATACTGCTTTCCGCCGGTTTCAATTACTGCGTACATAATTCTTGGCACCTGCCTTTTACAAAAACTCGCTGCCCGGGGCACATTTTCATGTTTTAAAGCCTCCATGCATGCGGCTTTTTCATTATAGCATACTTTTTTCAGCTTGTCAACTATTTTTTTGAAAAGCGCAAAGAAATCCGCTTTGCCGCAATTTTTACGCGGCCGACCCGTCTGCTTCAATGCTCTGTTTTGCAATGCGTTACAATCTTCTTGACTTTTTCTCCCAAAAGCGGTATACTATAAAGGTATTCCACACAGGGAGGTTTTCATATGATCTGGCATTCTTTCTGGGGACACCTGAGCACTATCACCCGCCATCGGCATGCCGTCATCCGGCACTGCTGCAAAGCAGGGATCCTCTGGCAGGGACTGCGGCATGACCTTTCTAAATACAGCCCCACAGAATTCTGGCAGGGTGTTCGTTACTACCAGGGCGGTATGCGCAGTCCCAATGAAGCAGAACGGGAAAACCTGGGATATTCTCTGGCGTGGATGCATCATAAGGGGCGCAACCGCCACCACTTTGAATACTGGTCGGACTATAATCCAAGAACCAAGCAGGTCGAACCGGTGCAAATGCCGATACGGTTTCTGGCAGAGATGTTCTGCGACAGAGTTGCTGCAAGCAAGATCTATCTGAAGGAACGGTATGACCGCACCTGTCCGCTGGCGTATTTTCAAAAGTCCGTCTCCCGCAAAAACGGCATGCTTCATCCGGAAACTGAGCATGCTCTCATGCGGCTGTTGGAGCTTCTGGCAGAGCAGGGGGAAGAATCTGCTTTTGCAGAGCTGCGGCGCATGGTGAAAGCCGACCGAAAACACCAGAAAAGGGTAAGGAGAAATGAAGATGTTTTGTCAAAAATGCGGAGGAAAAATCAGCCCGAATGATCTGTTCTGTCCCACTTGCGGTGCAAAAAATGAATCGGCGCAGTCTGCCGCCGGCACAGCACCGGGTGTCACCCCGGAACAAGCAGCCGCAGGCGCAGGCTTCACTGCAGTGCCTGCCGGTGAAAAAAAGTCATTTCTGGGTATGAGCACCAAAGGAACGATCATTGCAGTCATCTGCGCAGTCGTTACGATCGTTCTTGCAATCGTACTGCTGGGATCCATTTTCGGACACAGCAGTCCCAAGCGCGTTGTAAAAGATTATTACAGCGCTGTCGAGGACTGTGACGCCAAAGAAATTTTATCGCTTGTGCCGAAACAGTATGTAAAATATGTTCTGGACGAGGGCGATATGAGCAAAAAGGAACTGACCGAAAACGTACAGGAATATCTGGACAACTACTACAGCGATTACGATGACATCAAGGTTTCTATCAGCAAGCAGGAGAAGCTGAGCAAGGAGGACTTTGCAGAATATCTGGACTTTGAAGAAGATGACAAGCTGGAAATCAAAAAGGCATATCAGTTTGATCTGAAGGTCCGGTACATTTCTGATGATGAAAAGAACACCGAAAAGGAACAGTTTATCGTCGTACAATACAAGGGACACTGGTACAGTGTCGATGCGATGTTCCTGGTCGCTATGGCTGTTTATATGGAATAAGCTCTCACGTTCTGCATCAATACCGATCAAAAACCGCCGTACAGCACTGCGATCTGCTGTACGGCGGTTTTCTCATAGCTACATTTATTTTACTTTTCCTGATCTGCGATCATGGCATTCAGCGCGCTGAGGAAAGCGGAGATCGAAGAGTTGATGATATCCGAGTGGATACCCACGCCCCAATAAGTCTTTCCGTTCTTTTCCAGACCCACATATGCCACAGCCTTAGAGCTGGAACGCACTTCCAGAGCGTGCTCTGTATAGGTGGTCAGTGCAAAGTCCATGCTGAGATGTGCTTTCACCGCATTGGAAACCGCATCCAGACGGCCGTTTCCGTCTCCGTGTACCGTCTCGGTATTGCCCTTGTAAGAGATGGTGACTTCTGTGCCAATGGCATTCTCGCCCTTCTGTACGAAGTGAACCTCCGGAATGGAGACCGGCGTTTCTACATTAACATAGTGCTTGTTGAAAATGTCCAGTACCTCTTCCGGCAGCAGTTCCTTGTGGGCGTGATCGGAAACGCCCTTGACCAGATAGCCAAAGGACTCCCGCATCTTCTGCGGAATGTGATAGCCATACTTGGTCTCCATGAGATAGCTGACGCCGCCCTTGCCGGACTGGCTGTTGATCCGGATCACGTCTGCCTCGTACACACGTCCCACATCCTCCGGATTGATGGGCAGATACGGCACATTCCAGTGCTTGCAGTCATGTTCCTCTCTCCAGTGCATGCCCTTTGCAATCGCATCCTGGTGCGAGCCGCTGAATGCTGCGAATACCAGCTGACCGCTGTAGGGCGAGCGCTCGTAAACATGCATTCTGGTGACACGCTCGTATACCTCTACGATCTCCGGCATATTGGAGAAGTCCAGCTCCGGATCTACGCCCTGGGAATACATATTCAGCGCCAGTGTGATGATATCCACATTACCGGTACGCTCGCCGTTGCCGAACAGTGTGCCTTCGATACGGTCGCCGCCGGCAAGAAGTCCCAGCTCGCTGTCTGCCACGGCACAGCCGCGGTCATTGTGGGGATGCAGGGAGATGACAACATTCTCACGGCGATACAGATTGTCGTTCATGTATTCGATCTGGTTTGCATAAACGTGCGGCATGGAGTGGGAAACAGTAACCGGCAGATTGATGATGACCGGATCCTCCGGGGTCGGCTCCCAGATCTTCAATACCGCATTGCAGATCTCCAGTGCAAATTCCGGCTCTGTGCCGGTGAAGCTCTCCGGCGAATATTCGAACCGGAAGTGTCCTTCGGTCTTTGCCCGATATTCCTTGCAGAGGTTTGCGCCCAGCTCTGCCAGCTTGATGATATCTTCCTTGCTCTTCTTGAACACCTGTTCCCGCTGTGCCACGGATGTCGAATTATAGAGGTGTACAATGGCATGCTTTGCACCCTTCAGCGCCTCAAACGTCTTGGCAATGATGTGCTCCCGCGCCTGGGTGAGCACCTGGATGGTCACATCGTCCGGGATCATGTTGTTTTCGATCAGCGCCCGGCAGAATTCATACTCGGTCTCGGAAGCCGCCGGAAAGCCGATCTCGATCTCCTTAAAGCCGATCTTCACCAGATAGCGGAAAAACTCCAGTTTTTCATCCAGGCTCATAGGTGTAATCAATGCCTGGTTGCCGTCCCGCAGGTCAACGCTGCACCAGATCGGCGCTTTTTCGATCATGGTCTTGGATGCCCAGCGCATGGGCGGATTTTTCACCGGAAAAAACTGCGGTGCATATTGTTCTACGTTTTTCATTTATGATACATTCCTTTCCTGTGTGTGATCTGCGGCTGTCCTGTCTACAAAAAAAGCCCCTTCCATACAGACAACCTATCTGTACAAAAGAGACGAAGATCCATATTCTCCGTGGTACCACTCTTTTTGACGCAGCTGATGCGCCCGCTCATCACATCTGACAATGTGTGCTCCGGTAACGGGGAGTTTCCGGCACAGCCTACTGATACGAACCAGCGCCCGTATGTTCCGCCTGCGGCTCAGAGACCAGTTATCCTGAACACGCCGCTGCCGTCTCACACCTGCCGCCGGCTCTCTGCAAAAGCATCCCGTGTTCTCTTTTCTTCTCATCAAAGCCTTTTTCATGATACACCAGCACCCATATCCGGCGCTGTGATTATTTTTATTATAGCATCCTCCGTTTTGTTTGTCAAGCAATTTTGCGAAATTTCTTTCGATTTCACCAAAACCGCGGGATTTTTCTTTCCGTCCTGTCGAAATATTGAACAAAGTGAATCTAAATTGTAAAAATAAAAGTAAGCTACTTGCAATTGTGAAAACATAGTGCTATACTAAACACATACGAACGGCAGTGACGGTACATGTTACCGTCCTGCGGCGGGTTCGCAAGTTTTTGAAAAAGGAGTGTACCCAGGATGTACAGCGACGCTATGTGCCGGTTGGCAGCACGAGTGATTATCGTGGAACTAGACGCTCGAGTCATTGAGACCCGAAGCGGAATTTGTGCTGTACAGACCGTGGTTCCAAAGAAAAATGCGAACGGCTGTTTTTCCGCCGCAGCGCTTGCATGAGGATTGGAAGCTTTCGGTGTGACAGCCGAAGGCTTTTTTTGTAGGCGTACCAAAAAACCGCCTGCGGAGAACGCTGCCGGACAGGAACAGCAGCAGTCCTTCCCTTTGCAAAGCATACCGCAGCATGCGGTATACGCTTCGGGTCTGTCCCGTTTTTCTCCTGTGAGATTTCTAAACTGTAATTATTATAATTATTATAGAAATGTAATCTTGAAATCCAAACATAAAAGGTGAAAGTATCATGAAGTTGAAAGGCGCACAAATCATCGTAGAGACCCTCATCGAACAGGGTGCATCTACGGTATTCGGCTATCCGGGCGGACAGGTCATCGACATCTACGATGCCCTGTATCTGGCTCAGGATCGGATCCACCACATTATCACAGCACACGAACAGGGCGCAGCACATGCTGCGGACGGCTATGCCCGTGCCACCGGCGAAGTTGGCGTTGTCATCGCCACCTCCGGCCCGGGTGCAACCAATCTGGTCACCGGTATCGCAACTGCATATCTGGACTCTGTTCCCCTGGTTGCCATCACCGGCAATGTACCGAACTCTCTGATCGGACGGGACAGCTTCCAGGAGGTGGACATCACCGGTGTGACCATGCCCATTACCAAGCACAATTTCCTGGTAAAGCGCGTGGAGGAACTGGCGGATACCATCCGGGAAGCATTCCGGATCGCAAAATCCGGCAGACCCGGCCCGGTTCTGGTTGACATCCCCAAGGATGTACAGAATGCTCTGTATGAATACACAGCACAGAAGCCGGTGGAAAAGGATCCGGTTCCGGCGGCAGATGAGAGCGACATCGAAAAGGCTGTGGAAATGATCCTGGCGGCAGAAAAGCCTTATATCTACATCGGCGGCGGCGCGATCACTGACAATGCCGGCGCAGAGGTTCTGGCTCTGGCAGAAAAGATCGACGCACCCATCGGCTGCACCATGATGGGCATCTCCGCAGTTCCCTCCTCGAATCCCCGCTGGCTGGGCATGGAGGGCATGCACGGTCACTATGCTTCCTCTATTGCACAGAACGAAGCTGACCTCATCATCACTGCCGGCTGCCGCTTCAGCGACAGAGGCACAGGCAACACCGCAAAGTATGCCCGGAACGCAAAGATCATTCACATGGATATCGATGCTTCTGAGCTGTGCAAGAACATCCCGGCAGAGCTGGGCATCACCGGCTCTATGAAGGAGATCCTGGCGAAGCTGACCGAGAAGCTGCCGCAGCAGACCCGCCCGGACTGGATGGCCCGCGTGGCAGAGCTCCAGGCAGAGACTGCCAAGCTGGAAGCACAGGATCCGGACGAGCTGACACCGTTCACCGCCATCGACCAGATCGCGGCAGCTGCCGACAAGGACACCATCGTGGCAACGGATGTCGGACAGCATCAGATGTGGGTGGCACAGCACTATCCCTTTGAGACACCCCGCACCTTTATTTCCAGCGGCGGTCTGGGCACCATGGGCTTCGGTCTGGGTGCAGCCATCGGCGCGGCGACCGCGACCGGCAGAAAGACCGTTCTGGTCACCGGCGACGGCAGCTTCGGCATGAATCTGAACGAACTGGCTACCGCAGTCAGCAACCAGACACCAGTTGTTGTATTCATCATGAACAACGGCGTTCTGGGTATGGTGCGCCAGTGGCAGACCCTGTTCTTCGACAAGCACTACTCCAACACCACCCTGGAACGCAAGACCGACTTCGTCAAGCTGGCTGAGGCATTCGGCATGCCGGGCTATCGCGCCATGAATATGGCTGAGCTGAAGGAAGTTCTGCCCAAGGCATTCGCGGAAAACGGCCCTGTCCTGGTGGATTGTGCCATCGACTGCGACGCATTTGTACTGCCGATGCTGCCGCCGGGCGGCTGCATCGACGATATCATCGTTGATATTTCTGCAATGTAAAGGGGTGTGCCATTATGGATCAAATCGAACGCTTTGTTATTTCCGTCCTCGTTGCAAACCATTCCGGTGTGCTGTCCCGTGTTTCGGGCATGTTCACCAGACGAGGCTTTAATATTGATACCCTGACTGTGGGCGAAACCGAATCGCCGGAGTTCTCCCGCATCACCATCTCTACCCACTGTGACCGCGGCATCTGCAATCAGATCGTCAAGCAGCTGGAAAAGATGTATGATGTCAAGACCGTCAAGGTCATGAAACAGGATCAGACCGTCATCCGCGAGCTGCTGCTCATCAAGATCAACAATGTAGCGGACAAGCGGCAGGATATTATGTCCGTTGTCGATGTCTTCCGTGCGAAGATCACCGACTATTCCCCGGAGGCACTGGTCATCGAGATTCGCGGCGAGTCCTCTAAGATCAACGCTTTTATTGAGCTTCTGGAACCCTATGGCATCATGGAAATGTGCCGCACCGGTCTGGTCGCTCTTGAAAGAGGCGGCGCATGCCTGAAAGATGCATGAGCAGTCGTATATAAATGGATCCGCAGACTGCACGGATGCTCCGGCGGTACTGCATCAGAAACGGAACATCGTTTCTGAAACCCAAATTTATTCAAAGGAGTCTTTCACAATGGATCATGTTGCAAAGGTATTTTATCAGGAAGATTGTGACCTGTCTCTGCTGTACGGCAAGACCATCGCAGTTATCGGCTACGGCAGCCAGGGTCACGCACACGCACTGAATGCCAAGGAATCTCTGGGCGACAAGGCCAGAGTAAT
>CAKSJP010000035.1 GCA_934463425.1 uncultured Ruminococcus sp.
GCAGATTTACGAATGCGGACGTAAGTTGGATAGATATCTTATTGATTCCAATTAAATCAATTCCACCATATTGGTATTTATATGTTTTAATACTGTATTATCTGATTTTTTTATTGCCATTCATGCTTAAAATTAAACCATCTATTTTTCTGGGAATTTCTATTTTTCTTGGCTTCACGGGATCTTTTTTGCCATCTAGTTATTTTGACTTTTTTGAAGCAAGACGTTTTTTGTATTATCTTCCTTTTTTTTACTTAGGAATGCTGATTAAAAAAGGATGGGTTAAGGATTTTAGATTACACATACTAACGATTGTTAGTATGGTTGCATCTGCTTTACTAATGATCAAGTTTCATGGTCGCTTATATAATTCAATCCCAATTGTTAGCTTGATAATTGCACTTGGTTGTTCTATGCTAATTTATCAAGTTTTTATGTTACTATGTATAAATCCGTGCAATATAGGTGTAAAAACGCTTAGTAAGATAGGACAGTATTCACTTGAAATATACCTCATTCACTGCGTTTTTACTTCAAGCATTAGAATAATGTTTTCTCGTTTAGGATTTAACAATTTCGTTCTATGCATCGTTATAAATTGTTTCCTTAGTCTTCTAATTCCTATTTTTATTTCAATTATCATGAAAAAGCTAAAGATCCACGATTTACTTTTTAAGCCGATTTCTTTTATTAAAAGCAAAGGAGTAGTTTCAAATGTTTAATTACCTTATCGTCGGCTCCGGCTTATACGGAGCAACAATTGCCCAGCAGGCGAAAAAAGCCGGAAAAAGTGTACTTGTAATAGATAAGCGCCCCAATGTAGGCGGAAATATCTATACAGAAAAAGTTGAGGGCATCAATGTACACAAGTACGGCGCACACATTTTCCATACCAATAACAAAGAGGTATGGGACTATGTTACAAGCTTTGTTGACTTCAACCGTTTCACCAACTCTCCGGTGGCCAATTACAAGGGCGAACTCTATTCCATGCCGTTCAATATGTACACATTCAATAAAATGTGGGGTGTTGTGACTCCTGAAGAAGCCGCAGCGAAAATCGAAGAGCAGAAAAAAGAGATCACTGGTGAGCCGAAAAACCTAGAAGAACAGGCAATCTCGCTTGTTGGACGAGATATCTACGAAAAGCTTGTAAAAGGTTATACAGAGAAGCAATGGGGACGTGACTGCAAGGATCTGCCTGCATTTATCATTAAGCGCCTTCCAGTCCGTCTGACATTTGATAACAACTATTTCAATGCACTTTATCAGGGTATTCCTATTGGCGGATATACCAAGCTGATTGAGAAAATGCTGGAAGGTATTGAAGTTCGACTGAATGTTGACTATCTGAAAAACAAAGAAGAACTGGACAAGCTCGCTGAAAAGGTGATCTACACCGGTCCGATCGATGCGTATTTCGATTATAAGCTGGGCACTCTGGAGTATCGCTCTGTTAGATTTGAGAATGAGATTCTCGATAAGCCAAACTTCCAAGGCAATGCAGCTGTAAACTACACAGACAGAGAAACTCCCTGGACAAGAATCATTGAACATAAATGGTTCGAGTTCGGCAAAGATGAAAACGGAAACGATCTGCCGAAAACAGTTATTTCGAGAGAGTATTCTTCGGAATGGAAACTTGGAGACGAACCCTACTACCCCGTCAACGATGCCAAAAACAGCACACTGTATGAACAGTATAAAGCCCTTGCAGAAGCAGAAGACAATGTCATTTTCGGTGGCCGCCTCGGCGAATACAAATACTACGACATGGATAAAACCATAGAAGTCGCCCTCGCCGCAGCAAAGAAAGAACTCTCCTAAATTATCGATACCATTTCAGATATTGTCTATCCCCATATCCCCCATGTACCGCCCACCAGCGGTACATTTTTTATTGCAATTCCCCCAAAAGTATGCTATAATAAAAGCAACACACTTCATCCTAAGGAGTATCTATCATGACCATTATCGTAACTGGCGGCGCCGGCTTTATCGGCTCCAATTTCGTATTTCATATGCTAAAAGCACACCCGGACTACCGCATTGTTTGTCTGGACAAGCTGACCTACGCTGGCAATCTGTCCACGCTGGAGCCTGTCATGGACAATCCGAACTTCCGATTTGTCAAGCTGGACATCTGCGACCGTGAGGGCGTGTACAAGCTCTTCGAGGAAGAAAAGCCCGACATCGTTGTCAACTTTGCGGCTGAGTCTCATGTAGACCGCTCTATCGAGAACCCGGAGATCTTCCTCCAGACCAACATTCTCGGCACAGCGGTTATGATGGACGCTTGCCGGAAGTATGGCATTCAGCGTTATCACCAGGTTTCTACCGACGAAGTCTACGGCGATCTGCCGTTGGACAGACCGGATCTGTTCTTTACCGAAGAAACTCCCATCCACACCAGCAGCCCCTACTCCTCTTCTAAAGCAGGCGCAGATCTGCTGGTACTGGCTTACCACAGAACTTATGGTCTCCCGGTAACGGTTTCCAGATGCTCCAACAACTATGGCCCGTATCACTTCCCGGAAAAGCTGATTCCGCTGATGATCGCCAATGCCCTGGCAGACAAGCCGCTGCCGGTTTACGGCAAGGGCGAAAATGTGCGTGACTGGCTGTATGTAGAGGATCACTGCAAGGCAATCGACCTCATCATCCACAACGGCAAGGTCGGCGAAGTCTACAACGTAGGCGGTCACAATGAAATGAAGAACATCGACATTGTCAAGCTGATCTGCAAGGAACTGGGCAAGCCGGAGAGTCTGATTATCTATGTCACCGACCGTAAGGGTCACGATATGCGTTATGCCATCGACCCGACCAAGATCCACAACGAACTGGGCTGGCTGCCGGAGACAAAGTTCGCAGACGGCATCAAAAAGACCATTCAGTGGTACCTGGACAACCAGAAATGGTGGAAGGACATTATTTCCGGTGAATATCAGGACTACTATGAAAAAATGTACAGCAATCGGTGAGGGATACAGATGAAAGTATTTGTAACAGGTGTCGGCGGACAGCTCGGTTTTGACGTAGTCAATGAACTGAAAAAACGTGGGCATGAGGCAATCGGCAGCGATATTCTGGACGAAGTTGCTGCGGACTGTGCCTATGTCAAGTTAGATATCACCAACGCAGACGCCGTTGAAACAGCAATCACAGAAGTGAACCCGGACGTTGTCATCCACTGTGCCGCATGGACCGCAGTAGATGCTGCCGAGGACGAGGAGAATCTCCCCAAGGTACGTGCCATCAATGTGGACGGAACTCAGAATATTGCAAATGTCTGCAAAAAGCTGAACTGCAAGATGATCTACATTTCCACCGACTATGTTTTCGATGGACAAGGTACAACACCATGGCAGCCGGACTGCAAGGACTATGCACCGCAGAATGTCTATGGACAGACAAAGCTGGACGGTGAGCTTGCGGTCAGCAATACTCTGGACAAGTATTTCATTGTCCGCATTGCCTGGGTATTTGGCAAGAACGGCAAAAATTTTATCAAGACGATGCTGAACGTGGGCAAAAAGTACGACACGGTGCGAGTGGTCAGCGATCAGATCGGTACACCGACATATACCTACGACCTGGCACGGCTGCTGGTGGATATGGCAGAGACGGAAAAATACGGCTACTATCATGCCACCAATGAAGGCGGTTATATCAGCTGGTATGATTTCACCTGTGAAATTTTCAAGCAGGCTGGATATGCCACAAAGGTCGTACCCGTCACAACAGCAGAATACGGTCTTTCCAAGGCAGCAAGACCCTTTAACAGCAGACTGGACAAATCGAAACTGATTGAAAACGGTTTCACTCCCCTGCCGGATTGGAAGAATGCACTGGAAAGATATCTGAAGGAGATTACAGACTAATGGGACAGATTACAGTAGAAAAGAACGTAGGCGGCATTGAAGGGCTTTGCGTCATCACGCCGGCTGTACACGGAGACAGCAGAGGATACTTCATGGAAACGTACAACCAGCGTGATATGAAAGAAGCCGGAATAGATATTGCATTCGTGCAGGATAATCAGTCCTGCTCTACCAAGGGCGTGCTAAGAGGATTACATTTTCAAAAGCAATTTCCTCAAACAAAACTAGTACGTGTTATCAAAGGCAGAGTTTTTGATGTCATTGTGGATTTGAGAAAAGATTCCGCTACTTATGGAAAGTGGCATGGGGTCGAATTGAATGAAGAAAACAAAAAACAATTTCTAATTCCCAAGGGATTTGCACACGGTTTTCTGGTGCTTTCGGATGTAGCAGAATTCTGCTACAAGTGCGATGACTTTTATCACCCCAACGATGAAGGTGGCATGGCTTGGAACGACCCGGAGATCGGGATTGTCTGGCCAGAGTTGACCGGCGAGTATCACGGCTCGGCATCGGCTGAGGGCTATGCACTGAAAGATGGCACGAAGCTGAATCTAAGTGACAAAGATCAGAAGTGGCTTGGTTTCAAAGACACATTTCACTTTTAAAAAGTAACCGAATATTATCATATTTCCTCTATGTCTACGCAACTCACAAACTATTCCTAACCCCACTGGCAACCAAAAATGGCAACCTCCCCAAAAAAAGCCCGAAACTACGTCAAATCCACCCCAAATCCCGCAAGTTCGAATCTTGTCACCACCAAAAAAACCGCCGTGTCCCGGAATGTTTCCGGAACACGGCGGTTCGTCGTTTTATCTGTCATTTGCGCCGCATGTGTAGCACACGATCCAGCGCTTATACAACCGGCAGAGAAGTAAAGCTGTTCAGCAAAAACTGCATCAGTACCACCACATCGGTGGCATCGATCTGCTCATCCTTCTGGCAGTCCGCATTGGCGAGCTGCGCATAGTTCAGCGATACACTGCCGTTGAGATGCTTCTGCAGCATCACAGCGTCCGTAATGTCAATCATGCCGTCACAGTTGATGTCGCCGTACAGCGTAACATAACGATCATCCACATTGGTGTCCATAGTGGTTGCCGCTGCTTCCGTCGTCGTTTCCGCTGCCGCTGTGGTAGTGGTTTCCGTGGTTGTAGTAGCCTGTGCCTCCGAAGCAGCTGTCGTGGTCTGTGCCGCTTCCTGCTTCAGATAATCCATGGAACAGTAACCGCTGACACCGTTATAGCTGACTGCCGCCCACTTGCCGTTGGCAGATGTCACTTCTATCGTTGTGCCGCCCGGGATCGTTCCTACCTTAGAATTTGCCGTAGACGGACCGCTGCGCAGATTCAGCGCAGATGCCGTAACACGATATGTTCCTGCATAGCTGTCGCTGAAATCCGATGCCGCCGCAGCTGTGGTAGTGGTTTCTGCCGGAGCAGCTGTTGTCGCTGCGGTGGTGGTCTGCGCCGTTTCCTGCTTCAGATAATCCATGGAGCAATACCCACTGATGCCGTTATAGCTGACTGCCGCCCACTTGCCGTTGGCAGAGCTGACACTCACCTGTACGCCGCCGGGCAGTGTGCCCACCTTTGCGCCGGAAGTAGACGGTGTGCTGCGGACATTCAGCGAAGTGGCAGTCACCGTATAAGTGCCGGCATAGCTTTCCGAGAAATCAGAAGTATCCGCGCTGCTGCTGCCGCCTTCTGTTACGCCTGCATCTCCCCAGCCCAAAGAAACGATGGTGCTGTACGCATAATTCAGACGCTCTGAATAATAGCTAGCACTGTTGGCAAGTGCCGTCTTGTGCAGCCCGGACAGTGTCACGCTGCTGTAAGCGCCGCCGCCGGCTGCTGCGTTGAGGATCCGCTTCGCTACGCCCATGCCCCGGTTATACAATTCTGCATAATACACCAGAACACCGGCGTTAGAAATACCCAGCTTCTGCCCTGCGCCGATATAGCCCTGTACATCGTTATACGCCAAAGCATCCTGCTTGGACTTTCCGACACTGGTACTCAGCAGATTGGATGCTGCAGTGCCCTCTGCCGCAGAAAAGGTGCGGGAATTCCAGCTGGAAGCAGACATCACTTCATTGTAGAAGCTGCTGCCCAGGATCGACTGCGCCGAGCCCGTATCTGCATTCGCGATGGAACGCATCAGCTGAAGCGCCCGGTCGGCATGCCACTGCAGCATGCCAATGCTGACTGCACCGTTGTCATTCCGGTTGATGGTGCCATATGTACCCTCGCTCCGGGAAATGATCTGTACAGCGGCTTTCGTCATTTCATCCACAGAAACCGCAGAAGCGGAAAAAGAAACTGCAAAGGATGAAACAGCAAAAGCAATAATGGTAAGACAGGATAAAACGACTGCCATGATTTTTTTACGCATAAAAACGCTCCTTTATGATGTTTGCGCTGACAGCAGTCGCTGCATCGCAGTACGGTTTCGCCTGCCGCTGCAATGCGCTGCATGAATCCAAAGACAGTACAAAAGGCTTGTACCTGTTGGAATGTCCTTTTCATACAGTTTCAAGGGCACACGCCTGTCCGGTTTCAAGAACGAAGCGCAATGCTGCGCTCTGCCGGCATTGTCCTGACGGATCAGAGGATCTGCCGCAGCATCTGTGGTCTGTCCGAGATATGCCATCTCCTGAGATATTTCACTTCCTTGAAACTTGTGTTGCCCCGTGCACTGCGCCGTCCGCCTGTATGTACCAGGCTGTGGACAGACGGCAGATGTGCTTTTCCCCGCCAGACAGATCTATGCCTGTCCGATGGGGCGGTGGTCACCGTACATTTGCTATTATACCATGTTTGTAACCGTTTTGCAAGACTTTCCGACGAATTCTCGCGGAACTTTTGCACATCTGCACAATTTCTTCTGTTGAAATATGCGCTTTTTGCACTATTCAAAAAGAGAAAAGCGCAAGATTCTTCTATCCGTTTTGTAACTTTTTAAGGAATTTTGTCATTGTTTGTACGGAGCGCATCGTCTGCACCGCACCAAAAAGCGGCTCTCCCGCCCAGGGAAAGCCGCTCGTTTTTATCCGATTTTTCACAAGGAAAAAATCCTTATTCCTGATAGGGCAGCGTCGTAATGGTCTGCACCAGAAATTTCAGCAGCGTCAGCGCATCGCTGGAATTTAGCTCACCGCTGCCGTCACAGTCCCCGTTGCTGCGCTGCTGTGTATTGAGCAAAACAGCTCCGGAGACTGCCTTATTCAGCAATACTGCATCTGCTACATCCACCTTGCCGTCCACATTGACATCTCCGTAAAATACATGCGCAATGGGTGCTTCTGTAGTCTGCGGTTCTCCTGTGATATGGATCACACCGCTTATGGTTTGCGGAACCCCCCGCTGCCCCGTTTCGGCATCCAGCCACTTTCCGTTGCCGCCGGCAGCATTGACTGCAGTCAGCGTCACGGCATAATCCGCTCCGGCAGCTGCATCCTCTGACAGCCGCAGCTGCACCGTACCGATCTGCCCTGCTGCTGCACCTTCCACAACGCTGTTTGTCCACCAGATAAAGCCATTGCGCTCGCTTGCGGCACACATGCCGGAAAGCGCGGTGCTGTCTATATAGGTCATCTCTGCAGCACAGGAAATGCCAAAGGAAAGCGTGGAATAGCCCCGGTCAGCATAAATGGGCACTTCTACCACATAATCCGCCGCCTGAAGTTCTTCCAGAGAGAACTCCATATCCGGGATCGAAACCGTCAGCGCGTCCGGTGCTCCGGTGGTCTCCGAGGTGGCTGTTGTGACAGTTGCCGAAGCAGTGGTTGTGGTTGTAGTTGTAACAGTCTCCGCAGAAGAAACGGTGGTTTCTGTGGTGCGGTTGTCCAGAATCAGAATGCCGCCGCTGATCACATTTTCCTCGCCCCAGATACCGCTGTTGGCTCTGGTCCATCTGGCAGCTGTGCCGCTGGCATTGATGTTGGTGGCATTCAGAGAGAACCAGTCACCGCCGACCGTGTTCTCCGGAAGCAAAAAGGTAAAATAACCTACCTCTCCGGCAGCTTCTGCCCCGATATTATAGAATGTGCACCAGTGAAATTCCCCCTGGCTCGCCGGAACACAAAGCCCCACCGAAGCGGTGCAGGACAGATAGGTCAGACGAGAATCCCGGGTCACACCAAATTCCATAGCACCATAGCTGTGATCTGCCGTGATCGGCACACGCACCTGATAGTTGGCGGCCTTCAATTCCTCTAGTGTAAGCGTCACTGTATCCAGCGAAATGGTCAGCGGTTCTAAAGTTTCCGCAGTTTCTGTGCCGGATACCGAAGCCGTTGTGCTCACGGCAGAAGCGGTGGTTGTGGTAGTAGTTGTGGTGGTGGTAGTCGTCGCTGCAGAAGAAGCGGTGGTTGTGGTATCTGTAGTATCCGTTGTTTCTGCCGTCTCCACAGTCACCTCCACCGTACAAACCATGCTGTTTGTTTCTGCGGTCAGCGTTGCTGTTCCTGTTCCCACAGCTGTCACCCGGTCACCGTCAATGCGCATCACCGCCTCATCAGAGGTGCTCCAGGATACTGTATCCTCCAGCGTAAAGCCGGTCTTGCCGTTATACTCTGCCGCAAGCTTCAGACTGCGGCTCTCTCCTGCTGTAAAGGTCTCCTCCAGCGATCCTGCCTGCAGCGTTACCGCAGACACAGGAACCTCTACCTTTTGGATGCCGCTGGTGTAGTCAAAAGTAAAGCTTTCGCTGTCGTCCGAACCGTTGTATTCGGCACAGGTGGTGTTATAGTATCTGCCGGACGAGGTGCAGAACGTCCCCATCCCCACATAATGATTTGACGGCGCGATCATGCTGGTATAGTGTCCGGTCACGCCGCCGGTATTGTTCAGATAATCGGACTTTTCCTTGTACCACTGGCGAATGCCCTGAACCATGTCACTGCCCCCGTTCCACGCCAGGCACTCGCCATAGGAACGATAGCCGCCCGGTGTAGAAAGTGTTGTCCAGCGTGTGCCATTCGTCCGGGTGTGTGCCACTGTCTGCGAAGCCTCTGCGGCACGGATTCGGGCAATGTACTCCAGTCCCTCCGACCACTGCATGGGGACATAGTCCGACGGTGTCAGCGTCGAGCCGGTGTTGGGATCGGGATAGCCGTTGTCGCACGCCTCCTTCCGATAGCTGTTGATGAGATCCAGCGCCTCGCTGATCTGGTTGACATAGGTCCCCGAAACGCCGATAAGCGTTGTCTCATCGCCGCCCTGTGCCGCATCGGTATCCCATACGGGAAGCGCCGCGCCGTCCTCCGCCGTAACACGCATGCTGCCAAAGGACAGCCCCGTCACCAGAAGCACTGCCGAAAGCAGCAGCGCCGCCGCCCGGTGCAGACCATCTGCCGCGAGCCGTTTTCCATGCTGCATATTTTTCATCCTTTCCATTCTCCTCTCTGCAAGCTAAGATATTGCATAAACTCTAGGCTATTCCTATGACTATTATATCACATCCGAAAAAAGGAAATGTGGAATTTCTGTTTCCTACGGCAAAATATACCGAATTTTGGCGTTCTACACAAAGAAAAAAAGCCGCCGACGGCGACTTTTTACATATCGTAAAATTCCACGCATTCCGGGAGCACATCCTCCGGAGAAATACAGCAGGCGACCCCATGGCCGCTTTCCAGACGAAACTGCCGGAACTGCCAGCCGGACGGATGAATGGCAACAGAATCTCCCGCTAACCCAAACACCGCCGTGTGAAGCGGATAGGAAATACCGATGCCCAGTGCCTTGACAAAAGCCTCTTTCAGCGTCCAGAACTGGAAAAATGCCGTGTCCGGGTCAGGAGAAGCCTGCACCGCCCGAAGCTCCTCCGGTGCAAAGGAGCGATGCAGCACACCGGGGCGCAGAGCGCGGATGTGCTCGCAGTCCACTCCTAAAGGCGCATCAGAAATGCCGCACACCGCCAGACCGCGGCAGTGGCTGAGGTTGAAGCAGATCTCCGGATGCGCCGGAAAATAGGGCTTCCCGTGAGAATCCCGGGCGATCTCAGGCAAGGGCATATGATAGATGATCTCCACCGCATGGGTCAGAAGCGCATAAGCGGCGGCATGTTCCATCGCTTTCTCACGCGTGGAGATAAGGGCAGCAAATAGGCGCATATGGGACAGCTCCTTTCCAAATATAGTTGCACTTTTGTGATATCGTCGGTGCGAAATCTTTCAAAAAAACCAAAACCGCCGCATTTCCCAAACAAAAAACCTCTTGACAAACGCGGCATTCTGGCGTATAATAAAGATAAAGAGAGAGCATACCAGTAGACGGTCTGCTCCCACTGCAATAGTTAAGAATTTAACCGCCGCAAGTTTGGACGCTTATGGGCGGTTATTTCTTTTTCTTGCCATGGTGATTCTGATTACTATTTTTATGATTATAGTAAATGTATAAGATCACGCTGATGCAATCCAGCAGGAAACTGCCGATCTTCAGCAAATCACCAAAGGTGATGTATTGATCCATCATACCGATCACCTCCCATCTGTTCCAATGAGCAGTGGGAGCAGAAACAAACCGCCTACCGTTTCAGGTATGCCCTCAGAGTTTCAGTATATCACATCTAGCGAAAAATGTCAAATTCACCGTAGGGGCGAACAGTGTTCGCCCGCATGATACAAAGCCCTTTCCCAAAAACCGCCGCATTCCCCAAACAAAAAACCCTCTTGACAAACGCGGCATTCTGGCGTATCATAAAGATAAAGAGAGAGCACACCAGTAGACGGTCTGCTCCCAAAGTTAAGTTATCAAGAAATAACCGTCCAAGTTAGCAGCTTAGGGGCGGTTATTTCCGTTTTTTGAAGTTTAAGTAAGCAAGATATGCTTTAAAGACTTCGCAAACCATGCTAATGCACTTGACGAGAATGTCTATGTTCATTTGCACTCACTCCCTTCCGGGAGCAGAAACAAGCCAGCCCGTCGCCCAATGGAAATGGCGACGGCAGACTCGCCCAAGGATGGTGAGCCGCCTACCGTTTCAGGTATGCCTTTAGAGCATCAACATATCACATCCGACAAAAAATGTCAAACCATAACCGAAAATGCAGGGGCGAACCATGTTTGCCCCTGCATCATTTTATCCCTGCCGTTCAATTGATAAAATAATCCAATACCGACCGCAGGGTCTCACTGGTGCTGTCCCGGGAGATCACGTTCTGTGCCATGACCGGATCATCTGTGATGATGCTGTCCACATGGAGATTGGAGAGACTGCGCACCTCTGAAACGCTGTTCACCGTCCAGGCAAATATCTGCTTGCCCTGCTGATGCGCGGCATTTACCACCTGACTGGTGACGAACACCTTGTTCAGGCTGAATGCATCCGCATATTGCAGGGAGTAGAACTGTCCGTATGCCACACTCATGAGATATCCCGTGCGAATATCCGGATTCGCCTCTTTCACCTTTTTCAGCGAGCCGTATGAAAACGATGTCACATAGCAGGCATCCGTGTAGCGGTATTCCGTAATGAGCTCCGCTACATCCTGCTCCAGGGTGTCCGAGCCATGCTTTGTGGGCTTGATCTCGATGTTCAGCTTCGCCCGCTTGTCCACAAACTGCAGCGTCTCTTCCAGCGTCGGGATACGGGCATTGGCATACGCCGGATCGAACCAGCTTCCGGCATCCAGATCCTGAATGTCCGCATAGTCCACATCCCAGATGTCCTTGTTTACGCCGGTCGTGCGTTTCAGATTGGAGTCGTGCATCACCACCAGAACTCCGTCCCTGGTCTGCTGCACATCCAGTTCAATAAAGTCCGCACCCACAGAAATAGCATCCGAGAATGCATAGAGCGTATTCTCCGGCGCATCCGCAGACAGTCCCCGGTGCGCCATGACTGTGGGATTCTGGAACAGCGTCAGCTGAAAGTTCGCCTTGCCGGTAAATACGCTGTACACATAAGAAAGATTCAGCCCCAGAGCCGCCGCTGTAAAACAACCGGCTGTCAGCAGCGCCGTGCTGCGGCGAATGGGCTTTGCGCTCCGGCTCAGCGGAACCGGCTCCGGCAGAACGACCTCCGGCAGCTGCGCGCAGCGCTTTTCCAGAAGCGCCGTCAGATGCGCCATGCAAATGGGGGTTGCAAAAAAGGAAAAGCTCCACAGCACCAGCTGAATCAGCACTTTTAAAATGCGCATCGCCTGAGAGGTGATAATATCGCTGTTTCTGGTACCGTGGATCACCATCAGCACCCCCAGCATAATGAGGCACAAAAACACCAGGAGCGCCACAAAATAGCAGCAGTTCCAGAATAAAACAGAAAAAAAGGTTTTCCAGAATCTTCCGCGCACCAGCTGTACGCTGACAGCTCTGGCGCTGCGGTAGCTGCACTGATTCTGGGTAAACAGCACACTGGAAAAAATCCAGCGAATGGAAAGCAAACAGCAGAGCACGATCACCGCAATATATATGGGCAGAAGAAACTCTTTTTTTGTCATATAATAGGCGAGAAAATCCGGAATGCCCATGGCGGTAAAAATACCGGACGTGGCAGAAAACTGCATCAGCGGAATCAGCACCAGTAAATGCAGCACCAAAAGCGGCCCGCCGCCCCGAAAAAAATGCAGCACCGACTGCCCGCCGGAACGCGCCATGCATCCCAGTGTGGTACGGATGCGCTGATACCGCGGCTGACGAAAACAGGTACAGACTGCCGCGATCTCGAACAGCGTATACAGCGCCGCAAGCAGCAGGATCACCGCAAACAGCAAAAATGTCCAGGGCGAGCGGAGAAATTTCAACAAATTGGAAGTGGTGAGATAGTTCAGCTTTGCGCCGCGGATGGCGAGCTGAATGAGCCCGGCACACGCCGGAGCGATCACCAGAACGGTCACCAGCTTCCAGACCAGTTCAAACAACAGCAGCGGCTTCCAGTGTGATGTCAGCCGCCGCAGTCCCACGCGAAATTGATTCACGGTATCCGCTCCCCTTTCCATAAATTTCAGAAACGCCGAAAGCGCTCCTCTTCTGTTTTAGTGTACCACATTTTATGAAAAAAGTCAACGCGCCATCATAAGGGCAAGCGCCCTTCGCCCGCATGCTGCAAAACCCTTTCCCAAAAACCAAAACCGCCGCATTTCCCAAACAAAAAACCTCTTGACAAACGCAGCATTCTGGCGTATCATAAAGATAAAGAGAGAGCATACCAGTAGACGGTCTGCTCCCACTGCAATAGTTAAGAATTTAACCGCCGCAAAGTTGGGAAGTTAGGGGCGGTTATTTCTTTTTGTATGTTAAGTATGCAAGAATCGCACGAAAAACATTACAAAGAATGCTTACGATAAAGGAAACTACATCCATCATCATGCATCACCTCCCATCGATTATAAAATCATGGGAGCAGAAACAAACCGCCTACCGTTATTGGTATGCCCTCAGAAACTCAGTATATCACATCCGGCGAAAAATGTCAAATTCACCGTAGGGGCGAACATCGTTCGCCCGCATGCCACGAAACCCTTTCCCAAAAACCAAAACCGCCGCATTTCCCAAACAAAAAACCTCTTGACAAACGCAGCATTCTGGCGTAT
>CAKSJP010000036.1 GCA_934463425.1 uncultured Ruminococcus sp.
CTTTTCCTCAACAGCCTGTCCAAAACAGTCAGCCTATTCATTCTACCACACTTTCACCGTTTTGTCAAGTGAACTTTTCTTGAACAAGTTCCGCTCCCCACTGTCGATCTCCCGATCCGTTCTCTTACTTCCCTTTATTCCTCATTTTCACTCGACTCCCGCTCCCGTGCGACAGCTTTATTATTATATCATGCTCTTCTCGCTTTGTCAAGTATATTTTTGTGAACACCGCCAACTTTTTCTTGTCTGTTATGCACAATTCGCCATTCAAATTCAAAAAAAGCGTCCTTGACATCACACTGTCAAGGACGCTTAGCCGCTTAGCTATATTATTTGATTTCTCTGCCCTTAGTTAGAAGCACTGCTGCTGTCCATGTCGATCTTGAATGCATCATAACGCTTGATAGCACTGTCATTCTTCTCGACCTTCTGTGCATTTCTCCAGTCCTCTTCCTTTGCCTTAAAGTCATCGCCATATTTCTGTGATGCAACCGACTGACACTGCTCCTCTGTCCAGAGGTCATCTTCCGTCATACGCTCTGTAATATCCCGGCGCAAAACGATATAATAGGCATCATCATCCTCTACGATATCCGGAACGCCCTGTTTCGCATCGTTGAAAATATAGTTATACACCTTTTCAGACGGTGTATAGGTGATGTCCTCTTCCTTGGTGTCCTTATCTGTGGTCACCTTGGCAATAATATTTTCACTTGCATAGGGAGATGTTGTAGTTGTGGTTTCGGCAGAGCTGTCCTCACTGCTGTCTTCTGCGGCAGTAGTCGTCGTTTCATCCGCAGCGCTGTCCTCTGCTGCTGTGGTATCTGCTGCACTTTCATCTCCGGCAGTTGCAGTAGTCTCTGCGCTGTCTTCCGCAGCCGTTGTAGTGGTTGTGGTTTCTTCTGTTGTTGTGGTGGTTGCTTCTGTCGTTGTTGCAGGAATCTCGTTGCCGTCTGCATCTGTCGCAGAAGTTGCGGTTTCAGCCGCTGCCTCTTCGGAAATCGACGTCACATAAGCATTGTAATCGCTCTGTACAGCATCCATCTCTTCTTCCATTGCGTCCTCGTCCGACTTTGCCTCAATCTGGCTCAGATAGTCCTCTACCTTCGCCTTCATATCCTTCTTGCCGGCATCATCCAGCGCATCACCATTGCCGTCCTTCAGATCAAATTTCAGATAGCGCACACGGGCATTGTTGTCCACATAGTATTCTTTCAGTTCGTCCTCAGTTACACCCTCTTCGCCGCCTGCATCATAGTAATACAGGAAAAGCTCATTGGACTTGTAGATGCTCTCCAGCACACTCTTGACGGAATTTTTGGAAATTCCGTTTTTCTCATAGGTCTCGCCGTTCTTATCCCAGAAGCTGTCCATGGTGCTGTTGATGTCGGTTTTGTCCTTTTCCTCCAGGGACAGTCCCAGCTCATCAAACTGCTTGTTAAATGCCACATAGTCCTGGCAGTATTCCAGGGTCTTGTTCTTGATCCACTCTTCTGCGCTGACGCCGTCCATTTTCTGTTCCTTGACGACTTTATCATCACTGACATCCAGTTCTGAATTCTGCGACTGCAGATCCTGTGTCAGCTCCATGTAAGACTGATACGCATAATAGATATAGATACCTGCATCTACCTTTTCACCGTCGATTGTCATCGCATACGCGGTGCCGCTGCCGACTGTACAGCCTGCTCCGGCAACTGTCATTGCTGCAGCTGCCACGATCGCAGCAGCCTTTTTCCATCTGAACATAGTTTTGATACCTCCGAAAAAATAAAACAGTCTTGCGGTTGTACCGCCAAAGGCGAATCCGGTGCAAAAGCGCCTGCCGCAATCCAATACGTTTTTATTATACTATATTTTTTTGCATAAGTCCATACTTTCACGAAATTTTTTTTCGTTTTTCAGAAAACTTTGATTTTCAATTGATTTCGACTGGCTTTTGTGATATAGTAAAAAAAGAACATCACACACAAGAGAGGAGTTTTTCAAATGAAAGCACTGATTACGGGCGCGACCTCCGGTATCGGAAAAGCCATCGCAGAAGAAATGGCAAAGCGAGGGATTTCACTCATTCTGACCGGGCGCAATGAAGCTGAACTGCGCCGGATGCAGAAAGCGCTTCCGGTCTCCACAGAGATCATCGCTCTGGATCTGACAGAGAATCAGGCACCATTCACCTTATACGAATTTTGTAAAAAAAAGCATGTGGATATACTGGTGAACAACGCCGGTTTCGGCGTATTCGGCAAGTTTACGGAAACGGCACTCCAGGAGGAACTGGAGCTGCTTCAAGTCAATGTCCGTGCACTGCACATTCTGACAAAATTGTTTCTGCGGGATTTTAAAAAGCGAAACAGCGGCAGAATCCTCAATGTGGCATCCAGTGCCGGATTTTTGACAGGGCCGCTCTTCTCTTCCTATTATGCCTCCAAGAACTATGTGGTACGCCTTTCCCTGGCGATCGCCGAGGAACTGCGCCGCGAAAAGAGCCGCGTCACCATCAGCATTCTCTGTCCCGGTCCGGTAGACACCGGATTCAATGACCGTGCCGGCGTACAGTTTCGGGTAAAGGCACTGACACCGGAAGCTGTGGCAAAGGAAGCGGTATTGGGTGTTCTCACCGGAAAGCTGCTGATTATCCCCGGCATGCTCATGCGCGCCGGCGTTGCCGCATCCCGGCTTGTACCGGAAAAGCTGCTTTCCCGCATTTTGTATCACGTCCAGGCCGCCAAGCAAAACGAAAAGTAAGGGCAGCACACCATAAGAAAAAACGGAGACTTCCGCAGCGGAAAGTCTCCGTTTTTTATTTTTTGTCCGATTCCTTGTTATAGAAAAACATGACCACCGCCATAGCAATAATGATGCAGTAGCCCAAGATACTCAGCCAATCCGGAATCTGCGCAAACAGCAGAAATCCCAGTCCGGCTGCAAAAATGATCTGGGTATAATCATAGACAGAGATTTCCTTCGCCGGTGCATAGCAATACGCCGAAGTCACGCCGAACTGTCCGCCTGCCGCAGAAACGCCTGCCATCACCAGACACAACAGTTGTCCCCATGTCATAGGCTCAAAAGCAAGCAACAGGTACGGCAGTGTGACGATGCAGGAAAAAGCGGAAAAGAAAAAGACAATATACGCTTTGTTTTCCCCCAGCTGTCCCAGACGGCGCACCATAGTATACGCCACGCCTGCACCAAAACCGCCCAGCAGTCCGATCAGAGACGGGAAAAGATCTGCATTGGCAAAGCTGGGCTTGATGACACAGAGCGCACCGATAAATGCACCCAGCACGATCAGCCCCTGCTTCCAGTTCAGCTTTTCCCGAAGAAACAGCCAGGAACAGAGAATGGCGAAAAAAGGAGACATTTTATTGAGAATGGACGCATCTGACAGCGCCAGATGATCGATGGCATAGAAATTGCACAGGATTCCCAATGTACCAGCAGCGGCGCGAATCAACAGGAACGGAAGCGTTCCCTTCTGCGGCAAAAATGACCGCGGGCCGCCGCGTTCCCGCAGCAGCATCACAAGCGCCAACAGCAGCGCTACAAAGTTCCGGAAAAAGCTCTTTTCAATAAATGGCAAATCACCAGACAGCCGCACAAATGCATTCATCCAGGCAAAACAAAATGCCGAGAGGATGATACTGATCATGCCTTTTTGCCGATTGGATAACGATATTTTTTTCATGCTTGCATCACAGCTTCTTTCATTGACGTGTCTTGTGGCTGACATAGCCGCCGGTAAACTTTGAAGACAAAAACGTCTGTTCTCCATACAGCCCATAATAACCGGACAGCAGATAGCTCACCGCAATGGCAAGGAGATAATACGGCGCACCAGCCATGCCGAACAGCTCCGCCGCGATCATCATAGAGGCTAGCGGACAGTTGGTCACGCCGCAGAACAGCGCAGTCATGCCCACAGCCGCACACAGCGACGGAGACAGCCCCAGGAGATGCCCGAAGAGGCATCCAAAGGTTGCGCCAATAAAGAATGACGGCACGATCTCTCCGCCCTTAAAACCGCCTCCCAATGTCACTGCGGTAAAGAGCATCTTCGCCAAAAAAGCGTACCAGACCACCTCTCCGGCAACTGCGCGGCGCATCACATCGCCGCCGATGCCCAGATAATCCTGATTCCGCGCCAAAAGCGCCAGCACCCACAGGATGCCGCTGGCAAGCAAAATACGCACATAGGGATTTTTACAGCATCGCTTCAGCAGATGCTCTGTCTGATGGAGCAGTACGCAGAACAAAACGCTTACCGCTGCACAGCAAACGCCCAGCAGCAAAATTTTCAGTGCCGGAACGACCTGAAACGCCGGAATCTCTCCGAGGGCGTATTTTGCCAAAGGAATGCCGCATCTGCCAGCCAGCCAGGATGCCGTCAGAGACGCAACAGTACAGGGCACAAGCGCCGCATAACGCATTGCACCTACGCAGACTACCTCCATAGCGAATACAGGAGCAGCGATCGGCGTACGAAAAATCGCAGAAAACGCCGCAGACATACCACATAGCATCAATACCTGCTTGTCTCGCTCTGCCAAGCGAAAAAGCCGTCCTAAAACACTGCCGATACTGCCGCCCAGCTGCAGAGCAGCGCCCTCTCTGCCGGCACTTCCGCCGCAGAAATGCGTCACCACTGTGGAAACAAAAATCAGCGGCGCCATCTGCACCGGAAGTTCTATCTCCGACCGCAGAGAAGCCAGCACCATATTCGTTCCCTTATCATTCTGGTCGCGGCTGACTTTATACAGCCAGACGATCAGCAGACCGCCAATCGGCAGCAGCAAAATTGTCCACCAGTGCCCAACACGAAACGCCGTTGCACACTGAATGGCGTACACAAAGGCGATGCCGATCAGTCCGACCAAAACGCCCATAAGCATCGAATAAAACACCCACCGCAGCAGCAGCCGCAAGTGAGACAGCACATGAATCCCACTATGTATCACGCGCCCTTTCCAACGCATGAAAAATCGTTCTCCGGAACGCATACCATTCCTCCCCACAAACAGAATCCCCTGAAAAGCAGCACCTTCCAGAGGATTGTTTTGTTTCCTGTCACTCAATAATTTTTCGCTTTTACCTGAAAATAGGCCTGCGGATGCTGACAAACCGGACAGATCTCCGGCGCTTTTTTGCCCACTACAATATGACCGCAGTTGGCACATTCCCAGATGACATCGCCGTCTTTGGAGAATACGCAGTCTCCTTTAATATTGGCAAGAAGCTTACGATAACGCTCCTCGTGTTCTCTTTCAATCGCGCCCACTGCCTCAAACAGCGCCGCGATCTGTGTGAAACCCTCTGCCCTTGCCTGCTCAGCAAACGCAGCATACATATCAGTCCATTCGTAATTTTCACCAGCCGCAGCATCTTCCAGATTCTCCGCTGTTTCCGGAATCCGGCCGCCGTGCAGCAGCTTGAACCAGATCTTTGCATGTTCCTTTTCGTTGTTCGCCGTCTCTTCAAACAACTTTCCGATCTGCACATAGCCATCCTTTTTGGCTTTGGACGCATAATAATTATATTTTGTAAACGCCTGCGACTCCCCTGCAAAAGCTGCCAGCAGGTTCATTTCTGTCTTTGTTCCTTTTAATTCTGCCATATTGGTCTCCTCCTTTTATTTGGCATCCTCCTGTCCAACAGGATGCTTCTCTTTTTGACAAGCAGGACACAAGCCTGTAAAAACAATGTGGTGCGACTCAACCAAAAAACCTTCACTGCCCACGATTTTTTTGCACAGTTCTGTCTGATATGGCATATTCACATCAAATACCCGACCGCAGCCGCGGCATTCCAGATGATAATGCGGTTTGGTATTAAAATCGAAACAATCTGCACCATCCGGAATGGGAATATGCAGGATCTCACCCTGTTTCGACAGAATTTTCAGATTGCGATACACCGTTGCCTTGCTGATCAGCGAATTTTCTGCTGAGATCTCCCGAAAGATCTCATCCGCAGTGGGGTGATTGTGCATTCGCCGAACAGTTTCCAACACCAGCCGCCGCTGTAACGTGTTACGATTTTTCATAAAAAATCATCCTTTGAAGTCATAACCAATGCTGTTTCTGCGATTTGCCGCCATACAGCTAATAGTATTTGTTCTTAATTAATATTATATACTATATGGTTAGACTTGTCAAGCGTTTTTCAGAAAGATTCATGCAGCAGCATTGGGGCAGTACTGCACAAAGCTTGTGCAGATTTTATGAAAATATACTCTAGAAGCTGTTTGAAAAAAAGCAATGTTGCTTCTATAAAACAACCGGTCTGAGATTCCAATCATAGAATCTCAGACCGGTTTCATTTATATGCAGTGAGAAAAGTGATGTACTTTTCCATGTCTCTCTCGCTGTCAGCCAAACTTAGTAGAGATATGGGGTTTTCCACAGGTTCAGTTTTGTACCAATGCCATGCTCCATCGCATACTCATAAACATCATGTCCCCAGGCAACATCCTCAACCGGCATTCCGCCTACGGAATAAAGAATGATCTGATCATCGCTTTCTCTTCCCGGAAGCTTGCCGTTTAAAATTGCACCCAGGTCGTGAATCCTGGACTTGTCCATTTTTCCTTCATGAGCAAGATCCATAAACTTAGAACCGAGAATGTAAATCATATCAAAAGTCGGATACGGATATTCCTCTGCCCATGCCTCATACAGTTTGATATTATCCACTACAAGCTTTGTGTTTTTATCCAAAAGAAGGGGTTCATCAAAATTTGCTGCGCCCGGCAGACAGAACAGTGCACCCGGCTTTATCCACTCGCTCTTGACATACGGATATGCAGATGAGCCGCTTCCCATTGGCGTCGATGTGGCGAAGCTAAGAATGTCGCTGTCCCGCACGCATTCTTCCATCGTATCGCAAACAATAATATTCTTGAACTGCGGACATTTTTCTTTCACATATTCGATGCAGCGGTCGATCGATGCCTTTCCTCTGCCCTTGATTTTCAGCGTATCCAACGTGGGACGAAGCGCCGCGAAAGTTTCAATGGTGATCGTATTGATAACACCAGGTCCCACAATTCCCAGAACTTTTGCATTCTGAACTGCAAGATTTTTTACGCCGACACCAGGAATACCAGCTGTACGATATGCACTCAGCAAATTGGCTGACATAAACGCCAGCGGAGCACCCGTTTTTTTATCATTCAGCATCATCATCAGAATAGAACGAGGCAATCCGACTTTACGGTTTTCTACATTAGAACCGTACCATTTCATACCTGCCATATCAAATCTGCCGCCCACATATGCCGGCATCGCCATAAAGCGTCTGTCCGGTCCGTTTGCAGGCATATTGGGAAATTCCGGATGATCCGGAAATGTCACCATACATCCGTGAGAATTTCCGTTATCACCGCCCATACGATAATCTCCCTTATCCAGGATCTTGAGCAGCTCTTCCATACAGTCGGTGCATCTGACAACATCACCAACGCCTGCCTGAATCATATTTTCCTCGCTCAAATACAGTAAATCTACATTTGGATAAGCCATGTGAAATTCCTCCTGTTCTTTTTTTGCAGTTTTATCTCCTGCAATAAATCTCATTACTTTGGATGCAAATGTGTTTTCGGGACTGACGTAAAATATATGTCCCTTCTATTGTTCCACCAGAAAAATAGAATTGTTTGGGCACACTCTAATTTTCCGGCCGTGTACCGGTATTCGTATCTGCGCTGACAGATTCGCTTACCGGTTCAAAATGGAGATGCAGTCTATGGGCAACCTTTGGATTGTGATAGACCTGATACAGATCATTTTCCATTGCCATGACCTCCTTGATTTGATATGCCCGAAACAACGGTCTTTTGATGACACATTTTGTCCAGATCAGCGCATAAACTGTCAGGATCGCTAAAACGACAAGACAGATTTCATAGATCCTCAGTTTCACATCCCAGCTGGAATCGATGTTGTAGATCATAAAAGCGTTTCCGACAATTCCAATGATCGGGATCACCGGTCCCAGAGGCAGCTTGAATGTACGAGGCGCTTTGGGAAGGCGCTTTCTCAGGATCAGCACATCACAATGCAGAATGATATACGCAAAGATCCAGAATGCGCATCCGGTCAGTATCAAAAATGAAAGCTGATCACTATTAGAAAGACCAGTCGCATTAATGATGATCATTGCAATGCTGATCAACAGCAAACCAAAATAAGGGGTATCGTGCTTGTTGGTTTTCATAAAAAACGATGGGAGAAGTCCTATTTTGGACATACCGGAGCATATTTGTGCCAGAGAATACAAGATGGTATTGATGGAACTAATTACCGCCAGAAGAGACACAATTGTCATCCAGGCAACACCAACTTTGCCCAGCAGCATTGATCCGTACAGAATATGGGGAACGGTGCTTTCGCCCAAATCAGACCACGGCGTATAGTGGCTGAATCCGATGACCATAAAGATCTGCATAACCAGAATGGCAATCAGACTGATCACCATTCCAAGAGGGAGCTTGCGACGCGCATCCTTGACCTGCGGTGCAATCGGAACAACAAATTCCACACCAATAAACAGGAAAAACGCAAGGCCGAGCAGAGAACAAATATCGCCGAAATTGGTAGAGAGCGCAGACGGCTGTGTTACAACCTCGCCTGTACCTACTTTGATGCATCCCAGAATACCCATAACGATCAACGAGCCGATCAGTCCATATGCTACAATGTTTTGCACCCTTGCAAACATATCCACACCGAACAGATTCAATATCATCAGTATCGCGATCAGGCCAATGGAATACGCACTGCCGGGAATGCCCAGACCAGTGAACACATTGCTCAGCGTATTGCCGAACATCGCCGACTCAGAACTGCCGACAACAGTCATGCAAGTCAGATAACCGCCGACCATAATCACGATCGAAACAAAAGGTCCGAAACATGCCAGCGTATACTGTGCCATACCTCCGGTCAGATTCGGCATAAGTGCATTCAATTCGCAAATCGAAAGTGCCGTCAGGATATTGAATACACAAGCAATTATCATCGTGATGATAAACGGAGTTCCAATTGCCGAAGCGCCTTGTCCTAACGAAAGCAGACAGCTTGTTGCTACGATCAGTCCCACGCCAGTTGCCACGATGCTAGGCAAACCAAGTTTTTTCTCTTGCATACAAATACCTCTTTTCGTTTAGAATTTAAGGCAACACCGCACAAAGTTTGTGCGTAAGATGCGCTTCGGCAATCAGCAAGCAGATTGCGTACAAAGTCGTCAGGCGGGCTTTGTGCGGTGTTGCCATAAGATCCCTTTTATTTTTCGCCCTCCGTCACAGCGCTGTAGCCCTCTTCACCAGTACGGACACGAACCACATTCTGCACATCGGATACAAAGATCTTGCCGTCTCCGATATGACCCGTATACAATTCCTTTTTGACAAATTCAAGAAGGTCTTCCAGTTCTTCAGTGGGCAGAACCATCATGACCACTTCCTTCGGAAGAAGGCTGATCTCCTTGTGATTGTCTGTTTCAAACTCCTGTACGCCATGCTGTACCCCACATCCAAGCACCTGGTACACCGTCATTCCGCTGATATGGAACTTGCTCAGAGCCTTTCTAAGCGGTTCGATCTTGGAAATACCAGTAATGATTTCAACTCTTGATAATTTCATAATTTCCTCCATTCCGGACTTTTGAAAAAAGCCCAACCATTTTACAACAAAAGCACATACCACTTATGATACGATGCCGCTCAGCTGCAGCATTGGCATCTGCTGCAAAGACAGCGGATTTTTCTCCATAAGCAAACGCTTTTTTTGAATGTACATTTTCGGTGTGATTCCAACAAGGCTGCGAAATTCTTTTAGCAGATGGGACTGGTCATAATAACCAGCTTCTATGGCAGCATCTGCAATGCGTTTGTTTTGCTCCAGCTGTATCAGAATATTTTGAAAGCGCACAATTTTTTCAAATTCTTTTGGAGAAATGCCGTAAGCTTTGCGGAACAGCTCATTAAGATGACGCGACGAAAACGCCATTTCTTCGCTTAACTCCTGAATGCGAATATTTCCTCTGCATCGGACGATCCGCTGCATCATATAAAAGCCGGGATTTCTGCTGCAAAGCAGCTCTGCAGAAATTTTCTGATATTCCGGCAAATAATGCTGCATGAAGATTCGTATCTGTTCCCGAAAATCAGTACACGCGCAGATCTGCTCTATCAGTTCCTGCTCACCGCTGACTTCTAAAAAATCCAGCGATGCATTCAGCAGTTCTTTCGCACAGCAGTGCCGCATCCATGTCATATTTCCCTGCAAAAACCGAACACCGAACACTTCATCGTCCTTGGAAAAAAGGTGATAATGTGCAAGAGTATCCGCACTTAATGGCGTTCCGATGTAGATCGCTTTCGCAGAACTTTCGTGACGGATAAACATGATATCCACACATCCATCCGGCAAGACTTCAGTCATGTCAAAGGCATTTCCGTCTGCATGAAAGGCATAAAAATGTGAAATGCCATACTGCATAACTTCTGCCTTTTCATAATGTCTTGTTGCAAAAAGCAAAAGCGGCTGGCGAGGAACAATGTTTTTGCAATAAATTTCCATTACAAGCACCTCCAACCTGAAAGCAATGACGCCGCAGCATACAAGATGCGGGACACGCTTTTGAATGAAATCAAAAAAGACGCCGAAGCAATTCAAAAGAGACTGCTTCAGACGTCTTTGTCTTAGTATTGATTTCATGCTCTTATTTTACTACAATTCCTCCCAAAAAAATAGTAAAAATCGGAAGTATCTTGTTTTTGAAACATAAGTCTGTGTTTCATCAGGATATTTTGCGATTTGTCTTTATTTTCAAAAGCAATTTACAGATCAAGCCTCTGTTTCGCTGCCAATCATGGCTTCCATCTCAATTTCCACGATCTGCGTCGGACGATTCAGCGCCGGAGTGCCGACCACAGTACACAAGGGACGGATGTCATGAAAAATTTCTGCGTATGCACGGCAAATGTCTCCACCGGCTTTTATATCTGTAGTATAAACCTTGATGCGGAAAACGTCCTTTGCAAAAGCGCCTGCTTTCTCAAGCAATGCAACCTGTTTTTCCAGAACATACTTTGTCTGTGCATAAGCGTCGTTCTCTCCGTACACGGTGCCATCTGGCTGTACAGAGGTTGTACCGCCCACTGCAATATAGTCTCCCAGCTTTACCATACGGCTATAGCCAACTTTTTCTTCCAGCGGTGCACCTGATGCAAAATTGATTCTTTTCATGATAATACTCCATTCTGCCGCTTTCAAATCAAACAGGAATGAAATATGCCCCAGCGGCGTAATGCGTATATTTCATATGCTTTATGGATACCACAGCAATCGGCATCCAAAACGCCTGTTTGAACGTATGCAATTGATTTATATCCTTGCCCGGAATCTGTCATAGCGCAGCGCAGACAGATCCAGTTCGGTTTTCTCGTCCAAAACCATTTGAGACAGCAGTTTTCCGACTGCCGGACCAATACCAAATCCATGTCCCGTAAAGCCACATGCAAGAATCAGTCCCGGCACTTCTTCGACCGGGCTGATAACCGGAACGCCGTCAGCGCACACATCCAGCCATCCTGCCCAGGTGCGCACAATTTTCGCATCTTTCAATGCCGGAAAATATCCCATGATACCCCGGCAGCATGCAGAAGCAGTCAGACTGGAATTGATCGGTGTACCATTGTCCAAATTGGTCAGTTCATAGCCCGAAGATGCACCAAACACAAACGAGCCATGCTTTGTCTGATGCCCGTAAAAGTCTGCTGCAGCTGTTCCCAGCATTTGATAGAACATCGGCGGCTGTGCTTCTGTAACGATTGCTTCAATCAGCTCCCGGTACATGGGAACGTCCAGACCCACAGTTTCCATAATGGCACGGCTGTCATAACCGGCAGCCAGAATGATGGTGTCTGCTTCATAAACCGTACCGTCTGCTGAAACCGCCTGCCGCACTGCGCCGCGGATCTTGCGCAGTTCCACAATAGGTTCGCCGCTTATGAAATGCGCCCCCAATTGACGTGCTTTGCGATAAAAAGCAAGGGTGGTAGCCATAGGATTGGCGTGACCATCTGTAGAGCACCAGCTTGCGCCGGCAACCTCTTCAGAAAGATACGGACAGATCTCCCGCGCTTCTTCACCTGATATCATGCGCACATCCAGTCCGCACGCCACCGCACGATCCGTCAGTCCCTGCAAAATTTTCAGATGTTCCTCTGTTTTTCCCAGTCGCAGATTTCCCGCCTGGCAGTATTCACAGTCAAATTCCAATTCATCCGAGAGCGTCGGCCAGATGGTCTGTATTCCCCACATTGCAATGGGCAATTCACGGGGATCACGTCCAGACTGCCGCACACCACCGCCGTTTCTGGAAGAACCACCGTTTCCAAAATAGCTGCTCTTTTCGAGAACTGTGACGCTGCATCCGCGTCTGACAAGGTAATATGCCGCAGCGCAGCCAATGATGCCGCCGCCGATAATCAGCACTTCTGCACCGTTTGTCATTCCTTTTCACCTCGTATAATAGATTTTAGGGTAGTTTCAAGAGCACCCCAATGAACCTCTGCCACGCTCAGTTGAGAA
>CAKSJP010000037.1 GCA_934463425.1 uncultured Ruminococcus sp.
TCGCAATTACCTTTTTGATTTTTTCGTCTTTTCTGACTTCTTAAAGTTCCAATCTCTTGGAATCTCAAGGGCTTTTTCGCTTGTAGTGCATTGTTCAATTTTCAAGATACTTTTGAAGCAGTTTTTTGCGCTGCAACTTTTACATTATATCACATTCAGAAGTTTTTGTCAAGTAAACATTTTGTGAACTGAAGTTCAGCCTGCTTTTTCTTTCCATTCCTTCTTGCCGTGACCAGCTTTTCTATTTTATCACATTTTGTCGATTTTGTCAAGTAAACAATTTGTGAACTCAAGTTCATCCGTCGTTTTCTTTCCTCTTTCCTCAACAGCCTGTCCAAAACAGTCAGCCTATTCATTCTATCACACTTTCACCGTTTTGTCAAGTGAACTTTTCTTGAACAAGTTCCGCTCCCCACTGTCGATCTCCCGATCCGTTTCAAGCTTCTTTCATTCCTTTTTCACTCGACTCCCGCTCTCGTGCGACAGCTTTATTATTATATCATGCGTTTTTGCATTTGTCAAGTAAAATTGATGTAAAATATTTCTGTTGAATTTTGTTTATTTTACCCTATTCGTCGTAATCATCATACCAGTCTGCATCATAATCATCATAATCTGCTCCTTCATACGCATCATCGATCTCATCGGTATCGCTGTTGTACTCCGGAAAAGAATGAGAATACTCACGCTTGACCTTGCTGCTGGAATCCTTATGCGCACTGGTCTCATCCTGACTCTCTTCATAGAAGGAATCAAAAGCGCTCGGCTCTGACGGTGTATCCGCACACAACTTTGCGATAATATAGATCAAAGAGATCACAGCAAGTATGACTGCAATTTTTGTCCGTCCATTGTGTATTCCCCCAGACACAATTCTTCTGACTGCATTATACCATATCTCTGCCAATTTGTACAGGTTTCTATAAAATAAAAATCGCCTGCAAATCTAAATCGCAGACGATTTTATCTCAGTATACACAATAATACGCAGACATCATTTAAGAAAGACTGCCCATTTTTTTCGGTTTCCGTTCCAACATCAGTAAATCATAATCATTCCGAATAGAAAGTCCCATAAAAAGAATCATAACAAAATTTATACCGGTAAAAAGCACTGCAATAATACAAGATACCACCAGAAGTGCCGTGTATACTTTTTTATCTACTGTAAAAAGTATTGCGGCAGACAACACAATAGGTGGGATTGCTGTTGCATAGATCAATATTTTATATTCAGCACGTAAGAAATCCACAATAATCTTTTGTATTAAAATTTCTTCCTGATAGTCTTTATCTATTTCAGATTGAATTCCATTGTAGATCTGTTCCCATATATCATCACTTGATGAAGCTTGGGTATTCAGCGTATCAAAAAATTGATTCAGCCAATCTATATTTGTCAAATAGAATGTTCCAAAGTATATTACAGCACCCACCAACAGAAATAAGGCACACCATCTCAAATTTTTTCGCTGCAACAAAAAGTAAATCGGTGCGTACATCACCATTCCATACAACAGATACCAGATACCTCCGCCCTTTGCCTCAAGCCCCATTGTTTCTGCACGTAGACCATTTCCCCAGTTTGAGATTAAAAGTAAAATTGTTATTAGCCCAACCGCCACGATATACAAAATCGGAAGAGTATTCTTCCTTTTCGGAATTTGCCTTGTCTGTACCACGCTATACCTCCAACCGCAGTTCGTACAAATCCCGTACTCATTCATTTCTTTCCCGCAATTCTTGCAATACATAACACATTCCTCCTTTTTCTGACGCTTTCTGCGTCATCGTCCAACATCAGTATACCACAGTATTTCAATATTGTCAAGCAATTTTTATATAATAGTATTTAGATATTTTACACTTGAAAGGAGTCTTTCCTATGTTTGACGAACGCATCAAAGAACTGCGCCGCTCGCTGGGCATCAACCAAGTGGAATTCGGCAAGCGCCTGAATGTCACGAAGCAGTGCATCAGCAACTGGGAAAACAACAACATCATGCCGTCCATTGACATGGTGATACGCATATCCAACACATTTTCCGTCAGTGCCGATTATCTCCTGGGACTGAGCAGTCAGCAGACCCTGGACGTTACCGGGCTGTCTGCCGAACAAATCCTGCATTTACAGGCAATTGTCAACGATTTGAAACGCAAAAAATAAAACCGCCTGTGGAACCCAGTCGTTCCACAGGCGGTTTGCCTTATCTATGTTTTTATTGGCTCTTACGCCATCAGCTTCACCATAACCGCCTTCTGTGCGTGCAGACGGTTCTCTGCTTCCTCAAAGATCTCGTTTGCGTGTGCCTCGAATACCTTTGTGGTGATCTCTTCCTCGCGGTGTGCCGGCAGGCAGTGCAGCACCATAGCATCCTCGTGTGCCTGTGCCATGACTTCATCATTGATCTGATAGCCGTGGAATGCCTTTTTCCGCTTCTCTGCCTCGCCTTCCTGACCCATGGATGCCCATACGTCTGTGATTACTACATCGGCGTCCTTGGCAGCCTCCAGCGGCTTGTTGGTCATCTGGAACTTGTCGCCGTACTGTGCCGCAAAGTCCAGAACCTCCTTGTCCGGCTGATAGTCATCCGGGCAGGCGATAGCAACAGACATACCCACCTTCAGACAGCCGACGATCAGAGAGTTCGCCATGTTATTGCCGTCGCCGATAAAGCACATCTTCAAGCCGTCAAAACTGCTCTTAAATTCCCGGATGGTCATCAGATCCGCCAGGATCTGGCACGGGTGACAGAAGTCAGTCAGACCGTTGATGATCGGGATCGAGCCGTATTCTGCCAGATCCTCTACCTCTTTCTGCTCAAAGGTACGGATCATGATGCCGTCCAGATACCGGGACAGCACACGGGCAGTATCCTGCACCGGCTCGCCTCTGCCGATCTGCAGATCATTTGCAGACAGGAACAGCGGATGGCCGCCCAGCTGATACATACCGGTCTCAAAGGAAACACGGGTACGGGTGGACGCCTTCTGGAAGATCATGCCCAGAGACTTGCCCTTCAGATGGGGATGCGGGATGCCGTGCTTCAGCTCATATTTCAGCTGATCGGCAAGATCCAGGATCTCAATGATCTCTTCGGTGCTCAGGTCGAGCATTTTCAGTAAGTGCTTCATAGTAAAACTCCTCCATTTATTTCGACAGAACGTCCGCCAGAATGGCAACGCCCTTTTCGATCTCCTCGTCTGTGATGGTGAGCGGCGGCAGCAGACGCACCTTGGTCTTTGCCGTCAGCACCAGCAGTCCCGCTTCCAATGCGGCATTTGCCACGTCGATGGCTTTCTTGTCCTTGAGGGCAATGCCAATCATAAGCCCCAGGCCGCTGACGCTCTCCACGCCCGGCAGCTGCGCCAGCTTCTCCCGGAGCAGCGCCGCCTTGCGCTTCACCTCATCCAGGAATCCCGGCGCTGTCACCGTGTTCAGCACTGCCAGACCGCCGGCACAGCAGACCGGATTGCCGCCGAAAGTCGAGCCGTGAGAGCCTTTGTCCAGTACGCCGGCGCATTTTTCACTGGCGAGACAAGCGCCCATGGGCAGACCGCCTGCAATGCCCTTTGCCAGAGTCGTCACATCGGCGTGATGGCCGAACTGTTCCCCTGCGAGGAACGTACCGGTTCTGCCGACACCGGTCTGCACCTCGTCCGCAATGACCAGCACGTCCTTTGCGGCGCACTTTTCAAAGACAGCGTCCACAAACGCCTGCTCCAGGGCATTTACGCCGCCTTCGCCCTGGATATACTCCAGCATAACAGCGCAGACGGTATCGTCCAGCTTGGCTTCCAGGTCGGCGATATCGTTTGCGGTTACATAGTCGAAGCCCTCCACGAACGGGAAGAAATAGTTGTGGAACACGTCCTGTCCCGTTGCAGACAGGGTGCAGAGGGTTCTGCCGTGGAACGAGTTCACCAGAGTCAGGATCTTGTGCCGTCCTGCGCCGTACTTGTCAAAGCTGTACTTCCGCGCCAGCTTGATGGCGCATTCATTTGCCTCTGCGCCGCTGTTGCAGAAGAACACCTTTTCATAGCCTGCGGTCTGGCACAGCTTCTGGGCGAAATCTGCCTGCACCTTGGTGTAGTACAGGTTCGAGGTGTGCTGCATGGTCTTGACCTGCTTGCAGACCGCCTCTGTCCACGCCTCGTTGCAGTAGCCCAGCGAAGTCGTGCCGATGCCGCTGCCGAAGTCGATGTAGGTCTTTCCGTTTTCATCTGCACAGGATTCCCCTGCGCCGTGGTCGATGACCACCGGAAACCGTCCGTATGTTCCCATGACGGACTGGTTCATTTGTTCTTGTGTTGTCATTTTCATGACCTCCTATATGTAAAAGCAAATTACCGGAACTGCGTACCAATGCCCTCATTGGACAGGGTTTCGATCAGGATAGAGTGGGGCACTCTGCCGTCAATGATGGCAGTCTTTTTCACGCCCCGGCGCACTGCTTCTACACAGCAGTCGATCTTCGGGATCATGCCGCCGGAGATGATGCCCTTGCGCTTGAGGAACGGCACTTCGCTGACATTGACAAAGGGGATCAGGGTGGACGGGTCGTCCTTGTCCCGGAGCAGTCCGGCAATGTCAGTCATCAGGATCAGGTTTTCCGCCCGGAGCTGTGCCGCGATGCGCGCCGCTGCTGTATCCGCGTTGACGTTGTACGCCTGGCCGAAGTCGTCCGTCGCCACCGTAGCGATGACCGGGATATAGCCGTTGTCCAGGGCATCCAGAATGGGCTGCTCATTGACCTTTACAATATCGCCCACAAAGCCCAGATCTTCGCCGTTGGGGCCCAGCTTGCGCTCTGCGGTCAGCATATGGCCGTCGATGCCGCACAGACCCAGCGCCTTGCCCCGTGTCCGTGTCAGAAGGCTGACCAGTTCCTTGTTCACCTTGCCGGACAGCACCATCTTTACCACGTCCACAGCCGCCTCATCGGTATACCGCAGACCGCCGATAAACTTGGACTCGATGTTCAGCCGCTTGAGCATGTCGCTGATCTCCGGGCCTCCGCCGTGCACCAGGACGACCTTGACGCCGACCAGGGACAGCAGCACGATATCATCCATGACTGCCTGTTTCAGTTCGCTGTTGGTCATGGCGTTTCCGCCGTACTTGACTACCAGGATCTTGTTGTTGTACTTCTGGATATAGGGCAGGGCATCGATCAGCACCTGGGCCCGCACATTGTTCAGTATCTCTCCCATTTCATGAAGCCTCTCTTAAGAACGGTAATCACCGTTGATTTTTACATAGTCATAGGTCAGGTCACAGCCCCACGCCGTTGCTGCTGCCGGGCCGTCACCGATGGACACCAGGATCTCGATCTCGTCCTCCAGCAGGACAGTCTTGGCGATGTCCTCGGAGAACTCGATGCCTGCGCCGTTTTTGCACACATCCACAGAACCGGCACGGGATGCCAGTGTCACAGCCACCTGGTTGATGTCGAACTCTGCCGGAGCATAGCCCACCGCGCACAGTACCCGTCCCCAGTTGGCATCTGCGCCGAACATGGCGCATTTCAGCAGATCAGAAGCGATCACGCTCTTGGCAACTGCCAGTGCATTTTCCCGATCTTTCGCACCAGTCACAGTACACTCCAGCAGTTTTGTCGCACCCTCGCCGTCCTTTGCCAGCATCTTGGTGATGTTGGACATCGCGATATACAGAGCCTGACGGAATACGGCATAATCGTCATTCTGTTCGGTGATCTCCGCATTTTCTGCCAGACCATTTGCCAGTACCACGCAGGTATCATTGGTGGACTGATCGCCGTCGATATACAAGCAGTTATACGTATACTGTACCACATCACTGAGGGCTGTCTGTAACAGTTCCGCAGAGATCGCACAGTCCGTCGTTACCACATTCAGCGTCGTTGCCATATTCGGGCAGATCATGCCGCTGCCCTTCCCCATTGCACCCACATGGCAGGTCTTTCCTCCCAGTTGGAATTCCACTGCCACTTCTTTCGGCACAGTGTCCGTTGTCATAATAGCAATGGCTGCCTGCTCGTGATTTTCAACGGACAGGCCGTCGTACACCTTTCCCATACCCTGTTCAAAAGGCTCAATGGGCAGGATCTGACCGATGACACCGGTCTGTGCGATCAGCAATTCCTCCGGCTTGACACCCATCTTTTCGGCTGCCAGTTCGCAGACCCGGTTTGCCTTGTCGATACCGTCCGCATTGCAGCAGTTGGCGTTTTTCGAGCTGAGCACCATGCCCCATGCCTTGCCGCCAGTCTGTTCCAGATGTGCCTTAGAGACCAGCACCGGCGCAGCTTTTACTTTGTTGGAAGTAAACACCCCGGCAGCACGGCACAGCTTGTCGGATGCCACCAGACAGAGATCCGGTTTTTTCGTGGGGTTTTCCTTGATACCACAGTACACGCCATTGGCACGAAATCCCTTAGCGGCACAAACGCCGCCGTCGATATAGGTAAACCCGTCATACAGCACTTTTTCAATTTGTTTCATTTGGTTATTCCTCCGCAGCGTTTTCCTTACAAAAGTCCCACAGTTTCGTCCAGTCCCAGCATAATGTTCATGCACTGCACCGCTGCACCGGATGCACCCTTGCCCAGATTGTCCAGACGGGAGCACAACAAGATCTGCTCTGCATCGCCGAACACGAAAATTTCCATCTGGTTGGTATCCCGCAGGTCGTTGCAGCTCAGCTTGGTGGCTGTCATTTCTGCCGGTGTTTTCAGGGGCTGCACGTGCACAAAGTTCGAGCCGGCATAGTGGCGTTCCAGCATCTCCTGCACCCGTTCCGGTTCCAGGGAGAAGCCGGAGACTGCCGCCTGGATGGGCACGCAGACCACCATGCCGTTATAATAATCGTCCACGATGGGGGTGAACATGGGCTTCTTTTCCAGTCCGGAGATCTTCTGCATCTCCGGCAGGTGCTTGTGATTGTTTGCCAGGCCGTAAAAGCGCGGGCTGTACAGCTCCGGCGCACGGTCGGGAGATTCGATCTCGGCGATCATCTTCTTGCCGCCGCCGCTGTAGCCGGACATGGCGAAACACTGCACCGGATAGTCCTTGGGCAGCAGTCCGCTGTGTACCATGGGATATACCAGCGAAGCGAAGCCGCTGGCATAGCAGCCCGGCACTGCCACACGGTTGGAGGTGCGGATCTTCTCCCGGTGCGCCGGGGACAGCTCCGGAAAGCCGTATGCCCAGTCCGGATTGGTGCGGTGCGCCGTAGACGCATCAATGATGCGCACATCCGCATCTCCTGCCAGTGCCACAGCCTCTCTTGCGGCATCGTCCGGCAGGCACAGGAATGTCACGTCGCTTTCCAGAATGGCGGTGCGTCTCGCCTCCGGGTCTTTCCGGGTCTCTTCTGTCAAGGCGATCATGGTCAGATCCTTCCGGTCTGCCAGACGCTCATGAATACGCAGACCAGTCGTGCCGGCCTGTCCGTCAATAAATACTTTTACAGCCATTTTTCCACCTCATTCCCCTGCCGCACAATTCGGGCAGGGCGTTTTTCCGCCGACGATCATTGTTTTCGGCGATTTTATTATGCGTGGCTTCGGTGCAGGCATTGTCTCTCCCTGCATATTGTACACAACGTGGACATAATCTTCTTCGGCGCATTCCTCCGATAGATGCCAATAAGAGCCAGTTGCACTATAGTATACCATTTCTATGGCAGTCGTACTCTGCGTTTCCACAGTTGTGATCTCCTGCTTTTCCACAGCATCCAGCGTTTGCTTTGGAGTCACCGCCGTCAGCTTTTTCCCGTTCGGCGCATCCACAGCCTTCTTCTTGGTCGTCACTGCCGCGGCATCGTCCTCCTGCACAGCAGCAGTTGTCTGCACCGCATCCAGTTGTACCTTTGCCGTTGTCACTGCGGACGATGTCGCCGTTTCCGAAGCTTCAGGCGAAGCCGTCCTGCCGCAGCCAGCGCAAAGGCAGAACCCGACCGCCATCAGGATCCCGATCCATTTTCTCATAATTTCTCCTATTCCCGCGGGCACTTCCACAGACTAAAGGCACAGGTCAGCACGATAATGGCGATTGCCCAGATCCGGGACACCGTCAGCCCCAGATCCAGCACCAGACCCAACAGGATCTCTCCGCCGATCCAGAGCACCACCGCCGCCGAACACAGTGCCAGAATAAACTTCATCTGCCGCTTTTTCATGCCAGACCCAGCTTCGCCTTGACCAGTTTCAGCTGTTCTGCCACAGCCTTCGGGGACGGGCCGCCCTGGGACACTCTGCCGCGGACACAGGTCTCCAGGCTGATGGCGTCATAGACATCCTCTGTGAACAGCGGTGTCATCTTCTGATATTCCTCCAGCGGCAGTGTCTCCAGGGTCAGACCCTTTGCGATGCACTCCGCTACCAGTGTACCGGAGATCTTATAGGCATCCCGGAAGGGCAGCCCCTTCTTGACCAGATAGTCTGCGCAGTCGGTGGCGTTGATAAAGCCCTTTGCCGCAGCAGCACGCATGTTGTCCTTCAGCACGCGCATGGTCTCCAGCATGGGGGTAAAGGTCTCCAGGCACAGCTTCACGTTGTCCACTGCGTCGAAGATCGCTTCCTTGTCCTCCTGCATATCCTTGTTGTATGCCAGCGGCAGACCCTTCATCATGGTCAGCAGAGTCTGGAGATCGCCGTACACTCTGGCAGTCTTGCCGCGGATCAGCTCGGTGATATCCGGGTTTTTCTTCTGGGGCATGATGGACGAACCGGTTGCAAAGGCATCGTCCAGTTCGATGAACTTGAACTCCCAGGAGCACCACAGAATGATCTCCTCAGAGAACCGGGACAGGTGCATCATGATGATGGAAAGGGTGTTCGCCAGTTCGATGCAGTAGTCACGGTCAGAAACGCCGTCCAGGCTGTTTGCCATGGGCGCATCGAATCCCAGCAGGGATGCGGTCTCTTCCCGGTCGATGTGATAGGTCGTGCCTGCCAGCGCGCCGCTGCCCAGGGGGCATTCGTTCATGCGCTTTGCAGTGTCGTCCAGTCTGCCCAGGTCACGGAGCAGCATCTGCACATATGCCAGCAGATGGTGCGCAAAGGTCACTGGCTGGGCGCGCTGCAAATGGGTATAGCCCGGCAGTACGGTCTCGGTGTGCTGTTCCGCCAGCTTCACCAGTACCACGCACAGCTTTTCCACCAGTCCGCGCACCTCTTTGATCTCGTCCCGGAGATACAGACGGAGATCCAGTGCCACCTGGTCATTTCTGGAACGGGAGGTGTGCAGACGCTTGCCCACATCACCATAGCGCTTGGTCAGCTCTGCCTCCACGAACATGTGAATATCTTCTGCATTGGGGTCAAATTCTAGCTTGCCGCTGTCCAGATCTGCCAGAATGGCAGTCAGCCCCTCGATAATGGTCTTGCTGTCCTCCTTGGAGATGATGCCGCAGTCCCCCAGCATGGTGGCGTGAGCAATGCTGCCCTGAATGTCATGCCGGTACATCCGTGCATCAAATGCGATAGAGGAGTTGAACGCATTTACGCCTGCGTCGATCTCTTTGGAAAATCTTCCTGCCCAAAGTGCCATATATGAAACGTCCTTTCGTGATATAATTACATTGATAGAGAAAACGGAAAAGAGGCGACCGGTAACAGCCGCCTCTTCCTCACCGGCAGGAGAACCGGTATAAAATTTTCAAAAACTTACTTGTTGTTCCGCTTCTGATCCAGCACAGCCTTTACATGGATCGGCAGACCGAACAGGTTGATGAAGCCCTCTGCATCCTTCTGGTTGTAAACGTCTTCTGCATCGAAGGTTGCAACTTCTTCATCATACAGGGTGTACGGAGAAGTTACGCCGGCATTGATGATGTTGCCCTTGTACAGCTTCAGCTTGACATCACCGGTAACAGTCTTCTGGGTCTCGTTTACGAAAGCAGTCAGTGCTTCCCGCAGCGGAGTGTACCACTGACCGTTGTATACGATGTCAGCGAACTTGATGCTCAGATACTGCTTGGTTCTTGCAGTTTCCTTATCCAGGGTGATGGTTTCCAGCACGTCGTGTGCGTGGTACAGAATGGTGCCGCCCGGAGTTTCATAAACGCCTCTGGACTTCATGCCGACCAGACGGTTTTCTACCAGGTCAGCCAGACCGATGCCGTTTGCGCCGCCCAGTTCGTTCAGCTTTTCCACCAGTTCTACTGCGCCCAGCTCCTTGCCGTCGATGGCAGTCGGGATACCCTTTTCAAAGTGGATGGTCACATAGGTGGGCTTGTCCGGAGCCTGGATCGGAGAAACGCCCAGTTCCAGGAAGCCTTCCTTCTCATACTGCGGCTCGTTTGCCGGATCTTCCAGATCCAGACCCTCATGGGACAGATGCCACAGGTTCTTATCCTTGGAGTAGTTGGTCT
>CAKSJP010000038.1 GCA_934463425.1 uncultured Ruminococcus sp.
GATTACGGCGGTGGAGGACGGCACGCTGTACACCATCGAGGGGAATGTCTCCAATCAGGTACTGGAACAGCAGCATGGTCTGGATGCGGCGGAGATTATCGGGTATGCTTGTCCGCTGTACAACGATCTGCCCAATGTGATCGTGCCGGAGAAGCCGGCGGTGACGGTGGAGGCTACGAGAGACCAGCTGGATACGCAGCAGATCTCCTGGAAGGCACAGGACATGGCGCAAGGCTATGTGCTGGAGATCTGGGATGCAGACACCGGGCGGTGCGCCGCATACTGGGAGACGAAAACGGTCTCGCATCGCGTGCATCTGAACAGCGGCAGCTATCGGGTGCAGGTGACGGCGTACAACGGAACGAGCCGGGTGAAATCTGATCTGGTGACGTTTGAATCCGCAGATACAAAACGCACACAACTGCCTGGATATCTGGTGCAGGAGGGTGACGGCGAACTGGCAACGCGAATCCAGTGGAACGCTTTATTTGACAATACCTATAGCGGCGTATTCAACAAAGTGATTACGCAGTATGTAGTGCAGATCTCGCCGGCTGACGGCAGTGCCGGGTATCAGATTCCTGTGGCAGTAGACGAAACGTCGAATGCGCTGTATACGGTGGAACGGCAGCTGCCGCCGGGAGAATACTCGGTTTGGGTTCAGGCGTACTGCGCGGACAAGATGGTGTACTGTCTGTTTTCGGAGGAATGGCGGTTTTCGATAGAAGAACAACTGCCTGCCAACGGGGATATAAACGGAGATGCGCAGGTCTCCATGGCGGATGCGGTGGAGATGCAGCGGTATCTGCTGGGCGAGACGAGCTATTCCCTGCGGAGCTGGAAGCGCAGCGACCTCAGCGGTGACGGTGCGGTCAACGGGCTGGACTTTGCGGCGCTGCGGCGAGCTCTGCTGACGGCGCTGCCGGAGGCACCCACACTACAGGTACGCCCCGGCCCGCCGGATGATGTGACGGAGTTCACCTGGGATGTGTGCCAGCGTGCGGTGTACTATACCGTGGAAGTCAGAAAACGGGAAACCGAGGAAGTTGTATTCCAGGAGGAAACGGCAGATATCCGCTATTTTCACGAGATGGGAGCCGGCAATTATATTGCGCAGGTGACAGCAGTGCGAAAAGACGGCACATCTGTTTCGGAGCAGCAGTACTTTACGGTTTCTAATCTCATTACCGTTGATCCCGATCCGGTGACAGAGATCACGGTGATTCCGGGCGATGCAAACACGCCTACGAAGATCAGCTGGGAGCCGGCGCTCTGGGCGGATTCTTATACATACGCCTGCTTCACCAGAGATATATTTGGAGAGACCCAGAAAAATGAGCTTTCCATATCGTTTGGGGCGGGAGAGATTCGCCTGAATTTGTACAGCGAGAATGCAGCAGGCGGCTATACCGAATGTGGTTGCTTTGTTTTCTATGTACCGGAAACCATGCCGGAGGGCGGTTCGCAGCCGCAGGTAGTCAGAAGCACATCCTCATAAGACGCGGAAACGGCATGATGTCAGAAATGTCAACCGAAAAAAACACGGCAGAAGTTTCGCGATGCATTGCCGAAATTTCTGCCTGTTGTTTTAGCTGCTTCCATTTGGGGGAGGAATTGTCATGAAACAAAAAGTTCGGAGAATTGCGGCGGTGCTGCTGTCTGTGGTGCTGTTCTGGGTGATGTGTCTGCCGGCTGCGGCGGCGCAGGAGAACAGCCATACCAACACCGGGAAGCAGTCGGAGGATATGATCGCCGTAGCGGAGAGCCAGCTGTACTATACCGCGCCGGCATCCGGGGCGAAGTACAACGTCTGGTTTGAAGAAGCAGGCGCGGCGTGCGATTATGCGTGGTGTCAGACCTTTTTGACCTGGTGCGCCAATCAGGCAGGCATTTCCACGGACGTGATCCCCAGGGAGTCTACGGTCTCGGCGGCGATCTCGTTTTATGAAACGGAAAAGCGGTTTCAGAAGAGCCTTTCCCAGGGCGGCAGCTATACGCCCCGGCGCGGTGATATTGTGTACTACAGCGCCAGCGGAAAGCGCAGCGAACCGACCCATGTGGGGCTGATTACGGCGGTGGAGGACGGCACGCTGTACACCATCGAGGGGAATGTCTCCAATCAGGTACTGGAACAGCAGCATGATCTGGATGCGGTGGAGATTATCGGATATGCTTGTCCGCTGTACAACGATCTGCCCAATGTGATCGTGCCGGAGAAGCCGGTGGTGACGGTGGAGGCAGCGGAGGACAATACCGGTTACAACAGCATTTCCTGGGGCAAGTCGGAGATGGCGCAGAAGTATTGTCTGGAGATACGGGATGAAGCAGGACGCTGTGTGCTGTATCAGGAGACAACGAGGCTCTCCTATCGGATCTGTCTGGATACGGGAAAGTATACTGTGCAGGTGACGGCGTGGAACAGCGGCACGGCGGTATCATCGGAGCTGGTATCGTTTTATGTGCCGGAGCAGGACTGGAAATACTATGAAGCCAGAGAGGACGGCGTGCGCATTGTCTCCGGGTGTCTGGTGCGGGAGGGAGACAGCGAGCTTGCCACGCAGATCCAATGGGAAGGGCTCAATTCTTCCTTTCAGCCGCAGCGGTATGTGGTGCAGATCTTTGCAGAGGGGGACACCACAGGGACGCAGATCCCGGTGACGGTGCAGGGCAGTTCGCAGGAGGTCTATGCCGTGGAGCAGACGCTGCCGCTGGGGCGGTATGTGCTGTGGGTCATGGCGGATTTCGGAACATACAGCACCCTTTCTTCGGAACGACAGTTCACGGTTTCCGCCCGGCTGCCTGCCAACGGAGATGTGAACGGGGACGGACTGGTCTCTGCGGCGGATGCGGTGGAAATGCAGCGGTATCTGCTGGGCGAGACGACCTATTCCCTGCGGAGCTGGAAGCGCAGCGACCTCAGCGGTGACGGTGTGGTCAACGGGCTGGACTTTGCGGCGCTGCGGCAGGCTCTGCTGACGGCGCTGCCGGAGACACCCACACTACAGGTACGCCCCGGCCCGCCGGATGATGTGACGGAGTTCACCTGGGATGTGTGCCAGCGTGCGGCGTTCTATATCGTAGAAGTCATGCAGCAGAGCACCAAGAAGGTGGTGTTCCGGGCGCAGGTGACGGATGCCCGGTATCTGCGGGAGCTGCCTGCCGGAAGCTATATTGCACAGGTGACGGCGGTACGGAAGGACGGCACGTTTCCGTCTGATCTGCAGTATTTCAAGGTATCGGCCCTTACAACCATCGACCCGGATCCGGCAGCGGCGGTTACGGTGGTGCCGGGCGATGCAAACACGCCTACGAAGATCAGCTGGGAGCCGGCGCTCTGGGCGGATGCTTATGCATATGCGATCTGGCAGGACGTGTGCATCCAAAGGGGCGAGACAAAGGGAACTTCTGTTTCGGTGGCATTAGCACCGGGGAATTATCGTTTCTGTATCAGATCTCAAAATGAAAGCGGACAATACGGCGGATTTTCGGAGATGCTGGAAGTACAGTTTACAGTGCCGGAGCAATCGTAGAGAAACAGAACAGGGCGCGTGCCGGAAAAGTGCGGTGCGCGCTTTTTTCTTTGGCGGGGTGTCGGGGAGGCATTGCCTGGAAAATTTTCAAAAAGTCATGGACAACAGCGGAGAACTGTGTTATAATAGAAGTTGGGGCTGTACGGCAAAAAACTTTGTGCGGTGCTGTCCCAGAGCCTTCGGGCGCACAAACGATAAGGAGGACCTTGTATGTCAAAAAAGCCGTATTATATCACGACACCGATCTACTATCCGTCGGGAAATCCCCATATCGGGCACTGCTATACCACAGTTGCCTGCGATTCTATCGCACGGTACAGACGAATGCAGGGCTATGATGTGCTCTTTCTCACCGGAACAGATGAACACGGTCTGAAAATTGAACAGAAAGCGGCGGCAAAGGGTATTACGCCGAAAGAATATGTAGATGAGGTCGTTAAGACCTTTAAGGCACTGTGGGAAAAGATGCATATCAGCTATGACCGCTATATCCGCACCACAGACGATTATCATGTAGAGACCGTACAGAAGATCTTTAAGCGTCTGTACGATCTGGGATACATCTATAAGGGCGAGTATAAGGGTAAGTACTGCACACCGTGTGAGAGCTTCTGGACGGAGTCGCAGCTGGACGAAAACGGCTGCTGTCCGGAGTGCCATCGGGAAGTGGTCGAGGCAAAGGAAGAGGCATACTTCATGAAGATGGCACCCTTTGCAGAGCGCATCGAAAAGCTGCTGCTGGAGACCGACTATCTCCAGCCCAAGACCCGTGCGGTAGAGCTGGTCAACAACTTTATCAAGCCCGGTCTGGAGGATCTGTGCGTTTCCCGTACCTCGTTTACCTGGGGCATTCCGGTCACCTTTGACCCGCAGCATGTGGTTTATGTCTGGGTAGACGCGCTGTCCAACTATATCAGCGCGCTGGGCTATGAGAACAGCGCATACCACGACTTTGACGAATACTGGCCGGCAGACGTGCACATGGTTGCCAAGGATATCATGCGTTTCCACGCGATCATCTGGCCGGCAATGCTGATGGCGCTGGATCTGCCACTGCCGAAGCATCTGGCAGTTCACGGCTGGATCACCTTTAACGGACAGAAGATGTCCAAGTCTCTGGGCAACGTGGTTGACCCGTTCCTGCTGGCAGACCGCTATGGCGCAGATGCCATCCGGTATCACATTCTCCGGGAAATGGCACTGGGCGCAGACAGCTCTTTCTCCAACGAGATCATGATCAACCGCATCAACTCTGACCTGGCCAATGGTCTGGGCAACCTGGTTTCCCGTACCGTAGCCATGGTGGACAAGTATTTCGGCGGCACACTGCCGGAAGCGCGTCAGGTGGGCGAGTTCGACGATGAGCTGATCGCCGCAGCCACCGGATTGAAGGAAAAGCTGGAGGGACTGCTGGATCAGACGCAGCTGAACCGGATGCTGGCGGAGATCTTCCAGGTGGTTTCCCGCGCCAACAAGTACATTGACGAGACTGCGCCGTGGGTTCTGGCGAAGGATGAGGCAAACCGCACCCGTCTGGCAACGGTTTTGTACAACCTGTTGGAAACCATCCGCATCGTCACCGTTCCGCTGAGCGCGTTCATGCCGGAGACCATGCCGAAGATCTGGGAGCAGATCGGCGCATCCGAGGCAGATGTGGCATACAGCACCGTAGACCAGTTCGGCACACTGCCGGCAAATGTAACGGTACATAAGGGTGATATCATTTTCCCGAGAATCGACGTGGAAAAGGAGATCGACGAGCTGAACCAGCTGATCCTGGCGGCGCAGCCCAAGGAAGAGCCGAAGGAACCGGAATTTACGCCCCAGCCGCTGGCGGACGAGATCGGCATCGAGAAATTCGGCGAGGTCGATCTGCGTGTGGCAAAGGTGCTGGAATGTGAAAAGGTGAAGAAGTCCAAGAAGCTGCTGAAGCTCCAGCTGGATGACGGCATGGGCGGCAGACAGGTGGTTTCCGGCATTGCGCCGTGGTACAAGCCGGAGGATCTCATCGGCAAGAAGATCATGCTGGTGGCAAACCTGAAGCCGGCGAAGCTGTGCGGCGTGGAGAGCTGCGGCATGATCTGCGCGGCAGATATGCCTAACGGGGATGTCAAGGTGATCTTCCCGGACGACAGCCTGCCGGTCGGCGCAAAGATCCGATAAATCAAATCTGAACAGAAAAAAGAAGCCGTACGCCGGAGTGGAACATTTCCGGGGTACGGCTTTTTCGGTGTTTTTGACAATGCATGTGTGAGCAGATATGCTGTAAATACTCGTATAAACCAAAAAGGCATTCACTGCAGAGGGTGAATGCTTTTCGTTTTGTGTATTTTCTCTTAATCAGTGTTGTAGCAATGCAAAAACAGCCTGTTATGGGGGCATCATCTTTCCCACAGCAGACTGTTTTTTGTACTTTATAATTTCACGTTATCTCATTCTATTTGTTCTATCATTTTTTCGCCCGGTTTTGCTGGCTTGCGTGTTACTTCAAAGGAAGCGTATCCACGAGATGCACCAGGAACTGCATCAGCGCAGTTGTGTCGTTGGCAGTGATGTCGCCGTCTCCGTCACAGTCCATGGAGATTTTTTGTGCATCCGAAATGGCAACACTGCCATTTACGGCTTTGCTCAGGAGGACAGCGTCCATCAGCGTAATTCTTCCGTCAAGATCTGCATCACCAATCAAAATCGACTGCGTTGCATAAATACATTCCGCTTCAGAACGAATAGATTCTGGAAGCTTTTCAAATTCCTGTTGAAAATCGCTGTTCTCATCATAAAACACCGAAACTTCTTTCTCATAGCCCATATCTGAGATTGTTTTCAGTTGCTGAAACATCTGCAAAAGTGCCAGGCTATATGTTTTATCCTGATAAGAATCTGCAATCGTCACACTTGCATCTAAAATGATTTTTGTAAATGGATACATATTTATCTCGTTGAAATCAACAAATCCAGGACCAGAAATTGTAATTGCCTTTTCTGCATAATCAAATTTCCAAGATCCCCCTAATGCAGAAGTACCTGTAGTTGGATATACTGGATTTTTCGCATAATCTGTGCATTCCAATCGAATTGTTTTGCTGTTTGCAAGGGAATAATAGAACTTTGAACCATAGGCTGTTTGATAAAGGAAATCGCTTGAAAGAAAATTCCAATTCGTTACACTTTCCGGAATTGTAATCGTTCGGTTTTCTCGTTCGCACCCACTGTCCGCACTGTAATGAAACATGGAATTTGTAAATGAACCAATGTCTGTAATTCCCTCTTCCACAATAATGTGGTTAATGCTGACACCGTACATATTCCAAGCCGGATTTTCAAATTTTTCTACTTTCGGGCCATCATATGTTTTTATCGTTCCAGTTCCCGAAAAGGTCAGGGTATCTGTTTCTGTGTCCAATGTCCATGTAATGTTGCTTCCCTCTGCACTACACGAACCACTGTAAGTTTGTTTTTCTTCTGTTGTTGCTGTTGCGACGGGTTCATCTGCACGCGCAAGCATCGGCTGATATGTCAGCAGGCTCGTAACTCCCACTGTAATAGCTGCAAGCATTGCAATTTGTTTTTTCATAACGATTCCCTCCTGTTGTTTTGGATAGTGGGTGTGGACTGCTCGGTTTTTGTTTTACTTTAGTATAGCAAAATTGGGCGACGGAAATCAATACTTATGACGTAATCGGTATGTTTTACGACGTAATCGGTCAAAAAGCAAAAAAATCCACCTTTTTTCAGCAAATCGATCTGCGATACGATTAGAAATTCGATAAAACATTAGAACTTACGCAGTTTTTTTGCCTGTTCCGGCATATCTTCCTGGTACAGTGTATAAATACAGGTAGAATTTGCTGTAACAATTGTGAAAGCAAGTGCAAGAGATGCGAGCATACCACAGTACTTTGAAAAAAATTTCCGCATAAAAAAGACCTCCCTTCACAGATCATCTTTTCGGCATTGTTATTATACCATAAAAAAAGTACCTGTGCGAGAAGTCTACGAAACTTACAGTGTTTTCGACGAAACTTACAGTTTTTCATAT
>CAKSJP010000039.1 GCA_934463425.1 uncultured Ruminococcus sp.
ATTCCGGCAACACTGTCCTAGGGAAAACTCCGTGAAACCGTCCGGCGGAATCGCTCGTTCCTCGCTGTCCGCCTGGGCTTGCAAACGCCGATAGTTGCCTTTTCCGGTACTTGTGATGTGGCATTCTATGTGTTGCTTGTACAGGTGGTTTTTGTTGTTTTTACGGCGTTTGCAGCAATAAGTCCCCCTTGAAAAGGGGGATGTCACCGTAGGTGACAGGGGGATTTTCCAAGAGAAACTCTTCTTTTTTTCTTTGCTAAAAAGAAAAAAAGAAGCAAAAAAAGAAAAGCTCTCGCCTACCCTTGTTTTGTGCGGCAATGTATCGCACGAAAGGCAATGCTATTTTCGTTACGCAAAACATAAATCCCCCGGAGGGGGGAACAGGCGGCTGCTGCCGCCGTAAGACTGCCCTTTTCTCTCCGCTCTATCGGGGGGTAAGGCTCAGCGGCGAGCACGCCGCTTTGCTAAAAAGAAAAAAAGAAGCAAAAAAAGAAAAGCTCTCGTCAACACTTACATGTGCGGCAATGTATCGCACGAAAGGCAGTGCTATTTTCGTTATGCAAAGGGGGAACAGTGTCGCAGTACTACCCTCTTTTCCCATGTTTAAGACTGTATTAAGCTTTTCCCTTTACAATAGATACTGGAAACCTATGCTTTTGAAAGGGTGATAAAAATGAATATTCTCGTTGTGGAAGACGAGGTACAGCTGGCGGATACGCTGGCGGAGATCCTCAAACGCAACAAATACAACGTAGATACCGTCTTTGACGGTGACGACGGCCTGGAATACGCCCGAACCGGCATCTATGACTGCATCCTCCTGGATATCATGCTCCCTGTCCGCAGCGGCACTGAGATCGTGCAGATCCTGCGCCAGGAAAAAAACGCCACGCCCATTATGCTCCTCACCGCAAAATCAGAGGTGGAGGACAAGATCCACGGGCTGGACTGCGGCGCGGATGACTACCTCACAAAACCGTTTTCCACCGGCGAACTCCTCGCGCGCATCCGGGCGCTGACCCGGCGCAAAGGGGAAGTCGAGGTGGATTGTCTCCACTTTGAGGAACTCCAACTGAACCGCCAGACCTATGACCTCATCCAGGGCGAAAACCGCATGAAACTCAGCCTGAAGGAATATCAGATCATGGAAATGCTCCTCTCCAATCCGGGGCAGATCCTGCCGAAAGAGCGCTTTATCGAAAAGATCTGGGGCTATGAGAGCGACGTGGAATATAACAACATTGAGGTGTATATCTCCTTCCTGCGGAAAAAGCTGACCGCCATCCATTCTACGGTGCAGATCCGCACCGCCCGCGGCATCGGCTACTTCCTGGAGAAAAAAGCATGATCCGCCGGGTGCGCCGGCAGTTTATCTGCATTACCATGGCAATGCTCACTGCCGTGCTGCTCGTTCCCCTGATCGCCCTCAATGTGGTGACAGAAGCCATGAGCTATAACCAGACCCGGAATCTCCTGGAGCAGATCGCCATCAGCGAGACCACCGTGCCCCAGAAGCCTGACGGCGAACCGCCGGGACAGCCGCCTGCGACATCTGCCCCGGAGAGCACCGGGGAGACCACAGAGGCCGCCACCTCTTCCTCGTCGGAAACCACCTCAGAAACCACCGAAACGACGGCAAAAATCACGGCGGCAGCTTCAAAACCGGCACAGACCCAGGCTCCTGCGGTACAGGCACCGGTGCAGACTACCGCAGCACCCCAGACCACCGCACCGCGGCAGACCAGAGCGACAACTATGACGACCCGGACTGTTTCACGTGAAACAAAACCGCAGCTCACTACGTCCAGACCAGAAACAAGACCGTCTTATGATACTGAGCCGCAGCCAGATCCGCCGCCCTGGTGGAATCCCGATGACCATCCGTGGGAATGGCCGGAGTACCACTGGGAGGAAAGGGAGAGCTGCGCTTCTCCGGCGTGGTGCATCCGCACCGCAGTGCCGATGCTGCTGGCGCAGTCTGTCCCCATGGGAAACAGTGACAGAGGCCAGCCGCCGTTTCCGAACAAAAAAGGGGACACGGTCACCATCGACCATTTTCTCTGTTTTGCCAATTCCGGCGGCACGCTGACGCGGTTGGACGGAACGGACGAGTACAGCGACGAGGATGCCCAGCTGCTTTTGGATTACGTTCTGGAAAAGGACAAGGCGGACGGCTGGTACGGAAGCCTGCAGTATTTCCGCAAGGATTACGACAGGGGGACACTGGTGGTGTTTTCCGACCGCAGTGCTGAGCGGCTTTTGCTGCATAAGGTGCTGCTGGTGAGCATTCTGGTGTTTCTGCTCATGGAGGGCGTTGTGTTTCTCCTGACCATGATGCTGACCAAACGCGCCATGCGCCCCATGCAGGAGACCTTTGAACGCCAGCGCCAGTTTATCTCGGATGCCGGCCACGAGCTGAAAACGCCGCTGACAATTATCTCCGCCAATGTGGATATTCTCCATGATGAGATCGGCGAGAACAAGTGGCTCAGCTATATCCAGTCCCAGGCGGAGCGCATGCGCATTCTGGTGGGCGAAATGATGAATCTGACCAAACTGGAAATGGGCGAAAAGACAAAGGATTTCATGGACTTTTCCCTGAGCGAAGCCGTTTCCGGTGCGGCGCTCCCCTTTGAGGGCCAGGCGTTTGAACAGGAAAAACAGCTGGAACTGGACATTCAGGAAGGCATCACCTATCATGGAAACCCCGACCAGATCAAGCAGCTGGTGGGAATCTTCATGGACAATGCGCTGAAATACAGCGAGGAGCACGGTCAGATCCGGGTGACGCTCCAGCAGACGCAGAACAAGAAAACGCTGAAAATCTACAACACGGGAAAGGGCATCCCGGAGGCGGAAAAGGAAAAGATCTTCCAGCGCTTTTACCGGAGCGATGCGTCCCGCGCCAGGGCTACCGGCGGTTACGGTCTGGGGCTGTCCATTGCAAAGAGCATTGCCGATGCTCATAAGATCAGGATACAAGTAGAATCGGAGTATGAACACTGGATCTGCTTTGTGCTGATCTTTTAGAAAAACAGATGCCGCATAAAAAAGCTGTCGAAATTGCGTGAATTTCGACAGCTTTTTCTATTATTTCCCCAGCCGGGATGGATTGCTGCGGGAATCAGATTTTCTTTTGCTTAGTCCTGCGGACGGATGCAGTCTGTGAACATATAGCGCTGCAGCGGTTCCGGAATGCGGACAGAACCGTCCTCATTCAGGTTGTTCTCCAGGAATGCGATGAGCATACGGGGCGGTGCAACAACGGTGTTGTTCAGGGTGTGTGCAAAATACTTGCTGCCGTCCTTGCCCTTGATGCGGATGCCCAGACGTCTTGCCTGTGCGTCGCCCAGGTTGGAGCAGCTGCCCACCTCGAAGTACTTCTTCTGACGGGGAGACCATGCCTCAACGTCCAGGCTCTTCACCTTCAGGTCAGCCAGGTCGCCGGAGCAGCACTCCAGAGTGCGTACCGGAACGTCCAGGCTGCGGAAGAACTCTACGGTATAGCCGTACATCTTGTGGAACCAGTCCATGCTCTCTTCCGGCTTGCAGACCACGATCATTTCCTGCTTCTCGAACTGGTGGATGCGGTAAACGCCGCGCTCTTCGATGCCGTGCGCGCCCACTTCCTTCCGGAAGCACGGCGAATAGCTGGTCAGTGTCTGGGGCAGCTTTTCCTCCGGCAGAATGGTGTCGATGAACTTGCCGATCATGGAGTGCTCGCTGGTACCGATGAGATACAGGTCCTCACCCTCGATCTTGTACATCATGCCTTCCATTTCGGCAAAGGACATTACGCCGGTCACCACATTGCTGCGGATCATAAACGGCGGAATGTAGTAGGTGAAGCCCTTGTTGATCATGAAGTCACGGGCATATGCCAGGATGGAAGAGTGCAGCCGTGCAATATCGCCGCACAGATAGTAGAAGCCGTTGCCGCTAGTGTCGCGGGCAGCGTCGATGTCGATGCCGTTCAGCTTTTCCATGATGTCCACATGATAGGGCACTTCAAAGTCCGGTACGACCGGCTCGCCGAAGCGCTCTACTTCTACGTTTTCGGAATCGTCCCTGCCGATGGGCACAGAGTCATCAATGAAGTTCGGGATCACCAGCATGATCTCGCGGATGCGTGCAGACAGCTCAGTTTCTGCCTTTTCCAGCTCTTCCAGCTTGGTGCCGATCTCGCTCACTTCTGCCTTGACTGCCTCAGCCTCTTCCTTTTTGCCCTGTCCCATGAGCGCGCCGATCTTCTTGCTGATGGACTTCCGCTGGCTGCGGAGTTCGTCGCCCTGCACCTTGGCTGCGCGGAATTTCTGATCCAGTTCCACAACCTCGTCTACCAGCGGCAGCTTGTCGTCCTGAAACTTCTTGCGGATGTTTTCCTTGACTTTTTCCGGGTCATTCCGGATCCATTTCATATCGATCATGATTTTTTCCTTCCTTTATCTTATGTGGGATGTCCCACAAAATTACAGATCACAGGGGCGAACCTCGTTCGCCCGCAGCTGCAGTATTGTTCGGGGGATACGGCTCGCCGTCCTGCGCATTTGGTGACAGGCAAGCCCTGTTTCACATGAAACCTTTCATTCCTTGGTCAGCTTCTGCGCCAGTGCAGACAGATCGTCCTTGTCATAAAACTCCAGGACTAACGAGCCTTTGTGCTTTCCGGCGGTGACAGTCACGCGCCGTCCCAGGCGGCTCTCCAGGCTGATCTCGATCTCCTTATAGAAGCTGTCCTTGCGGGAGAACTGCGGCGCTTTTCCTTGCTTTTCGGACTCCGCCGCGATCTTTTCCACCGCCCGGACAGTCAGCTTTCCCTCTGCGGCTTTTTCCGCCGTTTCGGTCAGCAGCTTTTCGTCTGCAATGCCCAGCAGCGCCCGTGCGTGTCCGGCGCTCAGGTCGCCGTCCTCCACCAGGTTCTTGACCTGCTGGGGCAGCTTCAGCAGCCGCAGGGCGTTCGCCACCGCGCTCCGGGATTTTCCCACGCGCTTCGCCACTTCCTCCTGCGTCAGGTGGAACATGTCCATCAGCTGCGCATAAGCGCCTGCCTCTTCCAGTGGGTTCAAGTCCTCCCGCTGGAGATTCTCGATGAGGGCGATGGCCATGGTCTCCTCGTCGGACAGCTCCCGGATCACCACCGGCACTTCGTCCATGCCCAGCATCCGGGCAGCACGCCACCGGCGCTCGCCGGCGACGATCTGATAATTCAGCCCCAGCGGACGCACCAGAATGGGCTGTATCATGCCATATTGCTGAATGGAGTCCGCCAGTGTCTGGATCGCTTCGTCGCTGAACTGCTTCCGGGGCTGATCCCGGTTTGGCTCTAACTCTGAGACGCGCAGGGTCTTTTTCACCTGTACATCGGATGCATTTTCGTCATAGAGAAAATCCAGTCCGCTGCCCAGTCCGCCGATCGTCATTGGTCATCACGCTCCCTTTTTCTGCCGAATGACAGTATCCGGCGCTTTTTCTCCGGCGGCTTTTCGCCCAGGATCTCCGACCCCAGGAGCATGTACGCCTCTGCGCCCTTGGACATGCGGTCATAGTACATGACCGGCTTGCCGTGGCTGGGCGCTTCGGAAAGACGGACATTCCGGGGGATCTTGGTCTGAAACACTTTTCCCGGGAAATACTTCCTGACCTCATCCTCCACCTGCCGGGATACGTTGAGCCGCTGGTCAAACATAACGAACAGGATGCCGCAGATATCCAGGTTGGGGTTATAGTTGCTGCGCACCACCTTGATGGTGTTGGTCAGCTGTGACAGTCCCTCCAGGGCGTAGAACTCCGCCAGCATGGGGATAATGAGCTGATCTGCCGCCACCAGGCCGTTGATGGTCAGAAGCCCCAGCGCCGGCGGACAGTCGATGAGGATGTAGTCATAGTCCAGCTTGCAGGTCAGGATCTGCATTTTCAGCCGGTTCATGCGGTTGTCCATGGCGGACAGCTCCAGTTCCGCCCCGGCGAGGGTATTCTTTGCCGGAAGCAGGCTGACGTTTTCAAAGTCCGTGCGGACGATCGCCTCCTGAATGCTGCATTTTCCGGCGAGCACCTCATACGATGAAGCGCGGAGCATTTTTTTCTTGATGCCGAGACCAGTGGTGGTATTGCCCTGGGGGTCGATGTCCACGCAGAGAACGCGCTTGCCCCGGGAGCCGAAATATGCGCCCAGGTTCACCACGGTGGTGGATTTTCCCACGCCGCCCTTCTGGTTGGCAACTGCATACACCATACTCACGCTGTTTCTTCCTTTCATGGGGTATCTCCGAATGCATCGGAAATACGCCGTATTTCATCAGTTGTGCGTTTCCGTGCCCGATGCAGATGCGCATCCGGCAGGACTTCGTGCACAAATACGTTTTTATTATAGCACGATTTCTGGAAAATGTAAAGGGTTCGGCATTGATTTTTTTGGAATTTGCGAAAAAGCGCCGGAATGTTTCATGTGAAACATTCCGGCGCTGCGCCTGCCTGTCCATAGGCGGTCAGATGTTTAACATCATCAGTCCCGAACAACAATGGCTTTTCACCCGAAACACCGTGCGCCAACCGGGTCATCGGATTTCGCTGACGTATTATGTGGTGGTGGGGGGGAGGGAGATTTGGCGGGTACCTCTGTGCCAAATTCCTTGACTTTTTTTGTCGAGTTTGGTAAAGTGAAAATATCGAATGCAGATGTGATTAGGGCAGGAGATATTGTAGGCGCAGCTTAAATTATTTTCATGATATGCTGGATGTTTTTTTCAGCGTATGGTATAATGAAGGTAGTTCGATCAGGAAAGCCACTGTGCTGAGGTAACAGATGCTTGTTGTTTATGGAGAGGGTGGTTTCTTTGATTGTATAGAAATGATTTGAAAAATATATGTACAATTAAATTAGTACATTGGAGGTTTTATTATGGCATTTGTAAACAAAAAGTTATCAATTTCTGAGAAGAAAAAGATATCAGATATGAAGATAAAAAATCCCTACGGAAGCTATAGGGATATAATGGAAGGAATCACACCTTCATATATCACAATAGACAATAGCAGTAATATGTGGTTAGCTCATTGTTATACACACAAGGAAACTTTAGAATGTATTGAAGAATTTATATTTGTGTATAATGGACAACCAATTCCTGTTCAAGCTAAAAAAAGAATTAATGGCAAGAATGTCATTTGGGAAATCAGTCGTATTGATATTTCAGTAAACATGATAGTAGAAGATCATAAATTGATTAATTCCCTAGTAGCAGCGTTTAAAGTGTATAATACGACAGGATGGCCAGAGGAAAATAACGAAGCGGTAAGTGTTATTTGTGATCTGGGAAAGGAAGATGAGGTATAATGCTTAATTTAGCAGAAGCACTTGAAGAGAAGCTTTAACTGCTTACGGTGTTGATGGTGACCCAGAGTTTGTTTCAAATGTCAAAGTATTTATTACATAAAATAAGTGAGTCCTACGGTAAAATGTCAATAGGCAAAAAGTAGAAAAACAAGTAAGAAAACCATACATTCTGCCTAAGAAGA
>CAKSJP010000040.1 GCA_934463425.1 uncultured Ruminococcus sp.
AATGCCACCAGAATCAGCGGCAGTCCGCTCTTCTCCAGTGCCGGGCCAATGATATCGCCCATGCCTGCGTTTTGCAGGACCCAGCGGATAATGCCGCCGCCGGTGATGACCAGCAGGATCATGCCAGTCGGTTTCAGCGCCCGGTCTAAGATTTTTTTCAGATCATCGCCGCTGTATCCCTGCTTTTTTCCCAGGAAGAACATGGCACACAGTGTTGCAATGATCAGGGAAACAAACGGCGTTCCCAGAAATTCAAATACAGATTTTACGGCAGCCGGCAAAGAGAGATAGTCCGTCACCGTGTTCAGCAGGATCAGCACCAGCGGAATCAAAATGATTCCCAGAACCGTTCCGAACGGCGGCAGTTTCTTTTCTTCTCCGGTGTCTGCGATCTCCCGCAGGTTGGACGGCAGCTCTGCATAAATATGCTTTCCGCAGAATTTGCCCCAGAGCACACCGGCACAAATCACAGCGATGATTCCAACCGGAACGCCCACTGCGATCATCACGCCAAGATTTACGCCAAGCATATTTGCAACCAGTACCGAACCGGCAGACGGCGGAATGAAAGCAAATCCGGTCGCCAGTCCTGCCAGCAGCGGGAGTACATAGGTCAGAGTGGACTTTTTTGTCTTTTTTGCCAGACCAAATGCCAGCGGAATCAGGATGACCACGCCTGCCTCAAAAAATACGGTAGTGCCAACGACCAGACCGGTGATTCCAAGTGCCCATCCGGCTTTCTTTTCGCCAAACTTTCCGATCATCGTCTGTGCAACTTTCTGTGCACCGCCGGACACTTCCAGAATTCCGCCGAACATGGAGCCAAGTCCGATCAGCAGGACAATGCCCTGCAGTGTATTTCCTGCACCATATTCCACGGTGTCCATCAGTGTCGTTACCGGCATTCCGGAACCCAGACCAATTGCCAGCGCAGAAATCAGCAGGCTTAAAACCGGATGGAGTTTGCATTTTAAGATCAGGATCAGGAGAATGGCAATTCCGGCAACGGCGGAAATGATCAGCCGAACCGGCTCTGCGGCAAAAACTGCTTCTGTCATATGCTCACCTCACTTTTATTTTTCCGGAGAAATGATGTACTTTCCGTTCGCCCGCAGTTCCGGCTTCGCCAGAATATCTGCCAGATTATCCAGACTTTCTACTGCATAGACCATGCTGGAAACGTCCAGTCTGCCGGAGTCGATCAGCTCCAGTGCACGCTTCTGGGTGTACGGATTGATGTAAGATGCCTTCAGTTCAATCTCCTTCTGGAACACCTCGAACGGCTTCAGCGAAATGGTATCGTCCGGCTTGGTCAGTCCGAACATCATGACGGTACCCTTGTTTCCCACAATGTCGATTGCCTGTTCAATGGTGGAAGTTCTGCCTACGCATTCGATCACGGTGTTGACCCATGTCATGCCGGCAGAGGCAAGAGCTGCCTTGACATCATCGTGGATCGGGTCAATGCAGATATCTGCCCCCAGCTTCTTGGCAACTTCCCGCTTTGCAGCAACCGGTTCCAGAAGCGCAGTTCTTGCTGCGCCGGCGAGCCGTGCCAGCTGGAGCATCAGCAGACCGATCATGCCGCCGCCGATGATGACCACACTGCTGCCCGGATGAATGTTGCACATATCCATACCGTGCAGACAGCAGGCAACCGGTTCGGTCATTGCTCCCTGTTCAAAGGTGGTGTGGTCGCCCAGCTTGTAGACCTGACGCTGGTTTACGCTGCAATACTCTGCAAAGCCGCCGTTGACCGTTGTTCCGTAGCCGATCATATCTGTGCAGTAGTGTGCAATGCCGTTCCGGCAGAAGTCGCACTTGCCGCAATAGCAGTTCGGGTCGATGCAGACACGGTCGCCTACCTTTACATTGGTTACCGCAGCACCAACCTCTGCAACTACACCGGAAAACTCGTGTCCCAGAATGGTCGGCGGTGTCACTTCTGCTGCACCCTTGTCGCCCTCATAAATGTGCACATCTGTGCCGCAGATACCGCATGCCTTTACCTGAATCAGAACATCTTCTGCTCCGACCTGCGGCATCGGGGATTCTTCGACTCTCATGTCATGTTTGCCATAAAAAACTGCACTTTTCATTTGAAATACCTCCATCAGATTGGTTTTGTTTGATACTTATGTGTAACAGCTGATTACAAGTATATTTTAACCGATAGAGAATCAAAATGCAAGTGGTAGAACCACCAACTTTTTTCAAGTTTGTTTGTGCAAACTGCACTAATTTTTGAATCATGTTGCAAAAAACGGGAAGTTGTGTTATACTATCTCATAGAATTACTTTTCATCAAGACAAATCGAAAAGAGGTACACTATATATGTCAAATTCCGGAATGACGACCATCGAGGTCAAGCGGATCAACCGCAGCAAGGTCTATCAGATGATCTATGAGAAACGTGTGATTTCCAAACAGGAGCTGGCACAGGAGCTGCACATGGGACTGACGACTGTGACACAGAATCTGAAAGCTTTAGAGGAAGACGGCTGGATTCACCGCACGGGTTATTATGAATCCACCGGCGGCAGAAAGGCACAGGCAATTGAAATTGTTCCCAATGCACGAACTGCCATAGGCGCTTTTGTTTTGAAGCGTTCCATTTTGCTGGCTGCTGTGGATCTGTACGGGAATGTCATTGCAAAAAAAACAGTAGCAGAAACATTTTCTGCTACCGAGTCATACTATCAGTTTTTAGGAAAGGAAATCATGCGGTTCGCCAATCATGCAGAATCCAATCCGGATAAGATCTCCGGCGTTGGAATTGCCATTCAGGGGATTCTCTCTCCGGACCGCAGCAAGATTCAATACGGAAAGCTATTGCAGCATACCGGACTGGACATTGCCGATCTGACACGCTATATCCCATATCCTTGTTTTATGGAACACGATTCCAAAGCAGCTGCCCTGGCGGAGATCTGGGATCAGCCGCAGCTGCCAGATGCAGTTGTCTTTCTGCTCAACCGAAATCTGGGCAGCGCACTGGTCATTCACGGGGAAGTGCATCAGGGAAAGTCCATGCACAGCGGAACCATTGAACATATGTGCATTGTTCCGGACGGAAAGCCCTGTTATTGCGGCGGAAAGGGCTGCCTGGAAACCTATTGCTCTGCCGAGAGCCTGCAAGATCAGATACAGGACCGTTCCTTTGAGGCGTTTTTTGCGTCTGTACGAGAAAATGAACCGCAAAGCAAGGCGATCTGGGAGGAATATCTTTCCAAGCTGGCTGCGGCGATCCGGAATGTCAATACAGTCATGGACAGTGATGTGATCCTCAGCGGCTTTCTTGTGCCGTATTTGACGGAAGCGGATCTGGAATTTTTGAGGCAAAAAGTCACCGGACTGCCGTTCTTTGCAGAACGAAATATCACCATTCTGCTTGGAAAACACGGAGAGATTGCCCCTGCGATCGGCGCAGCACTGCCATTTGTGAAAAGTACGGTAGAGGGGATATAGGCAGGCAGCACAGCAAAAGTCAATTGAGATCTCAGGCTGGCTGCCTTATCATCTTCCTGCGGAAAAAGCAACTGGATTTGCGGCTTTTTTGAATACGAAAACAGAAATCGTCCCCGAGATAGGTTCGTTGGAGCGAAAAGCATAAAAATCGGTGTGTTTGCGTTTTCCTCCTGTGTAGGTGTCACGGATTTCCTTTGCTCTTGCGTGCTGCTGGGAACGCATCTTCCCGAACGTCACGGCAGCGCCGCCCTCCTGCGCATCTCCTCTGGGCTGCTGGGGCTGTCCGCCGAGGCGCTGGTACAGGTGGTCGGTCTGCGTCCTGGCGTGCTTCTCCAGCAGGCTCTGCAATGCCTGAACCTTGCGGTCGATGTCGGCGGCAGTTGCGCCCATGACAAAGGGCAGCATCTCCTGCGTGGTGATGCCGCCCGTGCACAGACCAGCGTTCTCCATTGCCGAAATGGCGTGGAGCTGGTTCTCCCGATCCCGCAGTGTTGCCTCCCGCTGGGAGAGCGCCGTCTCCCGTTCGTCCAGCGCAAGACGTGCCTGTTCCTCCTGGGACAGGTGCTCCCGCCGCATCCGGTCCAGCTCCGCCTGTAGGGTGGCGTTCTGCGCCGTGAGCTGTTCCAGCTTTGCGGCAGTGTCCGGTGTATCGGCAGCCGCCGGAGCAGGCGCAGCGCCGTCCTGTGCCGCAGCGTCCGGTGCAGTCGGTTCGGTATTCTGCGGCGTGGTCTGAGTCTGAGTTTCCTCGTCCATGGTTTGTCCTCCTCTCGTCAGTTGGGTATCAAAAAAGCGCCTGATGTTTCATCAGACGC
>CAKSJP010000041.1 GCA_934463425.1 uncultured Ruminococcus sp.
TCCATGATCATTTTAAGAACTGTGGATTTTCCGCAGCGGCGAACACCCGTCAACACTTTTACAAAAGGTGTGTCGGTATATGCCATAATCTTATCGACATAGAGCGGTCTGTTTATCATAGAAACCACCTCCATAATTCCATGATACCGCAAGTACATTAAAAATCAATAAGTTTTGCGATTACAAACCGCAACTCCTACAGATTTTCATTGTATCTTATAAAAAAGATCATCAACTTTTCGCATAGTGCGACTAGTCACGGTCTGTTTCTTGGTATTCGGTTATTGCGTTTAGTTCGACAAACCTCATGTTTCTTTCAATACGGTGATCAGAAAGTAACATATTCAGACAATGTGTCATATTCGCCTAAGTATCTGCCGCATTGCAATTCGCTTTCTTCTCCTCTCGCTTCACGCGACAGACGGCAAGTGTACGCACGAGCAAAACGTTGATGAGCGCCAAACGCACATAGCTATACAGAACGTTGATGAAGAAATACGGGGAGAAATTGCTGTAGTTGTACAGATTGTCGATCCGCAGCGGCATGACACCGTAACTCATCAAAAGCGGCAGCACAACGAGCGCGGCAACCCAGCCGACGATAAGCCATGTAACCTCTTTTTTCGTTGCGGACACCTTGAGCGTCCGGTAGGAGCGCACTGTACAGAGGCTCATCAGAACCATTCCGATGAACTGTATCCACGCGATGGAAAGGCGCGCATAGTTCATCTGCGCCGTCCAGAGGTGCGTCATAAAGATGGTTGTCCATGAAAGACCGGTCGCAAAACGGAGGTAGAGATCAATGCAGAGATAGACTGCCCAGCCGCAGCAGAGGCCAACACGCCGCTTCACAGCAAAGCAGATAATGCCGCAGATGAGGAATGGTGACGCGAACAGTAGCCCTGTCAGCAGATCACCGGCGAGCAGCAGACAGAAAATGACCGCACCAGTACACAGTAAAACGGTTCCAGTGATGGTACGGCGCTTTTCACGCTCGGGTGTGACCTGCGGTGCAAAGGACGTGGGTACAGTCTGTGCCGCAGGCATGGCTGTTTCCGTCTTCGGCAATTCCTCGCCGCGCACGAGCTCGTCAAGCGTCACGCCAAAAAGCGCAGAGAGTCTTAAGAGATTGTCGAGCTCGGGGATAGAGACGTCGGTCTCCCATTTGGATACGCTCTGGCGCGAGATCTCCAGCGCGTCGGCAAGATCGCCTTGCGACCAGTTTTTCTGTGTGCGTAGACGCACGATGTTCTTTCCAAGTGTCATAAATGAGGGTTCTCCTTTGCAGATTTTCTGCGTTCAGTTTACCAAAAGGGACGCTAAAAGTCCACCAAGCGGGGTTGAAAAATTAGCAACCGGCGGTTGCGCGCGACCTTTTGCAGTTTGGCGGGAGTTTGAAGATTTAAGTTTGACATTAACGCACCCACTATGCTATAATTCTATGCGTTCGCTCGGAGGGCGAGTTGTTCGTGGAAACAACAGCCGGAGAAGGCGCAGACTGAGATGTCTGTCCCTTGTCCGGATTTTTTGCGTGCAGAGGAGGTTTTTTGATGGATTTTCTTCACGGAAATATCAAACAAATTTATTTCAAGTATCTTGCTATGCTCGTGCTTTCGGATAAAAATCAGGAAGTTGTGGAGGAATATGATTATGTCAAAAGATGAGTATTTGATTACCGATGCGCCGCTGAAAGCGCTGACAGTTTTTGCGATGCCGATGATTCTCGGCAGCTTTTTTCAGCAGGTATACAATATGGCTGACTCCATTATCGTTGGTCAGTTTGTTGGTTCCTCTGCGCTGGCAGCGGTTGGTGCCTGTGCAGCCCTGACGAATGTTTTCATTTGTGTGGCTTTGGGAGCCGGTGTTGGTGCGGGTGTGCTTGTGAGCCGCTATTTCGGTGCCAAGGAGTATGGCAAAATGAAAACCATTGTGTCTACATCGCTGATCAGCTTTTTGATTCTGAGCATCATCCTTGGTGTCTTTGGCTTTTGCTTTTCGCATGCGATGATGAGCGGATTACAGACTCCTGCCGATATTCTGGAGGAAGCGGTACTGTACTTGCGGGTCTATTTTGTGGGTTTTCCGTTTTTGTTCATGTACAATATCCTTTCTACCATGTTCACTTCCATCGGTGAATCAAAAATTCCGTTGGGGCTGCTGATCTTTTCATCAATCCTGAATATTGTGATGGATCTTTGGATGGTAGCCGGTCTGGGACTTGGCGTGTTCGGTGCGGCGCTTGCAACTTTGATCGCACAGGGTATTTCGGCGGTGTTTTCACTTTTGATTTTCTTTTACCGGATGCGGCGGTATAAGAGTACCTTTGTCTGGTTCGACGGGCAGGAGCTGCGCTCCATGCTTCAGATTGCTGTGCCGTCAGTTTTGCAGCAGTCTACCGTGTCTATCGGTATGATGATCGTACAGGCGGTGGTAAATCCTTTCGGCACACAGGCACTCGCCGGGTACGCGGCAACCATGCGGGTGGAGAATGTTTTTTCCCTGATTTTTGTGTCCATCGGCAATGCAGTTTCTCCATATGTTTCCCAGAACCTTGGTGCAAACAAAACTCAGCGTATTAAAAAAGGTTATCATGCGGCATTGGTGTTGGACGTATGTTTTGCGGCGCTTGCCTTCCTTGTCATTGAAACGCTGCACACGCAGATTTCCTCGCTGTTCCTTGGAAAAGACGGAACCGCCCTGGCTTATCAGGTGTCCGGGGATTATATGAGATGGCTTGGTTACTTCTTTATTTTTATGGGAATTAAAATGGCGACCGATGGCGTTCTTCGCGGACTCGGAATCATGCGGCCATTCCTCATTGCCAACATGGTAAACCTTGCGATTCGCCTGTCTGTGGCGTTGATCTGTGCACCGCGTTTTGGCATTGATTTTGTTTGGCTTGCCGTGCCGGCAGGCTGGCTGGCCAACTTTCTGGTTTCCTATGCGGCGCTCAGAAAATCCTGGCCGGCTGAGACAGTGGAGCCATCTGCGATAGCGAAGAAAATCTAAGTAAACAGCCTTTTGGGGATGCAGAGAATTAAGAAGTTGTTTGAAGTCATGCCCCGTTATTGAAGCTTGACGGAGTTGTGGAGGATGCGCAATCCAAAATATAAAAAAATTTTTCTTTTTTTGCAACATTTCACGAAGCTGGGCTGTATATAAGGTGAAAGGGTAAAGAAGTAATAAAAAATAACCCCAAAACAAAGCAAAAAGGAGAAAAAACCATGATGAACAAAAAATTTACCGTACTTTTATCACTGCTGTTAGCAGCGACACTCACAATCCCGACATTTGCAGGAACGACTGCATTGGCAGCCAAGGCAAATAAAAAGCTCGATGCCGTTGGACAGTATACCGTCGTTGTCGATGACAAGGACACTGGCGTAGAAATACCTGTGATGGTGCCGCTGCGCAAGATGGCAAAGGCGACTGGCATGAAAGTCACGAAAAAGGGCAATCAGGTGCGCCTCGACACGGGAGAGATGCACGCAGACTTCACGATCGGAAAAGATGCGTATTCTCTGACGACCAGCATGAAAGGCGCAGCTGGCGCGACCGGACAGTTTTCACTCGGCAGCGCACCATATGTTGTGAAAAAGACCATCTATGTACCGATGTCCCTGTTCTGGGTGATTGAGGGAAATGATGCTTCGGTTTTAAGTATCAATGGACAGAAGATCAATTTTTCAACGAAAGGCAGTGATCAGACACAGATTCCGAATCCGTTCGTCGAATATGGGACGCTGGCAGATGCAGAGAAGGCAGCTGGATTTACATTCAAAGTTCCCGAACAGATCAATGGCTGCAAACAGTCATACATCAGCGTGATGGACGGAAAGATGCAGCAGGTCGTTTATGAGAAGGGTGAGTCACAGGTCACACTGCGCAAGATGGCAGGCACAGATGATATCAGCGGTGTCTATATTGACTATGCGAAAAAGGATCAGGTGGCAATCGGTGGACACCAGACAGAACTTCGCGGTGATGGCACAAGCGTTTTTGTAGCAGTATGGAACAATGGCGGTTATACTTATGCAGTATATGCGGATGCAGGTGTGACGGCAGCGCAGATGACAGCGATCGTAGAGAGCATTCAGTAAACGCAGGTTACAGTGAA
>CAKSJP010000042.1 GCA_934463425.1 uncultured Ruminococcus sp.
GCTCCTCTACAGAGGAGCTGGCAAGCCGTAGGCTTGACTGAGGAGTCTCGGGCGAACGATGTTCGCCCCTACGGTGAGTGGTTTTTCGGTTTGTAAACAGGCGGCGGCTGCCGCCGTGACGCTGCACAGGAGGTATGATGATTATGGCAGTGATTCATTTGACAAAGGACAATTTTAAGGCACAGGTCATGGAGGCGGACAAGCCCGTCCTCATTGACTTTTACGCGGACTGGTGCGGCCCGTGCCAGATGGTCTCGCCCATTGTGGAAGAAATCGCCGGGGAACGCAGCGACGTCTCTGTCTGCAAGGTGAATGTGGACGAACAGGCGGAGCTGGCGCAGGCGTTCGGGGTGTCCAGCATTCCCACGCTGGTGGTGATCTCCGGCGGCAAGCTGGTGAACCATGCCATCGGCGCACAGCCAAAGGCGGCGATCCTGGATATGCTGGACGCAGTCACAAAGTAAAGGCTGCACCGGGCAGCAAAAAAGCGGAGTGTTTCATGTGAAACATTCCGCTTTTGTTTTGATTTGAAATGCATTCAGGCGCAGGAAAATGTGTCAGGCAAAGGGATTCTCGGTGGGGTAGCGCACACCCTTGGGCTGGTTATAGCCGATCTCGCTGACATCTACACCCAGGTACTTGAACACCTCATAGATCGCCTTGCCGTAGTGACCGAATGCCACTGCGCCGTGGTGCGGGAAGTGGTGCTCCACCAGAACATGGCGGTAGAACCGTGCCATTTCCGGAATGGCAAAGATGCCGATCGAGCCGAAGGAATGTGTCGCTGCCGGCAGGACTTCGCCCTGTGCCACATAGGCGTTCAGCTTGGCATCTGCGGTGGACTGGAGACGGAAGAAGGTGATGTTGCCCGGCAGGATGTCGCCCTCCAGTGTGCCCTGGGTGACCTCTTCCGGCAGACTCCGCGCCATGATGAGCTGATACTTCATCTCGCAGAATGCCAGCTTCTTGGTGGTGGTATTGCCGCAGTGGAAGCCCATGAAGGTATCATTCAGGCGGTACGGGAACTTTCCGGCGATCTCGTTCTGGTACAGGTCTGCCGGAACGGTGTTGTTGATATCCAGAAGCGTCACCGCGTCCTCGCTGACCACGGTGCCGATAAACTCGCTCAGTGCGCCGTAGATATCCACCTCGCAGGAAACCGGGATGCCCCGTCCGGTAAGGCGGCTGTTCACATAGCAGGGAACAAAGCCGAACTGAGTCTGGAATGCCGGCCAGCACTTTCCGGCGATGGCGACAAACTCGCGGCTGCCCTTATGGGCTTCGATCCAGTCCAGGAGCGTCAGCTCGTACTGTGCCAGTTTCGGCAGGATCTCCGGCTTTTTATTGCCGCTGCCCAGTTCTGCCGCCATATCCGCTGCAACTTCGGGGATACGGGGATCGTTATCGTGCTTATGGAATGCTTCAAACAGATCCAGTTCGGAGTTTTCCTCGATCTCTACGCCCAGATGGTACAGCTGCTGGATCGGTGCATTACATGCCAGGAAGTTGGTGGGGCGCGGGCCGAAGGTGATGATCTTCAGGTGATTCAGGCCATAGACTGCCCGGGCGACGGGCAGGAAATCGTGGATCATGTCGGCGCATTCCGCAGCTGTTCCCACCGGATTTTCCGGGATATAGGCGCGAACGCCGCGCAGCTTCAGGTTATAGCTGGCGTTGAGCATACCGCAGTAGGCATCGCCGCGGCTGGAGGAGAGCACGCCGGTGTTTTCTTCGGCAGCGGCGCAGAACATCTTCGGGCCGTCGAACTGCTTTGCCAGCATGGTCTCAGCGATCTCCGGGCCGAAGTTGCCCAGGTAAACGCAGAGGGCGTTACATCCGGCTTTTTTCAGGTCTTCCAGCGCCTGCATCATATGCAGCTCGCTCTCGACGATACAGACCGGGCACTCATAGATATCTTCGGCGCTGTACTTTTGGGTATAGGCATCCACCAGTGCCTTCCGGCGGTTAACGGAGAGACTCTCCGGGAAGCAGTCACGGCTGACGGCAACGATGCCGACTTTCATCTTGGGAATGTTTATCATAACGCATTGTCCTTTCCAGTACCGTGGGGTACGTTTTTCCGGCAATTCCGGGTTTTTACGGAGGATTGCCTTATCATTCCTATCATATCACAAAATCAGACCGAATGCAAGCGAAATGATATCTATATCATGCATGTTTTTATCAGAATCGTATTTTATGGATACGATTTTTGGAGATAAGACGGCGTGCTCGCCGCTGAACCTTACCCCCCGATAAAGCGGAGAGAAAAGGGCAGTGTTACGGCGGACAAGCCGCCTGTTCCCCCCTCCGGGGGATTTATGTTGTGCGTAACGAAAATAGCGTTGCCTTTCGTGTGATGCATTGCCGTGCGAAACAAGGGTAGGCGAGAGCTTTTCTTTTTTTGCTTCTTTTTTTCTTTTTAGCAAAGAAAAAAAGAAGGGAATAATTGCGCTGCAAACGCCAAAGAATAGCATTGACCGTCTGCACAGGCAACAGGCAAAAAAGCCTGCGTTGCAAGTACCGGAAAGGGCAACGATGGCGTTTGCAAGCCCAGGCGGACAGCGAGGGAAACGAGCGATTCCGCCGGATGGTTTCACAGTGTTTTCCCTAGGGCGGTGTTGCCGAAAGTGTAAAGGTATCATCGGGCGAACAGTGTTCGCCCCTACGGTGAGTGGTGAGTTACCGGTTTTGTTTGGGGCAGGGCGATGGGAGCATCGCCCCCTACGATGGGTTTTCCGGAATGGTGAAATCATTGCGTACCGGAAAACAATAATTCCCCGGAGGGGGGAACAGGCGGCTTGTCCGCCGTGACGCTGCCTTTTTCTCTCCGTTAGATCGGGGGGTAAGGCTCACAGCGAGCACGCTGCGGGCGAATGGGGTTCGCCCCTACGATGGGATGGGTTTTCTTTTGGAAAAGGGTAAAGAGAAATTGTATCAAATCAAGTGGAAATTGTACTGGAAATCTTTCTTTGGATTTGATATAATGGACTTATCCATCAGAAAGGAGTGCATTGATTATGACAGAAGAGCAAAAAATGCTTGCGGGAAAGCTGTATGATCCCAGTGATGCAAAGTTGGAAACACGGCGGCAGCTGGCGCACCGGCTTTCCAAAGCGTACAACGACACGTTAGAGACCGAGACAGAAAAGCGCCGGGAGATCCTGGCGGAGCTGCTCCCGAACTGCGGCGAGGACACATTTTTACAAGGGCCGCTCCAGTTCGACTACGGCTGCTATGTTCGGTTTGGCAAGCGGTGTTATGCCAACTTCAACCTTGTGATCCTGGACATTTGTCCGGTCACCTTCGGGGACAATGTTTTCATCGGGCCGAACTGTTCGTTTGTCTCTCCTATGCATCCATATCTCCCGGAGGAGCGCAATCTGAAACAGCGTCCGGACGGCTCTTACTATGACCAGGAATACGGCAAGCCGATCACCGTGGGAAGCAACTGCTGGTTTGGCAGCAATGTTACCGTCTGCGGCGGCGTGACCATCGGGGAAGGCTGTGTCATCGGCGCAGGCAGTGTGGTGACCCGGGACATCCCGGCCCATTCTCTGGCTGCCGGGAATCCCTGCCGTGTGATCCGTGAGATCACCGAAGCGGACAGCGTTTCTCACAAGGCGGAGTTGTTTTAAGGGCGGTGTGCTCACCGCTGAGCCTTACCCCCCAATCCAGCGGAGAAAAAAGGGCAGTCTTACGGCGGCAGCTGCCGCCTGTTCCCCCCTCCGGGGGATTTATGTTGTGCGTAACGAAAATTGTGTTGATGAAAATAATAAGGTATCAACGGGTGAATGGGGTTCGCCCCTACGGTGAGTGATTTTTTCGGTTTGTAAAAAGGCGGGTCGATGTGGGCATCGACCCCTACAGAATCCCCCTGCCCTATCGGGCATCCCCCTTTTCAAGGGGGACGAGAGACTCCTCCGCCCTGACGGGCACCTCCTCTAGGAGAGGAGGCTTTCTCTGGGCTCCTCTACAGAGGAGCTGGCAAGCCGTAGGCTTGACTGAGGAGTCTCGGGCGAACGATGTTCGCCCCTACGGTG
>CAKSJP010000043.1 GCA_934463425.1 uncultured Ruminococcus sp.
ATGCCTCTGTAGCTCAGTCGGTAGAGCAGGGGACTGAAAATCCCCGTGTCATTGGTTCGATTCCGATCGGAGGCACCATGGAATATGTCATCGGTTTGCTGTAGTAACAGTTTACTGCAACATGTTCCGGATGCGGATTTAGCTCATCTGGTAGAGCGCCACCTTGCCAAGGTGGAGGTAGCGAGTTCGAGCCTCGTAATCCGCTCCATTTGCATTGTATTATCTCTTCCATTGTAAAGCTCACAAGGAACGCTCTTGTGAGCTTTATTTTTTTGTAAGAACACTTCGACAAAAATTGCTTGACATGCCGGAGTATGCGTGCTATAATCTATGACAGCGCCGGGACAGGACGAAAAGCCTGTTCCGCTTAGAAAGGGAAAACCAAATGAAATTATTACACATTGGAGACGTGGTCGGCGCGGCGGGCAGCCGCTTTTTGCAGGAGCGTCTCCCGGGCATCAAGCGGACACACCACATCGACATGACGGTTGTCAATGGAGAAAATTCAGCCCAGGGAAACGGCATCACCAAGCATTCTATGGAGCAGATCTTTTCTGCCGGCGCGGATGTTATCACTACTGGCAATCACTGCTTCAAACGCCGGGAGGCACTGTCGATCTATGAGAATCCGGTTGTGCTTCGCCCGGCAAACTATCCGGAGGGCTGCGTGGGACACGGCGTGTGCACCATCGATTTTGGCCCGTGCCAGGTGGCGGTGCTGAACCTGTCCGGGACGGCATACCTCGATCCGCTGGATAATCCGTTTACTGTGGCGGAGCAGCTGCTGGAGGAAATCGAAACGCCGAATATTCTGGTGGATTTTCACGCGGAAGCGACGGCGGAGAAAAAAGCGATGGGCTATTTTCTTGCCGGAAGAGTGACGGCGGTAGTCGGCACGCATACCCATGTGCAGACGGCAGACGAGACGATTTTGTCGGAGCACACAGGCTATCTCACGGATGTGGGCATGACTGGTCCGGAGATCTCAATCCTGGGCGTGGCGGTGCAGCCAGCGCTGGATCGATTCCGTTTTCATTTCCCCACGCGCTTTACAGAGGGCGGCGATCCCTGTTTTTTAAACGGTGTAATCGTCACATTTGATGAAAAATGTGGTAAATGCACGAAAATCGAGCGTCTGATTGTTCGATAATGCACAAATTTTTCGGCAGGGACTTGCATTTTTACAGGCTTTGTTGTATAATGATGGTGTGTAAATCGTGTACCGGGATTTCCGGCAAAATTGCCCTGGGATCACACGTTTTCTATCCCGGCGAACTGGCGGATACAACATATCACAATTAGCTGTACTAAGGGAGGCTTTTATCATGGAAGTATTGAAAGTATCATCGCATTCTTCTCCGAATTCTGTTGCTGGTGCAATTGCCGGCGTAATTCGCGAAAAAAAGATGGTTGAGGTACAGGCTGTTGGTGCTGGCGCTGCAAATCAGGCAGTGAAGGCTATTGCGATTGCCCGCGGCTATCTCGCGCCCATTGGTGTAGATCTGATCTGCATTCCGGCCTTTGCGAACATTCAGATCGATGGTGAAGATCGCACTGCGATCAAACTGATCTGTGAGGAACGATAAATTCGCGGTAAGAGCAGAACGCTGCCAGTGCAAAAGGTCTGGCGGCGTTTTTTTATATCATGCAGTTATCTGCAAAAAATAGGAGTAGTTTATGGATTATGATTCATTCCCTTCGGCGGTCAGTACGATACTGATCCTGGCGGCAACGGTGCTCTGCGGACTGCATCTGTGGTTTTCGGCGGCAATGGCTTCGGTGCAGAAGCTTGGCGGTCAAATGAGCGCTCTGGCAGAGGAAAAGCCGAAGATGCAGTATTATTTGAAGCACAAAAACCGGCTGCGGATTACTGCAGTGGCAGAAGTGATCTCGTTTACGGCACTTCTGGCGCTTGCGGCATATCTGTTGATTTTTGCAAAGGGTATGGCGCGTCACTGGAACCCGTGGGCGGTGCTGACAGTTCCGGCGCTGGCTGTATTGCTGCTGTCGCTGATGCTGGATGGCTGCGCCAGAGGCTTGGGCCGAAAGCAGGCGGAACGTGTAGCGGAAAAATCTCTGAGCTTTGTAAAGCTGCTGACGCTGCTGACGCTTCCGATCTATGGAATTTATGAGGGCGTGGACTGCCTCGCCGGCGGAAAGCGTCCGGCAAAGGAACATGTTACAGAGGAAGATATTTTGCATCTAGTCAACGCCGGCAACGAAAACGGTGTGATCGAAGAACAGCAGCGGGAAATGATCAATAATATTTTTGAGTTTGATGATATTCCCATATCGGATGTTATGACTCATCGGAAAGAACTGGTGGCGATCGATATTGAAATGGCCATAACGGATGTGGTGCAGCTGGCGCGGGAGGAAAAATATTCCCGGATGCCGGTGTATCAGGACAATATCGACAATATTATTGGTGTGCTGAATGCAAAGGATCTGCTGGCGCTGATCGGATGTCCGGATATATCCGGCTATGCGGTGAAACGCTTTCTGCGAGAGGCGCTCTTTGTGCCGGAGACGGCGAAGTGCGATGATGTGTTGTCAGAAATGTCCCGGAAAAAGGCACAGATGGCGATTGTGGTAGATGAGTACGGCGGTACGGCGGGCGTTGTCTGCATGGAGGATATACTGGAAGAGATCGTGGGAAATATTCAGGATGAGTACGATGAGGAAGAAGCCGAAGTGCATCGTATTACGGATTCGCTGTATCTGATAAATGGACATGCTGATCCGGAGGAAACGCTGCCTTTGTTGGGCCATGCATTGTCGGATGATATGGAATATGACACCATGAGCGGGTTCGTGGTGGATTTGCTGGGATATATTCCGGAAGCGCACGAAAAGCCGTCGGTGCAGTGGGAAAATATTCGATTTACAGTGCTGACTATGGAAGAAAACTGGATCTCTCGGATCAAGGCAGAGATTCTGCCGGAACAAGAAACAGAGGAGCAGTCTGAAAAGGAATAAACGTTGTATAAACCAGGAAAATCGCTTGTGGAATAATTAGATTCCGCAGGCGGTTTTTGCGAAAAAGGGAAAAATCAAGAAATGGCCTATACAAATTGATAAAAATATGGTATAATAAGGGCGATTTCTGAAAGCGAGGAGGTGCAGCAGATGGATAGACGCGTTTGGGTCATTGTTGCATTACTCTTTTTGATTCTCTTCGCTGTGCAGTTTTGCAGGGATACAGCACCGGAAACAAACAGTTTGGATTCTGTGTATGAGGAGAGTCAGAAAGAGACCAGTGCATACGAGAATTCTGACAGCGAAGCTGAGCATAAGAACGGGTATTCTCATTCTTTTCCGGAGTATCACAGCGACACAGATGAAATTGATGATGCGTATGAAGGAGCAGATTATGAAGATTATGATGCAGACTGGTATGATGATTACGACGAATAGGGCAAAATGAACAACATTCAACAGAAATATTTTACATCAATTTTACTTGACAAAGAGAGAAGAGCATGATATAATAATAAAGCTGTCGCACGGGAGCGGGAGTCGAGTGAAAAAGAGGAATAAAGGGAAGCGGAAGAACGGATTGGGAGATCGACAGTGGGGAGCGGAACTTGTTCAAGAAAAGTTCACTTGACAAAGCGGTGAAAGTGTGGTAGAATGAATAGGCTAACTGTTTTGGACAAACTGTTGAGGAAAAGGGAAAGAAAATGATGGATGAACTTGGGTTCATAAATTGTTTACTTGACAAAATCGACAGAATGTGATAAAATAGAAAAGCTGGTCACGGCAAGAAGGAATGGA
>CAKSJP010000044.1 GCA_934463425.1 uncultured Ruminococcus sp.
CCGATCGCAGGAGCAAACTCTCCGTGTTTTCCACGCAAAATGGTGATGTTTCGTTCTGCAAAGAATGGCAGTTCAGTAACTTTTTGCCGCAGAAATTCCAGATCTGCTTCTGTCAAATACGGCACAAGAAAGCCGCTGAGGATCACATCACTGTCCATGACTGTGTTGACATTCCGGATCGCCGCAGCCAGATTAGAGAGATACTCCTCCCAGATTGCCTTGCTTTGCGGTTCGTTTTCCCGTACAGACGCAAAAAACGCCTCAAAGGAACGGTCTTGTATCTGATCTTGCAGGCTCTCGGCAGAGCAATAGGTTTCCAGACAGCCCCTCCCGCCGCAATAGCAGGGCTTTCCGTCCGGAACAATGCACATATGTTCAATGGTTCCGCTATGCATGGACTTTCCCTGATGCACTTCCCCGTGAATGACCAGTGCACTGCCCAGATTTCGGTTGAGCAGAAAGACAACTGCATCCGGCAGTTGCGGCTGATCCCAGATCTCCGCCAGAGCAGCTGCTTTAGAATCGTGTTCCATAAAACAAGGATATGGGATATAGCGCGTCAGATCGGCAATGTCCAGTCCGGTATGCTGTAATAATTTTCCGTATTGAATCTTGCTGCGGTCCGGAGAGAGAATCCCCTGAATGGCAATTCCAACGCCGGAGATCTTATCCGGATTGGATTCTGCATGATTGGCGAACCGCATGATCTCCTTTCCTAAAAACTGATAGTATGACTCGGTAGCAGAAAATGTTTCTGCTACCGTTTTTTTTGCAATGACATTCCCATATAGATCCACAGCAGCCAGCAAAATGGAACGCTTCAAAATAAAAGCACCAATGGCAGTCCGTGCATTGGGAATAATTTCAATTGCCTGTGCTTTTCTGCCGCCGGTGGATTCATAATAACCCGTGCGGTGAATCCAGCCGTCTTCCACTAAGGCTTTCAGATTCTGTGTCACGGTTGTCAGTCCCATGTGCAGTTCCTGTGCCAGCTCCTGTTTGGAGATTACACGTTTCTCATAGATCATCTGATAGACCTTGCTGCGGTTGATTCGCTTGACCTCAATGGTCGTCATTCCGGAATTTGGCATATATAGTGTACCTCTTTTCGATTTGTCTTGATGAAAAGTAATTCTATGAGATAGTATAACACAACTTCTCACTTTTTGCAACACAATTCAAAAATTGGTGCAACTTGTACAAACGAACTTGTAAAAAGTTGGTGATTTTACCACTTGCTTTTTCGTTCTCCGTCTGCTAAAATATACTTGTAATCAGCTGTTACGCACAAGTATCAAACAAAACCAATCTGATGGAGGTATTTCAAATGAAAAGTGCAGTTTTTTATGGCAAACATGACATGAGAGTCGAAGAATCCCCGATGCCGCAGGTCGGAGCAGAAGATGTTCTGATTCAGGTAAAGGCATGCGGTATCTGCGGCACAGATGTGCACATTTATGAGGGCGACAAGGGTGCAGCAGAAGTGACACCGCCGACCATTCTGGGACACGAGTTTTCCGGTGTAGTTGCAGAGGTTGGTGCTGCGGTAACCAATGTAAAGGTAGGCGACCGTGTCTGCATCGACCCGAACTGCTATTGCGGCAAGTGCGACTTCTGCCGGAACGGCATTGCACACTACTGCACAGATATGATCGGCTACGGAACAACGGTCAACGGCGGCTTTGCAGAGTATTGCAGCGTAAACCAGCGTCAGGTCTACAAGCTGGGCGACCACACCACCTTTGAACAGGGAGCAATGACCGAACCGGTTGCCTGCTGTCTGCACGGTATGGATATGTGCAACATTCATCCGGGCAGCAGTGTGGTCATCATCGGCGGCGGCATGATCGGTCTGCTGATGCTCCAGCTGGCACGGCTCGCCGGCGCAGCAAGAACTGCGCTTCTGGAACCGGTTGCTGCAAAGCGGGAAGTTGCCAAGAAGCTGGGGGCAGATATCTGCATTGACCCGATCCACGATGATGTCAAGGCAGCTCTTGCCTCTGCCGGCATGACATGGGTCAACACCGTGATCGAATGCGTAGGCAGAACTTCCACCATTGAACAGGCAATCGACATTGTGGGAAACAAGGGTACCGTCATGATGTTCGGACTGACCAAGCCGGACGATACCATTTCGCTGAAGCCATTCGAGGTGTTCCAGAAGGAAATCGAACTGAAGGCATCTTACATCAATCCGTATACCCAGAAGCGTGCACTGGAGCTGATCGACTCCGGCAGACTGGACGTTTCCAGCATGGTCTATGCGGTAGAAAGTCTGGACAATCTGGCAGATATTCTGGCGAAGCCGGAACTGCGGGCAAACGGAAAGTACATCATTTCTCCGGAAAAATAAAAGTGGGGTGAGCATATGACAGAAGCAGTTTTTGCCGCAGAGCCGGTTCGGCTGATCATTTCCGCTGTTGCCGGAATTGCCATTCTCTTGATCCTGATCTTAAAATGCAAACTGCATCCGGTTTTAAGCCTGCTGATTTCTGCGCTGGCAATTGGTCTGGGTTCCGGAATGCCGGTAACAACACTGATGGACACCGTGGAATATGGCGCAGGAAATACGCTGCAGGGCATTGTTCTGCTGATCGGACTTGGCTCCATGTTCGGCGGGATTCTGGAAGTATCCGGCGGTGCGCAGAAAGTTGCACAGACGATGATCGAAAAGTTTGGCGAAAAGAAAGCCGGATGGGCGCTTGGAATCACCGGTCTGGTCGTTGGCACTACCGTATTTTTTGAGGCAGGCGTGGTCATCCTGATTCCGCTGGCATTTGGTCTGGCAAAAAAGACAAAAAAGTCCACTCTGACCTATGTACTCCCGCTGCTGGCAGGACTGGCGACCGGATTTGCTTTCATTCCGCCGTCTGCCGGTTCGGTACTGGTTGCAAATATGCTTGGCGTAAATCTTGGCGTGATGATCGCAGTGGGCGTTCCGGTTGGAATCATCGCTGTGATTTGTGCCGGTGTGCTCTGGGGCAAATTCTGCGGAAAGCATATTTATGCAGAGCTGCCGTCCAATCTGCGTGAGATTGCAGACACTGGAGAAGGAAAGAAACTGCCGCCGTTCGGAACGGTTCTGGGAATCATTTTGATTCCGCTAGTACTGATCCTGCTAAACACGGTGACGGACTATCTCTCTCTGCCGAATGCCGTAAAATCCGTATTTGAATTCCTGGGAACGCCGTTTGTTGCCCTGATCATTGCCACATTGTCTGCCATGTTCTTCTTGGGAAAAAAGCAGGGATACAGCGGCGATGATCTGAAAAAAATCTTAGATCGTGCGCTGAAACCAACTGGTATGATCCTGCTGGTCATCACCGGCGGCGGCATTATCCGCTGGGTTCTGCAAAACGCAGGCATGGGCGATATCATTGGCCCGGCACTGGAGAAGAGCGGACTGCCGCTGATTCTGGTGGCATT
>CAKSJP010000045.1 GCA_934463425.1 uncultured Ruminococcus sp.
GTCGGTTCTGAAATTGCAGCAGAAACCTTAAAACATTACGGTGGATTCTGAATAATCAGAAACACAACTTCCAGTTTGCAAAGGAGAATCAACATGACAAAAGAACAGGCACTGCAATACACGAAGTATGCTGCGAAAAAGCGCTTGACGAAAAGGAAGTTTACAAATCAAAGGAGGCATAAACATGTTTCGACCGATGCGAAGATGGAAGCAGCAGCTTTCTGACGAGGACTGCATTGCAATTCTGAAAAACGAGCCGAGAGGCATCTTGTCCATGCTGGGCGACGACGGGTATCCCTACGGCATTCCCATGAACCACTGGTACTGCGAAGCAGACGGCAGGCTGTATTTCCACGGCGCAAAAGCAGGGCACAAGATCGATGCCATTTCGAAGTGCGACAAGGTTTCCTACTGTGTCCATGACGAGGGCTATCGGGAGGACGAACAGTGGCCGCTGCATATCAAAAGCGTTGTGGTGTTTGGCAGGATTCAGCCGGTGACAGATGCAGAAAAGGAACTGGAAATCTGCACGCACCTCTGCCAGAAGTTTACGGATGACAAGGCGTATCTGGAACATGAATTGCAGCATTCCCGTCCAAAGGTGCTGTGCCTTGCACTGACACCGGAGCATATGACAGGAAAACTGGTCAAGGAATCCTAAGGCAAAGTGAAAGGAGTTTTGATATGGACATCTGGTATACCGAAAATCACACGGATAACGTCCGGCTCTCCATTCGCATTGACAGGCAGCTTGCCAGTGTGCAGAGCGAATTTCAGCGAATCGACGTGTTTGATTCTGTGGAATTCGGACGCATTATGACGCTGGACGGTCTGCTGATGGTAACCGAAAAAGACGAGTACATTTACCACGAAATGATTACCCACATTCCCATGGCGACCAATCCGAACATCAAAAAGGTTCTGGTGATCGGTGCCGGCGACGGCGGTACGGTACGGGAACTCTGCCGCTACCCCTCCATTGAGCAGATCGACATGGTGGAGATCGATGAACTGGTAGTGCATCTGGCAAAGGAGTATCTGCCGTTTACGGCATGCAGTCTGGACGATCCGAGAGTCAACATTTACTATCAGGATGGACTGCGGTTTGTCCGCCGTGTGGAAAACGAATATGATCTGATTATTGTGGATTCCACCGATCCGTTCGGCGTTGGCGAGGGGCTGTTTACCAAGGAGTTCTATGGCAACTGCTACAAGGCATTGACCGGGGATGGCATACTGGTCAACCAGCATGAGAGCACGTTCTACACGTCCTATTCCAATGCCATGAAGCGTGCCCACAGCCGTATCAAAAACTTCTTTCCCATTGCGCTGGTGTATCAGGCACATATTCCCACCTACCCTTCCGGGCATTGGCTCTTTGGTTTTGCTTCGAAGAAGTATGACCCACGATTGGATTTGCAAGCGGATTGGTGGAATAGTCTGGGTATCAAAACCAGATATTACAACACAATTCTGCATCAAGGCTGCTTTGCCATTCCAAACAATGTTCGCGATGCTCTGCGGGAATCCGAGCGTAACAGAAGATAAGGAGCAAAGATGGGACTATTGGACATATTTAAGCGAAGAGACAGTGTGCCGGAGAAAGTCGAAACATGTGAAAAAACAGATTCTGCCGCGAATGCGGTAAAAGAAATCCGTGATAAGATTCTGCAAAAGACGGCGATCCCCTGCATGAAGATGAAACTGACGGACACCAAGCCCGGTCTGTTCGACAGTAAGGTCGGGGGTGTCGGCTATGTCCCCCATGATGCAAAAATCCCGGAGGACAGTGAGGGTACACAACTGCGGCTGCTGGCGCAGATCAACTGCGGAGAAATCACACTAGAAAATTTCCCCCATCAGGGACTGCTGCAATTCTGGATTCTGAACGACGATGTCAGCGGACTGAATTTTGATGACAATACCTTGCAGGACACCTTTCGGGTGCTCTATTTCGAAGAACCGGACAGAACGGTCACTGAGAAAGAAGTCCGCGAAAAAGTGCAGAATTCGTCTTCTGATGAGGAGGATTATTTCCCGGTAAGGGGCTGCTATGGGCTGGCATTCTCGACAGGTATGGATACCATTTCTTCCGGTGACTATCTGTTTGAAAACTACATCAAAAAATTGGTGCGGCAGAATTATCCCGAGGAGGCAGAAAACCTGTTGGAAAATATCGATGACTTTATGGACGAAAATGGGAAAGACTGGGGCGGCGGTCACAAGATCGGCGGTTACCCTGGGTTTACGCAATGGGATCCTCGTGGAGAAGGTGACTTTCACGATATGCTGCTGTTCCAGTTGGACAGTGATTGCCATGACAGCAAGGACAGAGTGTTGTGGGGTGACTGCGGCATTGGCAACTTCTTCATCAATCGGGAAAAACTAAAAAGCTGCGATTTCAGCGATGTTATTTACAACTGGGATTGCTACTAATCCATCATAGCTGATTTTGAATTTTTGGAGGTATATGAACATGGGAAAAGCGTTAATTATCGGAGCCGGCGGCGTGGCAGGTGTTGTCATTCACAA
>CAKSJP010000046.1 GCA_934463425.1 uncultured Ruminococcus sp.
ATGATGTTGGGGTCAAATAAGAATCTCACCTGATAGTACCTTGAAAATTTCACACACAACTATAAAAACGCGCGCTTTTCTGATATAATTGGCTTATCAGAAAGGTGGTTAAAACATGGCATTTCGTACAAATTCATCACAACAGATATCATTTATTGACAGTGCTTCAGGACTGACTGAAAGAGAACAGAAAGCTCTTGATAATTCATGGGCGAAAATATTTGCTGATGACATCTTCCCGGCAATCGATGAAGAGCGGTTTCGTGTGCTGTACTCCACACGGAGCCAGTCCAAATTCAATACACCGGTAAACATCTGTGTCGGTGCACTCATTATAAAGGAATTGTTTCAGGTTTCCGATGATGATATCGTGGAAAGCCTGATGCTTGACATCCGCTATCAGTATGCCCTTCATACAACCAGTTATGAAGAGCAGCCCTTGAGTGACAAATCCCTTTCCCGCTTCCGCAGGCGCTGCTATGATTATGAAGCAGCGCATAATGTTGACCTTCTTCATGACTGTGTTACAGACCTTGGAAGCAAGATTGCAAAAATGATGAAGGTCAGCCCAAGGATACGGCGCATGGATTCCATGATGATTGAAGCAAACATAAAAAAGCTGAGCCGTGCCGAACTGCTTTATGCCTGCATTTCCAGGTTTGTGGTATTCCTTCACAAAAATGGACGTGATACCCTGCTTGCAGGAATGGAGCATTACTATGATTCAAACGATTTCAACCGGACTTTCTATTATAGTGACAGCAGCAAAACAGATGACCGTCTGGCTGATATCCTGAAAGATGCCGATAAACTGCTGGATATGTGCGGGCAGGATTTCGACGACGTTACGGAATACCAGCTTTTGGTGAGATGCCTTTCCGAGCAGACCGTTGTTGAGGATGCAGTGCGCCGCCTCAAAGAAAAAACGGAAAGCGGAATGTGCTCATCCATGATGCAGAATCCATCCGACCCGGACGCAACATTCCGCAAAAAAGCAGGAAAGGAATACCGCGGGTATGTGGCAAATGTGGATGAAGCGGTAGGCGGAAACGGTTCGGTGATTACTGATTACCAGTTTGAGAAAAACACTTATTCCGACAGCCGTTTTCTCAAGGACAGTCTTGAGAGAAATGGTCATAGTGAAGAGTTTTCCACACTTGTCGCCGATGGAGCCTATTTTGGAGAAGATAACCAGCGGCTGGCAGAAAAGCAGAATGTCCGGCTGGTCACAACGTCCATTCCCGGTATTGACGTGCCGGATATTTATGCGGACTTCCGGCTGAATGATGCGGGAAACCGTGTTCTGGAGTGCCCTGCAGGTTATACTCCAAAAAGTAGCAGCTGTTCCGTCAATGGAAACGGACATATTTATGCTTCATTCGAAAGGGAGCAGTGTTTAAACTGTCCACACAGGGACGAGTGCCGTGTAAAGGTACATGCAAAGGTATGTTCCGTAACCATATCCGCAAAAGGGCGGTTCCGTGCACAGGCTAAACGTGAAATGAAAACAGAGGAATACAGACAGCTTTCAAGGATACGCAACGGAGTGGAAACAGTTCCTTCCATACTGAGGCGCATTTACCGTACAGACCGGATGCCGGTCAGGTGCTGCATTCCAAGCCGTTTTTTCTTCGGGTGTAAAATAGCCGCATTGAATGTCCGTAAACTGATTACTTTTCGTAAGGAAAGGGGACATTATGCCCCAAATCCGGTTTTAGCGGTCTGATTCAGGCAAAAAAGCCCTCATATTTCTTCATCAAAGGATAAAATGGTGGCAGCCAATGGAAAAAATTTGAAATTGTGTGAAATTTTCAAGGTACTATCAATTACGAGACGAATAAAAAACTTTATTTGACCCCAACATCAT
>CAKSJP010000047.1 GCA_934463425.1 uncultured Ruminococcus sp.
TCCGGTGATGCACAGAATCGCTTTTTTGATTCTCTCTGCATCACCTTTTCCATAGTTAAAGCTGACCACCGGCTGGCTGCCGAGAGTAATACCGCCCATGGGCATGGTGATGAGCAGAAGATAACTCTGTACAATGGTTGCACAGGTGACCAGCGTATCACCCTCACCCGGACCGCCGTAACGCTGCAGCACGGTGTTCAGCACAATGAGCAGAATGCTGTCACTGGCAAGAATCAGGAACGGGGAGAAACCAAAGGTGACAATTCGTTTCATGACGCTTACATGAAAATCGCCCCAGCCAAGTCGTACTGGCATCCGTTTGCTGAACAGGCAGCCAAGTACAAAGAGACAGGAGACGATCTGGGAAATGACCGTCGCAATGGCAGCTCCGGCAACACCCATATGGAAGACAAAGATGAAAAGCGGATCCAGAAGGATATTCAGGATTGCTCCGATGACGACTGTCGCCATGCCAAGGCCGGAAAAGCCCTGAGCAATGAGAAAGCTGTTCATGCCGCCGGAGATCAGTGCGAAAAAGGTTCCGGCCGTATAAATCGTCACATAGGTATTTGCGTAAGAAAAAGTCGCATCACTGGCGCCAAACCACATGAGCAGTGTATTTTTGCTGAGTAGGAATAAGCTGGTCAGTACAGCGGACAGAACCAGCAGCATGAAAAATCCGTTGTTCAGTACCTGGCGGGCTTCTTTTTCATTGCCGCTTCCCATTTTCATAGCCATGATGGGGGCGCCGCCCTGACCGACCATGGAGCCAAAGGATGCCAGAAGAGTGACAATCGGCGCACAGATGCCGACACCGGCCAGTGCCAGATCGCCAACACCGGTACCGATATACATGCGGTCTACAATGGAATATAAGACATTTACCAGCTGCGCCAGCATTGTGGGGATAGCCAGCCGTATTACCAGACGGGAAATTTCATCCCGTCCCAGATCATTTGTGCGACTCATAGGATCAACCAATTCCTCCAAGTAAAATTCCCAGTATCAGTACAAGTACACATAGCGGACAGTAAATATATTTGCAGACAGGAAGAAACAGATCGGTAAAGGGTTTGTTCCTACCTTTATTTACCTGCACATTCACATATGATTTGCCACAGATCCAGAAGAACATGATTCCGGCAAGTCCTGCACCCAGCGGGCAGATATAGATGGACAGCACATCCATCCAGTCGGATACGATGCCCTGAATGCAGATGGAAACAATCAGTGAAAATACAGCAATCAGAGTACAGGAAGTCTTTCTTCCAAGGTGAAGCTTTTCCTGGATGGTTGCAATGGGCGCTTCATACAAGTTAATGAGTGAGGACAGCCCGGCGGAAAAGACAGCCACAAAGAAGATCATGGCAATCAGATGACCACAGGGCATAGATTTAAACAAAGCCGGCAGATAGATGAACATCAGTCCGGGTCCACCCTGGTCAAGCTGTGCACCGATGGTTGCCATAGCCGGAATGATAACAATGGCTGCAAGAAGAGCTGCAATGGTATCAAACAGGGCAACACGTCCGGCAGCCGCCGGAATATCCTCCTTGTCAGAGAGGTAAGAGCCATAGATCAGCGTACCATTTCCAGCGACAGATAAAGAAAAAAAGGCCTGTCCGAGAGCAAAAATCCAGGTTTTCGGGTTTGCTAATATAACCGGATCAATTCGGAAAATATACCGGTAACC
>CAKSJP010000048.1 GCA_934463425.1 uncultured Ruminococcus sp.
GTCAGGAAAATGGTACACAAATGACAATATAGACCGGATGCTTATGGAACGGCATCTGAATAAGAAAGCCCAGAGGTCATCCGGAAAGAATCATATAAAAGGACCGAAGAAACGGACACCAGAAGATGATGAGCATTTCAGCGAATCATTTGAAAAGATGATATACATGGCAATTCAGAACAGAGAAGGAGAAAACAATGGCAAAGAATGAAAGATTTGAAAAAACATATTCACAGGGAACCATGAATGTAACAGAAATCTGGGTAGATAAGGAAACTGGTGTAAATTATCTTTATCATGCAGCAGGATATTCAGGGGGATTGACACCGCTTTTAGACAGAGATGGAAAACCGGTTATCAGACATCCGATAAAGAAATTGTAATCAGCAAATAAGAATTGGGAATTTTTTATTACATTTTTCGACAAAATCAGACGATACGGAGTACGGAAAGGTTAGCTATGCGCATTTTCATATGCTTTTCGGATTTCTTCCGGCAAGCGGTCAGGAATCAGTGACTTTAGTCTGTCCTCACTGCCGTCTTTGATTGCCTGCTCATAGTACCAGCATTTGAATTTGAGCATATCCAGCGTCCGGTTCATCTGCTCAAGCTCTGCCTCCATGTGCGACCGTTGCTCCTCAAACAGTGCCTTGCGTTGCGGGTAGGTGGACGACCCTTCTACACACCAATCCATGAATTGCCGGATGTCCTTGATCTCCATGCCAGCCTTTTTCAGACATTCAATGACCCGGAGTGCTTCAATCTCCGTGTCACCGAATTTGCGGATGCCGGACACCCGTTCCATGTTCGGAAAAAGTCCCTGTTTATCATAAACGGCAGCTATGCGCTGGCGGGTGGCGTAGTTGATCCGCTGCCGGAGGACGCACCGCAGTTTGTAAAGGACTATTACGCCTACTATAAGACGCCCCGAGGCTATCACCCCCGCAGCCTGAACTCCAACGGCGGCTGGAATGTGACATCTTCGCTATCGTTCCTGAATATGCCAATCCTGCAATACAGCAGCGAGATCCGCTCTGCCGTACTGCTGGTGCACGGAGAGAAAGCGCACTCCCGCTATTTCAGTGAGACGGCGTACAGCAAGCTGACCGGCGATAACAAGGAATTGCTCATTATCCCCGGTGCAAACCACACTGACCTTTACGATCAGATGGACATCATTCCGTTTGAAAAGTTCAACGCATTCTTTACGGAGTATTTGAGATAAAGCGGCATATTATGTGTTTTTGCGTAAGCATCTGGAGGAAGGTGTATATCAGGTTTCTACTGTTTCTGCATCGGATGTACTGAAATGAAATACAGACTTCGTATGTGCATTTGGAAACATTGGAAAACACCACAAAACAGAGCAAAGAACCTTATGAAGCTTGATGTACCAAGATGGGCGGCATTTAACATAGCGTATTGCGGAGATAGATATGCAAGACTCGCCCACAATGGATGGATACAAAAGGCAATAAGTATAAAGAGACTAACCTCATTTGGATTAGTTTCAATGGTATAAACCTCATCCTGTGAATACTCTCGCAGGTGTGTTGCAGGGAAGCCACCCAAGCGGATATAATCTGCCAGTTC